>DASTKT010000074.1:0-9289 GCA_035715725.1 Longimicrobiales bacterium | reverse complement strand
GCGGCCGGCGTCGAGCTGGCCGTGGAGCTGCTCCCCGACCTCGTGCTGATGGACCTGCGCATGCCCGTGATGGACGGCTGGACGGCGAAGGACCGGCTCCGCGCGGACTCGCGGACCGTGGGCATCCCGATCGTCGCCGTCACCTCCGCGTACTTCGCGAGGCCCGAGGATTCGCCGGAGAACCGCGGCTTCGACGGGTACGCGCGCAAGCCGGTCGGCGTCTACGAGATGCTGCGCATCATCGAGCGGTTCCTGCCGCCGACGGTTCCGCGCCGGCCTGCCCCGCCGGCGCCGCAGCCGACGCGGAGCTGAGGCGCCCGGACGCGACCGGGGCCGGGCACCCGTCGGCGCCCGGCCCCCGATCATCTATGTGGATCACGCGTCCGCGGCCGCGGACGCCGCCCCGGTCACCGGCTCGCCGGCGCCTGGTCGTAGACCGTCCGGAACTGCATCTCCCGCGGCCCTCCACGCAGCTCCGTCGTGACGATCAGGCGAGGCGAGCCGGGCGCGTGCTCGTAGATCCGCCGCACCGTCATCCCGCGCACCGACCGGTCGACGACCAGCACGCCATCCTTCCACCGCGCGCTCACGCCGCCTTCGTCGCCCTCGCCGCCGTGCTTCTTGCCGTCGGTGACCAGGCTCGTGGACGGGCGGCCCGGTACCGAGATCGTGACCGTGTTGCCGGCCTGCTCGATGTCCAGCCGCTCCGGACGCTCGCGCAGCGCCGCGAAGCCCCGACGCATTCCCTCGCGGTCCATGCCACCACCCCGGCCCATCCGGCCGCCACGACCCATCCCGCCGCGGCCGAAGCCGCCGCCACGGCCCGGCTCGCCCGGCGATCGGCCCTCGCCCTCTTCGCCCGGATCGCCCCGCCGGCCGTCGGCGGTGTCGACGGCCATCGGCCCCGGGTTCTGGCTGGCGTCCGCGTTCAGGACCCAGCTCCCGGCCAGGCTCACGCCTGCCGGCGCCGGCGGCGCCGGCTTCGGACCGCACGCGGCCAGCGGCGCGAGCACCGCGGCCGCGACCGTCCATCTCCACTTCGCCCTCATTCTCGTCCCTCGATGCGTTCGGGGTACCCCTCGCGTGACGCGTATACCGGGAGACGGCTGGCCCGGGTTCCGCGTTAACGACGCGCGGCTTCCCAGCGACGGGGCTGGCCCCTCCCGGCTCCGGTACGATCGTAGCCAGGCGTGATACGATCCTGTCGGCCCCCGGAGAGCGAGGCACCGCCTCCGGCCGCCGGCACCGGAGGGCGGCCGACCGTCTGGCGGGCTGATCGCGCCCGGCCGGCCGGCGCGCGGACGGCGCCCACCGCGCCGTCGTTGCGCGGTCCGGGAGGCGGGACGATCTTGGGCTCGGACGTGTCCCCCGACCCCGAATCCGTCCGATCCCATGCGCGCATCGCGGTTTCCCGGTCCGTCGCGCCTTCCCGGCGCGTTCCCCCTCGCCTTGACGGTGGCGCTCGCCGCGTGCGGAGGCGACGGCGTCGCGTCGAAGGCCTCGCCTACGAAGGCCGCGCCACCGGCGGCGCCGGGTGCCGGCGTCGCCTCGGGGGGGCCGGCCGTGGCCGGCTCGGGCGCGGCCGACGGCGCCGTCCCGCTGCGCGCGCCGTCGTCGGCGGAGATCCCGGCCGGCCCGCTGGGCGCATCGATCCGGCGCGGTCATGCGCTCGTCCTGGCGACGCGGGACAGTCTGCCCGGCTTCGTCGGCAACCGGCTGCGCTGCGTGAGCTGTCACCTGGACGAGGGGCGGCGGCCGAGGTCGTCGCCCTTCGTGGGCGTCTACGGTCAGTTCCCGCAGTACCGCAGCCGGAGCGGCCGGGTGATCAGCATGGAGGACCGGATCAACGGCTGCTTCCAGCGGAGCATGAACGGGAAGGCGCTCCCGGTGGGCGGCGCGGACATGCGCGCCATCGTCGCGTACATGGCGTTCCTGTCGCGCGGCGTGCCGGTCGGGTCGAGGGTGGTGGGGCAGGGCTTCGGCGAGGTGGCGGCGCTGGAGCCGGACACGGCGCGCGGCGCACGCGTCTTCGCGACGACGTGCGCGCGCTGCCACGGCGCGGACGGGCACGGCACGGCGCTCGCCCCGCCGGTCTGGGGGCCGGGCTCGTTCAACGTGGGCGCGGGGATGGCGCGGCCGCGGACGGCCGCGGCGTTCATCCGCTGGAACATGCCGTTCGACCGGCCCGGCTCGCTGTCGGACCAGGACGCCGTGGACGTGGCGTACTACATCGACTCGAAGCCGCGGCCGGACTACGCGCCGAAGGCGGACGACTGGCCGAACGGCGACCCGCCGCCGGACCTGCCGTACGCGACGAAGGCGGGACGCCGGCTCGCCGTGCGCGCGGCCGGCGCGACACCCTGACCCTGGCGGTGGACCGGCGCGGCCGCGTCCACCCGCGACCACCCGGGACGAGGCGGAGGGAGACATGGACGAGGAGCGCTTCCAGACCGACGTGCGCCGTTTCCTGAAGAAGTTCGGCGTGACGTCGCAGCGGGAGATCGAGGACGCGGTGCGGCAGGCCGTCGAGTCCGGCGCGCTCGTCGGCGACGAGCGCCTCCGCGTCGAGGCGATCGTGACGATCCAGGGCGTGCCGGAGCCGATCGTCGTGGACGGGGAGATCGCGCTGGAGAATTGAGGGCGCCCGGCCGGGGATCGTGCACGCTCACGGCGCAGGCGGGTGCCGGGATCCCGCGAGCGCCGTCCCGGCGCCGATCGAGCTTCGCCCCGCCCACGAACGACGAGGGGCCCCGCGCCGTCGCGGAGCCCCTCGTCGCCTTCGGGGAGCCGGCCTCAGAAGGCCACCACTCCCTCCATCACGAACCCGTTGAACTTCCCGCCGTTGCGGATGTCGGTGGTCGGGAAGTCCTTGTACTTCTGCGTGACGTACTCGCCCTTGAGGAGCAGGTTCGGCGTGACGAACCAGCCGGCGCTGGCGGCGAGGTGGTCGACGGTGACGTCGTTCGCGATCCCCGCGAGCTGCCCCTTCGCGGTGTTCCAGCGGCCGCCGACGAAGGCCTTCTCGCTCGGCAGGAAGCGGTAGACCACGTCCGCGTCGTACTGCTTCCAGCTCCGGGTCGCCGTCTCGGTCGCGCCCTTCCCCTTCGCGTTCTCGATCGTGCCGAAGACCTCGAGGCCGCGGTACTTGACGAACGGGTTGATCATCGTCGCCTTGACCTGGCTGCCGAAGCCGGGGTTGATGTTCCCCGACCAGGCGTTCGCCGTCGTCGTCGCGGCCATGTTCTCCATGACGAGCTGGTAGCGCGAGCCGGCGCGGTCGCCGTGGTACAGCGTGTTGCTGAGCGACCTGTCCTGCGTGAAGCCCGAGCCCGTCAGGCGGACGCGCAGCTCCGGCGTGAGCTGCTTGTCGAAGCCGACCTTCGCGTACAGCGCCGGGCTGCGCTTCGCCGGCTGCGTCACCTCGCCGTGGATCTCGCCGCCCGTCACCCCGCCCATGGCCAGGAACGGACCCTTGCGGGCGTACAGCTCGGCGCCGATCTCCGTCGTGTACGCGTCCAGCAGCAGGTTGCCGACGAACGGGTTGTACAGCGACTGCCCGCCGTCCGCGCGCCGGAAGTGCGCGTCACCGAAGTTGATCTCCATGTGGCCGACCTTCAGCGTGACGACCTTCATCAGCTCGTTCAGCGCCTTCACGTCGATCGGCGACGCGTCGATCTGGATGTAGCCGTCCTTGACCCACGCCTCCTGGTGGTGGTGCGTCGACAGGTACGTCTCGAGCGCGACGCGGATCCCGGGCGCGATCTGCACGTTCGTGTACAGGTTCGCCATCGCGTTCACGAACCCCGGCCCGATGTCGATCAGCTGGTTCGCGTTGTACGGCTTCCCGCTCGCGTCCGTGGCGGTCTTGACCGCCGCCGTGTTGCTGTGCGACAGGCTCTGGAACTGCTGCGAGAACGCCGCGCCCCAGTCCAGCTTGAACCCGTCGTAGGCGACGCCGTCGTCCTTCGGCGCCTCGAACATCTCCACGCCCCGCTGGTCCGCCGGGCGCACGTGCTGGATCACGATCTTCGGCGCCGTGTTCTTCGCCTTGCTCGCCGCCTCGGTCGCCGAGTCGGGCTTCGGCGCCGACGGCGCGGGCGTCCCCTCGTTCCCCGCGCCGGCCGTCTGCTGCGCCAGGGCGGGCGTCGCCGCGAAGGCGACGGTCGCGGCCATTGCGGCCAGTGTCATCCGGATCGTCATGGAAGTACCCCCCCTCAGTGCGTGATTCGTCCTACCGCCCCTGCGCGGCCGCCAGCATCGCCACCAGCCCCGGCTTCAGCACCACGTCGAAGTGGACCGTCACCGGGTCGCCCACCTTCAGCGTGCCGAGCATCAGCGACGGCGGCTTCACCCCGTACTCCGTCATCCGGATCTCCTTCGCGCCCTTCACCTCCAGCCCGCCCGCCGCCGTGGGCGTGGCCGTCACCTCCATCTCGATCGGCCGCGTCGTCCCCGCGATCGTCAGCTCGCCCCGCGCCGTCACCGCCGCCGCCTCCCCCTGCTTCGTCACCTCGTAGCTCTTCAGTTCGTACGAGATCGTCGGGAACTCCTGGACCTTCAGCGCCTTCCGCAGGTGGTCGTTCATCTTCCCGTTGCCGCACTCGATCGCGCCCGCCGCGATCTTCGCCCCCACTCCCCGCACCGCCTTCTGCCCCTCCAGCAGCGCCTTCTCGAACCCCGGATCCGCCTTCATCGCCGGCGCGAACTCCTTCGCGTCGCACGACCACTTCCGCACCGTCGACGTTCCCTCCAGCCAGATCCGGCCCTCGGCGCCGGTGTCCTGCCCGCGTACCGCGGAAACGAGCGCCAGGCTCGCCACGGCCATCCCGACTGCGATCACGCCACGCATCGTTGCCTCCTCGAAGCCCCTGCTCCTCCGGGACCGCTTCGTCCCGGCGTCGCGACGCGGGGCCGAGCGCCGCGCTCCGACTGACCACAATCTGCGCGGCGCCAACCCCCGCCTCTGTCGGGCTAAGCCGGATTTCGACACGGCGATATGCGGTTCCAGGACGTAGTCCATCGCCTGACGGGAGCATCCCGACGGTAGGGAAACACGGAGGGGGTGGAGCTTCCCCGACAGGGCGGGGACCGGACCGAGGTCACGCGAAGATGCGTCGAGCGCTCACCCCGTCGGCTCGGAGGCCGCCTCGGGGTCGGACGCCCGGCGGTGCTCGGGGACGTCGCCGTGCGGGGCGTCCTCCGGCCGCTCCGGCGTGCGGGACACGAGGCGGGTCAGCAGCAGGCGCTCCGTGCGGATGTCGTGCCCGACGTCGAGGAGCAGCCGGCCGAGGTCGCCGGCGCCCCAGAGCGCCACCGCCAGCACGAACAGCCGGGCCGCGTCGATGGCCAGCGCGGGGAGCGCCGGGAGGCCATACTGGCTCACCCCGTAGATGAAGCGTACGACCATGACGAGCAGGAGGAACCCCGCGACGCCCTTGAAGACCTCGTTCGTCCAGCGCAGCGCGGAATACGGCTCGATGTCGGAGCGTCGGACCTGGCGGGTGCGGGACGGGGTAGTGTGTTGCATCTCGTTGCCTCGCATTGTCTTAGGCTAGTGCCAGGTGCACGTTCGGTGCCAGGAGGTGGGGGCGGCGGGGGGCGGGGGATCGCGCGGCGTCCTCGTCCACTCCTTGCACGGGACCGGGATGGACCGCCGGGGAACGGCGGTCCATGGGGAGGGTGGGACGCCGAGGCCGCGCCGGACCGGGGCGCTCCGCCGCGGGGGCGCGGCTCGGCCGTGGATGGAGGTCGAGGATGAGGCACGTCACATCGATGGTCGCGGGGATCGCTCTGGGCGTGTGTCTGGCGGGTGCGGCGCAGGCGCAGCAGGAGCCGATGCAGCAGCCGAAGATCAGCCAGGACTCGGCCCGGGCCATCGCGCTGCAGCGCGTGCCGAACGCGACGGTGAAGTCGGAGGAGCTGGAGAAGGAGCACGGCAGGCTGATCTACTCGTTCGACCTGACGGTCGCGGGGAAGACGGGCGTCGAGGAAGTGAACGTCGACGCGATGACCGGCGAGGTCGTGTCGGTCGAGCACGAGAGCGCGAAGAAGGAGAAGGAGGAGGCGAAGAAGGAGAAGGCGGAGAGCACGAAGGTCCACGTGCCGAGGTGATGCCGGCGCGCGAGCGGTTGCGGGCGGCCGCGAGGCGGCTGCGCGCGCTGGCGGGCAGCTCGTACGCCGGGCTGGCGCTCTTCGCGCTGCTCGGCTTCGCGCTGGCGGCCGCGTGCGTGGTCGGCTTCGCGGCCCTCGCCGACGAGGTGTTCGAGGGGGACACCCGGGCGTTCGACGAGGCGATCCTGCACTGGGTGGGCGCGCACCGCTCGCCGGTCGTGGACGCGGTGGCGCTGGAGATCACCGCGCTCGGCAACGCGGCCACGCTGGTCACGCTGGCGCTGACGGCGTCGGTGCTGCTCTGGCTGGGCCGGCACCGCGTCTCGGTCCTGCTGCTGCTCGTGGCGCTCGTGTCCGGGAGCGCGCTCGGGATCACGCTGAAGCACATTTTTTACCGCCCGCGGCCGACGCTGATCCCGTGGCTGAGCGCGGTGGCGACGCCATCGTTCCCCTCGGGGCACGCGATGGACTCGGCGGTGACGTACGGGACGATCGCGTACCTGGTGGGCCGGCTGGCCACGGGGCGGCTGCGCCGGGCGGTCTGGGGGCTGGCCGCGCTGCTCGTGGTCCTGATCGGGCTATCGCGGATCTACCTCGGCGTGCACTACCCGTCCGACGTGATTGCCGGCTGGCTGGCCGGGATCGCGTGGGTGGCTTTGCTCGCAGTGATCTTCGCGATCTGGAACGCGTTCGCCGATCGCGGAGGCGCCGGCAGGCCGGCGCGGGACCGGCCGCGCCCGCTCGCGGAAGGACGGTAGGGAGGACGCCGCCCGCGGCGATCGAGCGCGCGGGCGGCGGATGCGCCCCGGCGCGGCCGAGACCGCCGCGCTTGCCCCGGGCCGGGCGCGGGCACGATCATGCAGACCCCGAGACCAGTCCTGGAGGTGCGTTCTGACGCGCGATCTCGTGCTGCTCGTGTCGCTGCTCGCCGGCCTCTCCGCGCCGGCGGCCGCGCAGCGTCCGGTGACCATGGAGGAAGCGGTGGCGAGCGCGCTGGCCACGGGCCCGCGCGTGGCGCTGGCGCGAGCGGACTCGGCGGCGGCGCGCGCCGCGGTCGTGACGGCGCGGGCGTTCCCGAACCCGTCGCTGGCGCTGGACTACACGAAGGACCCGCCGCGGCGGCACGTGCTCCTGGAGCAGCCGCTGGAGCTGCCGTGGGTGCGTTCGGCGCGGATCGGCGCGGCGCGGAGCGCGGCGGAGGCGGCGACGTACACGCTCCAGGCGGAGCGGGCCGCTGTGCGCTACCTGGTGCAGGCGGCGTACGCGCGGGCGGCGGCGGCGCAGGAGGTGCGCCGGCTGTCGGAGCGGAACGCGCGCGACGGCCAGGAGCTGCTGCGGATCACGCAGGAGCGGCAGCGCGCGGGCGACGCCAGCGAGCTGGACGTGGAGCTGGCCCGCGTGACGGCCGGCCAGCTCGAGAGCGCGGCGCTGTCCGATTCGGCGGACGCGCTGCTCGCGGTGCTCGACCTGCAGTCGCTGATCGGGCTGGCCACCGACCGGGTGGAGGTGACGCTGGCGGACTCGCTGGCGGCGCCGCAGGCCGCGCCGCCGCCGGTCGCGCCGGCGCGGCCGCTGCGCGTGGCGGCGGCGGAGCTGGCGCTGCGCTCGCGGCGCTCGCAGGAGATGTTCGTGCGGCGCAGCCGCGTGCCGGTGCCGTCGCTGCGGGCGGGGCTCGACCAGGGCGAGCCGGGCGGCGACAACCGTGCGCTCCCGGCATTCGGCATCAGCCTGCCGCTGCCGGTCTTCAACCGCGGCCGGGGCGACGTGGCGGAGGCGCACGCCGAGGCGGTGCGGGCGGAGGCGGAGCTGGCGCAGGCGCAGCGCGAGAGCGCCGCGGCCCGGGCCGCGGCGGAGCGGCAGCGCGCGGTGGCGATCGAGCGCGTGGCGCGCGACCGGCTCATCGTGCGGGACGCGCAGCGCGTGACGGAGATGTCGCTGACGGCGTACCGCGAGGGCGCGGCGCCGCTCGTGAACGTGCTGGAGGCGCAGCGGAACGCGCGGGACGCGCTCCGGCAGTATGTGACGGACCTGGCGGCGAGCCGAACGGCGGAGGCCGCCTACCTGCTCGCCGTGTCGGCGGGGGAACGGCCCTGATGATCGGAAACGGAACGGATCGCGGCGCGCGGGGCGCGCCGTGGGCGGACGTGCTGCGGCGGCACTGGCTGGTGACGGCCATCGCCGCGGTCGTCCTGCTGGTGGTGGTCGTGACGGTGCTGCGGCGGCGGGGCGGCGGCGAGGAGGCGGAGGCTGCGCCGGTGGTGACGGCGGAGACGGCCATCGCGCAGGTGAAGCCGTTCCCGCTCGTCCTGACCGCGCTCGGAACGGTGGCGGCGCGGCCGGGGCACATGGCGGCGCTGGCCGCGCCCGCGGCGACGCGCGTGTCGAAGATCTACGTCGCGGTCGGCGACCGCGTCGCGGCGGGCCAGCCCCTCGTCGCGCTGGACGAGACCGTGTTCGGCGTGCAGTCGGAGCAGGCGCGCGCGGCCTACGACGCGGCGCGCGAGGCGAACGACCGCGCCCGCCGCCTGGTGGCGGAGGGGATCGCGCCGCGGAAGGACCAGGAGCAGGCGGCGGCGGAGCTGGCGCAGGCCCGGGCGAACCTGGAGGCGGCGCGCCACACGCAGGCGCTCGGCGTGCTCCGCTCCCCGATCGCGGGGATCGTGACCGAGGTGAGCGTGGCGCTCGCCGCGCCGGTGGACGTCAACCAGCCGGTGGTGCAGGTCGTGGATCCGGAGGCGCTGGAGACGATCTTCCACCTCTCGCCGGGGGATGCCGGGCGGGTGGCGCCCGGCGCCGCCGTCGAGCTGACGAGCGCGCAGGACTCGGCGCACGCGTCCCTGGGCCGGGGCAGGGTCACCGGCGTGAGCGCGACGGTCGACTCGGCGACCGGCAGCGTCGCCGTCCGCGCCACGATCGCCTCGCCCGTCCGGCCGCTCAAGGTGGGGGAGACGGTCTCCGGCGCCCTCGTCGTCGCCGTGCACCCGCGGGCCGTCGTCGTGCCGGCCGACGCGATCGTGCCGGCCGGCGGCGCGGCGCAGGTCTTCGTCGTGGACGCGCAGAAGGTGGCGCACGCCACGCCGGTCAGCGTCGGCGCGCGTACCGGCGGCGAGGTCGAGGTGCGCTCGGGGCTGCGCGGCGGCGAGGTCGTCGTGACGCGCGGCGCCTACGGCGTCGCCGA
>DASTKT010000073.1:0-19500 GCA_035715725.1 Longimicrobiales bacterium | reverse complement strand
GCTCGCGCGCCGCGCGCAGCTTCCCGCGATCGACCTTCCCCAGGTGCGTCCGCGGGAGCGCGTCCAGGAACACCACCTCCCGCGGCGCCTTGTAGGCCTCGAGCCGCTCGCGCACGAACGCCTTCAGCGTCTCGGCCAGCTCGGCGGACGCGCCCTCGCAGACGACGTAGGCGTGCGCGCGCACGAGCCCGTCCGCGTCGCTCACGCCGACGACGGCGACCTCGCGCACCGCCGGGTGCTGCAGCAGGCAGTTCTCGACGTCCTTCGGCGCGAGCCACTTGCCGGAGACCTTCAGCATGTCGTCGGCGCGGCCGTGGTAGGTGAAGTAGCCGTCGGCGTCGCGGGAGAGCATGTCCTCCGAGACGTACCACTCGCCGCGGAACGCGCGCTTCGTCGCCTCCATGTTCTGCCAGTAGGCGGTGGCGCGGGAGTCGCCGCGCACGCGCATGATCCCGACCTCGCCGGGCGGCAGCTCGCGGCCGTCCTCGTCGCAGATGCGGACGTCGTAGCCGGGGACAGCGGTGCCGAGCGTGCCGGCGCGGACGGCGCCCGGGCGGTTGGAGATGAAGATGTGCCACATCTCGGCCGTGCCGAGCCCGTCGAGCAGCTCGACGCCGAACGCCAGCTTCCAGCGGTTGTAGAGCTCGACCGGGAGCGCTTCCCCCGCCGACGTCGCCAGGCGGAGGCTGGAGAGGTCCTGCGACGCGGCGGCGGGGTCCGCCACCATCTGCGCCACCATGGTCGGCACGTTCACGAGGATCGTCGGGCGGTGGCGCGCGATCCGCTCGAAGATCGCCTCCGGCGTGCAGCGCTCCGGGAAGAGGACGGCGGACGCGCCGACCGCGAACGGGAAGAACAGCACGGCGCCCATGGCGTAGCCGAAGAAGAGCTTCGGCACCGAGATGGCCACGTCGTCCTCGCCGTAGGCGACGACGTGGCGGCCGTAGCGCTCCGAGGCGTTCGCGTACGCGCGGTGCGTCTGCACGACGGCCTTCGGCCGGCCGGTCGTGCCGCCGGAGAAGAGCCAGATCGCGGCATCGTCGCGGTGCGTCGGGAACGTCCCGAGCGCGGGCGAGGCGGCCGCGAGGCGGCGCTCGAAGTCCGGGCCGCCGAGCACGAACAGGCGCTTCAGGTGGCGGGCGCCGCGCGCGGCCTCCTCGAACGCCTCCTTCGACTCCTCGTGCGCCAGCACCACGACGGCGCGCGTGTAGTCGTAGAACGCGGCCACCGCGTCCGCCTTCAGGTGCGGGTTGACCATCACCACGACCGCGCCGATCTTCAGCACCCCGAACAGCGCGCCGACGAACTCCGGGCCGTCCGGGAGCGCGATGATCACGCGCTGCTCGGGCTCGACGCCGGCGTCGCGCAGCAGGTTGCCGAAGCGGTTCGCGAGCGCCTGCACCTCGGCGAACGTCCACTCCCCCCGGTCCGTCCGGAGCGCGGTGCGTCCACCCTTCCCCTCCCGGACGCGCGCGTCCAGGAACCAGTCCGCGATGTTGAACGTCTCGGGGGGCTCGAACGGGAGCGGCTCGGGCGGCATGGGCTGAGACCTCCGGCGCGGGGGTTCGTCCGGCGGCGTCGCTCCGGGAGTATACGCTTCATGGCTCGCGTCTGGGAACTCTCGGCCATGACGTGGGAGGAGGTCCGCGACCTCGACCGCGCCCGCGCCGTCGCGATTCTCCCCGTCGGCGCCGTCGAGGCGCACGGCCCGCACCTCCCGCTCTCGACGGACATCGTGATCGCGGAGGCGATGGCCCGCGCCGGCGCCGAGCGACTGGCCGCCGGCGGCGTCGAGGCCGTGGTAGTGCCTCCGCTGGCGTACACGGCGGCGCCCTTCGCCGCCGACTTCCCGGGGACGCTGTCGGTCCGGCCGGAGACGATCACCGCGCTGGTCGTCGACGTGGCGCGCGCGCTCACCGCGCAGGGGTGGCGCGCGCTCGCGCTCGCGAACGCGCACCTCGACCCGATGCACGTGAGCGCGCTGCGCGCGGCGGTGTCCGAGGCGTCGGCAGCCGGGCTGCTCCCGGTCGTCTTCCCGGACATCACCCGGCGGCGGCTCGCGGAGCGGCTGACGGAGGAGTTCCGCAGCGGCGCCTGCCACGCGGGGCAGTACGAGACGAGCATCGTGCTGGCGACGGAGCCGTCGCTCGTGCGGGAGGAGACGCGGGGGACGCTGCCACCGGTGGCCGCCTCGCTGACCGACGCGATCCGCGAGGGGGTCCGAACCTTCGAGGCGGCGGGCGGGCCGCGCGCCTACTTCGGCGATCCCGCCGCGGCGAGCGCGGAGGAGGGGCGCCGCACGGTGCAGGTGCTCGGCGCCATCCTGGCGGAGGCCATCGCGGGTGTAGTCCCGTTTACGCCTTAAATGGCACTATGGCCGGGCGCAGTCGCCGGATCCGGAGCGGGCGGCGGGCGGCTCGGCTGCCGGACCTGCCGCTGAACGCACCGCTCGGCCGGACGCTGCTCCGGCCGGCGGCCTTCAGGAGGCGCCGGCCGTAGTGCCCGGCTACCCGTGCTCCGTCCGACAGAAAACCATCCCTCGAGGCGTCTATATCGCAGCGCCGGTCCGCGAGGGGCGCGACGAAACTGGCCAGGAAACGGTGGTTTCTTCGTTGCCTCGCGTCCGTGCGCGGGTGGTGACCGGGCTTTCCGTGCGGTGAGGTTCGTATGCCCCGCTCTCGATGGTTCATCGGAGTGATCGCGCTCGTCACGACGGCCGTGTCGTGCGACCGCGTGACCGGCCCCGGTACCGGCAAGGCGCCGCAGCCGTTGACGCGGCTCCCCCGCGCCCTCAGCGCGGCCGAACAACGGGTGGTCGCGGGCACGAACGCGTTCGCGTTCGGGCTGCTGCGCCAGACGGTCCGCCGGGATCCGTCCGCGAACGTGTTCATCTCGCCGCTGAGCGCGGCGCTCGCGCTGGGGCTGGCGATGAACGGCGCGCGCGGCGAGACGTTGGCCCAGATGCGTGCGACGCTCGGCTTCGGCGACATTCCGCTCGCGGACGCCGACGCCTCTTACGGTGCCCTCGTCGACCTGCTCCTCGGGCTCGACCCCGGCGTGGACGTTCGGGTGGCGAACTCGGTCTGGGCGCGGCAGGGCTTTCCGTTCGAGGCGAGCTTCCTGGACGTGGCCCGGAACGATTTCGACGCGCAAACCAGCGTCCTCGACTTCGACGATCCGAATGCCGCGCCGAAGATCAACGAATGGGTAGAGTCGAGCACCGGCGGGAAGATCGATCGGATCGTGGAGGCGCCGATCGATCGCGACGTCGTCATGTATCTGATCAACGCGGTGTATTTCCGTGGTAGCTGGCGCGAGCGGTTCGACCCCGCCCAGACGCGTGACGCTCCGTTTCACGCAGGCGGCGGGCGCACGTCGACCGTGAAGCTGATGCACCACTCCGGCGAGGGCTCCTACTTCGAGGCAGGCAGGGTTCGGGGTGTGGAGTTGGCCTACGGCCGCGGCGCGTACGTAATGGACGTGGTGCTGCCGCCGGACGGGATGCAACTGACGGACTTCGTCGCCTCCCTCGATACCGCCACCTGGCAACGGTGGGTCGGCAGCCTCCACGCCGTCCACCTCGATCTGGCGCTCCCCCGCTTCCGGCTGAGCTACGAGACCCAGATGAAGCCGGCGCTCGTCGACCTCGGCATGGCGCTCGCCTTCACGCCGTTCCGGGCCGACTTCACGGGCATATCCCCTCTGGGGGATCGGCTCTACATCAGTCATGTGAAGCAGAAGACGTACGCGAACGTCGACGAGGAAGGGACCGAGGCCGCGGCCGCCACCTCGGTCGAGATCTCCTTCACCAGCGCGACACCCTCGGTGTCCTTCGTCGTGGACCGACCGTTCGTCGTGGCGATCCGAGAGCGCTTCAGCGGCACGCTCCTCTTCCTCGGCGCGATCCAGGCGCCGGAGGACCCGTGACGGCGGCGCCGACGGTTCTGCTGACACTATGGGCGCTCTTCGCGGGAGCGGTTACCCCGGCGCTCGCCCAGGCACCGGATGCCGGCTCGATCTCGGGCACGGTCATCGACATCGACAGCCACTCGGCGCTCGCCGGCGCGCTCGTCACCATCCAGCCGGAGCCGGCCGGGCTCTTCCCGGCCGCAACCCAGAGCCCCAGCGGGCTCCCCGCCACGGCTCGCACGCAGATGACCGACTCCACGGGGGCGTACCGCTTCACCGGGCTCCTCGAGGGCCGCTATCGCCTCGACGCCGCCCGGCCCGGTTACCGGGCCTATTCCGTCGTGGTCGAGCTTCGCGGGCCGGCCGAATCCACCGTCGGCGTGGGCCTCTCCATGCGGCCGATCCAGCTCGAGCCGCTGCGACTCATGGCCCGGCGAGAGGATCCATTCCCGCGGGGCCACCAGCAGCGGTTCGAGCCGATACCGGCGCCGGCGTGGGCGCATCTTCGGCTCACCTCCCCGCTGTCGACGGATGCCGTCGAGCTCACCCGTGCCGACGTGACGGAGGCGGTGACCGCCGGCGAACCGGATCTCTTCCGGGCCATCCAGCGGCTGCCGGGGATCGCCACCCTGAGCGACTACACGGCCGAGCTCTGGACCCGTGGCGCATCCTGGGGTCAGACGCGGGTGTACTTCGATGGCGTTCCGCTCTTTGACCCGCTACACGGAATGGGTGCGGTCACGGGGATAAGCCCTGAGGCGGTGGGCGCGCTCTGGGTGTACCCCGGGGTCCACCCCGTCGCCCTGCCGGAAGGCGCCGCCGGCGCGGTCGAACTGAAGACCCGCAGAGGCGCCGGCGAAGGCCGCCTGAACGGGGCGGCCGACGTGTCGCTGGTGAGCGCCGAGGTCGCGCTCGACCAGCGGGCGTCCGACGATCGGGCCGCATGGATGCTCGCCGCCCGGCGCAGCTCTCTCGATTGGCTCACGCACGTGGCCGCCCGTGTCATGAGCGATAGCGACCTCCGCGTCCCGTATGACTTCCGGGATGCCGTAGGCCGGCTGGACCTGCGCCTCGGCGCCTCGCATACGCTGGAAGCGAGCGGACTTGCCGGGGTCGACTACTGGCGGGGTCGCGACCTCGATGCCGTCCCGCGGGGCAACGCGCGGTGGGTGAACCTCGTCGGGCGCGTCGCTCTCGTTTCCCGCTTGCGTGCCGCGGAGATCCGCCATGCCGTCGGAATCAGCCGCCGCACGGGAAACGTGTTCGCGTCGGGCGCCGCGGCCCCCGCCGACGGCCCCGGTCCGCTCTGGCCGGACGCCGCGCTGCCGACCGCCACCAAGATCGCCTATGTCTCGCTTTCCGGCGAGTGGCGCGCGCTGTCTCCCCGCGCCGGTTGGGCTGCGGGCTACGATGTCGTGCGTGAGGAGGCCGCCTACGAGGGTCCATCCGCCGAGGGTTTGCCGCTGTTCGTGGCGGAGATGTGGCGCACCGACACGCTTTCGTTGCGCCGACGCCCCCTCTGGGTGTTCGGCGGCTGGCTCGAGCGGACGTGGAGCCCGGGTGAGCGGCTCACGCTCCAACCCGCGCTCCGCGTGGAAGTGGCCGAACACGTGCGCGGGAGCGGGCCCGTCCGTGCAGCACCGCATCTCACCGCACGGTATCAGGTCCGACCGGAGGTCGCTCTGTCCGTCGGGCTCGGCCGCACCTGGCAGTACGCGCAGCCGCTCGCCCCTACCGGCATCCGGAAGGCCAGCCTGTCCTCCGACGACATCTGGTTGATCGCCGGGTCGGATGTCCCCGCGCTGCACGCCGACATCGTCACCCTCGGTGCCGAGGTGTGGCTGGCGCACGCCTGGCGCCTCACCGCGAACGGCTTTGTGCGCCGCTCCGGCGGCGTCGTCTTCCCCGATCCCACGCCGGGCCCGGTCACGGCGCCGCGGGCGGCGTTCGTGAGCGCGGATGCGGCGGCGCTCGGTGCGGAGGCGGCGATCCACCGAGTGGCGTCGACCTGGAGCGTGTCGGCGGCCTACTCGCTCTCGCGCTCGATGATGAACGCTTCCGGGCTGCGGTTTCCGGCTGGCGCCGACCGGCGCCACGTCTTCGACGCCAGCGGGATGATCCGCCCGATCCCGGCACTCGGCCTCGGCGGGGCGTTCACGGCCGCGAGCGGACTGCCGTACACGTCGGTGGAGCAGCAGGTGATCGGAGGAGCGCCCGTCTCGCGACTCGGTCCGCCGAACGCCATGCGCGGGCCCCGCTACGCGAGCCTCGACCTCCTGCTGGACTGGACGGCCTCGCTCGGCGGCCGGGAGATCGGCGGGTATGTACAGCTCCGAAACGCGCTCGGCCGCAAGAACAGGACGGTCTACGTCGATAGCCAGCCCGGGTGCGTGCTCGGGTGGTGTGGTCCCAGGGCGATCCTTGGGAACCGGTACGAGACGGGGCTGCCGCGCCTCCCGGTCATCGGCTTCCGTGTGCGCTTCTGATCGCGCCGCTCATGCGGGCACGCTCTTCCAGGAGAACCACGAAGCGCTCCTCCGCTTTCTGGTGCGCCTGACGGGCGACCCGGACATGGCAGCCGACGTGGCGCAGGACAGCTTCGTGTGCCTCCTCGAGCGGCCGCCCCGCGAGTGGAGCCGGACGTGGCTCTTCCGTGTTGCGACGAACCTCGTGCGCGACCGCCAGCGGGCACTGCGCCGGCGCCGGCTGCGGCTCCTCGGCGCCGACCACAGGGTGCCCCGAGCGGACCCGACGCCGATGCCGGACGCGGCGATCGAGGCTGCGCAGCACCGGCGAGCGGTCGCGGCAGCGCTCGCGGCGCTCGCGCCGAAGGAGCGCATTGCGCTCCTCATGCGGGAAGAGGGTTTCACCCAACGAGAGATCGCCGATGCGATCGGCACGACGACGAAATCCGTCGGCACGCTCACCGCTCGCGCGATCCGCAAGCTGGCGAGGATACTCGGCCCAGAGTTGGAGGCGCGGTGATGGCAAGCGGAAAACCCGGATGCCACCTGGACGACCACGAGCTGCTCCTGCTGCTCGACGAGCAGGCGGGATCGGGTGAGGAGGTGCGGCTGCGGGGCCACGTGGCCGATTGCGTCGACTGCGCGGCGAGGTTCGTGGCGCTCGCGGACGATGCCGCGGTCGTGTCCGCCTGGCTCGCGAAGCTCCCCCTTCCGAACCCGCCGCGTCGACCTGACTCCCCCGTGCCGCGGGCGCGAGCGGTCCCCACGCGCCATCCGCAACGAACATGGCTCCGTGCCGCGGCCGTGATCATCGCAGCCGTCGGGGTCACGGGCGCGGTGCGGCCCGTCCGGGCTCGGATCGCCGCGTGGCTCACACGCGGCTGGACTGACCTCATCGACGCTCGCACGACCCAACATCAGGCGCGCGCCGCCGCGGAGCGGGGGAGCGTCCCAACATCCGCAGTCGTCTGGTTCGTACCCGCTGGCCCCGATCTTCCAATCCGGCTGGCTGGTCGACAGACTGCCGGCGCGCTCCTGATCGAGAGGGGTGAAGGAGCATCCGCCGCGCTCGAGATCGCGCCGAGTGATCCTGCCGTCGTGGCGCTCGCGTCCAGCGACGGGCTCGCACTGAACAACCCGCCCTCGGCTCGTTCGAGCTACCGGCTGCAGATCCCGCCAGGTGTACGGCAGGTCATCGTTTACATCGGCCGGGAGCCCCCCCGAGTGCTCGGTGGCGGCAACCTGGCCAGCCCGATGCGGTTCGACCTCGTCGAGCATCGGGTCCGTTGACGCCGACGTCCGACCCGCCGGAGCGATGCTGGTTAAGGCCGTAGGTCGAGCTGCGTCCGCCGGGGTCTGGCCCCGTGCACCGTGACCGTGGCCGGGGCGACGTGCTGAGCGCCGTCCAGCGGTGGCGGGCGAAGAGATGGTCGACTCGCCCCCGCGACAACGTCCTCGTCGCCGCCGTCCGGGCCGTTCAAGGACCTCGGGCGCCCCGTCAAGCGGCACCACCCAGAGTCCTGACAGAAAATGCGTCGCTCGGACGTCTATCACGTGATGGGCTGAGCCGGGCGCAGGAGCCCCCTTGAGTGAACCGGCTTAATCGCGCTGTGCCACGAAGTTCAGATGGCTCCGACGGCGCATCCAGGTTGCGCGCAGTGCTCCGGCCGCCAGGACGCCACCGCGCTCTTACGGTGATGAACGGTGTCGGACACCGGCATCAGAATAATGGTCTGGCGCCCGCCAGTGGCGGTCGTCACGCGCGCCACCTCGCTCTGCCCATCCCGCCGCCGTGCACGACCGAGCATACGGCCACACAACGGTGCCTATCCGCCGTCGCGCTGGGCAGTCCAGCGGACGTCACCCCGGGGCCATGTTCACTCCACACAGGAGGTCCGTCGATGTCGACGTTCCGCAACGGATGGCACCTGGTGCTAATTGGAGGGTTTCTTGCTGCGTGCAGCGACAGCCGGGCGCCTACCGGCCCGGCGGTGGACCCTCCGGAGGTCCGCGCAAGCCTTTCCGCCACCGCACTGTCCACTTCCCTTGCGCAGCAGACGGTGTCGCGGCGTGAGACGCCATGGTTCAAGATGACCGATGACGAGCTTGCGGCGAAGGTCGAGGAGGCCGGCGGACGGGTGTTCATCGGATTCAAGGAGCCTGCCGCCGCGGGCGGAGTGGACGAGCGCGGTCGGATCCTGGTCTCTGCGGCCACTGTGAAATCGATGAAGGAGGATCTCCGCGCTTCCGGTGTATCCTTCTATTACGAATATGATGGCCTCCCTGCCATATCCGCGAAGGTCCCTGTCGGCATGGTGAAGGCGCTGCGGGCGAACCCGCGTGTTGATTATATTGAGCCTATCTTCCCGGGCACGTGGTCCGCACAGGATACGACCTGGAACGTGCGGCAGGTCGGGGCACCGACAGCCTGGCCAAAGTCCACTGGCGCCGGCATTAAAGTCGGCATCCTTGACAGTGGAGCGGGATTCACCCATCCGGATCTCTCTTACCCAGCCTCTGCCAACTGTGTTGACCAGTCATCCGGCGTCGACACCTACGGCCACGGCACGTTCGTCGCCGGAATCATCGGAGCGGTCAACAACACCTCCTACGTGATCGGCACGGCGCACGGCGCCCAGCTCTGGAGCATCAAGGTCGGCGACACCACGCCGATGCCGGATGCCGTGGTCTGCGGTGTAATCACGGCCCGGGCGAACGGCATCTTCGCGGTAAACCTCAGCTTGACGATGGCGCCGTACACGCCTCTGACAGACGAGATAGCGGACGACTATTACCAACACGGGATGATGTTCATCGCCGCGGCTGGCAACACCTTCGGCGGCGCGGTGGGCTACCCTGCGAGCCTGGATGAGGTCATCGCGGTCACGGCGACCGACAACAACAACAACCGCGCGAGCTTCGCCGCGATCGGGCCACAGGTGGAACTGGCCGCTCCCGGCGTCGCCGTGGTCTCCACCTCGCTCCCCTCCGGACTCGTATGCACCACGGGCGGCTACACCGCCACCTGCGATGGCACCTCTTTCGCGGCCCCACATGTTGCCGCCGCAGCCGCGATCCTGAAGGCGTACTATCCGTCATGGAGCAACTTCGACATCCGCCAGAGGCTGCAAGCCACTGCCACTGATCTCGGAAACCCCGGACGTGACTCAAACTACGGCTACGGACTGCTCAACCTCGCGGCGGCAGTGCCACCCAACCCCTCGGTCAACATCTCTGGGCCGACATGCATCACTTCGAAGGCGACTTATACTTGGCAGGCCAACCCCAGCGGGGGCGATGGACAGTACAGCTATCAATGGAGCGTGCACTACTACAATACGGGCCAAACGATCACCCTCGGCACCGCCCAGAGCCAATCCTTGACCGTGTTCCAGGGAGACGGCGATTTCGAGATGCGGGTGACTATCACGTCGCTCGGCCGTAACGCAAGCGACACGCACTTCGTCGACGAGGCCATCGGCTCGGTCTGCGGGGCAACACCTATCGCTGGGTCATAGCCCGACGACGCCGGGCTGGCCTTAAGCCAGCCCGGCGCAACGCGGCAAGATGCGCCTGGGTAGTCTGTTTCGTCTGGAGACGATCGGTGCAACGAGTGAGACGTTCCCGAAGGAGGTCGAAAATGAGGTTCGCAATCATGGCTTTCGCAACACTGCTCCTCGCGGCGGGGTGCCGTTCCGAGCCGACTGCGGCTCCTGCCTCGCAACTTTCGCCGAAGGCCCTTGCCGTCGCGATCAACCAGGAAGGCGGACGCGCGTTCGTCGGCTTCAAGGAGGCGAACGCGACGGTCGGGGTCGACGAAAGGGGAAGGGTCCTGGTCAGCGCGGAGACGGTGGCGAGGATGAAGGAGTACTTGAGGGGCCTAGGCCTGGAAGTGCTCCGGGAGTGGGACAAGCCATTCGTCGTGGTACGCATGAACGCCAGTGAGAGCCTGGTCTCCGCGCTTCTGAGCCATCCGAACATCCAGTACGTGGAGCCGATCGTGCCTGGGAAGTGGGACTGACGGGTCGTGCAGGCGGATCATCGGCAGCTGTCGAACGCGGGACGGGAAGGGAACCGATCTCGTCCGGACGGGCGTGCGCGCACGGAATCGATCCGGCGAGGTGCGGTTGTAGGCAACCAGCATCCGACCACTCGTCGAGATCCGCCGCCGACGCGAACATTCGACCACGACGGCACCCCGGGGCGGCCGTTCACCGAACGGCCGCCCCCGCTGCAGGGCTGGCCCGGTGGAGCTCTCCGCCCGGGCAGCGCCCATGTCCGGGAGCTGGCAACGATGACGTGGAAGGAGGTCCGCGACCTCGAGCGCGCCCGCGCCGTCGCGATCCTGCCGGTCGGCGCGATCGAGGCGCACGGCCCGCACCTCCCGCTCGCGACGGACGTCGTGATCGCCGAGGCGATGGCCCGCGCCGGCGCGGAGCGGCTCGCCGCCGGCGGGGCCGACGCCGTGCTCCTCCCTCCGCTCTGCTACACCGCCGCCCCGTTCGCCGCGGCGTTCCCCGGCACGCTCTCGGTTTCCCCGGAGACGGTCACCGCGCTCGTCCTCGACGTCGCGCGCGCGCTCACCGCGCAGGGGTGGCGTGCGCTGGCGCTGGCCAACGCGCATTTCGACCCGACCCACGTGAACGCGCTGCGCGCGGCGGTGTCCGAGGCGTCGGCAGCGGGGCTGCTGCCGGTCGTCTTCCCGGACATCACCCGGCGACGGCTGGCCGAGCGGTTGACGGAGGAGTTCCGCAGCGGCGCCTGCCACGCGGGGCAGTACGAGACGAGCATCGTGCTGGCGACGGCGCCCACGCTCGTGCGCGAGGAGATGCGGGGGACGCTACCACCGGTGGCCGCCTCGCTGACCGACGCGATCCGCGTGGGCGTCCGCACGTTCGAGGCGGCCGGTGGAGACCGCGCCTACTTCGGCGCCCCCGCCGCGGCGAGTGCGGAGGAGGGAACCCGGACGATCGACGTGCTGGGCGCCCTGCTCGAGGAGGCGGTGCCGAGCGTGCTGGGCGGCGGCGGGATCTGACCGGGCGGGGGTGACCGCCGCCGTTTCAGGTCGTCGGTGGGGGAAGCTGGCCCGATTCGAGGCGGGCGATCAGATCGACGAGCCCGGCCGCGTCGGAGATGGCCCCAGCGCGCCGCCCCTGGTTCCACTTGCGGGTTAAAAGGCACTATGGGCGGGCGCAATTCCCGGATCCGGCGCGGGCGCCGGCGGCTCCGTCTACCGCAGCGACAGGAAGCGGACGAAGACGTAGGCGCAGAACAGCGTGAAGCTCAGGAGCGCGTTCACGATGTGGAACCACTCGCGGCGGATGCCGGCGCCAGCGACGGCGAGGAGGAGGAAGGCGAGGAGGAACGCGCTGTCCGGATCGAGGGCGAGCGTGCCGCGGGCCGCGTTCCGCGCGAGGCTCACCACGATGGCCGCGGCGATCAGACCGAAGAACCACGCGCGGTTCGCGTGGTAGTTCGCCCGCAGGTCCACGCCCCCTGACTCCAGGTCGGGGATGACGAGGTAGCAGAGCAGGTACCCGATGATCGGAACGACGAGGAAGACGACGAACGAGAAGAACGTCCACCCCGCGTCCCCCCGGCTCATGTAGGCCACCCACCAGATCTGGATCTGGAGGATGAACAGCGTCGCCATCCAGAGGAGCGTCGGCGGGTAGAGCCGGAGCCGACGGCGGAGCTGGATGAGCCGTGCGACGCCCGTGAGCAGGTGCGAGATCCCGAGCCCGACGATCACCGAGATCAGGACCGAGAGATATTCGAACGGGCTCACGGCGGCCATCCGGCGGCGGGAGCGGGAGCGGTGTGCGGAAGGAGCGTACCGGCCGGGCCGCAGGGAGGCAAGAGGTCTGCATCGAGCAACCCATGCCGGACGTCGGCTCGGAAGCTCGCGCCTTCCGAGCGGCTTCCGAGTCCTTGTCCCACGCGGAACGCCCTATTGATTGGGCCGATCTGTAGCCCTAGATCTTGGAACATGAGCCCTGCCTGGAGGAGGCCTGGTTTGCGCACGAGAGGAGACGCGCTGGACGTTCTCGGGATCGCCCCGGCGGCCGCTCGCATCATTCGCTACTTCCTGATCCGCCCGGACGCACGGCCCCATTCGCGCGATCTCCAGCGGTCGCTCGGCCTCGGGGGTGCCTCTCTGCAACGAGAGCTCGAGCGCATGGTCGAGCTCGGCGCTCTACGAAAGGAACGAGAGGGCCGACGGACCCACTACCGCGCGATCGAGGGAGCGGCGATCTGGACGGCCCTGCGGATTCTCGAGGCCACCTCGGCGGATCCGGCTCCCCTGCTGCGGAACGCTCTCGTGGACGTGCCGGGCCTTCACGCTGCCTTCATCTTCGGCTCCGCCGCCACCGGGGAGCAGCGCGAGGATAGCGACATCGACCTCCTGGTCGTAGAGGAGCCGACAGCCGATCGGAAGACACTGCTTCGCCACTTCGCCGAGGTGGGACTGCTCCTCGGTCGCGAGGTGAACGCGGTGCGGTACACGCCCCAGGCACTGGCGGATCGTCTCGGGGATCCGACACACCCGGCGTGGGGGTTTGTCCGTGAGGTGCTGAGTGGCCCCAAGCAGTGGATCGCCGGTACGTCGTCTGCCATTGCGCCACTCACGGCCGCGGCTGGGATCAGCACTCGGGATCTCGTGGGGGCGGCCGCATGACCCCACGCGACCGATCGGATGAGTCACGACCGTGGCCACCCGGCATCCGCCGGATGCTCGAGATCGGCCGCCTCCGAGCGCAGCCGGCCACGAGGGAGCAGGTGGCGGCGGTGTGGCGGAAGGCCGTGGAGAGCGCAAGGGATGCCGAACTGGAGGGGATGAGCACCGATGGCGCGCTTCGGTCGGCGTACGACGCCGGCCACCTCGCGGCACTCGCGCTCCTCGCTGCCCACGGTCTGCGCCCAGGCGGCGGTGCCGGGCATCATGAGATGGCGTTCGCCGGCGCCGCGGCGCTCGGTTACGAGGCGCTGTCGGATCTCGTTCCTGACTCCGCGGAAGTACGTGGCCTGCGGAAAGGGTCTATGTACGACCCGGTCATTGCCGGCCCCGAAGACCGGGATCATGCGTTGAGGTGGATGCGGCGCACGCTCCCGGCCGTTCGAGAGGCGCTGATATCCGCGGATCCGGACCTGGCACCGCTTCTGGTCGGATACCCATGATGCACTGAGGGGCAACCGACCTCGCGGGTCTTCGGTCGAACCCGGGTCGCCCCCACCCCCGCTCACGCCGCCGTTCGGCTCAACCCCGCCGCCCCTCCGGCCGAAGCTTCCTCCAGGCCACGGTCCACCCGACCTCCCGTTCCCTCCCACCGGCCACGCCCCATGCCCCATTCCCCCACCCACGACCTCCGCCTCGCCCTGCGCTCGCTCCGGAAGAGCCCCGGCTTCGCCGTCGCGGTCGTGCTCTCCGTCGCGGTCGGGATCGGCGCGTGCGTGTCGGTGTTCGCGGCGATCGACGCGGCGCGCTTCCGGCCGCTGCCGTACGACGACCCCGACCGCCTGGTCTGGGTCTACGGCACCGCCGTCGGCGACGAGGTGCCGGCGTACGCGATCGGCGAGGACGTCTTCCGCGACTGGAGCGCGCGGCCGCTGCGGAGCATCGAGTCGCTCGCGCTCGAGGGCGGGACGGAGGCGCTGCTGCGCGGCGGCGCGGAGCCGGTCTCGACGACGGTCGGCCTCGTGAGCGGCGGGTATTTCCGGGTGGCGGGCGCGCGGCCGCGGCTCGGGCGGACGCTCCTCCCGGACGACGACGCCCCAGGCGCGGGCCCGGCGGCAGTGCTGAGCTACCCGTTCTGGGTGCGGCGCTTCGGCGCCGACCGCGCCGTGCTCGGCCGGACGCTGCGGCTCGGCGGGACGACGGCGACGGTCGTCGGCGTGATGCCGCCCGGCATGCGCCTCCCGGGCGACGTCGTCGTCCCCCTGTCCGCGGCGTCGCGGGACCTCACGCCGGCGTCCACCAGCATCCTCGCGCGGCTGCGCCCGGGCGCCACGCTCGCGCAGGCGAAGGCCGAGCTGCGCCAGCTCGCGCGCACGAGCGCGCTCGCGGACTCGGCCGGGCGCGAGCCGCGGAGCGCGACGGCGTACTCGATCCCGGAGATGGCGCGGCGGATCTCCTCGTCCGAGCTATGGCTGCTCCTCGGCGCCGTCGCGCTCGTCTTCCTGATCGCCATCGGCAACCTGGCGAACCTCTTCCTCGTGCGCGCGCAGTCCCGCGCCCGCGACCTCGCCGTGCGCGCGGCGCTCGGTGCGAGGCGACGCGACCTCGTGCGGCAACTCGTCGTGGAGAGCCTCGCGCTCACGCTCCCGGGCGGCGCTCTCGGCGCGGTGCTCGCGGTCTGGGGGAAGGCGCTGGCGGGCCGCTTCGTCCCGCCCGAGGTCGCGGCGACGATCACGATCGACGCCCGCGCGCTGGCGGTCGCGGCCGCGCTCGCGGTCCTGGTCGGCGTCGTGGTCGGCGTCGCGCCGCTCGGGCAGTTGCGCCGCCTCGAGGTGCGCGGCGCGTTGCAGGAGGGCGCGGCCTCGCTCGCCGGGAGCCGGCGGCAGCGGCTCGAGCGCAACGCGCTGATCGCGGCGCAGGTCGCGCTCGCGCTCGTCCTGCTCGGCGGGGCCGGCGTCCTCGCGCGCTCGTACCTGAACCTGCGGCGGCTCGACGTCGGATACGACGCGGACCGTGTCGTCCTCGCCACGATGAAGTACAGGTCGACGCCCCACGCCGCGAGCGAGCAGCAGCGCATCCTGGGCGACGCGGTGCTCGAGCGGCTGCGCGGGCGCCCCGAGGTCGCCGCCGCCGCGCTCTGGCGCAAGCGCATGTGGGAGTACGGGCGGCGCATCGAGACGGTGTTCGCACTCGAGGGCCGCCCGGTGCCGACCGAAATGTGGAGCATGCCGCTCGGCCTCTTCGAGGTCAGCCCGGACTACTTCGCCACGATCGGCATCCCGATCGTGCGCGGGCGCGGCTTCTCGCCGGCGGACGGCGCCAGCGCGCCGGGCGTCGTCGTGGTCTCGGAGCAGGCGGCGCGGCGCTGGTGGCCGGGCGAGGACCCGGTGGGGAAGCGGCTGCGGCTGGGCGGCGCCGGCTCGACCGCGCCGTGGCTGACGGTGGTCGGCGTCGCCCGCGTGGAGCAGACGATCGACGAGGGCGGGCGCCAGCAGGCCGGAGTCGGCCACATCTTCCCGCTCATCTTCCGCCCGCTCGCGCAGAGCGGCGAGATCGAGGGGTGGGCGGAGCGGTGCCTCGGCTGCCGGGGCATCGTCGTCGGCGCGCGGGCCGCCGGCGACCCCGACCGCGTCGTGCCCGTCCTGCGCGAGGCGGTGGCGGGCGTGGCGCCGGACGTGCCGGTGGACTGGATCGGGACGCTCCTCTCGTTCCAGCTCGGCGAGCGGATGACCGGCGGGCGGCTCGCGTTCAGCGCCCGCCTGCTCGGCGTCTTCGCCGGCGCCGGCGGCCTCCTCGCGCTGCTCGGCGTCTTCGGCATCGTCGCGGACGCGGTGAGCCGTCGCACGCGGGAGCTGGGGGTACGCATCGCGCTCGGCGCGCGGCCGGTTCACGTCATAGCCCGGGTCATGGCGGAGGGCGCGGGCATTGCCGTGGCCGGGATCGTCGTCGGGCTGGCATGCACGGTCGCGGCGCAGGGCGCGCTCGACCGCGTCTTCTACCACGGCGGCCGGAGCTGGTACCTGGTCGGCACGAGCGGGCGGGATCCGCTCGTGCTGGCCGCCGCGAGCGGCGCGTTCCTCCTCACGGCCGCGCTCGCCGCGCTCCTCGCCGCCCGCCGCGCGGCGCGGATCGAGCCGATGGCGGCGCTGCGGGCGGAGTAGCACCGGATCCGGGTGAGGCGTTCCCGGTCCCGATCCCGGTCCTGGTCCGGAATCCGATCCGTCACCGAACGGCGCAGGGCCGGGATCGGCAATGGATCGGCCGGGCGGCGCATGGTGCCGCTCGTCCGTCCGTCGGCTCGCCCGCTCGTGTGCTCGTCCGCTCGCCTCGCGTCCGCGGTTCGCCGTCCGCGGTTCGCCGTCCGCGGTTGGGCGTCCGCGGTTCGGCGTCCGACACACTGAATCCGCCACACGCCGGGGCGCGCGTGGCGGATGGCGGATTGGGTGCGGTATACGAACACATTCCGCCAGCCGCGCTCGAGGCGGGGATGCGCGTGGCGGATTCGGTGCGCCAGACGTACAGAATCTGCCAACCGTGCATCCGCGGCCGGCGCTTGGCGGGTTGAGTGCGCGAACGTCGGGCGGATCGGGCCCGACGGCGGCCGCCACCGTGCCCGTGCCCGTTCCCGTGCCCGTTCCCGTGCCCGTGCCCGTTCCCGTGCCCGTGCCCGTGCCCGGTCCCGTCCCCGTGCCCACGGAGCGCGACCGCTGAGCCGGCGCGCCGGAACCAGCGCCCGCCGGGGCGTGTCTGCGAGGCGGGGCCTGGCCCGGCCGTCCGCGTTGCCACCGGCATCCGCGAGAGGCGACCGGGGCCGGGCGGCCCCGGTCGCCTCTCGCGGACTACGTCGCCGAACGGCGCCGCCGGCGGACGGGGTCACCCACCTCCAGCATCCCGGGGAGGGGACATGTCGGAGCGAGCCACGAGCCTGGACGCCGCGTCCGTGCGCGCGGCCTGGGACCGCGCGGCGGACGCGTACGCGCACGGTCAGGAGTCGGGGCGCGACTACTACCGGTACGAGTTCCTGGGGCCGGCCCAGGTCGCGGCGTGCGGGGTGGTCGAGGGGCTCGACGTGCTCGACGTCGGCTGCGGCAGCGGCTACTTCGCGCGCGAGATGGCGCGGCGGGGCGCGCGGGTCGTCGCGCTCGACATCTCGCCGCGTATGATCGAGCACGCCCGGCGCGACGAGGCGGGGGCGCCGCTCGGGATCGAGTACCACATCGGCGATGCGGCCGGGATCGCGGACCGCTTCCCCGCCGCGTCGTTCGACCTGGCGACGTCGTGCCTCGCGCTGCAGGACATGCCCGATCCGGCGGGCGCGCTGCGGGCGGTCCGCTTGGTGCTGCGGCCGTCGGGCCGGTTCGTCGCGTCGATCACGCACCCGTGCACCGACACGGTCTTCCGGAGGTGGGAGCGGGACGAGGCGGGGCGGAAGCGCTGGCTGTGCATCGATCGGTACTTCGAGCGCGGACCGCTGGAGTACGCGTGGCACGGCTGGGCGTACGACTTCACGACCCCGGCGGTGCACGCGACGCTGGAGGACTGGTTCGGCTGGATCATCGCCGCCGGCTTCCGGGTGCGTGCGCTGCGCGAGCCGCGTCCGAGCGACGCGGCGCTGCGCGCGCGGCCGGACCTGGAGGATGCGGCGCGGGTGCCGTATTACCTCGTGTTCGAGCTTCTCCGCCCGGCCGATTGACCGACCCGGTGCCGCCGCGCCGAAGAGGCGCTATCGTGGGATAGCATGCGGCGGAGTGGGGGAGCGGGCGAGTGGCGGAACGGGAGCGGCCACGGAGCGGGCGCGAGAGCCGTTCCCGCTTGCGCGCCCGCGCCCGCTTGCGCGCCCGGCCTTGCTTCGGAGCCGGCGAGCGGAGGAGCGGGGGAAACGGCCATCCCCCACTCTTCCACTCTCCCGCTCCACCGAACAGCCGGGCGCGCAAGCGGGCGCGCAAGCGCGCAAGCGGGAACCACCCTGCCTCGGGAGGGGCCATGAGTCTATCGGGCCGGACCGCCGTCGTGACGGGCGCCAGCCGCGGGATCGGCGAGGCGATCGCCCGGGCATTGGCGAGCGAGGGCGCGAGCCTGCTGCTCGCGTCGACGACGCAGGCGCGGGTGGAGGCGGTCGCGGCGTCGATCCGCGAGGCGGGCGGGCGGGCCGCGGCGGTCGTGTGCGACGTCGCCGACCCGAGCTCGGTGGACGCCCTCGGCCGCGCCGCCAACGAACACCTCGGGCGCGTCGACATCCTGGTCAACAACGCGGGGATCGCGACGGCGGGCGCGGTGCACCGCACGTCGGTGGAGGAGTGGACGCGGGTGCTCGCCGTGAACGCGACCGGCACGTTCCTGTGCACGCGCGCGTTCCTGCCGGGGATGCTGGAGCGGAAGTGGGGGCGCGTGGTGAACGTCGCATCCACGGCGGGGCTGCACGGCGCGCGCTACGTCGGCG
Source organism: Longimicrobiales bacterium (assembly GCA_035715725.1). Lineage (GTDB taxonomy): Bacteria > Gemmatimonadota > Gemmatimonadetes > Longimicrobiales > RSA9 > JADGGV01. The sequence goes on along the minus strand of DASTKT010000073.1, from coordinate 1,010 downwards.
CGTACGCGGCGTCGAAGCACGCGGTGATCGGGCTGACGCGGTGCACGGCGGCGGAGTCGGCGGCCGCGGGCGTGACGGCGAACGCCGTCTGCCCCGGGTACGCGGACACGGAGATGACGCGGCAGTCGGTCGCGCGGATCGTGAAGCGCACGGGGATGAGCGAGGAGAAGGCACTGGAGGCGCTGCTGGCGACGTCGCCTCAGAAGCGGCTGGTCACACCGGAGGAGGTGGCGTCGGCGGTGGTCTACCTGTGCGGCGAGGCGGCGCGGGGGATCAACGGGCAGGCGCTCGTGATCGACGGCGGAGGGCTGCTCTCGTGAGCTTCGAGGCGATCAACCCGGAGTCGCTGGGCGCGCCGAAGGGGTGGACGAACGGGATGCTGGCGCCCGCGGGCGGGCGGCTGCTGTTCGTGGCGGGCCAGACGGCGCGGGGCGCGGACGGCCGGATCGTGGCCGGCGGCTTCGTCGCCCAATGGGAGCGGGCGCTGGAGAACGTGCTCGCCGTGGTACGGCAGGCGGGCGGGGGCCCGGAATCGATCGGGCGCATGACCGCGTACGTCACGGACCTCCCGCAGTACCGCGCGTCCCTCGGAGCGCTGGGCGAGGCCTGGCGGCGGCACATGGGGCGCCATTACCCTGCCATGACGCTGGTCGAGGTGGCGGGGCTCGTGGACGAGGGCGCGGTCGTGGAGCTGGAGGCGACGGCGGTTATCTAGCGGCACTGTCCCCGCTTGCGCTTGCGCTCTCGCGCCCGCTCCCGGCGGTTCCTCTGCCTCGCGGCACGGCCGAGCAAACGGATCGGGCGCGCAACCGGGCGCGCGAGCGCAAGCGGGCGTGAACCTTCGCGAGGAAAAGATGCCGATCAATCCCTCCACCTTCCGCTACGAGCACGATGCCCAGACCGGCGTCGCCACGATCACGCTGGACCGCCCGGCGCGGCTGAACGCGCTCACGTTCGCGGTCTACGAGGAGCTGCGCGACACGTTCCTGGCGCTCGACCGCGAGCCGGGC
>DASTKT010000072.1:0-12021 GCA_035715725.1 Longimicrobiales bacterium | reverse complement strand
GGAGAGCTCGGCGGTCCGGCTCAGCCGCCGCGCGGTCACGCGCGTGCTCCACTGGTCCACCACCACGGCGACGATGATCGCGCAGCCGATGACGATCCACTCGTAGTTCTGGTCGAGGTGCAGCGTCCGGATCGACTGGCGGATGAGCACGATGAGGAGCGCGCCGAACATGGCGCCGACGGAGCTGCCCTTCCCGCCGATCAGGCTGGCGCCGCCCACCACGGCCGCGGCGATGACGTAGAGCTCGTAACCCTGCGCGTCGCCGGAGGAGGCGGAGCCGTAGAAGCTCGCGCCGAGGAACGCCGCCAGCCCGGCCGTCAGCCCCGAGACCACGAAGACGCCGATCTGGATGCGGTTCAGCGCGAGCCCCGCGAAGCGGCTCGCCTCCAGGCTCCCGCCGAACGCGAAGACGTGCCGGCCCATGACGGTCCGGGTCAGGTACAGCGTGCCCACCACGGCGACGGCCAGCATCACGAGCATCGGCACCGGGTAGAGGCCGCCGCCCAGCCCGAGCGACGCCTTCGCCAGCCCCGTGAGCGGCTGCGGCACCAGGATGCTCTCCGCCCGGCTCGCGACGAACGCGATGCCGCGCAGCATCCACATGGTGCCGAGCGTGATGATGAACGGGTGCACGCGCAGCCCGACGACGAGCGCGCCGTTCAGCAGCCCGCACAGCAGCCCCACGCCGGCGGAGATGGCGAGGCCGAGCAGGATCGTGGGGACGGCGCCCATCGGGCCGGCGGCGCGCAGCAGGAGCGCCATGGCGACGCCGGCGAGCGCGTAGATCGAGCCGACGGAGAGGTCGATCCCCCCGGAGATGATCACGACCGTCGCCCCGATCGCCATGACGGCGAAGAAGCTGGCGTCCGTGGCCGTCTGGATGAGCGTGTTCGAGTTCCAGAAGTTGTTGACGAGCTCGCCCGTGCGCCGGTCCACGTGGGAGCCGGCGAGCAGCGTCAGCGTGAGGGTGACCAGGGCCACCACGAGGACGAGCCCGGCTTCCTGCGAGCCGAGGATCTTTCGGGCGATGGCGCGCATGCGGCGTTCGACGGGGTGGCCGCGACGGCTCAGCCGGCCGCGGGGTCCGGGGCGGCCGCGACCGGAGTCGCGACCGGGTGTGCCGCAGGATAGCTCGCGCGGAAGCGGAGATACAGAGTGTCGTACTCGCGGCGGGCCCGCGGGTCCGGCGGCTCGGGCGCCGCGCGGACGAGCGTGGCCCGCGCGGCGGCCGCCGGGTCGGGGAACGCGCCGGCGCCGACGGCGGCCAGCAGCGCGGCGCCGTAGGCCGGCCCCTCCTCGCGGTTGACGGTGCTCACCGGCAGCCCATAGACCTCCGCCTGGAGCCGGCGCACGAACGGGCTGCGCGCGCCGCCGCCGGTCAGCAGCAGGTGGTCCGGGGACAGCCCGAGCTCCCGCAGGATCGACAGCGAGTCCCGCATCGCGAAGCACACGCCCTCGAGCACGGCGCGGGTCAGGTGCGCGCGCGAGTGCGCGAGGCTGAGGCCGAGGAACGCGCCGCGCATGGAGGCGTCCCGGTGCGGCGTGCGCTCGCCCTGGAGGTACGGCAGGAACGTGACGCCGTCCGCGCCCGCCGGGACGCTCTGCGCCTCGTCGTCCAGGAGCGCGTCGGCGCGCGGCGAGCCGGCCAGCTCCCGGGCGAGCTGGTCGCGGTACCACGTGAACGCGCCGCCGGCCGAGAGGATCACCCCCATCAGGTACCAGACGTCCGGCACGACGTGGCAGAACGTGTGGGCGCGGAGCCCGGGATCGACGCGCGGCTCGGCCATCGGCGCGAGCACCGTCCCCGACGTCCCCCAGCTCGCCACCGCCTCGCCCGGCGTGAGCACGCCGACGCCCGCGGCGCCGCAGGCGTTGTCCGCGCCGCCGCCGACCACGGGCGTCCCCGCCGCCAGCCCGGTGAGCGCGGCCGCCTCGGCGCTGACACCGCCGAGCGGCTCCGCGGAGCCGCCGACCTCCGGCAGGAGCGAGAGCGGCAGCGCGACGGCCTCCATGAGCTCCGCGCTCCAGCGCCGCCGGGCGACGTCGTACATGAGCGTGCCGGAGGCGTCCGACGGCTCCGTGGCGATGGCGCGCGTCAGCCGGAAGCGGATGTAGTCCTTGGCCAGGAGCACCGTGGAGAGGCGCGCGAACGCGGCCGGCTCGTGGTTCCGCAGCCAGAGCACCTTCGGGAGCGTGAACCCTTCCAGCGCGGGGTTGCTCGCCCAGTCGCGGAGCCGGTCCTCTCCGCCGGCGCGCTCCGTGATCTCGCGGCATTCGGCCGTGGTCCGGCCGTCGCACCAGAGCAGCGCGGGGCGGATCACCTCGCCGGCCGCGTCGAGGAAGACGGACGAGTGCATCTGCCCGGAGATGCCGGCGGCGGCCACGCGCGCGCCCGGCCGCGCGGCCAGCACCTCCCGGATCGAAGCGACGCTGGCGTCCCACCACTCGCCGGGGTCCTGCTCCGCCCAGCCGGGACGCGGCGTCGCCAGGCGGAGCGGCGTGGTGGCGGCGGCCACCACGTCCCCGGTCGCGCTCACGAGGATCGCCTTGACGCCGCTCGTGCCGACGTCCAGGCCGAGGAAGAGCGGCTCCGCCACGACTACCGCACCCCCAGCAGGATCTCCATGGTGAGCTGGTCGAGGCGCTCGTAGGCGTAGCCCTGGCGCCGGATGGCCGGCAGATCGAACGCCTGCTCCTTCAGCTCGCGGGCGCGCTCCGGCGTGAACGCCGTGCGCTCGCCCGGCGTGCCGCCGCGCGCGCGCAGCGCGGCCAGGAGCTGCCGGATCTCCGGGTCGGCATCGAAGCGCGCCGCCTTCTCCTTCAGGATCAGGTACGTGCGCATGCTGCCGAGCGCGAAGTCCCAGACGCCCTCCTCGTCCTCGGTGCGGTAGGCGTGGCTGTCGAAGTGCCGCATCCCGCTCCACCCCGCGTCCTCGACGAGCTTCACCAGGAAGAACGCCGCCTTCGGGTTGTCGCTGCCGAAGCGCAGGTCCTGGTCGAAGCGGCCGGGCTTCTGGTCGTTCAGGTCGAGGTGGAACAGCTTCCCCGCGTCCAGCGCCTGCGCCACGCCGTGCGCGAAGTCGAGCCCTGCCATCGTGTCGTGCGCGACCTCGGGGTTCAGCCCCACCATCTCGGGGTGGTCGAGCGTGTGGATGAACGCGAGCATGTGACCGATCGTCGGCAGGAAGATGTCGCCGCGGGGCTCGTTCGGCTTCGGCTCGAGCGCGAACTTCAGGTCGTAGCCCTGGGAGCGCGCATACTCGCAGAGGAAGTTCAGCGCGTCCCGGTACCAGCCGAGCGCGGTCCGGGCGTCCTTCGCGGCGTTCGTCTCCACGCCCTCGCGCCCGCCCCAGAACACGTAGGTCCGGGCCCCCAGCTCCACGCCCAGATCCATCGACCGCATCGTCTTCTGCAGCGCGTACGCGCGGACGCGCGCGTCGTTGCTCGTGAACGCGCCGTCGCGGAACGCCGGGTCGGAGAAGAGGTTCGTCGTCGCCATCGGCACCTTCATCCCGGTGTCGGCGAGCACCGCCCGGAACTCCCGCACGATGCGGTCGCGCTCGGCGGCGGAGGCGTCCCGCGGCACCAGGTCCTCGTCGTGCAGGTTCACGCCGTAGGCGCCCAGCTCCGCCAGCTTCTGGACGATGCGCGCCGGCGGGATGGGGGCGCGGACCGGCTCGCCGAACGGGTCGCGCCCCGGGTTCCCGACGGTCCACAGCCCGAACGTGAAGTGGTGCTCCGGGCGGGGAGTGTAGGCATCCTGCGCGGGCGTGCGGTTCATGGCCAGCCTTCCGGGCTCGTGGGTCGAAGATGCGCCCGCCCCGGTGGAGGGCGGAGATCGGATCGCTAGATCACGTCGCACGACGGCCGGCGCGGATCGGCCGGACAGGTGAGACGCATGTAGTAGTCGAGCGTGTGGGCGGGCGGCTCGTACCCCGCCGGGATCGGCATGCGCGAGAACGTCTGGAAGTAGAGGATCGAGGCGTCGCGCCACCACTTCGCCTCCCGCTCCTGGATCGCCAGGTCGCGCCGGACCTCGCGGAAGCGCTGCGGGTCGATCCGGCCCTCCAGCCCGTCCCAGCTCCGCCGCATCCAGCGCACCGTGTCGACGCCGCTCGAGTAGCGGTGCACCAGCTCCTCCCAGAGCGTCCGCCCCGAGCGCAGCCGCTCGCTCCAGCCCACGTGGTGGAACCAGAGGAGGAGCGAGTCCGGGACACTCTCCCGGCCCGCGAAGCGGTCGCGCACCGGCGGGAAGTACTGGGCGACGGCGTCGCTCCCCGTCGCGCTGCGGTCGAAGCCGAGGCCGAGCGTGTCCGCCCGGTGGTAGTAGGATGGCGTCCAGTCGGGCCGCCCCCCGTCCGCCCACGCGCCGGGACCGTAGTGGTGCCCCGTCGCCATCAGGTGCGCGAGCCCGAGCGGCGTCATGTAGTTCACCGCCGCCTCCCGCGAGGCCAGCATCATGGCCTTCACCGGTCCGACGAATGCCGGGTCGTTCGTGAACGTCATCCGGATCCACTCGTCGGCGACCGCGGCGGCCGAGAGCGTCGGGTCCCAGGCCAGCCGGCCGAACGCATACCAGTTCGCCTGGTTGAAGTGCGAGCCCGTCCAGTCCCGGTCGCTGCCGACGTTCGCCACGCCCGCGATCCCGGTCCGCGCGTAGCCGTGCAGCGAGCCGTCGATCACCTTCGCCACGGTCGAGCCCGCGCCCCGCGCATACGTGTCCGCCGCCAGCACCTCCTGCCACAGCGGCGCCAGGTACACCAGGTGCGTCGCCATCCCCAGGTACTCCTTCGTGATCTGCAGCTCCATCATCAAAGGAGTCCGCGGCATGGCGCCGAACAGCGGGTGGAACGGCTCGCGCGGCTGGAAGTCGAGCGGCCCGTTCTTCACCTGCACGAACACGTTCGGCCGGAACGCGCCGTCCAGCGGCTTGAACTCGTCGTACGCCTGCTTCACCCGGTCCGCCGGCACCGCCGCGCTGTAGACGAACGCGCGCCACATGACGACGCCGCCGTGCGGCGCCACCGCGTCCGCCAGCATGTTCGCGCCGTCCGCGTGCGTGCGGTGGTAGTCCTGCGGCCCCGGCTGCCCCTCCGAGTTCGCCTTCACCAGGAAGCCGCCGAAGTCCGGCACGAAGCGGTAGATCTCGTCCGCCTTGCGCCGCCACCACGCCCGCACGGCCGGGTCCAGCGGGTCCGCCGTCTTCAGCCCGCCGATCTCGAGCGGCGCGCTGAAGCGCGCCGTGAGGTAGACGCGGATGCCGTACGGCCGGAACACGCCCGCCAGCGCCGCCACCTTCGCCAGGTACTCCGGCGTGAGCACCCGCGCGTTCGCGTTGACGTTCGTGAGCACCGCGCCGTTGATGCCGATCGAGGCGTTCGCGCGGGCGTAGTCGCGGTAGCGGGGGGAGACCCGGCCGGGCAGGCTGTCCCACTCCCAGAGCGAGGCGCCCGCGTAGCCGCGCTCGACGGTGCGGTCCAGGTTGTCCCAGTGGTCGAGCAGCCGGAGCTGGATGCGCGGCGCGCCGTCGAGGGCGAGGTCCCGGAGCGGACGCTGCGTCTGGAGCTGGCGCAGCAGCGCGAACGCGCCGTAGAGCACGCCCACGTCCCGGTTCGCGGCGATCACGACGACGCGCCGGCCGCCCAGCCTCGTCGCCCGGACGAGGTAGCCGTCCGCGCCGACGCGCCGCAGCTCGGCCGCCAGCGGGAGCGACGCGATCAGCCGCGAGCCGGCCGGCGTCCCGGCGACGATCGCGCCGTCGCGCTCCACCCGGCCCACACGAGGGATCGCGACCCCGAGCAGGCCCTTCAGACCCCGCGAAAGCTCGTCGCCCGCGGCGCGGAGCGTCGGCGAGTCGCCTTCGATCACCAGCGCGGAGAGCGCCGCGCGGTACTCCCGCAGCCGCGCCGCGTCCGACACCAGCGGGTAGCGCAGCCAGAGATCGTAGCCGTCCTCGGCGCCGAGCGCCGGGGCGGCCCACGCCAGCAGCGCGCACAGCAGGAGGAAGATCCGCCTCACCGCGGGATCTCGGGGACCCGCGCGTCCATCGGATCGGCCCAGCGCGCGTTCGGCAGCAGCGGCGTCCACCCCGGCCGCAGCGGGTCCTGGTCGTACGGGTACGTCCCCAGCCGCAGGAACAGCTCGTGGTACGCCGCCAGCCGGTCCCGATCCAGCTTCACGCCCAGCCCCGGCCCCGTCGGCACCGCGATCGAGCCATGGCAGTACGGCAGCTTCCCGCCCTGGATCACGTCGTCCACCAGGTGGTGGTAGTGCGCGTCCGCCGCGAACGTCAGGTTCGGCACCACCGCCCCCAGGTGCAGCATCGTCGCGAGCTGGATCCCCAGCTCCCCCGACGAGTGCACCGCCACCCCGAGCTGGAACGCCTCGCAGATCCCCGCCGCCTTCACGCACGGCCGGATCCCGCCCCAGAACGTCGTGTCCAGCAGGATCACGTCGACCGCCGTCTCCAGCACGTTCGCCGCGAGCTGCTCGAAGCCCACCACCACCGTGTTCGTCGCCAGCGGCATCCGCAGCTTCTCCCGCGCCCGCCGCATCCCGTGCATCCCGAAGACCGGGTCCTCCAGGTAGTCGTTCTGCAGGTCCTCGATCCGCCGCCCGAACCAGATCGCCTGCTCCACCGACCAGACCCCGTTCGGATCGAAGCGGAAGCGGTCCCCCGGCAGCGACTCCGCCACCGCCCGGTAGCACTCCAGCTCGTACTCCGGCGGAAAGACCCCGCCCTTCAGCTTGTGCGTCGTGAAGCCGTACCGCTCCTTCAGCGACCGCGCCTCCGCCACGAGCTGCTCCACCGTGCGCACCTCCCCCGAACCGTCCGCCTCGCACGGATACCGGAAGAACAGGTACGACGCGAACGGAACCTCGTCACGCAGCCGGCCGCCCAGGATGTCGCACACCGGCACGCCCCACTTCTGCCCCAGGATGTCCAGGCACGCGAACTCCAGCGCCGCCAGCACCTGCGTCCGGTTGTTGTACAGCGACGCCGTCGGGTTCGCGATCAGGAAGCGCAGCTCCTCCAGCCGCGTCGGGTCCCGCCCCACCAGGTACGGCTTCAGCCCGTGGAACGCAGCGACCGCGCTCTCGCCGCCGCCCCCCATCTCCCCCAGCCCGATCAGCCCATCGTCCGTCTCGACCTCCACGATCGTGCGAACGAACCGGCCCCAGTGGCAGCCGTTCGCGTGCCGCAGCGGCGCCGCCAGGGGCACGGTGACGGGCGTGGCCCGGATGTCGATGATCTTCATCTCGCGAGCGACTCTCTTCGGATCCGCGTCGGGGCGGGGTGTCCTGCGCCGGGCCGGCATCGCCGGGCGCCGGTCCGGCCCCCCTCGCCCGGCACCGGCCGGCGGGGCGGGGGGACCGCAAGACATAAATTCATCTTATCTCTGCGGGCAAGCTATGAGCCGGCACCGCGAGTGTCAAGGATTCGAGCACCGGGAGCCGAGGCCGGGGACGCCGCCTCCGGCGGGATCCGCCGCCCCGCGTTCATCCGCCTCACGGAAGCCGCGGACGGGACCGGGGCGTGGAGGCCTGCGGGCCCGGGTCCGGAGTCTGTTTGCTTCTGTGTCGTGCCACCTACGCGCCGTCCACGCGCGCGGGCTCCATGCGCGGGACGAGCAGGTGGATGACGACCCACGCCCCGATGTACATCCCACCGCAGATCGCGAAGATGATGGCGTAGTTGCTCCCCGTGCTCTCCAGGATGCGGCCGGTGGCGCGCTGGAAGAGCATGGCGCTCACGGCGCCGCAGAAGCCGCCGATGCCGGCCACGGAAGCGACGGCGCGGCGGGGAAACATGTCGCTCACGGTGGTGAAGAGGTTGGCGGACCACCACTGGTGGGCGGCGGCGGCGACGCTGACGGCGGCGACGGCGACCCAGAGGCTCCCGGCCTCGGGGGCGAGGGCGGTGGGGACGATGAGCAGGGCGGCCGCGAGCATGGCGGTCTTGCGGCCGCGGTTGACGCTCCAGCCGCGCGAGATGAGGGCGCTGGACATCCAGCCGCCGGCGACGGAGCCGAAGTCGGCGACGACGTAGATGACGATGAGCGGCGCGGCGAGGGCGGAGAGCTGCACGCCCCAGCGGGAGTCGAGGAATTTCGGGAGCCAGAAGAGGTAGAAGAGCCAGACCGGGTCGGTCATGGACTTGCCGAGCACGAAGGCCCACGTCTGGCGGTGGCGGAGCAGGCTCCGCCACGGGATCGGGGTGGCGGGCTCGGCGGGGTCGCTGCGGATGAAGGCGAGCTCCCGCGCGGAGACGCCGCGGTGCTGCTCCGGCTCGCGGTAGAGGGCCAGCCAGAAGACGAGCCAGAGGAAGCCGATCGCGCCGGTGGCGATGAAGGCCCAGCGCCACCCCCAGGTGAGCGCGATCCAGGGCACGGCGAGCGGGGCGAGGATGGCGCCGACGTTGCTCCCGGCGTTGAAGAGGCCGGTGGCGAGGGCGCGCTCCTTCCTGGGGAACCACTCGGCGACGGTCTTGAGGGCGGCGGGGAAATTGCCGGACTCGCCGAGGCCGAGCACGGCGCGGGCGATCGAGAAGCCGCCGACGGTGCGGGCGAGCGCGTGGCCCATGGCGGCCAGGCTCCAGACGACGAGCGCGGTGGCGAAGCCGCGGCGCGCGCCGATCCAGTCCATGACGCGGCCCATGACGAGGAGGCCGATGCCGTAGGCGAGGCTGAACCAGGAGACGATGGCGCCGTACTGCACCTCGGACCAGCCGATGTCGCGCTGGAGCGTGGGCGCGAGGATGCCGAGGACCTGGCGGTCGACGTAGTTGATCGTGGTGGCCGCGAAGAGCAGCGCGCAGATCGTCCAGCGGTAGCCGAGGCGTCGCTCGCGCGGAGACGCCGCGGCCCGCGCGTCCCCGGCCAGGGCCCGGGCGCCGGCGGCGGAGTCGACCCTCGCGTCGGGGATCGCGGCCCCGGCCTCCCGCACCTCGTCGTGAGCCATTCGCGTTTCCTTCCGTCGGGTGATGCGCGGCTTACCCCAACCCCTCCCACACCCCCAGCAGGTACATCGCGCCCAGCGCCCGGTCGTGGAGACCGTAGCCCGGGCGGCCCGCTTCGCCCCAGATCATGCGGCCGTGGTCGGGGCGCATCGGGCCGGCGAAGCCGACGTCGCGCAGCGCGCGCAGCACCGCGAGCATGTCCACGTCGCCGCAGCGCGACGGGTGCGCGGTCTCGTGGAAGCGCCGCTCGCCCGTCACGCGGATGTTGCGGCAGTGGGCGAAGTGGATGCGGTCGCCGAGGCGGCGGATCATCGCGGGGAGGTCGTTGGCCGGCGAGGCGCCGAGCGATCCGGTGCAGAACGTCACGCCGTTGGCGGGGCTGTCCACGAGCCGCGCGAGCCGCTCGAGCGCCGGCCCGTCCGTGACGATCCGCGGGAGGCCGAAGATCGGCCACGGCGGGTCGTCCGGGTGGATGGCCAGCCGGACGCCGGCCGCCTCGGCCGCGGGCACGACCCGCTCGAGGAAATACGCCAGGTTCTCCCAGAGCCGCTCCGCGTCGACGCCGCGGTACGCCGCGAGCAGCGCCCCCAGCGTCGCGGCGTCGTACGCCGCGCCCCAGCCCGGCAGGTCTCCGGTCCCGCGCGAGAGGTCGATCCCCGCCAGCGCGGCGTCGTCGTACGCCAGCGCCGTCGAGCCGTCCTCCAACCGCAGCTCCAGCTCCGTCCGCGTCCAGTCGAAGATGGGCATGAAGTTGTAGCACAGCACCGGGATGCCGACCTCGCCCATGACCCGGACGCTCTCGCACCAGGCGTCGATCCAGCGGTCGCGCTCCGGGCGGCCGAGCTTGACGTCCTCGTGCACCGGGATGCTCTCGACGACCGCGAAGCGCAGCCCCGCGGCGTCGATCCGCTCCGCCAGCCGCGCCAGCGCGTCCTTCGGCCACGCCACGCCCACGGGCACGTCGTGGAGCGCGCTGACGACGCCCTCCACGCCCGGGATCTGGCGGATGTGGGCGAGCGGGACCGGATCCCGCGGGCCGTACCAGCGGAACGTCACGTGCATGCGCCCACCCCCGCGCGCCAAAGCAGCCGGCGCCGTCGCGCCCGCCCCTCAGACACCGCTGAACGCACTGAAGCCGCCGTCCACCGGCACCACCACCCCCGTCACGAACGACGCCGCGTCGCTGCACAGCCACACCACCGGCCCGATCAGCTCCTCCGGCCGGCCGAACCGCCCCATCGGCGTCCGCCCCACGATCGTCCGCGCCCGCTCCGTCAGGCTGCCGTCCGGCTGGATCAGCACCCCCCGGTTCTGCTCCGCCACGAAGAAGCCCGGCGCGATCGCGTTCACCCGGATCCCGTCCCCGTGCTTCCGCGCCAGCTCCACCGCCAGCCAGCGCGTCAGCCCCTCGATCCCCGCCTTCGCCACCGAATAGCCCAGCACCCCGCTGATCGCCTGGATCGCCGCCATCGACGAGATGTTCACGATCGAGCCCGAGCGCTGCCGCGCCATCGCCTCCCCGAACGTCAGCGACGGCACCACCGTCCCGTGCAGGTTCAGCCGGAGCACCTCGTCGAACGCGTCCGGCGGCACCTCGAACACGCTCCGGTCGTCGTTCCGCGCCCGCGTCACGTTCCCGCCCGCCGCGTTCAGCAGGATGTCCACCCGGCCCCACGTCCGAATCACCTCCTCGCGCGCCGCCTCCACCTGCGTCGGCTCCAGCACGTCCGCCACCAGCGCCAGCGCCTCCCCGCCGTCCCGCCGCAGCTCCGCCGCCTTCGCCTCCGCCGCCTCCCGCCGCCTCCCCAGCACCGCCACCCGCGCGCCCGCCGCCGCCAGCCCCGCTGCCATGCTCCCGCCCAGGACGCCGTAGCCGCCCGTCACCACGGCCACCCGTCCGGCCAGCTCGAATGTGCTCGGCGTCATGGTGTCTCCACGTCGGCGCCCGCCCGTTCCGCGGCGACCGCGGCGGCGGGCGCTTCAGTTATCAAGTCATCAGATGATTAGGAGCAGACTAGCACGCGACGCCGCGAGCGTCAACTATCGCGGCGCCGGGGCCACGGGGTGGGGGTCGGTGGCCAGCCAGCGCTCGGCCTCGGCCCGATCCGTGAACACACCGATCGAGACGCCCGCCTGGCGGACGAGGAGCTGCTCCAGGCACGCCATTCCGTGGGGTGGTCCCGGCCGGACGAGGAGCGCAGCGCCGCCGGAGAGGAACGGGGCGCGGGCGACGAGGGCGCTGACGACCGCGTAGGTCTCGGCGGTCGTGGGCGTGCGCGGGCAGGCGCGGAGGTCGACGAGGACGGCGAAGTCGCGGTTTTCGCGGAGGAGGTCGCAGACCTCCTCGATCGCCGTGAGGCGATCCTCCTGCGACACGTCGCCTTCCGCAGCCACCTCGATGCAGCGCTGCGGGACCCGGACGTCGATCGCGAACGGGACCGTCTTCATGGGCGCCGAGCTCCGGTGCATCGCCGCCAGGAATCGTGGGGGAGCCTTGAACATGCATGGCACGTCGGCGCTTGGCAATGTCGTCGTGCGGCGGGTGGCGGGCTTGCGGCGGCGGAGGCTGTCGCCGTTGGGGCGGAGCGGTGGCGGGCGCTGCGCGCCGCGCGGGCGGAGGCTGGACGCCCGCCCGGGCCTCCGGCGCGGCCGTAGGTCGCCGGCGGGGTAAGCGTTGGCGAGGAGGTCGGAGCTGCGGGAACGGATATGACTTCGGGCAGGGGCGCGAGGCAACCGCGGGTGCAACGGCGGGCGGGGGCGCGGACTGCGGGCGGGGGCAGGGGGGGACCACTTCGGGTCCGACGGCGGGTGGGGGCGGGTACCGCGGGTGGGGGCAGGGGCGGGCGCGAGCGCGGGCCCACGGCGGGTGCAACTGCGGGCAGGGGCGGGGCAGCGTCCTTCGGTGAGGCCCTGCCCTCGGTTGAGGAGGGGACCCGTGCGGCTCGACAGGATGCGCAGCGTGCGGGCGGCGGAGGCGGCCCTCTCGAGGCGGCGCCTTCCGAGGGAAGGCGAAGAGCGCGGCCGATGAGGTCGCGCGAGAAGAAGCGCGCGAGAGGCGAGCC
>DASTKT010000071.1:0-37315 GCA_035715725.1 Longimicrobiales bacterium | reverse complement strand
CTGCCGCCCAGCTTGAGGACGGCGTCGGGCGGTGGGGGGCGGGTCATGGGTCGGGCGCGCCCGCCGGCGGCGCGCCGCCGGCCGGGCGCGGGTGCCGGCCGGGCTCGGATCCGCCGTCGCCCCGCGCCGGCTCGGCGTGCGACGCCGGCTCGGCGTCCCGCGCCGGCTCGGCGTGCGAGGCCGGCTCGGCGTGCGAGGCCGGCTCGGCGTGCGAGGCCGGCTCGTCGTCCCGCGCCGGCCACCCCGCCCACCGCTCCGCGAGCAGGCACGCCACCGCGAGCGCCGGCGCGGCCAGCGCGCCGCCGGCTCCCCACGCCTCCGCGAGCGCGATCGGCTCCAGCCCGGCGTCGCGGGCCGCCTCCGCGGCCAGGCGGTGCCCGCACCCCGCCGCGAGAGCCACGCGCGGCGCCGCCGCGCCCAGGCGGCCGAGCACCTGCCGGATCGCGGCGCCGATCTGACGGCGCTGCGCCTCCACCACGCGGCGCGCGATCGCCGTCACCTCCGCCGCGGTCACCGACTCGAGGTCGCCGCAGACGACGCGCGCCAGCCGCCGCGCGCACTCGCGCCGGCTCGTGCCGCGGGCGTCCGGCGTCTCGCACGTGTACTCCGCCGGCCCGATGCGCCCGAGCCAGCGGTGCGCATCGGCGGCGATCGCGAAGTGCTCCGCGGCCACGCGGCACCACCCCCGCCGCAGCGGCACCCGCCGCACGAGCGCGGCGACCGGCGTGCGCAGCGCGCCGGTGTAGACCAGCTCGCCGGCGGCGAGCCGCTCGGTGTCCGTCCGCCCGCGCGCCGCCACCCTCCCGGCGACGAGCGGGACGACGTCCGTCGTCGTGCTCCCCACGTCGAGCAGCAGCGCGTCCGGGTGCCGGCGCGCCGCCCACGTCGCCGCGGCCAGCCAGTTCGCGGCGGCCACGCGCCCGGGCGCGCGCCGCGCCGCCGCCGGCGCGCGGAAGCGGCCGTCGGTGCCGTAGACCCACGCGGGCGTGGCGGGGAAAGCCTGCGAGAACGCGTCCAGAACGGCGAGCACGCCGGCGCGCTTCGTCTCGAAGCAGTCCGCCAGCTCCGCCGTCATCGTGATCGCCATCGCCGCCGCCGGTCCGAGCTCGATCGCCGCGCCGACACCGCCGCGCGCGCCGGCGCCCGCGCCCACCTCCGCGGCCGCGCCTGGGAGGAGCGCCCCGGCCCCGGCGTCGAGCATCTCGGCGGCCACCTCGGCGAGAACCTCGGCGAGCCGCTCCGGCTCGCGCCAGAGCGCGAACGGCCGCTCGACCACGACGGCGTTCGCCGGGTCCGGCCCGGCCAGCCGCGCCGCCTTGACGTTCGCGCCGCCGATGTCCCACCCTAGGATCGTTCCCGTATCCGGGTACCGGCCGGAATCGCTGCCGTGAGCGCGGGAAGCGCTGCCGTGAACCCCGCACGCACGGGCCTCGAGGAGACGCTCGCGGGGATCGCGGCGATTATTGCCGTGAACGCCGCAAGGGCGTCCGGACGGGCGCATCCTCGCGGCGTTGACGGCGTGACCCGTGCGCGGATCCGGTTCCTGGACCGGGACCGGGACCGGGCCCGGGATCGGGGACGATTCGGGCCTCATGCCGGCACCTCCGCCGCCCGCGCCGCGCCGCCGGCCGTGAATCGGACCCGGCGCACCGCCCGCGGCGGCGCCTCCGGGAGCGTTCCGAGGCACGCCGCGAGCGCAATCTCCGCCGGGTTCACGCCGAGCGCGCGCCGGAGGCCGAGGTACGCCGTCGTGAGGCGCGGGTTCACCTCCACCACGACGGCGTCCTCCCCGGTCAGCACCACGTCGACGCCGACGTAGCCGAGGAGTCCCGGGAGCGCGGCGCACGCGGCGACCGCGCGCTCGGCGGCCCGGGAGGCCAGCGGGTGGCGGAGTGGCGTCTCGCCGCCCGCGTACCGGAACGGCAGCCCGGCGCGCACGCGCTGCGCGTTGACCGCGAGCGGAACGGCGTGGCAGCCGTCGCCGACGAGCGAGACGCTCGCGGCCACGCCGGCGACGTAGCGCTGGAGCAGGACCGCGCCGCCGCCCGCCGCGCGCCGCGCCGCCGCGACCGCCCGGCGCAGTTCGCCGGCGTCGCGGGCCAGGCCGACGCCGTCGCACCCGGCGCCGCGCGCGGGCTTCACCACGACCGGGTAGCCGAGCGCCTCGGCGTCCGTGCCGGCGCCCGAAAGCCGTTTCGCGTCCGCATCCATGCCCGTGCTAGACCGCCGTTTCGCGTCCGTGCCCGTGCTCGAAAGCCGTTCCGTGCCGGCGCCCGCGAAGTCGGCGTCCGCGAGCACGCGCGTCTCCGGCACGGGCACGCCCGCCGCCGCCAGCCGCCGCGCCAGTGCCCGTTTGTCGGACGCCCGGCGGATCGCCGCCGCGCCCGGCCCGAGGAGCCGCGTCGCGGCGCGCTCGACGACTGCGGCGAGCCGCGCCAGCGTGCCGTGCGTCTCCGGCGCCACCAGCCAGACCGCGTCGGCATCCTCGACGAGCCGGCGGAAGTCCGCCCCCGCGGCCGGCGGCAGGACGCGAACGCCCGGCGGCGTGCGCACGCCGAGCCGCGCATCCGCCGTGGCGGCCAGCTCGAGGCCGGGGAGCGCCGCCAGGTCGGCCAGCAGCGCCGCGCGCATCGCCGCGCCTTCCCGCGCCAGCGAGGCGGGGACCGGGCGGGCGCCGAAGCCGCCGCCGCTCACGAACTCGTGGACCAGGATCCGCAATGGACGTCATCCCCGTGCTGGACCTGAAGGCCGGCCGCGCCGTCCATGCCCGCGGCGGCGACCGCGCGAGCTACGCCGTCGTCCGCGGCATCCTCGGCGACGGCGAGGATCCGCTCGCTCTCGCGGCCGCGTTCCGCGACCGCCTCGGCTGCCGGTCGCTCTACGTGGCGCACCTCGACGCCATTGCCGGGACCGCGGACCCGCGCCCCGACGTGGAGCGCCTCGCCACGCTGGGTCTCGCGCTGCTGGTGGATGCCGGCGTGCGCACGCCGGAGGCGGCGAACCGGCTGCGGGAGGCCGGCGCGGCCCGCGTCGTTGTCGGGCTCGAGACGCTCGGCGGCTTCGACGAGCTGGCCGCCATCGTCCGCGCCCTCGGCGCCGAGCGCACCGTCTTCAGCCTCGACCTCCGTGCCGGCCGCCCCGTGGCCGCGAGCCCCGGTCTGGCCGGCGCCGAGCCGCTCGAGCTGGCGCGGGCGGCGCGCGGTGCCGGCGTCCGCGACGTCCTGGTCCTCGACCTGGCGCGCGTCGGCGCCGGCGGCGGCCCGCCGCTCGAGCTGCTCGGCCGGATCCGCGAGCGCCTCCCGGACGTCCGGCTCCTTGCCGGCGGCGGCGTCCGCGACGCGCGCGACCTGCGTGCGCTCGCGGGGCTCGGCTGCGCCGGCGCCCTCGTCGCCACGGCGCTGCACGAGGGGGTCATCAGGGCCGGGTGTGGCACGAGTCCTGACCGGCGACGCGGTGCGACGTGAGCCTCGGCTGCCAGGCCGCCTGCACATCGCCCCCCGGAGACGATCGCTATCGGGCGTCGACCCCGCCCCGCATCCCCCAACCTCGAGCCCGACCGGTGGCGTTCGTCCGGGTCCGCGGACGTGCTCCGGTTCCCTCAACGCAGCTCCTCGCGGTAGTGCGCCGCCTGACCGAAGCTCTCCTCCACCTCGACCCGCAGCACGCTCACGTTCGTGGCGCCCACCCGCGCCAGCTCGTCCCTCAGCCGCAGCCCGAGATGGCGCGCCAGCATCTCCGCCGTGGTGTTCGGGACCGGGAGCAGCACCACGTCCTCGCGCGGGAAGACGTAGACCCGCTTGCCGTACGTGACGCGGATCGCGCCGTCCTCCTCCGCCAGCACGATGTGCGGGTTCTCGAGCGGGAGCAGCATCCGGTGGTCCAGCTCGTCGACCAGGCGCCTCATGATCTTCTTCAGCGCACCGAAATCGAAGACGTAGTGGTTCTCGTCCAGCTCGCCCTCGAGCTCGACGCGCGCCCGGTAGTTGTGGCCGTGCAGCGCCTCGCACAGGCCGCCGTACGTGATGAAGTGCCCCGCCGCGAAGACGAGGTAGTCCTTCTCCACCGATACCTTGTACTCGGGCATGGGCTACTCCTGGCCGCTGGGGCCGTCCTCGAGGAGCAGGGCGAAGATCGCGGCGGCGGTGAGGTCCGCGGTGGTCCCCGGGTTGAGCGCGTTGCCGTCGCTGCGCAGCGCGCGGTCGAGCCGCGCCACGGCCGCGTCCCGCTCGGCGCTGCCCGGCGGGCCGCACGCGAGGACGCGGGCGGCCTCGCGGCTCGCCGCGGCGGCGGCGCTGGGCCCCCGTTTCCGGGCGATGAGCGAGTCCGGCGCCGCCGCGAGCAGTGTCAGGAACGTTTCCAGCACCGCCGCCGGCCAGCCGGCGCCCGCCGTCCGCGAGCGGCGCAGCGCCGGCAGCGCGGTCTCGAACGTGAGTGCGAAGTCCGTCACGTACTCCCGGGCGATCGAGTCCCGGTCGGCGGCCAGGCGCATCGCCTCGCGCAGCGAGGCCGTCGGCGTGCCGCGCACGTCCTGCTCGGGCACCTCGCCCAGCCCCCCGGGGCTCGCCGCGCGGATCGCCGCGTACGCGGCGCGCGCGTCCGCCACCGTCAGCTCCGCCAGCACCTCCGAGACGCGGCTCCGCAGCGGGCCGGCGTCGAGCGCCGCCGCGCGCGCCAGCGGCGCGAACAGCAGCACGATGCCGAGGTTCGTGTTCGTGCGCACCCAGCGCCGCGTCTCCGCGATGGCCTGCTCGACCGCGCCCCCTACGCCGAGCGTGGCCGCTTCGCCGAGCGCCGGGCCGATCGCCGCCGCGCTCAGCAGGAAATCGTCGAACGAGGTGTCGCCGAAGTCGTGATGCCGGCCGACGTTCCCGGGCTTCGGCGCGCTCGCCTCGAGGAGCGCCGCCACCTGCGCCCGCAGCGTGATCTCCGGCGGTCGGAGCGCGCCGGTCATCCGTTCCCCCGTACGCGGCGCTCGAGGTGCTCGACGATCGCGCCGGCGATGTCGGCCCCGGTGGCCTCCTGCAACCCGCGCCACCCCGGGATCCCGTTCACCTCGAGCACGTGGACCCGGCCATCCGCGCCGGGAAGCAGGTCCACGCCGGCGTACTCCGCGCCCACGGCCCACGCCGCGCGGAGGCTCAGCTCCTCCCACGCCGGCGGGAGCGTCGTCGCCTCGGCGCGCGCGCCGCGCGCCAGGTTCGTGCGCCAGCTCTCCGAGCGGCGCCACATCGAGGCGACGACGCGGTCCCCGACCACGAACGCGCGGACGTCGCGGCCGTCGTGCGGGATCGCCTCCTGGACGTAGTAGACGGCGCGCTCGATCTCGAGCGCGCGGAAGACGCGGAACGCGATCTCCTCGTCGCTCACCCGCACCATCCCGCGGCCGTTCGCGCCGAAGAGCGGCTTCACGATCACGTCGCCCAGCTCGCGGAACGCGGCCATCGCGTCCGCCTCGCGCTCGGCGACGATCGTGCGCGGCGTCGGGATCCCCGCCTCCTCGAGCAGGCACGACGTGTAGAACTTGTCGACGGTCCGCTCGATCGCCGCCGGCGGGTTCAGCACGCACCGCCCCAGCCGCTCGAGGCGGTGCAGCGCGTCGACGCGGAAGATGATCTGCTCGAGCGAGCCGCGCGGGATGACGCGCACGAGCGCGCCGTCGCAATCGTCGAGCGCGTGTCCCGCCGCCGCGAGCCGCGGCCGTCCGCCCACGATCCCCACGAGGCCGTCGATGGGGAGCACCGCCACGCGGTGGCCGCGGCGCTTCAGCGCCCGCTCCAGCGCCCGAATGTGCCAGCCGTGTCCCGCGCCCAGGATCGCGACGTCCATGCGCGCTCAGGAGAGGAGGGATCGCCGCAGCACGCCCACGTCGCGGCCGCCCGCCGAGAACGTGCGGCCGCTCGCCGCGCTCGTGAGGTGGACCTCCGCCGGGCTGAACAGCCCGGGGTCCACCTTGTAGAAGTCGCCGCCGTAGCGCTGGAACAGGTCGAAGAACGGCGCGCCGTGGTCCGGCGACGCCGAGGATGGAAGCCGCGCCGCCAGCTCCCGCAGCTCGTCGTCCTCCGCGAGCACGGTGAGGTGCACCACGCCGCCGTAGAGCACGCAGTCGTTCGTGCGGCCGATCGCGCGCAGGTCGTTCTTCGCGACCGGCGCCAGGGGCGCCGAGCCGGATGCGCTCGCGATCCGCCGCACGTCGAAGCCCAGGTGCAGCAGCTTGTGCAGCGCCGTCTCGACCACGCGCGCGGAGATCTGCACCCCGCCCGCCGGCGACGCCGTCGGCGCGGCCAGGAACGTCAGCGCGCTGGCCGGCATCCCTGCCTTCGCCGCCACCCACGCGGCGACGTCGCCGTCGGGCAGCGCGCGGGTCTCCAGCACCAGCACGCCGCGGCCGTCCGGCGGCTCGCCGTAGCCGAGTGCCGCGAACAGCTCCTCCTCGACCCGGGCGATGGCGCGGAGCGGCCCCGAGCCCATCGCGAAGTAGCCCTCGGGACGGATCGCCCACCCCGCGTACTGCGCGGCCAGGCAGCTCACCGCCGGGTGGTCGGTCCGCACGTGCACGCCGGGGAGGCGCACGCCGTCGGCTTCCCACGGAAGCACGTCGACGCGGCCGAGGCCGCCCATGCACGCCTCCGCGAGCAGCCGCCCCGCCTCCAGCCCGCCCGGCACGGAGATGCCGCAGTCCAGGAGCCGTGCGCCACCCGCGAGCGTCGAGACGGAGATGCCGAGCGCGTCGGCGTCGCCGGCCATGGCGTCCGCGATCCGCGCCGCCCGCTCGTTCACGTGCAGCGTCGCCAGCGCCGGCGCGCGTCCCTCCACGGTCACGCCGAGTGATTCGTCCATGCCAGGATCTCCCCTCGCGCCAGCTCCGCGAAGTCGCCGTTGTAGCGGCGGTACGCGCCATTCAGGAACCGCTCCTCGATCGGCAGGGCGTGTCGCTCCCTCAGCTCGCGCAGGTACAGGGCGAGGTGCGGCGGGCGGTAGGTGCAGGCGTAGCGGTACGTCGGCAGCGGCTCGACCGCGCCGTGAACGACGATGCTGCCGCGCTTGAGCCCCGCGCCGGGCCGCCGGCCGACGTCGCCGAAGACGAGGATCGAGCCGGCGATCATCTCGGCGCCCAGGTACTCGCCCGCGCCGCCCGCCACGGCGATCGTGCCGCGGCGCATGCGCAGGCCCAGGAATGCGCCCGCGTCGCCGTGGACGACGAGGACGCCGCCGGCCATCCCCCACCGGCTCCCGGCGTACGCCCCGCCGGCGTGGGCGCCGGCCCGCCCGCGCACCTCGAGCACGCCGCCGCGCATCTCCGCGCCGGCCCACTCGCCGGCGGCCCCCTCGATCCGCAGCGTCCCACCGGTCATTTCCGCGCCGGCGTGCATCCCCGCGTCGCCCTCGACGACGAGCCGCCCGCCGGCCATCCCCGCGCCCAGGTGCTTCACGCGCGCGACGTCGCCCTCGACGCGCACGTCGTCGGCGCGGCCGCCGCGGACGTCGAAGACGTCGCCCAGCGCGCGGGGCTCGTTGCCGTGCCAGACCGGGAGGCGCGCGATCTCCGCCTCGGCCAGCCCCGCGAAATGGTCCGGCCGGACGCACGGCGCTTCGAGCGGCACGGCCGGCGGCGCACGCAGGCGGAGCGTCACCGCGCCCACGTCACGCTCCCGCGCGGGCGAGCAGCTCCCGCAGGCGGAAGTGGTGCCGGCCCAGCTTGCCGCCGTAGTTGCCGGCCGAGATCTCGAGCACGCCCGGCCGGCAGGCAGCGCGGATCCCGGCCGCGAGCGCGGCCTCCAGCGCCGGCGCGTCGAGCCCATCGAGGACCAGCTCGAGCACGGCGCTCGCGTCCGTGGGCAGCTCCGTCGCCACGCCCAGGCGGCCGCGCAGCGTCGGGCAGTACGCCTCGTTCGTCGACGCCGCCATCCCCTTGTAGCGCCGCGACCCGACCTTGCTCCCGCTGCGCGCGACGCCGCCGGGGAAGGGAAGCACCACCCCCCGGGTTCGGCGGATCGCGGCGACGGCGGACTCCGCCGCCTCCAGCGCCGCGTCCGCGTCCCGCGCCAGGATGATGAAGTTGCCGCCGCCGACGGCCGCCTGGGCGCCGAAGCTCTCCTCGACCAGGAACTCGCCGTCCATCACCGGCACCCGCCAGTAGCGCCGCTCCCCGAGCCGCTTGCTCGCCTGGAAGCCGTCGCCGAAATGGCGGAGCGGCCCGCCCACCGGCACGCGCTCCGCCGCCGCCGGCAGGCCGTCGAAGCATGCGCTGGTCGGGCACGTCAGCACTGCCTGCCCGACGCGCTCGACCAGCCGCTTCGCCACGCCGTCCCGGTCGACCGCGAAGAGGAGCACGCTCACGCCCGGCCGGCCGTCGGGCGTCTCGGCCGGCGGCAGCTCCGCCTCGATCCCCGCCTCCACCTTGCAGCCGATCACCGAGGTGGCGAACCCCGTCATGGCTCGCGCCGCCTCGAGCGCCCACGCCGGCGTGCGCGCCGTGATCACCGCCCGCGCCGCCCACATGTCGAACGCCTCGGCGAAGGTGTCCCGGATCCGCACGCCGCCGATCTCCATGCGCCCTCACGTCCCCCGCGGCGCGACCCGCTCGCCGCTGCGGATCTCGTCATCGTCGATGCGGTAGTCGTCCGGCGCGAGCGTGCCGCGCTCGGCCAGGAAGCGGGCGAGGCGTGCCTCGATCGCGCCATCGTGCTCGGGCGCCACGTGCAGCGTCCGGCCGTACGCCTCCCGCCGCGGCTCGCCGTCCTCGACGATCGGCACGCCATCCTTGAAGACGTAGCGCGGCGCCGCGAACATCGCCTCGACGTCCGCGTCCGGCCGATAGACCGCGATGTCCGCATCCGCGCCCGGCCCGAGGTGCCCCTTCCGCTCGAGCCCCAGCAGCCGCGCCGGCCCCGCCCGCGTGATGATCGCGATCTCCGACAGCGTGTACTCCCGCGCGAGCCCGTCGGCCAGCGCGGTCCCGGCGATCGCAGCCGGATTGACCCGCCCGAGCTGCTCCGCGCGGAACGTCCGGTCCATCAGCAGCCGGATCAGCCGCGGGTACGACAGGAACGAGCCGCCGTTCGGGTGGTCCGTCGACAGCACCACGCGCCACGGGTCCTCCGCCAGCAGGAACAGCTCGAGCCCGATCGCCCACTGCAGCGCGTGCACGTAGTTCCGCTCGCGGTACTCGAACGGCACGATGCCGCACCCGCTCTCCAGCTCGACGTCGAGGTCCACCCACCGGTGCCCGGTCAGCTCGTGCAGCCGCTGGGCGACGCGGGCGTCCGCCGTCATCGCCGTCGCCGCACCGAACATCACCTGGCCGACGTCCACGCTCAGCTCGGGGTGCCGGTTCACGTGCTCGATGATCGCCCGCGCCTCGGACGTCGGCCGCTCGTCCGCCGTGCTGCCGTAGCTGTGGAACTGCACGTGCGTGAAATGGCCGCGCCGCCCCTCCAGCGCGCGCATCGTCGCCAGTGTCGTGGCGGCGTTGCCGGGGACGCCGAGGTTGTTGCAGTGGATGTGCATCGGGTGCGGGAGCGCGAGCGCGTCGGCCGCGTCGGCGATGGCCCGGGCGATGCGCCGCGGCGTCACGCCGCCGGCGGCCACCGGCTCGTCCAGCCCGGTGATCGCCGTGCCGCCCTTCCACGCGGCGACGCCGCCGGGATTGACCACCTTCACGGCGTACGCGCGAGCCGCCGAGAGCATGCGCGCCACGTAGTCGCCCACCGCCGCCGCCTCGCCGCTCCCCAGCAGGTGCAGCAGGAAGTCGTCGTTGCCGAGGAGCAGGTAGAAGCCCTTGTCGATGACGGGCGTGTCGTTCAGCTCCTGGTGCGCCTGGCGCGCGCCGAGCGCCGGCACCGCCGCCTCGAACGCCGTCGTGTAGCCGAGCCCCGCGTAGCGGTGCCCCGTCGTGAACGTCGACGGCACCGTCCCGCCCGTGCCGGAGCGGAGCACCGTCGGCCCGTCCGCGCCCGGCAGCACCCGGCGGCGCTCGACGTCGAGCCGGCGGCGCTCCGGCTCGAGCCTGCGGCCCAGGCTCACCTTCGGCCCGGCGATGTGGCAATGGATGTCCACGCCCCCCGGCATGACGACCATCCCGCGCGCATCGACCACCGGAGCGCCGTCCGGGACCGAGGCGACGATGCGGCCGCCGTCCACGCACACGTCGCGCACCTCGCCGTCCACGCCGTTCGCCGGGTCGTAGACCCGTCCGCCCGCCAGCCGGAACGCGCCGCTCACCGGCCCGCCTCCGCCAGCCGGCGGCGCAGCACGGCCACGAGCGCGCCGAGCACCGCGGCGTCGGCGGGCTCGGCTCCCCCGACCGGCTCCGCCGCGCCGGCGGCCGCCCCGCGTCGCGCGGCGCCGACCGGCACCCCGGCGGCCACCGGCGCGGCCGCGGCCGCCCCGCGCCGCCGCAGCGCCACGCCATCCATCCGGTAGACCGACCCCGGCAGCTCCTCGAACGACGGGGTCACGATGCGCACGCGCGTGCCTGGCCCGGCCCACGCCTCGGCGCTCCCCACCACGACCGCCGGGACCCGCTCCAGGAACGCGACCGCCGCCGGCGAGAGCTCGCGCAGCGGGTCCGCGCCCACCAGCAGCGCCGCGTCCGCCTCGCCCCGCGCGAGCACCGCCTCCGCCGTGAACTCCCCCGGCCCGTAGCGCGGGTAGCCCCGGCCGAAGTGCACCGCGAAGGGGAACCCCGTCTGCCACGTCAGCACCGTCTCCGCGCCGGCGCCGTTGCCGGGCCGGCGCACGCCGATCAGCCGCAGCCGCGTCCGCCGGCTCGCCTCCGCGGCGAGCGCGCCGAGCGCGAGCGGCCGCATCGGGTCGCGGTTCCCGGCTGGCGGCTCGGCGTCGTAGAAGATCACGCCGTACCGGCAGCCGAGCAGCCGCGCGGCGACGTCGTGGAGCCGCGCGTCCGGCCAGCCTTCCGCCGCGCCGGCGTGCGCCGGCTCGATCCGCCGGCCGCGCACGCGCGCCCGCAGCGCCCAGAGCACCTCGAACTCACGCTCGACCGGCACCTCGAGGCGCTCGTCGGCGCCGGCGGGACCGCGCGCCGCGCCGACGTCGACCGCCAGCGTCCGCCGCGGCGGCGCGCCGGGTGCCGGCGCGGCGAAGCGCGCCAGGAAGCCGGGATGGACGGCATCGGGATCGATCCCCCAGAAGACCAGCAGATCCGCGCGGTTCCGCACCTCGCCCAGCGTGGCCGTCACCTGGCCGATGCGCTGGAACGCGAGCAGCGCGGCGCCGTGGCCCGCCGACGAGCCCGGATCGATCGCGGCGCCGAGCAGCTCGGCGATCTCGACCGCCCGGCGCTGCGCCTCCACCGTCGCGCGCTCGAGCCCGTAGACGAGCGGGTACACCGCGCGCAGGAGCAGCGTGGCGGCGGCGTCCGCGGCCGCCCCCAGCGTCGCGGGTCGGCCGTCGACGAGCGCTCCGGCCGCCGCCTCAGACGCGGCCCGGCTCAGTGCGACCTGCTCCATGCAGCTCCTCCTCGACGGCGGCCGCGGCCGCGGCCAGCCGGGCGTGACAGTCGGACGGCGTGGCGCCGCGCGCGAAGACCGTGCAGATCGGGTGGCCGCGGCGGATGCGCTCCCCGGGGAACGGGACGTCGCGCCGGTCGTCCCGCTCGAGCCACGGCCGCGTGTCGCCGGTCACGACGTCGCCCCGCGCGTACACGATCGCCTTCCCCCAGCAGCCGTCGGCGGTCGGCGACGGCGTGCCCGCCGGCAGCTCGCCGTCGCACGCGGCCCCGTGCGCCTGGAAGATCGACGCCCCCGTCGCCCGCTCGACCAGCTCCGCCGAGCTGGGGTAGCGCGGATTCAGCTCGAGCACGAACACATCGCCATCCCGCAGCACGAAGTCCACGCCGTTCACGCCGCGCAGCTCGAACGCGGCCGTCAGCGCATCGGCGAGCGCCGCGGCGCGTTCCCGCACCGCCGCGCCGCCGGGCCCCGCGAGGCGGAGCGGGAAGATGCTGCCGGCGTAGCGGTGCCCGGGCGCGCCGAACGCGGCGTCGCCCGAGAGCTGGTGCGACACTCCGAGCACGCGGGCCCGGCGCCCGTCGGCGACGAACACCGCGGACGCGAGCACGCCGAGGATCCGCTCCTGCACCATCTCCCGCGCGCCGAGCGGCGTGCCGGGGCGCCAGGCGCGCACGCCGCTCCCGCCGCCGCCGCGGACCGGCTTGCGCAGCCAGCTCCGGGCCGGGTCCGCGCCTCCGGCGTCGGCCGGCCGGAGCGTGAGCGGGACGCGCGCTCCCGCCGCGGTCACGACATCCGCCAGCGCCCACGGGTCCCGGGCGCGCGCGAGGACGGCCGGGGCGTTCCCCAGCAGGCGCCTTCCGGCGGCGAGCCGCCGCACGGCCGACGGATGGTTCTCGAAGTTCGCGACGTACGCCGCGGCGCGCGCGGCGAAGCGGTGGGAGAGCGCGGCGGCCGCCGCGGCGTGGTAGCGCCGGCCGAGGTCGCGGCCGAGCGCCAGGTTGGGGAGCAGCACCTTCTGGTCGAGGTCGCCGAACGCGTCGACGCTCGCGCAGGCCACGCCCGCCCGCCGCGCCGACTCCGCGAACGCACGGGTCGAGACGCCGGCGATTACGACCGGCCCGCTCCCGAACCCCATGCGAGCGCCCGCGGCATCAGAGCCCCGCCGCCAGGTCGTAGATCGTCTCGGCGTCCAGGACCAGGTCGTTGCGCTCGAACAGCCGCGCGATGCACGTCTTGTGGATCTTCATCTTCAGCCGCCCGATGCCCAGCGCGCCGAACGCGATCGGCCCATCGCGCTCCACGCCGTCGTCGACCGGCTCGACGCCTTCGATCCCGCTCGGCGGGACCGCGTTCACGTCCGCCACGACGCGCAGCCCCGGCCGGCCCGCCCAGTCGGCGCGCGCCAGCAGCCGCACCCCCGCCGGCCCCGTGGCGATGGCCACGTCCGCCCCCTCCAGCGCCGCCGCCGCCTCCGCCGGCCCGCCCACGACGAGCGGCTCCGCCGCGACGCCGAAGCGCGCGGCGACCTCGGCCGCCGCGGCATCCGCGTGCGCCCGCCCGCGCGACGTGATACGCACGCTCGCGCCGAGGCGCCCGAGCAGCCCCGCCACCCGCGTGCCGACCGGGCCCGTCCCCGCGAGCACCACTACGCGCCGGGTCGTCACGTCCCCGCCCAGCGCCTGCACGACCTTCAGCACCGCCGCCGCCGCCGTCGTGTTCGCGCCGTTCGGGTCCAGCATGACGGAGACCCGGAACGGGCCGAAGAACGTGGCGCGCGCCGCCGCCAGCATCCGCTCCGCGTGGCCGGCATCCGAGCCGCCCACGAAGAGCGCCGTGCTCGCCAGCTCCTTCGGGCCGCGCGTGAAGATCGCGCCGTGGACCAGGCCACGGACCTCCGGCTCCTCGACGCCGCCGTAGCTCAGCACGTCCTCGGCCCCCGCATCGTAGCCGACGATCCGGTCGAACAGGCTCGGGAGTCGGTCCCCGTCCAGTTGGACGAGCAGGCGTCGCACACTCCCTCCGCGGTTCTCGGTCCCAGCGGGGCGGCCCGCGCCCGGGTGCCGCCGACCGCCCCCCGACAGCCGGGTCTCCGAACGAGCGGGGGCGGCGCGCGCGCCGC
Source organism: Longimicrobiales bacterium (assembly GCA_035715725.1). GTDB lineage: Bacteria > Gemmatimonadota > Gemmatimonadetes > Longimicrobiales > RSA9 > JADGGV01. The sequence continues at coordinate 23,725 of DASTKT010000071.1, read as the reverse complement.
CCCCGGGTCCGACTCCGCCGGGCTACGCCGGTACCAGCTCCTCCGCCCCCGCGGCGAACGGATGCCGCGCCGTCGTCTTCAGGCGCAGCACGTCCGCGACCGCCGGCTGGTTCGACATCGCCCGCGCGATCGCCTCCTTCGTCGCCTGGTAGTTGAACTGGAAGATCTTCCGCTCGTCCGACGCGTCCCAATGGATGAAGACGCCGACCAGGATCACCAGGTTGTCCGCCTGGTCGGACGGGATCACGCCGTCCTGCACCGAGTCGACGACCGCGCGCGCGACCGCCGCCTGCGCCGGCCCGAACATGTGCACCGCCTGCTGCGCGCCCTTGATCGTCACCTTGTTGAACAGGAGCGTGTCCGGCTTCGCGGGCAGGTTCGGCGCCACCACCGCCAGCAGCTTCGTGAAGCCGTCCGTGTTGCCGGTCAGGGCATTGCAGAACGCCTGACCGACCGGGCCGTCCTTGGGCCCGAGGATCAGGTCGATGTGCGCGACCTCGTTCCCGTCGCCGACCAGCGATTCGCCGACACCGAAAGGACGGATGGCCATGGGAGTCCCCTCCGTTGAGGTACAAAAAAAAATGCCGCCGGGGGTGGCAGCAGCGCGGGGGAATGCGGACGGATCGGCCTGTTTCTGGCGTTTGCCAGGGTAGCGCGGCCGGCTGCGGCTGTCAAGAGCGCCCCGGGCGTCGCCGGCGCCCGGCGGGCCATCCGGCCGAACGCCCGCCGCGCGGCAGGATGTCGCCACTCGCCCATCTTGACAGCGCGCCAAACCCGGCGTATTCGTGTACTTGACCCGCAAACCCAGCCGAAGTGCCGAACGCTCGCCCGGGCCGCCCAGGTGGGCTTGCCCGGACTTCTCTCAAGACCCGCACTCGTCGGTAACCGCCTCGAGCCCGTCCACGAGCGAGGCGCCCGAGCGGGCAAGCGCCCCCTGGAGCGAGGTTCCGCTCCGTCCGCCCCACCCCAGGGGACGACACTCAACCAACTCAACGCCGACGTGGTACTTCCCGGGGGCAGGTGCGCCCCGGGACGAGACAGCCGGTGGCGAAGCCGCCAGGGTGTGGGATCGTGCATCCCGGCCCGGCGGGGCGCCACCGGCTCGTCTTCATCGCCGTCACCGAGGAGGCTCTCATGAGGCGAAGGCTCCCCCCGCCGCGCGCCGGGCCCCGGGGCTCGTCGCCAGCCAGCCGATGGCAGCCGTCGAATGCGAATGTCCTACACCGAGCGAGGCGAGCCATGCGCAAGTTCACGTCACCGGGGTCGTGGGCGTTCCCTGCCGCGGCGCTTCTGGCGCTCTCCGCCGCGCCGGCCGTGGCGCAGGACCTTCTCCAGCTGCAGCAGGATCCCAACCAGTGGGTGGTCCCCGGAAAGGACTACGCGCTCACGCGCTACAGCCCGTTGAACCAGATCAACGCGAGCAACGTCAAGACCCTGAAGGTGGCCTGGACGTTCTCGACGGGCACGCTCAACGGGCTCGAGGGCGCGCCGCTGGTGCTGAACAACACGATGTACTTCGTGAGCTCGTTCCCGAACATCGTCTACGCGCTCGACCTGTCGAAGGAGGGCGCGCCCATCAAGTGGCTCTACAAGCCGACGCAGGACCCGACGGTCCCGGGCGTGGCGTGCTGCGACCTGGTGAACCGCGGCGTGGCGTACGCGGACGGCAAGATCTTCGTGAACCAGCTCGATGCGACGACGCTCGCGCTGGATGCGAACACCGGCCAGGTCGTCTGGCAGGTGAAGCAGGGCGACCCGAAGCGCGGCCAGACGATTACCGGCGCGCCGCTCGTCATCAAGGACAAGGTGATCAGCGGGATCAGCGGCGGTGAGTTCGGCGTGCGCGGCTTCGTGACCGCCAACGACATCAAGGACGGCCACCAGGTCTGGCGGATGTACAGCACCGGCCCGGATGCCGAGGTCGGGATCGGCCCGGAGTTCAAGCCGTTCTACAAGGAGTACAAGGCGAAGGACCTGGGCGTCACCACGTGGAAGGGCGAGCAGTGGAAGCTGGGCGGCGGGACCACGTGGGGCTGGTACTCCTACGATCCGGAGCTGAACCTCCTCTACTACGGCTCGGGCAACCCGGGGACGTGGAACCCCGACCAGCGGCCGGGCGACAACAAGTGGTCCATGTCGATCTGGGCGCGGAACCCCGACAACGGCCAGGTCCGCTGGGTCTACCAGATGACGCCGCACGACGCGTGGGATTATGACGGCGTCAACGAGATGATCCTCGTCGACCAGGTGATCGACGGCAAGCCGCGCAAGACGCTGGTGCACTTCGACCGCAACGGCTTCGGCTACACGCTGGACCGGGTGACGGGCGAGGTGCTGGTGGCCGAGCCGTACGGGCCGGTGAACTGGGCCAAGGGCGTCGACCTGAAGACCGGTCGGCCGATCGAGGACCCGACGAAGCGGACGAAGCAGGGGCAGAACACGACCGACATCTGCCCGTCCGCGATGGGGTTCAAGGATCAGCAGCCGGCGTCGTACTCGCCGAAGACCAAGCTCTTCTACGTGCCCACCAACAACCTCTGCATGGAGTACGAGGGGGTCGAGGTGAGCTACACGGCGGGCGTGCCGTACGTGGGCGCGATCGTGAAGACGGTGCCGGGACCGGGCGGGCACCGCGGCGCGCTCATTGCCTGGGACGCCACGACCGGGAAGAAGGTCTGGGCGAACAACGAGAAGTGGTCGGCCTGGAGCGGCACGCTCAACACCGGCGGTGACATCGTCTTCTACGGCACGATGGACGGCTGGTTCAAGGCGGTCAGCCCGACGACCGGCCAGGAGCTGTGGAAGTTCAAGACGGGCGCCGGCATCATCGGCGCGCCGATGACGTTCGTCGGACCCGACGGCAAGCAGTACGTCGCGATCCTGGCCGGCGTCGGCGGCTGGTCGGGCGCGACCGTCTCGCTGGACCTGCCGCCGGACGATCCGACCGCGGCGCTCGGCGCGGTGAATGCGTTCAAGGACCTGACCAAGGAAGTCGCGAAGAGCGGGATGCTCTACGTCTTCGCGCTGCCGTAGCCGCGACGCGCGGGAGGCCTGGCGCCGGAATGCGCGCTCCGGCGCCAGGCCTCGCCGTGCAGGAAGGTAGGGACATGCAGCCCCATGGGATCGGCCGGGGGGGACGGATCCTGGTGGCGCTCGCCGTCGCATTCGCGGCCGGCCGCGCCGGCGAGGCGCGGGCGCAGGGCGCGTCGGCGAACGGCGCCCCGCGCGCCGACCTGCGCGTCTGCGCGGATCCGAACAACCTCCCCTACACGAACGAGCACCTCGACGGCTTCGAGAACCGGATCGCCGAGCTGATCGCGGCGGAGCTGCACGCCACGGTGCACTACACCTGGTGGCCGCAGCGGCGCGGCTTCATCCGCAACACGCTCCGCGAGAACCTGTGCGACGTGGTCGTCGGCGTCCCGAGCACCTACGACATGGTGCTCACGACGAAGCCGTACTATCGCTCGACGTACGTCTTCGTGTACCGCAAGGACCGGGGGTACCAGGTCCGCTCGCTGGACGACCCGATCCTCCACAAGCTCACGATCGGCGTGCACCTGATCGGCGACGACTACGCCAACTCCCCGCCGGCGCACGCGCTGGCGCAGCGGGGCATCGTCGGCAACGTGCGCGGCTACACGGTCTACGGGAACTACGCGGAGCCGAACCCGCCGGCCCGGCTCGTCGACGCCGTCGCCTCGGGCGAGGTGGACGTGGGGATCATCTGGGGCCCGATCGCCGGCTACTTCGCGCGCAAGGAGCCGGTGGCGCTGGAGCTGGTGCCGGTCTCGCCCGCCATCGATCTGCCGTTCCTCCCCTTCGTCTACGACGTCTCGCTGGGCGTGCGGCGGGGCGAGGACACGCTGAAGGTCAAGCTCGAGGACGTGCTGGACCGCCGCCAGGCGGACATCCGCAGGATCCTCGAGGAGTACGGCGTGCCGCTCGTCGACGTGCCGCGCCAGAGCGCCCCCACGCCGAGATGACGCTCCCCCGAGAGTCACCGCCCCGGAGGTTCGGAGCCATGCGTCTGCGCGCACTCGAGCTGACGTGGATCGTGCCGCTGGCGGCCGCGCTCACCCTCGCGGGCAGCCGCGGGGCCCGCGCGCAGGAGCCGACCACGACCGCGACGGCGCCGGCGGCCAAGCAGTCGCCGACGAAGAACCCGTTCACCGGCAGCGCGGACGCCGTCGCCGAGGGGAAGCGGCTGTACTTCAAGTGGAACTGCTACGGCTGCCACGGGACGCAGGGCGGCGGCGGGATGGGGCCGAGCCTGATCGACGCGGAGTGGCGCTACGGCGGCGACGACGCGAGCGTCTTCGAGACGATCAAGAACGGCCGCCCGAAGGGGATGCCCGTCTGGGGCGACAAGCTCGGCGACGACGAGATCTGGAAGGTCATCGCCTACGTCCGCTCGCTCTACAAGGGCCCCGCGGAGAAGATCGTCTGGTGACGGCGGACCGCGGGGGCGATCCGGCGCCGGGGCGCGGCTGGAGCCGGCGGGAGTTCCTGCGCGCCGCGGCGGCCGCCGGGTGGCTCGGCGCGCTGGGCGCCGCGCGGCCCGGCGCCGACGGCGCGGTCCGGATCGGGCTCGTCGCGCCGGCCGCCGGAGCGTTCGGGCCGGAGGGCGAAGCGATCCGGCGCGGTGTGCGCCTCGGCGCCGAGGAGGCCTCGCGCACGGCCCAGCTCTTCGACCGCCGCCTGGAGCTCGCCGAGGCCGCCGCGGACACGCCCGCCGCCGCGGCGCGCGAGGCGGCTCGTCTCGTCCGGGAGCGCCACGCCACGGTCCTCGTGGGCGGGGCCGACGAGGCCGGCGCCCGCGCGCTCGCCGAGGCGGCGGACCGGCACGGCGTCCTGTTCCTGAACGCGGGGTGCGCGGACGATGCGCTCCGCGGCGCCGCGTGCCGGCGCTCGGCGTTCCACGTCGCCGCCAGCGCGGCGATGTACACCGACGCGCTGGCCGACGGGCTCGTGACCGGGGCCGGCCTCGAGCGCTGGTACTTCGTGACCTCCGGCTCGGAGGCGAGCGCGGCGCTCCGGCGCCGGGCGCAGGACGCGCTCCGCGCGCGCGGCGGCGAGGAGCGCGGGGCCGCGGTGCTCGCCGGGGCCGCGGCCGACCCGCGTGCGCTGCTGGCCGACGTGCAGCGCAGCGAGGCGGACGTCCTCTACACCTGCCTGGCCGGCGCCGAGCAGCTCCGGCTCCTGCGCCGGTATCGCGAGGCCTCGCCGGGCTTCCAGGTGGCGGGCCCGCTGCTGGAGACGATCCGCCTCTGGGACGCGGACCCCGCCGCCCGCGCCGGCACGTGGCCCACCATGTGGTACCACGAGCGCAAGCCGTTCGGCGCCAGCTCGCTCAGCGCGCGCTTCCAGGAGCGCTTCGGCCGGGCCATGGACCCGCTCGGCTGGGCGGGATGGCTCGCCGTCAAGGTCGCCTGGGAGGCGGCGCTCCGGGCCGGCACGAACGAGCCGGCCGGGCTCGCCGCCTTCCTCGAGGGCCCGCGCGCCGAGTTCGACGGCCACAAGGGCGTGCCGCTCGGCTTCCGGCCGTGGGACCACCAGCTCCGGCAGCCGCTGTACCTGGTCCGCGCCCGGACCGAGATCCCGGACCGCTGGGACGTCTTCGAGGTCGTCGCGGAGCTGCCCCGCGCGAAGCCGGGCGAGGCGGCGTCGCCGCGGGAGCTGCTGGACCGGCTGGGAGACGACCGGACGCGGAGTCGCTGCTCGTTCCCGAGGGGTGAGCCATGATGCTACGGAGAGCCGCTGTCCTGCTGGCCTGCGGGTGCGTCCCCGTCCTGCCGCGAGGCGCCGCCGCGCAGTCCGGCGGGCTGGTCTACGTGACGAACGAGCGCTCCGGCACGGTCAGCGCGATCGACGCCGTCACGAACCAGCTCCGCGCCACGATCTCGCTCGGCGCCGAGCGGCCGCGCGGCATCCGCGTCAGCCCCGACGGCTCGCGCGTCTACGTGGCGCTCAGCGACACCAGCGATCTCGGGCGCACGGTACAGACGGGCGCGGACGGCATCGCGATCATCGACGTCGCCACGCAGAAGGTGATCGCGAAGTACCCGGCGGGCACGGACCCCGAGGCGTTCGCGATCAGCCCCGACGGCAAGCGGCTCTACGCCTCGAACGAGGACGCCGGGACGACGTCGGTCATCGACCTGACGAGCGGCCGGGTCGTGACGACGCTGACGGTGGGGATCGAGCCCGAGGGCGTGGCGATCAGCCCGGACGGCCGCTGGGTCTACGTCACCGCGGAGACGAGCAACACCGTCTCGGTCATCGACACGCGCACGAGCCAGGTCGCGGCGAACCTGCTGGTCGACGTGCGCCCGCGCGGCGCGGCGTTCTCGCCGGACGGCACGCGCGCGTACGTGACCGCCGAGATCGGCGGCACGCTGTCCGTCATCGATACGGGGACCCACAAGGTCGTGTCGGTGATCCAGCTCGAGAAGGGCGAGGCGAAGCCCGTCGGCGTCGTGGTCTCGCCGGACGGCAAGCGCATCTACACCGCGAACGGCTCGAAGGACAGCGTCTCCGTCCTGGATGCCGCGACCGGCCAGCTCCTGGCGTCGATCCCCGTCGGGAAGCGCCCCTGGGGGATCGCCATCACGCCCGACGGCCGGCGGGTCTACACGGCGAACGGCCTCTCGAACGACGTCTCGGTCATCGACGCCGCCACGAACCGCGTCGTCGCCACGGTGGCCACGGGGCGCGGGCCCTGGGGCGTCGCGGTCACGCCGTAAGGGCGGCGGTGCGGCGGCGGCTGGGCCGGGAGGGACCACCTCTGAACGAATTGCGGGAACGGCTTGAACTGCGGGCGGGGGCGGGACCACTGCGGGTCCGACGGCGGGTGGGGGCGAGGGGGGGACCACTCCGGGTCCGACTGCGGGCGGGGGCGGGGATTGCGGGCGGGGGCAGGCGCGAGCGCGGGCGCGGGCCCAAAGCGGGAGCACGGCGGGCGCGGGCGCGGGGTCATGGGTCCGGGCGGTTCTGGAGCGCGATGATCGCGTTCGTCAACATGCCCACGCGGGCGCCGGCGAGGTTGTATGCTTTCCGGACCTGCGGCTCCGTGAACACCCGTTCGATCACCAGCCGGCGCAGCACGGCCCGGACCTCGTTGGCCTCTTTCCGTGCGATCTCGTAGGCCCCGGTCTTCACCTTCGGTCTGAACGAGCCGACCCGAGACGAGCGCCTCCGCCCCCTCGACCTCGCGCATCCGCTCGAGCCGCATGGGTCCAATCCTCCACCGAGCCCGGGGCGCCGCCATGGCAATTTGCGCCACCCCCCGCCCCCACCCGAAGTGCTCCCGCCGTGGGCCCGCGCCCGCGCTCGCCCTACCCGCAGCTCCCGCCCCCGCCCGAAGTTGGACCCGTCGTGTAATGCAGTTCGCCCGCGCCCCCACCCGCCGTTCGACCCGCAGTCGGCCCGCCGCCGCGAACGGTTGCGCGCAGCTCGGGCCGCCCGCCCCGCCCGGCGCCGCCGGTCCGACTGCGCGTCAGTGCCGGACCGGGTCGGCGAGCGCGCCCTCCCGGCGCCCGCCCCGCGGCGCGGCGACGAGCGTCGACGCCCAGAGCGCGTATGGCACCAGCAGGTGCGCGTCCGATTGGCGCGCGTGCAGCAGGCCGATCAGGTAGAAGTCGACCGCCCTGACCCCATCCTTGCGGCTCTCCAGGACCAGGAAGACCGGGCTCCCGCTCTGCCCCGGCTCGAGCGGCAGGTCCGTGCTGAAGTCGATGTGCGCCTGGCCGAGCCGGTGCAGGTAGAAGAGGTCCGTCAGCGTCCCCTCGGCGGTGATCATCCGGTCGCCGCCCACCGTGAACCCGCTCGTGATGACGCGGCCGCCGGGCGGGACGCCGTTCTCCGGGTAGCCGATCACCCCCGGAAACACGCTGAGCTCCCGCGGCGCGTGCACCGTCTCGAGCAGCGCCATGTCGGCGGCGGGATCCCGCGCGATCTCGACCAGGCGGATGTCGTCCCCCGGCTGGTCGTCCTCCCAGGAATCGACCACGAACGACTCGTGCGGCACCGGCACCGGCCGGTCCTTCCCCTTCAGCTCCGTGACGAACTTCCCCCGCAGGTTGAGATAGCGGCTCGGGTCGGCCACGTGCGCGTTCGTGAGGATCAGGTACTCCTTACGGCCGTTCGCCATGACCGTGTCGATCACGACGCCGGTCCCCTGGATCGCGACCGGCGAGCGGATCGTGCCCATCAGCCCGGAGACGGGGTTCACCATCGCGAGCTCGCGCTCGACGACCGTGCGGATGCAGATCACGCTGGAGGCGATGGCTTCGTACCTCTCCCGCACCAGCCGGTCGGGGGCCGCCTCCTGCCCCGCCGCCAGGCCGGTCGGAAACATGCTGAAGGCCGCGAACGCGGCCCCGAATAGCCATGCGCTTGTCCGTCTCATCTATCACCCACCCCTCCAACGACTTACCCAACCACCACCGCCGCTCGCCGCGCAAGCGATGTGCCAGCCGGCCGGAGGGGTGCGGCGCAGCGGAGTGGGGGAGTGGGGGAGTGCGAGAGAGGGCGATCGCTGTGTCCCCCACTCCTCCACTCCTCCACTCCCCCACCCCGCGGCGCGGCGCGCGGGTGGGGTCAGTGGGGCAGTGGCGCGATCGGCAGCGTCACCAGGAAGAGCAGGTTGGGCGTGAGCTTCTTGTGTCCGTTGAAGTCCGGCACGCGATCGCTGATCTGCTGGGAGTACAGTGCGTTCAGCGAGACGCCGCTGAGGTAGGGGCCCATGTTCTTCATCATGGCGCCGAGGTTGAGCCCGGCGATCCCTTCCATGGCGAAGACGTGCTTGTAGTCACCGGTCTTGCCGGACTTGGCGTAGACGCCGAGGGCATCCACGCTCGCCGAGACAGGTCCGGCGGTGAACAGGTTCACCACGGGCCCGTAGACGAAGGCCGGTGCATTGAAGTTGTACTCCTGCCCGCTGGCCGCGACGGCCTTCTTGTTCGAGGGGAACCACTGGACCAGGGCGACGAACGCGGTGCGCGGGATCTGGGTCGGGATCACGGTGGTGAAGCGGAGCAGGAAATCGGTCTCCGAGTTGGGGGTCGTCCCCTGGTTGTCGAGCTCCGGCGCGTTGATGCTGTTCTGGACCACGAGCCCGGGCTGGGCCACGAAGACGGGCGCGCAGATGATCCGGCAGCCGCCTTCCTGCGCCCGGGCGGGGGCCGCGTGGAGGAGCAGCGTCGCGGCCAGGACGGTCGTCAGTGCCACGAACTTCTTCATACCGCCTCCTGGGGTTATAGCGACCGTCGCGGTCGATCGGGCCCTGTCCGCGCCCCGGAGGAAAGGTTCGGCTCCGTCAGGGCGCGGTCGATCGTCCCGCCGCGACGGCCGCGGTAGACGCATCGTCGCTCAGAGGCATCTCGTCGAGATGGGGCGGGTCGAGCCGCTCGCGGGGACCGGCGCCGCGCGGCGAATGGTCACGCCGCATGGTGCCGGAGGCCCGAGGAAGCTCGCGGGCGATCGGCGCGGCACCCACCCCGCGCGGCGCTCGCCCGTGTCTCCGGCCGCGGCGAGCCCGGACCGGCCGATGGTGAGCCGAACGCCGCCACCCTCGCCGCAGTGGCGGCCCCGCCGTTGGATCGTGCCATAGCACCTCCGGTGTTGCGGCGGCTCCGCCCCGCCGGTTCCCGTCCGGCGGGCGGCGGCCGCGAAACAGGCCGGCCTGCGCGGCGACGCGCGTACCATGCGTTCGGCACACGTCGCCCGACGCAGACCGGCCCGCGATGAGATCGTGGAATCGGACCGGTTGGGAGGCTTGGATCCGCAGGGGTCTCGACGCGCCCGCCGGAGCGTTGCGCGCGGCGATGCGTCCTCAGGGGCGCGACGGGAGGCGGCCTACCGCCGAGCGACGGCGCCCCAGGCCCTGCAGAGTTCTCGTAGGTGATCAGGTGTTTCTATGGATGCAGCGCGCGCCGCCGTCCGTCAATGCCGATCCAACGGCGGAGTGGGGGAGGGGGAGAGTGGGGGAGTGGGAGAAAAGGCCATCCCCCACTCCCCCACTCCCCCACTCGGCCTCACGCGCTGCGCCGGCGGGTTCGCTCCAGGCTCTGCCGCAGGCGCTCGGACAGGTCGATGACCGGCGTCGGCCGCGCCGGCGCGGGCGCCTCGAGCTCCTCGGGGATCTCGCCGTGCGCGCGGCGCCGGACCAGGTCCAGCAGCTCGGCGCGGAACTCGTTGCGGTAGCGCGCGGGCTCGAACACCGTGGAGAGGTTGCGGATCAGCTCGACGGCCATGCGGATCTCGCCCTCGCGCAGCCGCGTCTCGGCCGGCAGCTCGAGCTCGGCGGCGTCGATGATCTCCTCGGGATAGTAGAGCGTCTCGAGCACCAGCGCCTCGCCGCGCACCATCACCGCCGCGACGTGCTCGCGGTGCAGCAGGACCAGCTCGGCGATGCCGACCTTGCCGCTGCGCCGGATGGCTTCCCGCAGCATCACGTACATCTCCTCGCCGCCGTCGTCGGGGGCGAGGTAGTACGGCTTGCGGAAGAGCACCGGATCGATCTCGTGGAGGTCGACGAAGTCGCGGATCTCGACGGTGCGCGTCAGTCGCGGCGCGGCGTGGTGGATCTCCTCGTCGCTCACGACCACCCACTCGTCGCCGACCTTGAGCGCGCGCACGATCTCCTCGGTCGGCACGGGGCGCTGCTCGGCGGTGCAGATGCGCTGGTTGCCGATCGGCGCGAGGTCGGTTGCGTGCACGAGGTGGAACGGCAGGCGCCGCTCGCGCGTCGCCTTGTAGAGCCTGATCGGGATCCGGACGAGCTCGAAGGCGAGCGTGCCATGCCAGATCATCTCCATGGCGTGACCTCCCGATTCGGAGGTGCATCCGCGGGCCCGTGCGGGCCCGCGGTGATCGATCGGAGAGGGGCGCAAGAGGTGTTCCGGCGAGCGTGACGGCGCGGCGGCGCGGGAGCCGGGCGGCGCAGGTTTCCGTGCGCCGGGCCGCGGCGTGGACGGCCGGCGGCGCGCCGGCGTCAGTCCACCGGGTCGAACAGCGCGGGGAGCTCGGCCGCCGAGGCCAGGACCGCGTCCGGCACGATGCCGCTCGCCGCCAGCACGTCCGGCCGGTACTTGCCGGTCCGGACGAGCACGCCGAGGAGGCCGGCGGCCTGCGCGCCGGCGATGTCGGTCTCGACATCGTCGCCCACGACGGCGACGGGGCGGGCGCCGGCGGGGAGCGAGGCGAGCGCGAGCCGGAAGAAGTCCGGGCTCGGCTTGCCGACGACGTGGGCCGGCCGGCCGCTGGCGTACTCGAGGGCCGCGACGAACGGCCCGGCGTCCAGCGTGATCCCGCGCTCCGTCATCCAGTACCGGTTCTTCTGCAGCGCGACGAGGCGGGCGCCGTCCATGACCTGCCGGAACGCGCGGTTCAGCGTCGCGAAGTCCCAGCCGTCGCCCAGGTCGCCCACGACGACGGCCTCCGGCGCGTGGTCGACGATCTCGATTCCCGGGAAGTCCTCCCACGACTCGCGCGGCAGGTAGAGCGCCGCGCGGGAGATCCCCGCGTCCGCCAGCCACGCGGCGGCAGCCACCGGCGCGGTGAACAGCTCCGCCGGCTCGGCGGGGTAGCCGAGCGCGCGGAGCCGGGCGGCGAGCTCTCGCCGCGAGCGCCGGGTCGTGTTCGTCAGGTAGCGGCGCGGCACGCCGCGCTCGGCGAGCGCGCGGAGCGCCTCCGGCGCGCCGGGGACCGGGTCCTCGCCGACGTAGAGCGTGCCGTCGAGGTCGAGCAGGAGCGCCGCGGGGTGCATGGGCATCGGCCGGTTGCGGGTCGGGTGCGCGCCGGGGGTCACGGCGCGACGATGCCATAATCTGTCGCCCTGCGCCGGAGGTTTCCCTACGCCGGTCCGTGGGATCGCCGACGGCGCGGCGCGGCGGCCCGGCCTACCTTCAGCGGCGTGCGCGGCCGCGGGTCGGCGGCCGCGGGTCATGAAGGAGGCATGGAATGGCGGACTCGACATCCATCACGGATCGCGCGGGGCGCAGGGAGCTGATCGGCGCCGCGCCGGACGCGGAGCGGCTGCTGCGGGCGTACGAGCGGGCCGAGCGCTGGGAGGGCGCGCCACCGCCGGACGTGGCGCCGGCGCGGCGGGCGGAGGTCGCCGCGGCGCTGGCGGAGCTGCGTCGCCTGGAGCGGGAGATCGGCGAGATGCGCGCGGCCACGGAAGGGCGGTGGGACCGCAAGACGTCCGCGTTCGACCAGGCGGACGCGGTGGCCGCCGAGGACCGCGCGGCGTGGCTGGCGGGCGTGGTCCGGCTGGCGGAGCTGGTCGGGTAAGATCGCCGCCGGCGCCCGCCGCCCAGGCGGGCGCCGGTGCGACGCCCCTCGCGTGACCCCGACTTTTCCCGCGGTCTGCCCCGCCGTATCCTACGGGTGACCGCGGCGCTCGCCGCATCCCGGCCCATCCTCCCGGAGTCTCCCATGCGCCCGAATCCCCGGCGCCGCGCGCGCCGGCTGGCCCCTGGCCTCGTCGCTCTGCTCGTCCTGGCGTTCCCGGCCGGCGCCCGTCCCGCCCACGCGCAGCAGCCCACGTACGACGTCGTCCTGGCCGGCGGCCGGGTCATGGACCCGGAGTCGGGGCTCGACGCGGTGCGCGACGTCGGCATCCTCGGCGGCAAGGTCGCCGCGATCAGCGAGACGCCGCTCAAGGGGAAGACGCGGCTGGACGCGAAGGGGCTCGTCGTCGCCCCCGGCTTCATCGACATGCACGAGCACGGGCAGCACGCGCTGGCGTACAGCTACCAGGTTCGCGACGGCGTCACGACGTCGCTCGAGCTGGAGATCGGCGTGCCCGACATCGACGCGTTCTACGGCGAGCGGGAGGGGAAGACAGTCGTCAACTTCGGCGCGACGGTCTCGCATCCGGGCGCCCGCATCGCCGCGCTGCACGACCCCAGCACGAGCATCCTCCCCACGGGCGACGCCGCGCGGCGCAACGCCACGCCGGAGGAGGAAGCGGAGATCCTGCGGCGCATCGAGCACGGGCTGGAGCGCGGCGCGCTCGGCGTCGGCCTCGGGCTGCAGTACACGCCGGGCGCCTCGCGCGAGGAGGTGCTCGAGGTCTTCCGCACGGCCGCGCACCACGCGGGCGCGCCGATCTTCGTGCACCTCCGCTACATGGGGCTCGAGGAGCCGACCAACTCGCTGACCGCGCTGCAGGAGATGATCGGCGACGCGCAGGTCTCGGGCGCGCCGCTCCACGTCGTGCACATCCACAGCAGCGGCCTGAAGGCGACGCCGGTGCTGCTCGGGATGGTCGCCGGCGCGCGCGAGCACGGGCTGGACGTGACGACCGAGGCGTACCCGTACGACGCCGGCGAGACGCTCATCCAGTCGGCGCTGTTCGACGAGGGGTGGCAGAAGGTGCTCGGCATCACCTACGGCGACCTGGAGTGGCCGAAGACGAACGAGCGGCTCACGGCCGAGAGCTTCGCGCGCTACCGCAAGGAAGGCGGCGAGGTGATCCTGCACTTCATCCCGCAGGACGCGGTGCAGGCGGCGATCACGAGCCCGCTCACGGCCATCGCCAGCGACGGCGGGCTCGAGCCGGACGGCACCGGCCACCCGCGCGCGACGGGCACGTACTCGCGCGTGCTCGGCCGCTTCGTGCGCGAGCAGAAGGCGCTCGACCTGATGACCGCGCTGCGCAAGATGACGCTCATGCCGGCGCAGCGGCTGGAGAAGCGCGACCCGGCGATGAAGGACAAGGGGCGTGTCCGCGTGGGCGCCGACGCGGACATCACCGTCTTCGACCCGGCGACCGTCGAGGACCGCTCGACGTACGGGCATCCGCTGGCGCCGTCCGCCGGGATCCGCTTCGTGCTCGTGAACGGCGTGCCGGTCGTGGTGGATGGGAAGCTGAAGGAGGGCGTCTTCCCCGGGAAGCCGGTGCGCGCGCCGGTCGAGGGAGTCAAGGCGACGCAGTGAGGCCGTTCGTACCGTAAACCGAGGATTGGAGGCCGTAGTGAGCGACGGATACAACAAGAAGTTCCTGAGTGACCCGCTCGCGTTCGCGAAGCGGTACGCCATGCATCCGGCCGACGACGTCGGTGGCTACAAGGGAACGAAGGTGCAGGACCTGCCGAACGCCACGACGATCAACGGCGGGCGGGTCGACATGGTGAGCGCGAAGGTGGCCGGCGACAAGAAGGTGGCGTACCTGAACCTGCACAAGCGTCCCCTGGGCACGGTGGCCGTGACCGGGAACGAGGGTGGCAAGACGATCGACGTCGAGGGCTCGTACGACGCGAAGACGAACTGGTTCCCCGCCTACTTCCTCCCCTGGGACGCCGGCGGCGCCATGGTGCGGCTGACCATCCCGGCGAAGGGGACGCACGCCCTCGATCCGGACGTCTTCTTCACGGCCGCGATCAACGGCTGCTCGATCTTCTTCCAGGGGACGCCGGACCACCCGACGATCTACCACTGCGGCGGCGACACCGGGAAGGGGAACGACCACGCCGCGGCCGCGGCGTTCTGGCGCAACCTCGTCGCCGCGAACAAGGACGCGGGGAAGGGGGCCGTCGGCGCCGAGGTCAACAAGACGCACTACATCAAGGAGCCCGGCGTCCAGGGCGGCCAGACCACGCAGCGCGCCCTCGAGTACGAGAACTGGCTGAAGGCGAAGAACAGCTCGAAGCTCACGGTCACCATGGTGAATCCGTGGGGGTGCGTCTTCGGCATCCGGCGCGACACGCGCTGGACGTTCTATCTCCAGGAGAACGCCACGATCATCTACAACACGCTCACGAAGAGCCACCTGTTCGCGCAGCCGAAGACGGAGACGCGGCTGATGAGCCGCGTGATGATCGTGCGCGAGGTGTGGCCGAACTCGTCCGGCGGCGTGAGCATGATGTCCCCGCCGCCGAAGGTGAGCTGGTGGGTGTAATCCGCTCCGCGGCAAGAGGTTGACCGCCGGGCGCACCCCGGTCGGCGGCACGAGGCGTGCAACGGGCCCCCGCGACACCGAACCACGGAGGGGGACATGGGGATGTCGCGGGGGCTCGTCGCGGTGGTGCTGGCCTGCAGCGTTTCGGCGGGCCCCCTCTCGGCGCAGGCGGTGGACTCGGCGACGGCCGCGGATTCGGCCCGCTCGCAGCGCCACGTGCCGCCGTTCTTCACCTACCGCGACGCGCTGCTCTTCGGCGGCTTCATCGCCGCCGGCATCGCGCTCGCGCCGGCCGACAAGTCCCTCGCGCGCACGCTGCAGGACTCGTCCTTCCAGGAGAGCGGGTTCATGAAGAACGGCGCCGCCTTCTTCCGCTTCATGGGCCAGCCGGCGCCGCAGATCATCGGGGTGGGGCTGTACGGCGTGGGGCGGTTCGTGGTGCACTCGCGGCGCATGGCCGCCCTCGGGCTGCACGGGCTGGAGTCGATGCTGATGGCGACGGCGGTCACGGACGTCGGCAAGATCTCGCTCGGCCGTGCCCGCCCGTACGTGCACGTGGACACCGTCCCGTTCTCCTTCGGCTTCCTGCGCGGCTTCAAGGGGCGCGACTTCCAGTCGTTCCCGTCCGGGCACGCCACGACCGCGTTCGCCGCCGCCGCGGCCGTCACCGCCGAGACCAGCCACTGGGCCGACGAGAGCGACTGGTGGCCGGGGTGGAAGATCGTCATCGGCACCACCATGTTCGGCGGCGCCACGCTCGTCGGCGTCTCCCGCATGTTCCACAACGACCACTGGGCCACCGACGTGGCCGCCGGCGCCGCGATCGGCACGTTCAGCGGGATCAAGACCGTGCGCTACGTCTACCGCCACCCGCAGAACAAGGTCGACCGCGTGCTCCTCGCGACGACGCTGGCGCCGCTGCCCGGCGGGGGGATGTACGTGGGGTGGACGGTGAAGACGGGGGGCGGGGCCGCGCCGTCCGCGGCGATGAGGCCGGCGAGCATTGGCGAGCAGCGGCCGCGGGTGGTCGAGCCCTTGCAGAGCGAAGTGGAGCCGTTCCCGACCGCGTCGGCGCGGGTCCCGCGGACCGTCGGGTCGACGCACCCCCCGCCGCGGTAGACGGCGACCGGCGTGCGACCGGCGCCGAGGCCGCCAGGAAATAGGCAGTTTCTGCCCTTGCCGGCCCGGTTCGCGATCCCATCGTTGCCCGGACCGAGTAGGACGGGCCTGGTGAGGCGCACGAAGTTCGGCATACCGCACCTCGCGCATCGCCCACGACGGATCCTCCCGCCGATTCAACGATAGCTCCGTAGCTCCTGCTGGATGTGCGAGACTGCGCATCGGCTGACGGGAGTCCGTCAACGGCCTCCATCCGATCCGTCCGCGCAGCGCCGTGCTCAGGCCTTTTTCGTCAGGAGGCAAAAAATGGTTCTCCCCCTCTGCAGCAACGACCCGCTCGTCAAGACGCTGCAGGACGTGTTCGGCGCGAACATCGTCCGGGTCCCGGAGGAGCGGATCCGGCCGGTCGTCGTGCTGGCGAGCGATGGCAAGAAGACGTCGTTCCGCGGAGAGCTGGCGCCGCTCCTCGTAGGCGGCGCGCCGATCGACGTGCCGGTCGCGGAGTCGCAGATGGCGAGCGTCTCGGGGAAGCGGTCGAAGTCCGTCGACCTCGGCCTCGGGCTGAAGATCCTCGGTGGATTCCTCCAGGCGCTCGGGGTTCCGTCGGCCGGGATCGGCGCGCAGTTCAGGTGGAGTTGTCCCGGTGCCGGGGGAAGCCCAGCCTGCGACTTGCGATAGCTGCGCCGCCGCGTTCGGCCAAGCTGATGGGCTGTCAGTGTCGGCGTGGGCTCCAGGCGGGGCGCGGATTCAGTTGCTTGGTGCTGGGCGAAGCCTCGCCAAAAGGTGAGTCGTGACGACCCCACATTCGTCCTTCCGCACGCTGACATTAGACTGAAGCCAGTCGAGATACCCTTGCTTCTGAATTACGACTGAATATGACCCTTCTAAAGCATTCGCCGCAAGCACAAGCGCCGAGCTGCTATCCGCAGGTGTTCCGCTCCACCCAATCACGGCGAGGGGAACCTCACGGCCGCCTGCTCGAATGACCCCCGTAGCCCCGCCAGCGGCTGGTCGGCCTGTGATTGAATCGCGGACCTCGACCTCAACCGCCGGATTCAGGATTGCGTTGCAAGCTGGGCCGACTCCAACGAGATCACAAGCCGAAAAGCCAGCGCATGTCGCTGCCGTTAAGGCTAATACCTGAGCCACGCGCGGTAGTTTGTGCATGATGATGGACTCCTCGTCGGCTGCGGCAAATCGAGATCACCCTCTGCACCAACCAAGTGTCTGCAGCGCACTGTGGGCACATATCCTATGGCGTCGCAGAGAAACTGGCAAGCAAGGGGGGCATGCGCACGACAGAATCTCTCGTGTTCGGACGAGCTGAGCCGTAACCCCGGAACGCGCTACGGTGTCGGGGATCACGGGCCGGCCGGGGATCATCCGGCCCGTGAGCGCACGCGAATTGTACTACAGGTCACATGTGTCGCCGTTCTGTGCGACCGTGACATACATTTGACTAAATGCGTAACGGCCCTGGCTATCCCACACCTCGACGGCGAGCTGCCCCGACGCGTGGATTTGTCCGCTCACCTGAGTACCAGTTCCGGTGATAACTCCGGACCACTGATAGGTGAACGGCGGAGCTCCATCAATGACACTCGCTGTGTAGTAGCAGTATCCGGGGCCACCATTAACAATGGATGGACCGTTGATTGTTACTGTCTGCTGGAGTGGGACGTTGCTGTAGAGCAGTCGATTCGGCGAGCTCGACCCAGGATTGGTGATCACACCGGTCGTTGCCGCGCGTAGAATCGCTGTGGTCACGCTACCAGGAGATGCTGAGGGAACCTGTTGGAGATAAAGAGCCGCCACCCGCGCCACCAATGGTGCTGCGACCGATGTGCCACTTTCAGCTGTGTAGTTGTCCCGCCACATCAGGCCGCTTCCGGGTGCGAACAGGTCGACGCACGAGCCGTAATTACTAAAGGTCGGCCGTCCGTCGTTCAGATCGCTTGCAGCAACGGTAATGGCCTCAGCCACATGGGCCGGGGCAAATCCACAGGCGTCATCGCCGATCAAGTCATCTCCCCCGTTCCCCGCGGAGACGACAACCGTCACCCCTCGTGAGACGGCGTATCGAATGGCATCGTCAGGCGTCGTACCGCAGAAAATCAGCTTACAATCGACGGTAATACTCAGATTGGCAACAGCGGGTCGCGGCGAGTAATCGGCGATGAAGTTAACTGCCGATGACGCTGCGCCCATGTTTACGTGAGTGCCGGTGCATTCATCACTAATCCTGGAGACATGGATCGTTGCAGCCTTGGCGACTCCATGCACCGTGCCCGCTGCGATAGACGCGGTTATGTTTCCATGCTGGCGGCAAGGCGCAAAAGGATCGGTTCCGTTGAATGTGGCATAGTAGTTCGTGTCAACCCGCCCCGCCAACTCTGGCAGGCTGGGATCGACGCCATCATCGACAATCCAGAGATGAACCCCTGATCCGTTGTAGTCATATCCGTAGAGAGTATCGAGCGGCAAGCCGCGCTGGTCGATCCTATCCAGGCCCCAGTTGCCCTGGACCGTGGCACTAACGTCCTGATATGTAGTAGCTGTTGGTGCCCAATAGTTCGCCTCGATCATCCGGACATGCGGGTTCCGCCGAAGCGCGTCCACGGCCTGTGGCGGAAGCTGGCCCCAGAACCCTTTCATGCCCTTCCAGATCGCAAGCGCCTTGCCGCCATATGTCGAGATTAGGTCGTTTGTCAAGGCATCCGCATCGCCCACATCGTTGGCAAAGCGGACCATATACTCTCCCGGAATGCGATTGGGTGCGTTCATTCCGTAGAGGGGCGCTAAAGAGTCGCGCGTGACGACGCTCGTGCGTATAACCTGTTGCTTGGGCGAAACGGCATCACTCGAGCACGCCGCGACAGTAGCCGCGAGCACGCACACCAAGGCACGCCTCATTACAACCTCCGCTGTGAGGACCGTCATCGAGTGTGTGGAGAAGGGCTTGGGCGAGCGTTCAGCGCGTCTTCTTCATGGAATGAGCCGGGCCGCGACCGGGCACAGGCGAGGCGCCACAGGCGGCCAAGGATCGACCGAGGGTGCCACGAATGAGGCGGCCGCGGCAGTTGAGGGGCACCAGATCGATACTGGTTCTGGCAAGCTGCGAGAGTCGCCGGCGACATTGGCTCGGCTGCCAACCGCATTACCGCTCGAGCGCGTCATCCGCACGAGGCTTAGCCTCGACCACGTGCGATGCTCGACCCGGTGGCCGTTCTTCGGCCTGAGCTTGCACGTGGACAACGCCTGCGTCGCCCGCGACCAGGCACCAAAGCTATAGTATCATGACTAGCGAATACTGGGTTAGTGGTCAATAGGCCAAAACTGCCTATTGCGTCATCGTGGGATGTGTAACATGGTGTACCGCTGCCCACAGCGGCGTCCATCCCCTGTAGAGCTGACGACCTCCATCGCGTTGTCAGGCCAGGCAACTGAACGAGTCCGTGGAGATCAGTTACCGGCTCGTCGCTCTGTTCTACAGTAAGTGCCGGACGAGGCGGTACGAGGCCTGTCAAGCGGAGGCGCTTTTCGCCCTGGCTGTGGCAACACCGGAGGAGTCGGCGTCGCCTCGGACCCTCGGATGCTCGTCCACCGCAGTTTGACACGACCGCCCGCGGCGCAGCTTCAAGCGCCGTCCCGCGCATCGGTGCCGCGGGCCCCGCTACCTCCTCCAGGAGGCACCATGGCTCTCGGCCTGTGCACCAACGACCCGCTCGTCACGACGCTGCGGGACGTGTTCGGCGCGAACATCGTGCGGGTACCGGAGGAGCGGATTCGGCCGGTCACGGTCCTGGCGAGCCACGGCAGGAAGACGGCGTTCCGCGGCGCGCTGGCGCCGCTCCTCGCCGGCGGCGGGCCGGTCGACGTGCCGGTCGCGAAGTCGGGCGTGGCGAACCTGTCGGGGCGGCGGTCGATCTCGGTCCAGCTCGATCTCGGGCTGAAGATCCTGGGCGGGTTCCTGAAGGCGCTCCAGCTCCCCGCGGCCGGGATCGACGCGCAGTTCGAGGGGGCGTGCAAAGTGTCCTTCCAGTTCCAGGACGTGAAGCGGTTCTTCGTGGACACCGGCGTCCTGGGGCAGCGGCTCGGCGGCCGCATCGTCGACCGGGGCAACCCGGCGACGAGCATCTTCTTCGAGGACGACTGGACGTTCCTCGTCGTGGACTCGGTGATCACGAGCAGCGACTTCGCGATCCACGTCGACGAGGCGACGAAGGCGGGCTTCGCGATCGACCTGCCGGCCGTGCAGCAGATCGTGTCCGGAGTGAACGCGGGCGTGCAGGTGGCGTCCGCCTCCGGGCGCGACCTGGCGTTCAAGGGCGACCGGCAGCTCACGTTCGCGTTCACGTGCGTCCGGCTGTTCCTGAACGCGGACGGCCGCATCACCGCGATGCCGCCGGCCGACGACGTCCCGGCGATGGCCGCGAAGTCTCGCCGGTTCGGCGCCGCCGAGCACGTCGTGCGCTACACGCCGGACCGGATCCTCCTGATGGCCGAGCCGGCGATGGTCGACCTCGACCTGCGCGCGGCGCCGGTGCCCGCCTGAACCGCCCACTCCGCCGAGGGGCCGCCATGTCCGAGATCCAGGTGGGCGCGACCGCGTACCGGCTCGACGCCGTGCGCGACGCCCCCGACTTCCGGGACCTGTTGTTCACGCCGACGCTCGTGGAGGTGCCCGTCTCGCGCCCGCTCGATGACTACCGGGCGGCGGGCGCCCCGATCCTCGACCAGGGGACGGAGGGCGCCTGCACCGGCTTCGGCCTGGCGACGGTGATCCACTACCTGCTGCGCCGCCGCCGGCCGACCGCGGACGAGGCGCGGATCAGCCCGCGCATGCTCTACGAGATGGCGAAGCGCTACGACGAGTGGCCGGGCGAGGCGTACGAGGGCTCGAGCGCGCGGGGCGCGATGAAGGGGTGGCACAAGCACGGCGTCTGCGCCGAGACGAAGTGGCCGTATCACGGCAAGGCGAAGAAGGCGGCCGAGCGCTGGGAGGATGCGCGGCTCCGGCCGCTGGGCGCCTACTTCCGGGTGAACCACCTGGACCTGATCGCGATGCACGCGGCGATCGCCGAGGTGGGCGTGCTCTACGCCACCGCGACGGTCCACGAGGGGTGGAGCGAGGTGGAGGCGGACGGACGGATCGAGCCGAGCGACAAGCCGCTCGGCGGGCATGCGTTCGCCATCGTCGCCTACGACCGGGAGGGGTTCTGGATCCAGAACTCCTGGGGGCCCGACTGGGGGAAGGACGGCTTCGGCCACGTCACGTACGACGACTGGCTGGCCAACGGCACGGACGTGTGGGTCGCGCGGCTCGGCGCGCCCGTGCTCCTCAAGGAGTACCGCTCCACGGCCGTGGCGCTCCAGCCCGGCGCCCGCGGCTCCGCCGGCTACAGCTTCGGCGACCTGCGGCCGCACATCGTCAGCACCGGGAACGACGGCCGGCTCCGCGCCGACGGCACGTACGGCACGGACGAGGAGGAGGTGCGCCACATCTTCCGGACGGACTTCCCGGCCACGGCCCGCGAGTGGACGCAGAAGCGCCTGCTGCTCTACGCCCACGGCGGGCTGGTCCCGGAGGAGGCCGCGGTCCAGCGCGTGGCCGACTACCGCTCCGCGCTGCTGGAGGCGCAGGTCTATCCGGTGAGCTTCATCTGGAAGACGGATTTCTGGACGACGCTGAAGTACATCCTGGAGGACGGCCTGCGGCGGCGTCGCCCCGAAGGCATCCTGGACGCGGCGAAGGACTTCATGCTCGACCGCCTCGACGACGCGCTCGAGCCGGTGGCCCGCGCCGCCGGCGGGAAGGCGCAGTGGGACGAGATGAAGGAGAACGCGCTGCGGGCGACGACCGGCGTCGCCGGCGCGAAGGGCGGGGCGCGCGTCGCCGCGGAGCACGTCGCCGCGCTGGCCGGGCTCGACGGCTTCGAGCTGCACCTGGCCGCGCACAGCGCGGGGAGCATCTACTTCGCGCGGCTCGTGCAGCTGCTCACGGCGGACCGCGGCCGCCCGGTGTTCCGCGGCGTGCGCGGCCTCGGCGTGCCGATCAAGAGCCTGACGCTCTGGGCGCCGGCGATCACGATCGACCTCTTCAAGCAGACGTACCTGCCGGCGATCCTCGAGGGGCGGATCGAGCGCTTCGCGCTGTTCACGCTGACCGACCACGCCGAGCTGGACGACGACTGCGCGAAGATCTACAACAAGTCGCTCCTCTACCTCGTCTCGCATGCGTTCGAGGAGACGCCGTTCATCCCGCTCATCGACAGCCGCCAGGGCGAGCCGATCCTCGGGATGGAGCGGTGGGTGAAGGAGGACCTCGAGCTGATGCAGCTCTTCGAGTCCGGGCAGGCGGAGTGGATCACGGCGCCGAACGCCGAGCCGAGCGGCTCCCCGAGCGCCTCGCGCGCCCGCTCCCACGGCGACTTCGACGACGACGAGGCGACGGTGCGCGCGACGCTCGCGCGCATCCTGGCGGGCGCGCCGGCGGGCGGCCCGATCCGCTTCGAGCGGTCGGCCGCGAGCCGCCGCGCGGAGCGCGAGACGCTGATGACGCTGAGCTGAGGTCAGGCGCTCACCCGGAGGGAGGGAGGCTCCCATGGCCTGGAAGGGGATCGTCGGCCGCGGCTTCACGGCCGAGGAGTTCGACCGCTACGTGCGGACCGTGACGTTCCCGGCGTGGCGGCCGCGGTTCGTCGTCGTGCACAACACACAGGTGCCGACGTTCCGCGAGTGGCACGGCGTGGCGCCGGAGCGGCGCATGCGCGGCTTCGTCGCCTACTACCGGGACGAGCAGCGGTGGTCGGGCGGGCCGCACCTGTTCGTGGCCGACGACCGGATCTGGGTCTTCACGCCGCTCAACGTGCCGGGCGTGCACTCGCCGTCGTGGAACGGCAGCTCGCTCGGCGTCGAGATCGTCGGCGACTACGACCGCGAGCCGATGAGCCCGGCGGTGTGGAGCAACTGCGTGCAGGCGCTCGCCACGCTGCACACCGTGCTCGGCCTCGACCCCGACACGCTGCGGCTGCACAAGGAGGACCCGCGCACCACGCACACGTTCTGCCCGGGGCGGGCCGTCGACAGAGCGACGCTGATCGCCGACATCCGCGCCGAGATGGCCAGCGATGCGGGCGAGCACCTCCCGGCGCGGGGTCTGGCGTTCCGGCCGGCGCCCGCGGAGGAGGTGCCCGTCGCCGCGGGGGATGCGGACGACATCGAGCCCGGCGGGGGCGGCTGACGGCCGGCGCGCCCGCGGGCGGCGCCACGCCGCCCGCGGACGCCGGGCCGCGCGGCCTGGGCCGCGACCGCCGCGACGCCGCCCGCTCCCTCAGTTCGCCTTCCGCGCCTCCGGCCGCCGCGCCTTCACCGGGAGCGCCGGCTCCGCGGGCGTCTTCTCGCCGCCCGTGGCCACGAGGCGCAGCGCCTCGGCCACGGCCTTCTCGAGCTGCGGATCCCGCCCGGCCGCCACCGCCTTCGCGTCCTGCAGCACCTCCACGTCCGGCGGCACGCCCTCGTTCTCGGCCACCCAGTGCGAGCGCGCGTCGTAGACGGCGCCACAGGGGGAGGTGAGGTAGCCGCCGTCGACGAGCGGGTACGGCACGCACGCGGCGACGAGGCCGCCCCACGTGCGCGTGCCGATCAGCGGGCCGAGCTTGAGCTGGCGGAACGCCCACGGGAAGTAGTCGCCGCCGG
>DASTKT010000070.1:0-16521 GCA_035715725.1 Longimicrobiales bacterium | reverse complement strand
CGGCTACGGTCCGGACACGGAGCGCGAGCTGGAGGAGTACGTGCGCGCGGCGCGGCGGGCGGAGAAGGAGGACCTGGCCACCAAGCAGCTCCTGCTGATGGCGCGCGCGGCGCCCCGCGTGGAGCTGCGCGAGCGCGTCGCCGAGCTCCAGCGGGCGATGGAGGCGGCCGGCCTCCAGGACCCGGAGCTCCAGGAACGGCTCCAGGAGCTGCGGCAGCTCTACGACCAGATCCTGACGCCCGAGCTGCGGCAGAAGCTGCAGGAGCTGAAGCAGGCGCTGGCGGACATGGACCAGGCGAAGATGCAGGAGGCGCTGCAGCAGCTCGCGCAGCAGCAGGACGAGTTCCGGAAGCGGATCGACCAGAGCCTCGAGCTGCTGCGGCGCGCGGCCGCGGAGCAGCAGATGAACGCGCTGGCGCAGCAGGCCCGGGAGATGGCCACGCAGCAGAAGGCCCTCTCGGAGGCGATGAAGAAGGAGGCGCAGCAGGCGCAGACGCCGGAGGCGCAGAAGCAGCGGCAGGAGGAGGCGCAGCGGCAGGCGCAACTGGTGCAGAAGGCGGACTCGTTGTCGAAGGCCATCGCGCAGATGTCGAAGCAGCTCGATCAACAGGGCGAGCAGCAGGCGGCGCAGCAGACGGCGGGTGCGCAGCAGAAGGCGGACTCGGCGCAGAAGGCCATGCAGCAGGCGCAGCAGCAGGCGCAGCAGCAGGCGCGGCAGCAGGCCAGCCAGAACGGCGAGCAGGCCGCCGACCAGCTCCAGCAGGCCGCACAGCAGCTCGAGCAGACCCGCAAGGGGATGTCGGAGAGCTGGAAGGAGGAGGTCCAGCAGGCCGTCCAGCAGGCGACGCAGGAGGCGCTGTCGATGGCGCAGCGGCAGGCAGCGCTGGCGGAGAAGATGAGGCAGGCGCAGCAGGGCGGCGACCAGCAGCAAGGGGAGCAGCAGCAAGGGCAGCAGCAAGGGCAACAGCAGCAGGGGCAGCAGCAGCAAGGCCAGCAGCAGCAGGGCCAGCAGCTGCCGGGCCAGCCGCAGTTGCAGCCGCCGCAGGTGGGACAGCAAAAGGGGCAGCAGCAAGGCCAGCCGCAGGGGCAGCGCCCGGGGATGCAGCCGAACGGGCAGCAGTCGGGGCAGCAGCAGGGCGGGCAGCAGCAGTCGGGCGGACAGCGCCCCGGTCAGCAGGCCGGCGGCCAGCAGCAGGGCGGCCAGCAGCAGGGTGGCCAGAAGGGTGGCCAGAAGGGGCAGCAGCAAGGCGGCCAGCAGGGTGGCCAGCAGGCGGGGCAGAAGGGCGGTCAGCAGTCGGCGCAGGGCGGCGGCTCGAAGGCGGGGGGCCAGAAGGGGGAGGGTCAGGAGGGGAAGCCGCAGGAGGGCGCGCAGTCCGGCTCTCAGCCGGGCGGAGGCAACGGCAACGACATGCAGTCGATGCAGGGCGAGCAGCGGGCGCTGCAACAGAGCCTGGAGCGACTCGGGAAGAACCTGTCGGAGGCGGGCGAGAAGTCCGCGCTGATGAACCGGGACGTGGGCTCGGCGCTCGGGCGCGCGATGCT
The DNA here is from genome assembly GCA_035715725.1 of Longimicrobiales bacterium. GTDB lineage: Bacteria > Gemmatimonadota > Gemmatimonadetes > Longimicrobiales > RSA9 > JADGGV01. The sequence goes on along the minus strand of DASTKT010000070.1, from coordinate 14,979 downwards.
GGACATGCAGCAGACGCTGCAGGGGCTGGAGCAGGCGCAGGACGGTCAGATGCCCGTTCAGCAGGCCGAGCAGACGGTGGACGCGCTGAACAAGCTGGCGCTCTCGCTGGCGACGAACGGGCAGCAGATCTCGGAGTCGGAGAGCGGGACGGGTGTGCAGCAGGCACTGGAGCAGCTCGCCGAGCTGGCGAAGCGCCAGGGCGGGCTGAACGGGCAGTCGAGCTCGCTGCTGCCGATGGACCTGGCGCCGAGCGCCATGGCGAACGAGATGCAGGGGCTGGCGAGCCAGCAGCGGGACATCGCGCAGAAGCTGGGCGGGATGGCGAACATGGGCGGCCAGGAGGACCTGCTCGGCCGGCTGGACGAGCTGGCTAAGGAGGCGGACGCGATCGCCCGCGACCTGAGCGGCGGACGGCTCACCCCCGACGTCGTCGCCCGCCAGGACAAGCTCTTCCATCGGCTGCTGGACGCCGGGCGGACGATGGAGCGCGACGAGGTGAGTAACGAGCGCGTGGCCGAGCGGCCCGGCAACGTCGGTGCATCCTTCGGCAAGGCGCTCGACCCGGCGATGGTGCAGGGTGGGTTCCGCTACGCGGTGCCGACCGAGGAGCAGCTCCGTGCGCTTCCACCGGCGTACCGGCGGATGATCCTCCAGTACTTCGACCGGCTGAACCGGGCCGCGGCGCAGGGCGCGCCGGGCGCCGGGAAGGCGACGCCGGCTGCGCCCCCGCCGGCCGCGCCGGAGAAGACATCGCCGTGAGCGGCGCCCGCCCGCGGCCGGCCGCGGGGCAACGCGGGAGACCCCGTCGGTGTCCCGGAGGACGCAGCGGGCCGCGGCCCGGAGTGGCGCTGCTGCTGGCCGCCGTCCTGCTCGGGGCGGCGGCGGCGGTGACCGGACTGGCGGCGCAGAGTGCCTCGCCGGCCGCGGCGGTCGACGAGGTGCAGCTACTCCGCCAGGAGGAGCAGCTCGAGGCGGCCGGAAACCTGGCGGCGGCCGAGGAGCTGCTGCGCTCGATCCTGACGCGGGACCCGGGCTCGCTGAGCGCGCTCATCTCGCTCGAGCGGCTGCTGCGGGTGCAGGGGCGGCTGGCTGACATCTTCCCGTCCATCGACGGGCTGCTGAAGTCCGACCCCACCTCGCCCATCGCACACCAGATGCGCATCCGGGCGTACTCCTCGCTCGACCGGACGGACGAGCTGGAGAAAGCCGCCGAGGCGTGGATCAAGGCGACGCCGAAGCTGGAGACGCCGTACCGGGAGATCGCGTCGGTGTGGAAGCAGCGCGGCGACGCGGCGAAGGCGCTGGCCGTGCTGCAACAGGGGCGGCAGCGCATCGGCGGCGCGGATGCGCTCGCCTTCGAGCTGGGCGACGTCTACGCCGATGTGGGCAATCCCGCGGCGGCCGCCAAGGAATGGAGTGCCGCGATCGGTCGCGATGCGCGGGGCTTCAACCTGGTCCAGCGGCGGCTGTCGGCGCTGGCGGATGGCGGGGCGCAGATCATCCCCGGGATCATCGACGGGCTGACGCACGCGCCGACGACGCCGGCCCGGCAACGCGCTGCGGCGACGCTGGCGGTGGATGCGGGGCTGGGAAGCCGGGCGGAGGCCATCGTGCGCCAGGTCGCCGGCGGGTTGAAGGGGGCCGACCGCGAGAGCTTCCTGGTCGAGGTGGCGCGGCGGGCGGATGGCGCGCACCTGTCGCGGCTGGCGTACTGGGCGTACTCGCAGCTGCTGACGGTGGGCGGCTCATCGCAGCGACTGCTGGCGATCCGCAGCCGGCTCGCGGAGCTCGCGCTCCAGGCCGGCGACACGGCGACGGCGCGGGAGAGCTACCGCGTGCTGGAGGCGGCCGCGGCCGCCGGTTCGCCGGAGCGGCGCGAGGCGCTCGCGCTGCGCATCGAGCTGGAGGCGCATTCCGGCGACGTGGCGGGGGCCGCGAAAACGCTGGCGACATTCCGCCAGGAGTTCCCGGATGCCGGGGAGCTGGACCGGCTCGCGGCGGCGGTGGCGAACGCGTACCTGGTGCGCGGCGACGGGGAGGGGGCCGAGCAGGTGCTCGCCGGGGTGACCGGTCCCCGGACCGGTCTCGTACAGGGCCGCATCGCGCTGCAGAAGGGGGACATCACCCGCGCGCGATCGATCCTGCTGGCCGCGGCCCCGGGGCTGCAGGGGACCGAGGGGACGGACGCGGTGGCGCTGGTGAGCCTGCTGACGCGGCTCTCGCCGGAGGCCGGCAAGCTGTTGGGGCGGGCGGTGGCGAAGATCACGGAGGGGAAGGCGGGCGACGCCGTCGCGCTGCTGTCCTCCGAATCGACCGATCTGCCCGCGGGAGAGCGGGCGGCGGTGCTCGACTTCGCCGCCGGGGTGGCGGCGCGGGCCGGGCTGGACGAGCAGGCGGAAACGCTCCGGCGTACGCTGATCACGGACTTTCCCCGCGCGCTGGAGACGCCGGCCGCGATGCTCGCGCTGGCACGGGCGCTCTCCGACCGGCCGCAGGCGTTCGTCGAGGCGCGGCAGTTGCTGGAGCGCCTGATCATCGATTACCCCCGGAGCGCGCTCGTGCCCGAGGCGCGCCGGGAGCTGGACCTGTTGCAAGGGCGCGTTCCGCGCTCGTGAACGTGAAGTCGGGACCCGTAGGAAGGATGAAACCGTGAAGCGGACGCTTCTGGCCTTGTTGGGCGGTCTTCTGGTGGCCGCCGCGCCTCTCCGGGCGCAGTACGTCCTGGTTCCCATGGACCAGGCGCAGAACGATCATCTGAAGGCGTATGGCCTGACGTATTGGGCGCTCCAGCATGGAATCGCGGCGGAGTGGGTCCTGAACTACCGGGCGGGCTCGTTCCTGCTGCCGGATCGGCCGGACCTGCGCCGGGAAGCCGCGCTGCGGGGCGTGACGTTCGAGCCGCAGTCGATCGGGCAGACCGCGCAGATCCGCACGACCGTCGAGCAGGGCAACATGGACATCGTCATCCTCGAGAAGGCGCCGAAGATCGCGGTGTACACGCCGCCGGACCTCCGGCCTTGGGATGACGCGGTGACGCTGGCGCTGACGTACGCCGACATCCCGTACGACAAGGTCTACGACAACGACGTCGTGCAGGGGCGGCTCAAGAACTACGACTGGCTGCACCTGCACCACGAGGACTTCACGGGACAGTACTCGAAGTTCTTCATCAACTACGCTGGCGCGCCGTGGCTCGAAGACGAGGTGCGGAAGAACACCGCCATCGCCAAGGAGTTCGGCTTTCAGACGGTGCCGGCGCTGAAGAAGGCCGTCGCCGACCAGATCCGGGAATACGTCGCGAACGGCGGCTTCCTGTTCGCGATGTGCACGGCGACGGAGACGCTGGAGCTGGCGATCGCCGGGCACAACGTGGATATCGCGCAGGCGTTCGCCGACGGCACGCCGGCCGACCCGGACGCGAACGGGAAGATGGATTGGTCGGGGACGCTGGCGTTCCAGGGTGCACAGCTCCAGAACAACCCGTCCGTGAACGCGTTCAGCGACATCGACGGACACCAGGTGAACACGCCGTGGCGGCAGCCGCTGGGCGCGTTCACGCTCTTCGACTTCAGCGCGAAGCTCGATCCGGTTCCGTCGATGCTCGTACAGGACCACGAGCAGGTCATCCCGGACTTCTACGGCCTGACGACGTCCTTCAAGCGCGACCGGCTGAAGCCGGGCGTGACCGTCCTCGCCGAAGAGGAGGGCGCGGGCTGGGTGAAGTACATCCACGGCAACTACGGCAAGGGCACCTGGACGTTCCTCGGCGGCCACGACCCGGAGGACCCGCAGCACCAGATCGGCGACAAGCCGACGGACCTCAGCCTGCACCCGCATTCGCCCGGGTACCGGCTCATCCTGAACAACGTCCTGTTCCCGGCGGCGAAGAAGAAGACGCTGAAGACGTGAGGCGGGACCCCGCTGGCGCGGGGCCGCAAGAGGTCGCGCTGCGCGCTCCCGCAAGAGGTCGCGCTGCGCGCTCCCGCAGGAGGTCGCGCTGCGCGCTCCCGCAAGAGGCGCGCGGCCTGACGGCGGCGCGCCGCAAGAGGGCGGGCTTCGCCCTCCCGCGCGAGGGCGCGCTACGCGCCGCCGTGAGGGCGGCTGCGCCGCCCGCGAGGGGGGCGCGGCCTGATGGCGGCGGTACCGCGAGGGGCCGGAGGTCGGCCGCGCGGGCGCACGGAGTGGGCGACCCCGGGGCTTTCGGGCTCCGGGGTCGTTCTGTCTTGCGGCGGGGCGGTGGGCGCGCGCCGGTCCCGCCTCCGCCGTCCGACCCGGACATGGCACGGGGTGGGGGGTTCGGTGTATCTTCGCCCGTGTTCCGCGCCGCCGGGGCGCAGGCCTGAACGTCCAACCGGATCTCCCTTGGCTCGAACGCTTTACCTGACGCCGCAGGCGACGGAGCAGATCCGCGGCGAGATCGCGCGCGCCCGTGGCAACGAGGTGTGCTTCCTGGCGTACGTGGGGGAGGACGGGGACGTCTACGACCCGCGGCCGGTGGCGCGCGGGCACAAGGCAGCGGTGGTGGCGGCGGTGCGGGAGGCGGAGGCGGGGATGCTCGTGCTGCACAACCACCCCTCCGGCACGCTGGAGCCGTCGGACCCGGACCTCGAGATCGCGGCGGCGCTGCACGAGCAGGGGATCGGGCTCGCGATCACGGACAATCAGGGGCGGGAGCTGTACGTCGTCGTCGAGCCGGCGACGCCGCGGGAGTACGTGCCGCTGGACGAGGCGGCGATCGACGCGGCGCTGGGTCCGGAGGGCCCCGTGAGCCGGCTGCACCCCGGCTACGAGGACCGGCCGCAGCAGCGGGAGCTGGCCCGGGCGGTGGCGCAGGGCTACAACGAGGGCGGGGTGGCGATCGCGGAGGCGGGGACGGGGACGGGGAAGTCGATTGCCTACCTGCTGCCCGCGGTGCGGTGGGCGGCGCAGAACCGGGAGCGCACGGTCGTGTCGACGAACACGATCAACCTGCAGGAGCAGCTGGTGGGGAAGGACCTGCCGTTCCTGCGGCGGGCGCTCGGGGAGCCGTTCCGCTTCGCATTGGTGAAGGGGCGGCGCAACTACGTGTCGATCCGGCGAGCGCAGCTCGCGCTGCAGACGGCGGGGATGCTGTTCGACGACGGCCAACGGGCGGAGCTGGAGACGCTGGCGCGCTGGCTGAAGACGACGCGCGAGGGGTCGCTCCAGGACCTGCCGTTCACGCCGTCGCCGGAGGTGTGGGACGAGGTGGCGAGCGAGTCGGACGTGTGCCTGCGGGCGAAGTGCCCGCACTTCGAGCAGTGCTTCTACCAGCGGGCGCGGCGGGATGCCTCGACGGCCGACATCCTGGTCGTCAACCACCACCTCCTCTTCAGCGACCTCGCCGTGCGTCGGACGCAGAACAACTACACGGCGCCGGCGGTGCTGCCGCACTACAAGCGCGTCATCCTGGACGAGGCGCACAACATCGAGGACGCGGCGACCTCGCACCTGGGCGCGACGGTGTCGCGGCGGGGCGTGCTGCGGCTGCTGGCGCGGCTGGACCGGCGCGGGCGGGGGGTGCTCTCGGCCGTGGAGGAGCGTTTGCGGGTGGGAAAGGACGACCTCCTGCAGCAGGACGCGCTGCGCATGGTGGACTCGGAGCTCCGGCCGGCGGTCGATCGCGCCCGCGAGGAGACGGCGGGGCTGTTCGAGCGGCTGGAGGCGCTCACCGCCGCGAGCGAGGACGGGGTCGTGCGGCTGGCGGACGCGGACGGCGTCCGGCTGCCGGAGCTGGTCGCGCTCGACACGGCGGTCGAAAACGCGACGCTCGCGCTCGACGCGGTGTGCCGGGGGATCATCCGGCTGGGCGAGCGGATCCTGCTCGATGCGCGCTGGGCCGAGTCGCTGGAGGAGCAACTGCTGGAGCTCCAGGGCTCCGCGTCGCGCGTGCAGGCGGCGGCGGACTCGCTGCGGCTCGCGCTCGGCCCCGGCGAGGAGGGCCTTCCCATGGTCCGCTGGGTCGAGCGGCGGGGCGGCGGGCCGATGAAGGAGGCGAACGTCACCGTGCGGGCGGCGCCGGTGGACCTCTCTGCCGCGTTGCGCGACGCGCTCTTCGAGCGGGTGGAGACGGCGGTGCTGACGTCGGCGACGTTGGCGACGCGGGACGGGTTCGGCTTCCTGCGCTCGCGCATCGGGCTGGCGGGCGGCGCGATCAAGCTGCGGGAGGCCGTCTATCCGTCGCCGTTCGCGTACGAGGAGCAGACGCTGCTCGCGATTCCGACGGACCTTCCGTCGCCCGCGGGCGAGAGCCTGGCCTACGACCGTGCGACGGCCGACGTCGCCTTCGACGTGGCGGACGCGTGCGACGGCGGTGTGTTCGTGCTCTTCACCTCCTACCGGGCGCTGCGGAACGTGGCGGCGGAGCTGCGGCGGCGGCGCGCCGACGGGCGCTGGCCGCTCTTCGTGCAGGGGGAGGTGCCGCGGGCGCGGCTGGTCGAGGGCTTCACGCAGTCCGGCCGCGGGATCCTGCTGGGGGTGGCCTCGTTCTGGGAGGGCGTGGACGTGCCCGGAGATCCGCTGCGCGGCCTCGTGCTCACGCGGCTGCCGTTCAAGGTGCCGGGGGAGCCGCTCACGGCGGCCCGGATCGAGGCGGTGGAGCGCGACGGCGGCAATGCGTTCTACGACTACCAGCTCCCGCACGCGGCGCTGCGCCTGAAGCAGGGCTTCGGCCGCCTGATCCGCTCGCGCCGCGACCGGGGCGCCGTGGTGCTGCTGGACCGGCGGGTCGTCGAGAAGGGCTACGGTCGCTACTTTCTGGAGAGTCTGCCGCCCGCACCGGTGGTGCGCGGTCCGTGGAGGGAGCTGATCGCCCGGCTCGAGGCGTTCTACCGCTGAGCGCCCGGAACCGGGTCGACGGGTCCCCGCCGCCTAAGCGACGCGGGCGGATCTCGCCGGCGTGGCGGCCGGAGAACCTCCAATCGGGATGCTCGATGCGACGGATCGACACCGCCGTGCTGCTTGCGGCGTTCATGGCGTTCGGTGGGCAGGCGGCCGCGCAGGTGTCGGCCGGAGAGGCGGGCGAGGTGGTGGGCTCCGTCGTGGATGGCTCGTCGCTGCGCCCGCTGCCGTCGGCGTCGGTCGCGGTGTACGCGGAGCGGGACTCGGCGTTGGCGGGTGGCACCCTCACGGGCCCGGGCGGGCGCTTCCGGGTGCCGGGCCTCGCGCCGGGGCGGTACTCGGTGACGATCACCTACCTCGGCTACCGGCAGCGGACGCTCTCGCCGGTGGTGATCGCGGCGTCGGAGCCGCGCACGGATCTGGGGGCCGTCGCCTTGAGCACGCAGGCGGTCGCGCTGGAGGGGATCAGCGTCACGGCCGAGCGGAGCGCCGTCGCGATGCGGGTGGACCGGACGGTGTACGAGGCGGACAAGCTGCCGTCGAGCAGTGGTGGCAACATCTCGGACGCGCTGCAGAACGTGCCGGCGGTGGAGGTCGACGCCGACGGGAACGTGAGCCTGCACGGGAACCAGAACGTCACCATCCAGATCAACGGGCGGTCGACGCCGCTGAGCGGAGAGGCGCTGGCCGACTTCCTCAGGCAGCTCCCTGCCTCGGTCGTCCAGCGGATCGAGGTCGTGCCGAACCCGTCCGCGAAGCACGACCCGGAGGGCACGGGTGGCATCCTCAACCTGGTGCTCAAGAAGGACGCCGATCTCGGATTCTCCGGCGGCATCGACGTCGGCGCGGCGACGCGCGGGCGCTACAACGCGTCGGCGCGGTTCGGCTACCAGCGGGGGCCGCTCAACCTCTCCGGCAACTATGGCGTGCACGGTGACCGGCGGGAGAACGATGGGAGCTCGTGGCGCGAGAACCTGTTCGACGACCCGATCACCTACCTGGGGCAGCAGACCAGCGGGGCGCGCGACAGCAACGGCCACGTGCTGCACCTGAACGCCGACTACCACCTCGGCGAGCGGGACGTGGTCTCGGCGTCGGCGATGGGCCGCATCTCCGGGGCCGTGCGGCGGAGCGCGGTCCACGACCGGCTGCTGGATGCGGCGCAGGAGCTGACCGGCCGCTTCGAGCAGGACAATCGGACGGAGGCGGACCGGCTCGGGACCGATCTGGCGCTGAGCTACGAGCACACGTTCACGCCGGAGAAGCATGCGCTGTCGGCGGAGGTGCGCTACGAGTACGACCGCGACTCGGACGACCGCCGCCTCCTGCGGCGGTCGCTCACGGCGGCGGGCGAGCCCGGCGCCGATCCCGAGGAGCTGGAGGTGAACGGCACGGACGACCACTCGCTCGAGACGACGCTGAGGCTCGACTATACGCGCGCGCTGGGCGGGGCGTGGAAGCTCGAGGCGGGGTACAAGGGCCGACTGCTCGACCTCGACAGCGACTACGATGTGGAGTCGTTCGAGGGGGGTGTGCCGGTGCCGGACGCGCGGGGCAACGCGTTCCGCTACGACCGGGGCGTGCACGCCGTCTACGCGACGCTGGGGCGCCAGCTCGGAGCGATCGGCCTCCAGGCGGGGCTGCGGCTCGAGGACGCGAGCACGACGTTCGACCTGCGCACCACGGGCGAGTCGTACCGCGACGACTATGCGGAGCTGTACCCGAGCGCGTCCGCGCTCTGGAAGGCTTCGGACTCGCGCCAGCTCCGGCTCAGCTACTCGAAGCGGGTGCACCGCCCGGGCGCCTGGGCGCTCAACCCCTTCCCCGCGACGGACGACCCGCTGAACCGCGAGGCGGGCAACCCGTTCCTCCGGCCGGAATACACGCACGCCTGTCAGCTCGAGCTGCAGCAGTACCTGTCGTTCGGCTCGCTCCAGCTCTCGCCGTTCTACCGCCGGACCACCGACGTCATCCGGTCGGTCACGACGCTGGAGCCGGCCACGGGGATCTCGACGCGAACGCCGCAGAACCTGGCGACGTCGACGGCGTACGGCGCCGACGTGACGGCGTCGTTCCGGCTGGACGACGCGTTGCGCGGGTTCGCGAGCGGCAGCGCGTACCGCCGGCGAACGGACGGCGAGAACATCGGGGCGGGGCTGTCGAGCGACGCCGTGACCTGGTCGCTGCGCGGGAGCGTCAACTGGACGGTGCGTCCGGGCACCGAGCTGTCGTGGTTCTCGATGTATCGCGCGCCGCGGAAAGTCGAGCAGGGGCGGATCGCGGCGTTCTCGATGTCGAGCTTCAGCGTGCGGCAGCAGCTCTGGAACGACCGCACGTCGCTCACGCTGCGGGTCTCGGATCCGTTCGACACGATGCGTTGGGAGTCGCGCGTCGCCACCGACGACTACCTGCAGGTGAGCGAGCGCGACCTCGACGCGCGCGCGCTGTTCGTGAGCTTCCGGTGGTCGTTCGGACAGAAGCCGGAGCTGCATGATCCGGAGGGGGGCGACCGGACCGGCGGGCCGGCGGGCGCGGAGCCGGGGTCGTGAGCCGGGGCGGAGCGGCGGGATCACGGGCCGCGGCCGGACGGGCCTCGAGCGGCCGCGCGCCCGAGCCGCCCGGGCGTCTGGCGGGCGCCCAGGCGCGGCGGTAGACTTCCGCGCACTCACCCCACACCCGGAGAGGCCACCATTCCCGGACCGAGCAAGATCGTGTGTGTGGGCCGCAACTACGCGGCGCACGCGAAGGAGCTGGGCAACGACGTCCCCGAACGGCCGCTCATCTTCCTGAAGCCGCCGTCGTCGATCATCGGGGACGGCGAGGTGATCCTGCTGCCGCCGGATTCGCAGCGGGTCGAGCACGAGGGCGAGATCGGCGTGATCATCGGGCGGCGCGCGCGGCACGTCTCCGACGCGGAAGCGCTGGACTACGTGGCCGGCTACGCGCCGTTGAACGACGTCACCGCGCGGGATCTGCAGCGCACCGACGGGCAGTGGACGCGGGCGAAGGGGTTCGACACGTTCTGCCCGATCGGCGCGATGGTGGCGAAGGACGGCATCGACTGGACCGCGATCGAGGTGGTCTGCCGCGTCAACGGTGAGGTGCGGCAGCGCGGGCGGGGGAGCGACATGGTGTTCGGGATCCCGTTCCTCGTCGCCTACATCAGCCGGATCATGACCCTGGAACCGGGCGACGTGATCGCCACGGGCACGCCGGAGGGCGTGGGCCCGCTGATTCCGGACGACATCGTGGAGGTCGAGCTCGTCGGGCTCGGCCGGATCTCCAACGCCGTGACCGCCCCGGGAGGGTGAAGGACATGCCGAAGCTGGCCGACCGGTTCCGCAGCTTTCCGCCGTACCCGCTGGCCGACGTCCCCGAGATCAAGCGGCGGCTGCGCGCCGAGGGCGTGGACGTCATCGACCTGGGCGCGGGGGATGCGGACCTGGCGCCGCCGCCGGCGGCGCTGGCCGCGCTCCGCGATGCGACCGCGGACACGGCGCTGAGCCGCTACCCGTTCAACCTCGGCCTGCCCTCGTTCCGGGAGGCCGTCTCCTCGTGGATGGGGAAGCGCTTCGGCGTGCGGCTGGATCCGTTCAAAGAGGTCCTGCCGCTGATCGGCTCGAAGGAGGGGATCGCGCACCTGGCGTTCGCGTTCGTCGGCCCGGGCGACGCGACGGTGATCCCCGACCCCGGCTACCAGTGCTATCTCGGCGGCACGCTGCTGGCCGGCGGAGAGCCGCACATCGTGCCGCTGCGGCCGGAGAACGACTTCCTCATCCCGCTGGAGGACATCCCGGAGGAGGTCGCGCGGCGGACGAAGATCCTGTACCTGAACTACCCGAACAACCCAACGGCCGCCATCGCTCCGCGGTATTACCTTGAAGAGGCGGTACGCTGGTGCCGGGAGCGGGACGCGGTGCTGGTCTCCGACAACGCGTACAGCGAGATCGCCTTCGACGGCTACCGGCCGCCGAGCATCCTCGAGATCGAAGGGGCCTCCGACGTTGCGGTCGAGTTCCACTCGTTCTCGAAGACGTACAACATGACCGGGTGGCGGATCGGCTGGGCGGCGGGCAACGCGGCGATCGTCGGCGCGCTGGCCCGGGTGAAGACGTTCGTCGATACGGGCGCGTTTCTGGCGGTCCAGGCGGCTGCCACGGCGGCGCTCGCGTCGTACGAGGAGTGGGTTCCCGGCAACGTGGAGGCGTTCCGCGAGCGCCGGGATGCGCTGACCTCCGCCCTGTGCTCCGAGGGGTTCGATGCCCGAGCGCCCCGCGCCACCATGTACCTCTGGGTCCCCGTTCCGGCGGACACGACGTCGGAGGCGTTCGCCCGGCGCGCGCTCGTGGAGCAGGGCGTGGTGGTCATGCCGGGCTCGGCGCTCGGCGCCGGGGGCGAAGGCTTCATCCGCCTCGCCCTCACGCAGCCGGCGGAGCGCCTGCGGGAAGCCGCGCATCGACTCGGCCGGCTGCTCTGAGCCATCCGGCCGGAACCGCCTCCCTCACGGCGGTTTACTACGGCACGGATGAGTGCAACCGCCCCGTACGTCCCACCTCCGCCGGCTCCCGATCCGGCCGGCGAGCCGAGCCGGGCGGGCACCGTGCCGCCGGCTCCGCCTCCCCTCGGAACGCTCCTGGCGAGCCGCCCCGAGCGGGAGCGGCACGGCGGCACGGCGCTGGGCGCCGCGGTGGCGCTGCATGCCCTCCTGATCCTGGCACTCCTCCTGTTCTTCCGGGTCGGACCGCGCCTTCTGCCGGAGCTGCTGTCGGACGAGTCCGGCACGGCCCCCGAGGCGGAGATCGTCACGCTCGTCTGGCCGGTGGCCCCCGAGGCCGGCGCGGCCGCGGGCGGGCCTGCGGCCCCCGTTACCGCCGCCCCGAGCGGGGAGGGCGCACGTCCACGCGGCCCGGAGGCGCCACCCGCGCCGCTGGAGTTCCCGACGCGCGTGCCGACCCGGCTGCCACCGGCTCCGTCGGGCCCAGCGGCCGGGCCGGTCGCGGCGCCGGGCGCGGCGCGGCCGGGCGCTCCGAGCGGCGCCGCGGGGGTGGGCGCCGGCGCGTCGGTGGGCGAGCGGCTACGGCCGAAGGAGTACGATCGCCGGCTGTTCGACCCGACGATGTCGCCCGTCGATCCGACGGCGACGGACCACGACCGGGCGATGGCCCGGATCCAGGGGAAGATCGACGCGATCAACGACTCGGCGTCGGCGCTCGCGGATGCCGCCCGCCGGGCGACGGACTGGACGATCAAGGACAAGAACGGCGGGCGATGGGGGATCACGCCGGGGCAGATCCACCTGGGGAGCCTCACGCTGCCGCTGCCGATCACGTTCCAGGCGCCGAACCTCACCCGGCAGGAGTCGCAGAAGAACCTGCAGGAGTGGTCGGAGATCCAGCAGCAGGCGGACCGAGCGAGCGCGCGGCGCACGTTCGACGAGCGGGTGAAGGCGATCCGCGAGCGGAAGGAAAAGGAGAAGGCGGAGAAGGAGAAGGCCAAGGCGAACACGAGCGACTGAGCGAGGTGCGGCCGGCCGCTGGTCTGTGACTTGCACGACGGCGTCGCGAGACGCAACTCACCCAGGAGAACCGGGACCATGTGGCATCGCGAGCGAGAGTCGGAGCTGAGAAAGAGCGCCTGGGCGGTCGCCATCGGGGCGGGCGTGGGCCTGGCGGCCGGGCTCTTCATATGGAACCGCAGCCGCATCGTGCGGAGGCGTGCGGAGCGTGAGCAGGGCAGCCGCCTGGCGCGCATGGAGGACGAGGTGGTGGACCGGCTCCGCGCGGATGCCTACGTCTCGCAGCGGCCGATCGAGGTGGCGGCGCTCGCGGACGGGATCCTCGAGCTGAGCGGCACGGTGGCGACGGAGTGGGAGTCGGACCGCGCCGCGATGGTCGCGCAGGGGGCGGCCGGGGTGCGGACGGTGCTGAACCGGCTGGACGTCTCGTCCGAGCTGGAGCGCCTGGAGCGGGCGCGCCGCGAGGAGGAGGGGCCGGGCACGGCGCGCAGCGAGACGCACTGGTACGGCATAGAGGTCGGCACGGGCGCGCGCCGACAGGGGCGCGAGACGGACCCCGCGCGCCGGGACGACCGCGTCGAGATCATCGAGCGGCAGCTCGAGGTACGCGAGGTCATCGAGGAGGCGAGCGAGGAGGTACCTCCGCCCGGGCTGTCGTCGCTGGGCGGCGGTGGGGGGGAGGGCGAGCTGGCCGACCGCGGGTTGGAGGAACGAGGCTGACACGGACGCCGCGATCCTCGAGGGCGCGGCGACCGCGCTCGACCGCCCCCAGCGCCTCCGGCCCTGGGGGCGGTCGAGCATCCGAGGGGGCGCCGTTGACGCGGCTCCGCGCCGCGCGCTACCCTTCACGTTTTACCGGACACCCTGAAACCGTCATGGCCGAGCCACTTTCACCGCAATACGACCCGCACTCCGTCGAGGGGCCGCTCTACCGCTCCTGGGAGGAGGCGGGCTACTTCCGCGCCGACGCGGGGCGCGTGCTCTCGGGCGAGCGCGAGCCGTACACGATCGTGATCCCGCCGCCGAACGTGACGGCGATGCTGCACATCGGCCACGGGCTGAACAACACGTTGCAGGACGTGCTGATCCGGTTCCGGCGGATGCAGGGGCGGGAAGCGCTCTGGGTGCCGGGGACGGACCACGCCGGGATCGCGACGCAGAACGTCGTCGAGCGGATGCTGGCGCAGGAAGGGAAGACGCGCTACGACCTCGGGCGCGAGGGGTTCGTCGAGCGGACGTGGGAGCACGTGCGGGAGACGGAGGCGACGATCCTGGGGCAGCTCCGGGCGATCGGCAGCTCCTGCGACTGGAGCCGGACGCGCTTCACGCTGGATCCGGGGCTGTCGCGGGCCGTGCGCGAGGTGTTCGTCCGGCTGTACGAGAAGGGGCTCATCTACCGCGGCAACTACATCATCAACTGGTGCCCGCGCTGCCTGACGGCGCTCTCGGAGGAGGAGGCGGAGCCGGAGGAGAGCCAGGGGAAGCTCTATCACCTGCGGTACCCGTTGGCCGAGGAGGATGTCGCGGGGGTTCCAGACACGGCGGCGCTGCCGCGGCTGCCGGACGGGCGGCGCTACATCGTGGTGGCGACGACGCGGCCGGAGACGATGCTGGGCGACACCGCGGTCGCGGTGCACCCGGGCGACGAGCGGTACCGGGCGATCGTCGGCGCCATGGTCGAGCTGCCGCTGACCGGACGCCGCATCCCGGTCGTGGCCGACGAGTACGTCGATCCGGAGTTCGGGACGGGCGCGGTGAAGATCACGCCGGCGCACGACCCGAACGACTTCGAGCTGGCGCGGCGGCAGGGGATCCCGGCGCTCGACATCATGACGCCCGAGGCGACGATCGGGACGAACGCGCCGGAAGCGTTCCAGGGGCTGGACCGCTTCGAGGCGCGGCGCGCCGTGGTGGATGCGTTCAGCGAGCTGGGGCTGCTCGACCGGATCGAGGAGCACACCCACGCGCTGCCGCACTGCTACCGTTGCCACACGGTGGTCGAGCCGCGCCTATCGGATCAGTGGTTCGTGCGCATGAAGCCGCTGGCCGAGCCGGCGCTCGCGGCGTACCGGGACGGGCGGGTGACGTTCACGCCGGACACGTGGGGGAAGGTCTACGAGAACTGGCTGGAGAACATCCACGACTGGTGCATCTCGCGGCAGCTCTGGTGGGGTCACCGCATCCCGGTCTGGTACTGCCTCGCGCCGGGCTGCGAGGACGTGGAGATCGTGGCGCGGGAGGACCCGACGGCGTGTCCGCGCTGCGGCGGCTCGGAGCTGGAGCAGGACCCGGACGTGCTGGACACGTGGTTCTCGTCGTGGCTGTGGCCGTTCTCGACGCTCGGCTGGCCGGACGAGACGGAGGACCTGAAGGCGTTCTACCCGACCAGCACGCTGGTCTCGGCGTACGACATCATCTTCTTCTGGGTCTCGCGCATGATCATGGCGGGGCTCGAGTTCATGGGGGAGGTTCCGTACCACGAGGTGTACATCACGCGGCTGGTTCGGGACCACCTAGGGCGGAAGATGTCGAAGTCGCTGGGCAACGGCATCGATCCGCTCCGGGTCGTGGAGCTGTTCGGCGCGGATGCGCTGCGTTTCACGCT
>DASTKT010000069.1:0-15386 GCA_035715725.1 Longimicrobiales bacterium | reverse complement strand
TGCGCCAGTTCGTCGGGGACATGGGACCGGGAGTGGTCCCGTCCATCCAGGGCATCTGCGTGCACCCCCGAACGCCCTGAGAACGCGGCCGGGTGGCCCGCCCATCCCCGGCTCGGACCGATGACCGGCTGGGCGCGGCGCCGCTCGCCCGCCGGCCTCGCATCCCTGCTCGCCCGCCCGCCTTGACAAACCCATAACCCGTGGGTTATGAATTGCCCATGGTCACCACGGCAACGCAGCTCTTCAGCACCCTGGGCGACCCGACGCGCCGGGCGATCTTCGAGCGGCTGGCGCGCGAGGGCGAGCAGACCGTGCGGGCGCTGACGGACCGGGCGGGTGTGTCGCAGCCGGCGGTCTCGAAACACCTGCGCGTCCTGAAGCTCGCCGGGTTGGTGCGAGATCGGCGCGAGGGCCGGGAGACCCACTACAGCGCCGAGCCGGACGGGCTGGCGCCCCTGATCGACTGGATCGGCGTCTACGGCGCGTTCTGGCGCGACCGGTTCGATCGCCTCGAAACCCTCCTGGATAGGATGGACCCATGACCGAGCTAGCCGCCGCGTCGCGTTCCGTCGTCGTCGAGCGGGAGATGCCGCACCCGCCGGAGAAGATCTGGCGTGCCCTCACGGAGAGCGCGCTGATGGAGGAGTGGCTGATGAAGAACGACTTCCGGCCGGTCGTGGGGCAGCGGTTCAACTTCCGCGCGGAGCCCGGGCCGCAGTGGAACGGCGTGACGGACTGCGAGGTCCTGGTCGTCGAGCCGCACGCGCGGCTCGCCTACAGCTGGAACGCTTCGGGCGACGAGGCGGCGACGGGGATCCGGACCGTCGTCACGTGGACGCTGACGCCGACGAACGGTGGCACGCACGTGCGCGTGGAGCAGTCGGGCTTCCGGCCGGAGCACGACCGGTTCTACAAGGGCGCGAGCTATGGTTGGCAGCGGTTCGTGGGCGAGCTCGAGCGCGTGGTCGCGGGGCTGACGTGACGCGACCGGGCGAGGAGTACGCACTGCAGCCGATCGGGCGGCTCCGCTCGACGCTGCGGGCGCCGGGCGAGGCGCCGCGGCAGGGCTCGGAGGGCGCTCCGGACGCGTGGCTCGAGGTGGATCCGGCGTTCGCGCGGGGCCTCTCCGGGCTCGCTGCGGGCGACGCCGTCGTCGTCGTCACGTGGCTCCATCGCGCCGACCGCGACGTCCTCGAGGTGCACCCGCGTGGCGACCCGGCGAACCCGCTCACCGGCGTGTTCGCCACGCGGTCTCCGCACCGGCCGAACCCGTTGGGGCTGCATCGTGTGACGGTCCGCGAGATCTCCGGCACCCGGCTGCGGCTCGGCCCGATCGAGGCGATCGACGGCACGCCGGTCGTGGACCTGAAGCCGGTGCTCGCCGACTCGGCCGATTCCTAGCGCGGCGGCGCCTTCGGCCGGTCGTCCCGCGCGCAGGACCACGCCATACGCGCGGTGCGACCGCCGCCTTCCCCGCCTCACGCGCGCGCCGGCACGACCGCGGTGACGAAGCCCGCCACGGCGCGCTTCCGGTCCGTCTCCGGCCCGAAGTCGCGCTGCTCCTCGAGCGAGAGGCCGCAGGACTCGAGGAACGCGGCGACCCGCTCCCTTACCGGCGGGGTGTTGTCGATGCCGAACTTCCACGGCTCGCCGGTGAGCGCGATCACGGCCTTCGCGTAGCGCATGAAGAGCGATCCCGACTCGATGAGCTCGGTCGAGACGTAGTCGAACGCGACGGCGCTGCCGGGGGCGGTGCCGGCGATCTTGCGCAGCGTGCCCTCGACGGCCTCGCGGTCCAGGTACATCGTCACGGACTCCCACAGGAAGAGGCTCGGCCGGTCCGGGTCGAAGCCGGCGCCGACGAGCCTCTCGAGCCAGTCCTCCTCCTCGAAGTCGGCCGGCACGTACGCGACGCCGGTCGTGTCGATGCCGGCCTTCTCCAGCATCTCGCGCTTGAACGCCTGCGTTCTCGGGGTGTCGACCTCGAAGCGGCGGACCCGCGTTCCCTCCGGCAGCCGGTACGCGCGCGTGTCGAAGCCCGCGCCGAGGACGACGAGCTGGTCGATGCGCGGGAGGTGCCGCTGCACGGCCGCGTCGTAGAACGTCGTCCGGGCCGCCGACTGGTGCATCATCGGCGGCACGCCCGGATAGGGGTAGCGGTAGATCCTGGGCACGTAGCCGGTCAGGCGGTGCGCCACCCGCGTGGGTGCCGTCTCGAGGCGGAGTCCCAGGTGCGATACGCTCGGCAGCACCATCATCAGCCGGGCGGCGGGCTCGTCGCGCCGCGTACCGAGCCGGTGCTGCATGTAGCGCGTGTAGAGGGAGGCGAGCACGGTGGCCGCCGTGCCCGACCGGCGGCTGAACCGGACCAGCTTGACGACGAACGGCACGTACGCGACCGTGCCGATCGGAAGCAGGGCGGTCTGGATGATGCGAAAGACGCTCGCCGCGACGATATTGCGCATGACGATCGAACCCTCCCGCATTCGATGGCGACGACTCGCTCCACGGCAGCCCCGCCCGCGACCCACGCGAACCGCGACCCGCGCGACGTGAGCACGCACCGGACCACCGCGGTAGAGGAGGGCGACCGCTGAACGTCTATTCTATGGGCGCGACCGGCAGGCACGCCGCCGCACGCGGCGCCGCGCAGCCGCACCGGGCGGGCCCGGCGCGCCCCCGGACGATCCGTGCGGCGCTGCGCGCCCTCCGGCTTCTCCTGGCGCTCCTCGCGCTGGCCACCACGGCTCGCGCCCAGGAGGCGCCGCGGCTCGGTCCCGGTACCCGCCTCCGCGTGACCGTCGTCCGGCCGTCGGCGCAGGTGTACACCGGCACGTTCGGGACGCGGACCGATACGACGCTGGTACTGTCTGGCGGCGCGTCGTCCCGCTCGATCCCGCTGTCGAGCATCGGCCGCCTCGAGTGGAGCGCCGGACGGAAGCCCGGCATTCTCGGCGGCGTCCTCGGGCTGGTCGTGGGCGTCGCCGCCGGCGGCGCGGCGGGTTGCGCCGCGAACCGGGATTCCTACGGCGTATTCTGCGGCGGGCAGGACGACACGAAGGTCGTCGTCGGAGCGGCGCTCGGCGGCCTCGCCGGCGCCACGGCGGGCGCGCTCCTCCTGCGCCGGGAGCGGTGGCGGCCCGTGGAGCTCGGCCGCCTCCAGCCTGGCGGCCGGTAGCGGCCGCCGCGGCGGCGCCGCCGCTGGTGCGACGGGCGCCGCCGCCGCATGATTGGAGGACAGCGCCGGGATGGGACTTCGGCCGCAGGTGCGCCGAGGGCCTCCGCCCCTCGGGACGCCGGCGCGGTCCGCGACCCCTCACGCGGGAGCCCGCCATGGCCGCCGCCGGAACCGTCCGCCGACCCGCCGCCGCAGTCGTCTGCGCCATCCTCGCGGCGGTGCTCCTCGGGATGCTCTACATCCGCGGGCCCGGCGGCGTGGCCGCGGAGGTGGGCGCCGCGCTCGCGCCGGTGCTGTCGTTCGCCGCGTTCGTCGCCATCGGCGGGGCGTTCCTGAACGCCGTGGCGCCGCTGGGCTGGGCGCGCTACGCGCTCGTCCCGCTGGAGGCGTTCACGCTCGGCGCGGTCTGGTCCCTCGCGGTGCTGTGCGTGCGCTTCGGTGCGTTCGACCTTGGGGTCGACGCCGCCGAGCTCATGCCGGTCGCGCTCGCGGGGGGCGTGCTCGCGCTGCCGGGCGTGGCCGCGTTCGCGTGGGGCGGCGCGGCGCCCGCGCGGCGGCCCGGCCCGCTCGGCTTCGTCGCGGCCGCCGCCGCGCTCCCGGCCGCGGGTCTCGCGCTGGCCGCTCTCGCCTTCCGGCTGCTGCCGCACTAGAGGAAATCCGTCATGCTCGCCGTCACTCGGAGTGTTCGTCACGCGGCGCGGCGGCTGCTGCGCGCACCGGTCTTCGCCGCCGCCTCGATCCTGACGCTGACGTTCGGGATCGGCGCCGCCACGGGGGTCTTCAGCCTGGTGGACGGCGTGCTGCTCCGCCCGCTGCCGTACGCGGCGCCGGATCGGCTGGTCGACCTGTCGCACACGCTGGCGCTCTCGGGCGTCGCGCGGGTGGACCAGTCCGACGCGACCTACCTCTACTACCGCCGCGAGAGCCACGTCTTCACCGATATCGCCGCCTACCAGGCCGCGGCGGTGAACCTGGCTTCGCCGTCGGGCGACGCGGCGTCCGCGGAGCGCGTCGCGGCGGCGCGCGTCAGCGCGGGCCTGTTCCGCGTGCTGGGCGTGGCGCCGTCGCGCGGGCGGGCGTTCCTCGAGAGCGAGGACGGCCCGGGCGCGGCGCCGGTCGCGCTGATCGGCGAGCGACTGTGGAAGCGGAAGTACGGCGGCGACCCGGGGATCGTGGGGCGTCGCCTCGAGATCGACGGCGTCTCTCGCGAGGTGATCGGGATCGTGCCGGCGAGCTTCCGGTTCCCGGCGGCGGGGACGGAGCTGTGGCTGCCGGTCGGCATCGATCCGGCGCGCACGGAGTCGGCGATCTTCGACTACCGCGCGGTGGCGCGGCTGCGGCCGGGCGTCACGGCGGCGGCGGCGGCGGCCGAGCTGCAGCGCCTGCTGCCGCGGGTGCCCGAGGCGTTCGCGGGGCGGCTGACCGCGGCGGCCATCGCGCAGATCAAGATGCGCGCGGTCGTGCGGCCGCTGCGCGACGTCGTCGTCGGCGACGTCGGGCCCGCGCTGTGGGTCGTGCTCGGGTCGGTCGGCTTCGTGCTGCTCGCCGCGTGCGCGAACGTGGCGAACCTGTTCCTGGTGCGGGCGGAGGGGCGGCGGCGCGAGCTGGCGGTGCGGCGCGCGCTCGGCGCGGGGCGGGGCCGGATCGTGGCGGAGTTCCTGTCGGAGGGGCTCGTCCTGGCGGCGGCCGGCGGCGCGCTCGGCGTGGCCGCGGCCGCGGCCGGCGTGCGCGTGCTCCGCTCGCTCGAGGCCGGCATCTCGATCCCGCGGCTCGACGAGATCGGCGTGGATGGCGTCGCGCTCGGCGTCGCCGCCGGGCTGACACTGCTCGCCGCGCTGCTCGTGAGCGCGCTCCCGGCGCTGCGCTCGGCCCGGCTCGCCGTGTCGGCCGCGCTGAACGAGGCGAGCCGCTCGGCGACGGCCGGGCGGCGGCAGACGCGCGCGCAGCACGTGCTGATCGTCGCGCAGGTCGCGCTCGCGCTCGTGCTCCTGGCCGGCGCGGGGCTGATGGCGCGCAGCTTCGCGCGGCTGCGCGCCGTGCAGCCGGGGTTCGACGCGGCGCATGCGCTCACGTTCCGCATCGCGCTCCCGGACGCGGCCTACCCCGTGCCGGACGACGCGGCACGGCTCCTCGTCCGCGCGCTCGACGAGATCGCGGCGCTCCCCGGCGTGCAGGCGGCGGGCGCGGTGACGAAGCTGCCGCTCGCCGACGAGGCGCGCCGCGACACGGCCGTCTTCATCGAGGGCCAGCCGCCGGCGACGGGGATCCCGAACGTGCACCAGGTCGCGTACGCGAGCCCCGGCTACTTCCGCGCGCTCGGCATCCCGCTCGTGGCCGGGCGCGCGTTCGAGCGTCCCGACCCGGGCCACGCGCGGCTCGAGGTGATCGTGAGCCGCGCGCTCGCCGACCGGTACTGGCGCGGCGACGCCGTCGGCAAGCGCGTGCGCCTGATGCCGCAGGGGCCGTGGCTGACGATCGTCGGCGTCGCGGGGAACGTCCGCGGCACGGCGCTGGACCAGCCGCCGGACGAGACCGTCTACCTCCCGCTGGTCAGCGCGGGCGCGGCGGCGGCGGGAGATGCGCCGGGAGATCCGCGCTGGGCGCCCCACGACGCCGCGTTCGTGGTGCGCGGCGCCGGCGATGCGACGCGGCTCGCGGCGCGGATCGCCGCGGTCGTGCGCGGGCTCGATCCCGCGGTGCCGGTCTACGGCGTCCGGCCGATGACCGAGGTCGTGGCCGGCGCGGCCGCGCGCACGTCCTTCACGCTGCTGCTGCTCGGCATCGCGTCGGCCGTGGCGCTCGCGCTGGGCGCCGTCGGGATCTACGGCGTGATCTCCTACGTGGTGAGCCTGCGCGCCCGCGAGATCGCGGTCCGCCTGGCACTCGGCGCCCGCCCCGCGCACGTGCGCCGCATGGTCGCGCGCCAGGCGGTGGCCGTCGGCGCGGTCGGCATCGCGCTCGGCCTCGTCGCCGCGCTGGCGACGACGCGCTTCATGGCCACGCTCCTCTTCGGCGTCGCGCCGACCGACCCGGCGACGCTGGCCGGCGCCGCCGCGCTGCTCCTCGCCGTGGCGCTCGCCGCGAGCTGGCTCCCCGCCCGCCGCGCCGCCGCGACGGACCCGGCGCGGGCGCTGCGGGCGGAGTGAGAGGGCGCGGTGGACCGCGGTGTCACGCGAAGACGTGGAGGGGAACGGAAAGCCGCGAAGCGCGTGTTGGGCAGGGTTCGGGGGCATTCGCTGGGCCTTGAACGGCATCTCACGAGGAGACGCGGAGACGCGGAGGGAGGGTTGCCGGGCGGTGGCGGGCGGCCGGGGTACGCACCTTCCTTTTTTGCGGTCGTTCCGGGCGTCCGGGCGGGCGTGGGGTGGAGCCGTAAACCGGTGCCGCGAACGGCCGCCGTCGTGAGGATGGCCCCGGGCGCGAGATCGAGATCGACGATACGCACATGGACTCAGTCGCTACCCCGACCTTCTTCGCCACCCCCGCCGAGTTCCGCGCCTGGCTCGAGCGCAACCATGACACCGTGCGGGAGCTGCTGGTCGGCTTCTACAAGAAGGGGTCGGGGCGGCCGAGCATCACGTGGCCGGAGTCGGTCGACGAGGCGCTGTGCTTCGGGTGGATCGACGGGGTCCGGAAGTCGATCGACGCCGAGAGCTACACGATCCGCTTCACGCCGCGGAAGGCGGGAAGCATCTGGAGCGCGATGAACACGAAGCGGGCGGCGGAGCTGATCGAGCTGGGCCGGATGCGGCCGGCCGGGCTCGCGGCGTTCGAGAAGCGCGACGAGCGGAAGACCAACCGGTACTCGTTCGAGCGCGAGCACGTGGAGCTGGACGCGGCGCAGCAGGAGCGGTTCCGGGCGAACGCGCGGGCGTGGGCGTTCTTCCAGGCGCAGGCGCCGTCGTACCGGAAGGTCGCGACGTGGTGGGTGGTCAGTGCGCAGCGCGAGGCGACGCGGGAGAAGCGGCTCGCCACGCTGATCGCGGACTCGGAGGCCGGCCGCCGGATCGGGCCGCTGCGCCGGGATGATCGAGCCGAGTGAGCGCGGGGTCGGTCGCGGTCGCCGCGCCGACCACCGCCCACTGATTTCAGCCGGTCGCGGAGGGCTGCGATGACGCTGTCGGCACGGGCTTCCGGAGCCCTGCGCGCCGTGCGGCGGGCCCGGCTCGAGATTCTCACCGTCGGCCTGGTCTACGCCGTCTCCGTCGGCGTCGGCGGGATCATGGCGCATCGAGGGAGCGCGGCCGCGCTCGAGTACCGGGACCGCCTGGTCGCGCGGGCGCACCGGGCGGACCGCGCCTCGATCGCCTACGCGGAGGGCCGGCGGCTGGAGGCGGCGCTGGTGGACTTCGGCCAGAACCTGGTCGTCGGAGCCGTGCCGGAGACGATCACTGGACTCACCGTCGTCTCGCCGTACCTCTTCGCGGGGTACCGGGGGTGGGTGGGTGGGATCGTGTCGGTGGACCGGAACCACCGGAGCCGGCTGCGTGGCTGGAGGAGCGGCGTCTACTACGTTCTCACGATGCTCCTGCAGCTCGTGCCGTACGCGCTCGCGGGTGGCGTCGGGGTCCGGCTCGGCCTGAGCTACTTCCGTGCGTACGAGGAGTACCGCGGGGAGCGGACGTACCTGGGCTACCCCGCCGAGGCGCTGCGCGACGCGGCCCGCGCCTACCTGCTCATCGCGCCGCTGTTCCTGATCGCCTCGCTGTGGGAGTTCCTGAGTCCGTGGAGTTGAGCTGGCCCGCGCCGTGCGCGAGGCGACGTCGTGTGAGCGGCGGCGCCCGGATCACGGCGCGACGCCACCCTTCCGACCCTCCTGGTGAGTTTCATGCCGACGCCGCTGACGTTCGACGACGTGCTCCGCCTGGCCCTCTCCTTCCCCGGCGTGGAGGCGGGCACATCCTATGGCACGCCGGCGTTCCGGGTCCGCGGGAAGTTCCTGGGCCGACTGCACCAGGATGGCGATTCGCTGGTCCTGCGGATGGACTTCGACACGCGCGAGTTCCTCACCCGCACGAGTCCGAGCATCTACCACTTCACCGACCACTACCGCGACTACCCGGCGGTGCTGATCCGCTTCGCGGCGATCGACCGCGACGAGCTGGCGGAGCGCATCGAGGAGGCCTGGCGCGGCTACGCGCCGAAGCGCTCGATCGCGGAGTACGATGCCCGGGCGTGAGCCAGCCGGGTCGCCGCCGGGCTGACGCGGCGGGCCGGGGGCACCGCCGGGGGGCGAGGCGCCTGGCGCAGCCGACGTCGCCCCGATAGGCTCCCTGCGAGGCCCGGCGGCGCGGCGTTTCTCGACCGGCGGCTTGCCGGCGACCGGTGCGGCGCCGGGCCGCAGCGAAGGAGGCATAGTGGCGGATCGTTGGACGCAGGAGCTGCAGGACGCGGCGGCGGAGAAGAGTCTGGTCCGGATCGAGCGGGCGCGGTTCCCGGCGGAGTTCGCCGAGGGCGTGCCGCTCGCGGTCGGGACGGACCTCGTGGTGCTCGCGCTGGTCGACGTGGACCATTTCCGGCCGAACGGCTTCGGCATCTTCCGTCTGGCCGACCTCTCGGATGTCCGCTCGGACGAGTACGAGCGGTTCATGGAGCGGGTGCTGGAGGGGGAGGGCACGCCGGTGAACCGGCTCGAGCCGCCGGACGTCCGGATCGACGACTGGCGCCAGGCCGCGCGGGACCTGGCGCGGAGCGGCGAGCTGGTCATCGTCGAGGCCGAGGAGTCGCAGGAGGACGAGTTCTGGCTCGGGCGCATCGTCGACGTCGACGACGACGGGATCTGGCTCCTCCCGCTCGGCGCGCTCGGCGAGTGGGACGACGAGTCCGTGGCGATCACCTTCGGCGAGATCACGCAGATTCGTTTCGGCGAGCGCTACGCCGAGGTGTACGGGCGCTACGCCGGCCCGCCGCCGGTGGAGTGAGCGGACCGCGCCTCATGCGACGGCGCCCGGTTTCCGAGATCCTCGCCACCGCCCTTTTGCTGCTCACCGGGGCGTCGGGGGCCTACAACGGCGTGGCCGACCTCGGCGGGGCGCGTACGACGCTCCAGCGCATCGTGGAGGCGCTGGTGCTGGCGTACGCGCTCTGGGTCGCGCGCGTCGCGGCCCGCGCGCTCGCTCGCGCGGCCGAACCGACGTGATGCCCGCCAACACCACAACCTCCGGAGGCTGCCCATGGGCGTCGCGGAGCACCTGAAGATCCGCATCGACGACTACGACCTGCGCATCCGCACGTTCGTCCCCGACTACGAGGAGATGCAGCGGCGGGTGGCGGAGATGCTGCGGCTGCTCGGCGCGGCGTCGCCCGACGTCGTCGACCTCGGCACCGGTACGGGCGCGCTCGCGCTGCGCTGCCTCGAGGTGGCGCCGGCCGCCCGCATCGTCGGCATCGACGACGACCCGGCCATGCTCGAGCTGGCCCGCGCGCGCGTCGCCGGGCAGGGCGACGTCGAGCTCGTCCGCGGCGACTTCCTGCTTACCCCGCCGCCGCCGGCGGACGCCATCGTCGCCTGCATCTCGCTGCACCACATCGGCGCGCCCGAGGCGAAGCAGGCGTTCTACGCGCGCTGCGCGGACGCGCTGCGCCCCGGCGGGGTGCTCGTGTCGGCGGACTTCTACCCGGCGCGCGAGGCGCGGCTGGCGTCGCTGCAGCGGGGCGCGTGGCTCGAGCACCTGGAGCGGACGTACCCGCGGGCGGACGCCGAGGCGTACCTCGCCGCGTGGGCCGAGGAGGACACCTACTTCCCGCTGGAGGACGAGCTTTCCTGGCTGCGCGACGCCGGGCTGCACCCCGAGATCGTGTGGCGGCAGGACGGCTTCGCGGTGCTCGCGGGGATGAAGCCGGCCGGATGAGCGCGGGCCGGGCGCAGATTTCCATGTCCTGCATCACCCCTGCTGCCGGCTGCAACGACCCCGCGAACCGCGTCTGGTATCCCGAATGCTACGCCGCGACGCCGAGCGCCGTGACCGACTGGTCGCCCTACATCCAGTGCGCGCTCAACGACGCCGCGGCGGCGGGCGGCGGCACGGTGCTGCTCGGTGCCAGGGGGATCTCGCGCTACGCCTACGCGTCGACGATCGAGGTCGGAGCCTACGGCGGCGGAGTCTCCGTGACGCTCAAGGGGCAGAGCCTGAGCGCCATGCTCTCGGCCGCGAATCCGTTCGCGAGCGCCGGCACGAACAGCATGATCGTGAATCCAGGCGCCGTGCTCGACACGCTCACCATCCTGGGTAACAACGCCTCTCGGAGCGACGGCGCACGCGTCACCGGTGTCGCATTCGGTGGGAACGTCGGGTCTGGTCACGCCCGGCTAACGAACGTGAGCATCCAGCGGTTCACAGAGTACGGCGTAAACTTCGGCGCCGGACGGATAAGCTGCACCGTCTCGGGATGCGTGATCAGCCGCAACGGCAACAGCGGTATCCTCGTAGGTGGGGTGGGCAGTACGGGCAACTCCGTGCTGAACAACACGATCTACGAAAACGGTGCCGACGGGATCGACAACGGAGGTGGGAGCAACTGCACGATCTCCGGCAACTACTGCTACGGCAACGGCTGGAGGAATCCGGGAGGCGGCGACAACCACGGTATCCTCCTGTACGCGAGCGGCTCGATTTCGTGCAACAACAATAAAATACTGTCCAATATATGTTACGATAACTACGGATCGGGCATCAAGGCATATTCGGATCCGAGGAACGCTGGAGGCTTGTACGGCAACACGATCGACTCCAACGAGTGTCATCACAACGGGGCCGACGGCATCACCGTGGAGGCTTGCGCGAACACACTCGTCACAAAGAACCATCTGCACGACAATTTCAAGGCCGGCCTGTACGGCCGCTCCGCCCTCCCGCCCGGCAACACCGCGTCAGGCAACACCTGGTGCAGAAACGGTGTGAGCGACGTGGATGCCGCGGGGTGGAAGCTGATGGGGAATCACGCCTGTTAGATTACGGTGCAGGTGCAGGCGTGGATCACCCGGCTGCGCCCGTCGTCGGACGCGATCACGTATACCTCAAGGGAGGCTCGACCATGGCGAAGCGACAGCAGACGATCCAGCGGGCGAAGGTGAAGCGGAAGGTCGCACAGGCGGCAAACAGGGCCGCGAAGCTCGAGAAGAGGGAAGGGCGTTCGGCGCGTCGCTCGCAGGTCTCCGCGCCCCCGAGCGGCGAGCAGGCGTAGCCCGCGCGAGCGCGACGCGCCCGGGCACCGGCCCGCCGCGTCCGAACACCAGAAACGCCCAGCGCCCCGACGACTTTCATCGTCGGGGCGCTGGTCGTCTTGCTCCGCGGTGGCCGACCGCTCTACCGCGAGTCCGCCGCCGTCCGGCCACCGACCCCGAACTGTTTGTCGAAGAAGGCCGCGGTCGCGCCGTCGGCCTTCAGCCACGAGGCGTGGCGCAGGAAGCCGTGGATCTCGTCGGGGAGGACCAGCTCCTCGAACTTCACGCCCTGCGCCTCGAGGCGCCGGGCGAGGTCGACCGTCTGGTGGAAGCGGACGTTCCGGTCGTCGTCGCCCTGGATCAGCAGGACCGGGGACGTCCACTGCGAGACGAAGGCGTCGGGGCCCGACTTCCAGGCGGTCTCGAGCGCGGCCGGCGCGTCGGGCGCCTTCTCGTAGCTGTCGGCGCCGGTGATGCCGCGCGCGCGCTCGGCGGTCCAGTCGTGCACGCCGTGCAGGTCCACGCCGGCGGCGAAGAGCTGCGAGTCGTGCGCGAGCGCCATGGCGGTGAGGAACCCGCCGTAGGAGCCGCCCCAGATGCCGATGCGCTTCGGGTCGACCTGCGGCAGGGCCTTCAGGTACTCGCCGCCGGCCCTGGTGTCGAGGTACTCGGACGCGCCCCACGGCCCGGCCTTGTCCGCGTGGTGGAACTCGTGGCCGTAGCCGATGCCGAGCCGGTAGTTCACCGAGAGCACGACGTAGCCGCGGCTCGCCAGGTACTGGTTCATGGCGTAGCCGTTCGTGTAGTAGTCCATGTAGTGCCAGCCGAGCAGCATCTGGCGCGGCGGGCCGCCGTGCACGAAGACGACGGCGGGCTTCTTCGCGGCGCCGCCGGGGCGCTCGAAGAGCTGCCCGTGCACCTCGGTGCCGTCGGAGGCCTTGAAGACGACCATCTTCGGCACGACCAGCGCCGCGGTCGGGAAGTCCGCCGGGATGCGGTCCTCGCCGATGGCGACGGCCTTGCCGCCATCGACCGGCGCGATCATCGGGAGCGGCGGCTTGCGCGGCCCGCCGCCGATGAACGCGATGCTCCGGCCGTCGCCGGTCACGAAGGGCGAGAACTCGATGCCCTCGCCGGGCGTGATCTCGACCACGCCGGGCTTGTCGACGGCCACCTTGTAGATGTGGCGACGGTCGATGTCCTCCGGCGCCTTGCCCATGTTGCCGGCGAAGACCAGGAAGCGGCGGTCGGGCGAGAGCGAGATGTACTCCGCCATGCCGCGCCCCGGCGTGAGGAGCGTCGGCTCGCCGCCGGCGAGCGGGACCGAATAGAGGTGCGGCCAGCCGTCCAGGTCGGCGAGGAAGACGAGCCGGTCGCCGGCGCCCCAGTGCAGGTTCGCCTGGCCCTGGGTCGTCGGATAGGAGCCGCGCAGCGTCGCCGGGCTGTTCCAGACCCGGCGCCCCTCGCCCGTGCGCGCGTCCGCCGTCCAGATCGACCACGGCCGCGGATGCTGCTCGAGCAGCGCCTGCGGCACGCCGCCCGAGCCCGCCGTGCGCACGAACGCGATTCGCGTCCCGTCCGGCGACCACTCCGGCGAGCCGTCGCGGTTCGTCGACGGCGCCAGCCACAGGATCGGCGTCGTGTCGTTCGCGAACACGCCGATGAAGGAGTGGTCGCCCCGCCGCGAGACGAAGGCGAGCCTGGAGCCATCCGGCGACCAGGTCGCGTCGCCGTTGTCGCCGCGCGCGAAGAAGAGCCGCTTCGCCGGCGCCGAGCCGTCCTCCGGCACCGTCCAGATCTGGCGGTCGCGGACGAAGGCGACGACGCCGGTCGCCGAGACCCGCGGCTCGTCGCCCTCCGCGAGCAGCTTCGGCTCCCCGCCTGCGAAGGACACCGAGGAGATCTGCACCTTCGGCGGCTGCGGCGACGAGAGCGGGTTCGGCGCGAGGTTCCCCTCCGCCTGCCAGTTCGAGTCGTGATCGCCGCCCCGGACATAGATCACGAACTTGCCGTCCGGCGTCACCGAGACGAAGGTCAGCTCCTGCCCGTCGTCGCGGTCGTACGCCGTGAGCTTGCGCGCCTTCCAGTCCGGCCCCTCCGCCACCCAGATGTTGCGCTTCCCCTGCTCGTTGAACGCCCAGGCGATGCGCGCGCCGTTCGCCGCGACCGCCAGCTCCGAGGGGAAGGGATACGACGTCACCTGCTCGATCGTGAACGACGTGCTGGACGGCTTCTGCGCCGCGAGGGGCGCCGCGAGCGCTGCGGACAGCAGCACCGCGGCGACGGGGTGCGGCCGGCGAATCGGCGTTCGTGCGTGCATCTCGGTTCCCGGATGGAGGATGGCCCGGCGCGCGTCGTCCCGCCGGGTGGCGGGCTCCGTGCAGTGCTGGGCCGGAGAATGGACGGTGTACGACAATGTCGTCGGACGAGCGGGAAGGGGCAACACGGCCGCGGGTGGCCGGCCCGCTACTCCGCCCGCAGCGCGCGGACCGGGTCCGCCCGCGTGGCCCGCCAGGCGGGCACGTACGCGGCGGCGACGGTGACGACGAGCAGCAGCCCGAGGGCCCCGAGGAGTGCGACGGGGTCCTGCGGGCTGATCTGGTAGAGGAGGGAACGCAGGAATCGCGAAGCGACGAGGGCGGCCAGGAGGCCGGCGGCGCCGCCGATGATTGCGAGGCGCGCGGCCCAGGTGAGCACGTCCGCGCGGAGGCGGGCGGGAGTGGCGCCGAGGGCGACGCGGATGCCGAGCTCGTGCATTCGCTCGCGGACGGCGGCGTCCATGACGCCGTACAGGCCGGTGGCGGCGAGGAGCAGGGCGGCGAGGCCGAAGGCGGCCAGCAGCAGCGTCGAGAGGCGCGGCAGCGCGAGCTGGTCGGCGAGCAGACCGTCCATCGGCTGGGCGCGGGCGAGCGTGGCCTCGGGGTCGGCGTCGCGGACGGCCTTGCGGAGCGCGGGGAGCGCGGCGGGGAGCGGGTCGCGCGTGCGAACGGCGAAGTTGCCCTGGAAGAAGAAGCCTCGCCACGGGACGAAGATCGACGGCGTCGCCTGGCGCACGTCGCGGTAGCGGATGTGCTCGGCCTCGCCGACCACGGTACGCCACGCGTTGGCGGAGGTGTCCCTGGCGATCCGAAGCTGCCTGCCGAGGGGGTTCTGTCCTGGCCAGAAGCGCTCGGCCACGGAGCGGCTGACGATGGCCACCGGCGGCGCGTCGCCTCCCTCGCTCTCGAGGAAGGCGCGGCCACGGAGGATGCGGATGCCGAAGGTGCGGAAGTAGTCCTGGTCGCCGATCTCGAAGGGGATGAAGGGGTTGGCGGCGGCCTCGGCGTCGGACCGGGCGTCGGCGGCCCAGCGGGCGACGAAGACCTGCGGGCCGAAGAAGGGCGGCGCCTCGACCGGCGTGAGCGATACCACCTCCGGCAGCGCGCGGAGCGCCGGCGCGACGCGGTCGTAGAGCCGCTCGAACTCCGCCTGGAACCCGTTCGGGTCGGTGAGCGGGATGCGGCGCGTGATGGTGAGGATCGACAGGTGCTCGGGGCGGTAGCCGAGCGGGACGCTCGTGAGCCGGTCGAGGCTGCGCGCGAGGAGCCCGGCGCCGGCGAGCATGACGAGCGCGAGCGCGACCTGGGAGGCGACGAGGGCGTGGCGCAGCCGGCGTCGCCCGGCGCCGCCGCGGCCGGCGCGGGCGTCGAAGCGGAGCGGCGCGGCCAACCCGCCGCGTGCGGCCAGGAGCGCGGGCGGGAGCCCCGCGAGCAGGAGGGTGACGATGGTGATCGCGCCCGCGAGTCCGAGCGGCGCGGGGGAGAGCCGGAGCACGTCGAGACGCGGCATGCGCTCGGGCGCGAGGCCGACGAGCACGTGCAGCGCGCCGACGGCGCAGAGCAGCCCGACCGCGCCGCCGGCCACGGCGAGCACGGTGCTCTCCCAGGCGAGCGGGCGCACGATGTCGCCGGCCGTGGCGCCGAGCGAGCGGCGCACGGCGATCTCCTGCGCGCGCGATGTCGCCCGGAGCAGGACGAGGCCGCCCACGTTGACGCAGGCGATGAG
>DASTKT010000068.1:0-4784 GCA_035715725.1 Longimicrobiales bacterium | reverse complement strand
GGCGCCGGCGCCGACTTCCCGCTCGGCGACTCGAACTGGGCGTTCTTCGTGGAGGGGCGCTACGTCATCGGCTTCGGTCACACCGACGAGTTCGGCACGCAGCTGGACAACGAGAACTTCGTCCCGATCAAGATCGGGCTGAGCCTGCGGCCCTGACGCGGCCGCGCGTCGCGTCGAGGCCGGCAGCGCCTCGAGCGCGGATCCGCCGGGAGGCCGTGGCCTCCCGGCGGATCCTGTTTTTCGGGGACGCCCCACCGCCGGGCGCTTCATCCCGCCGCGCGCCGAGGCCGCCGCCTCCGCGTTACCCGCCCGTGATTCCGTCCGCGCCGCCGCCCTGGTATCTTCCCGCCGCTCGTCCATCGAGCGGCGAGCGGGCCGAGGCATGGCCCGCCGCGCCCTCACTCGACGCGGAGTCCGCGCCATGCCTCGCACGATCCTCGTTCTGCCGCCGCAGCGCGCCGCGGCGTCCCCGTCCCGTCTGCCCGCGGCGGCGCCCCGGCGCCGCGCCGCGGCCGCCTGGCTCCCCGCGCTGCTGCTGGCGGCGTGCGCGCCGCGGCTGCCGGCGCCGGCCACGCCCGGCGCGCCGCCGGCGGGTGCGCAGCCGGAGCGGCCGGCCACGCCCCCCGCGACCGGCGCCACGACCGCCCCGCCGATGGAGGGCCGGCTGTCGACCGGCGTGCGGCTCGACCCGGTCGCCGCGCAGAGCCCGCTCGGCAACTTCCCGCTCGCGCTGCTGGTCACGCCGGACGGCCGCCACGCGCTGACGCTCCTCTCCGGCTGGCGGGAGCAGGGCCTCCAGGTCGTGGACCGAGCCACCGGCCGGGTCACCCAGACGCTGGCGCAGCCCTCGGCGTTCCTGGGGCTGGCGCTCTCGCCGGACGGGCGGACGATCTACACGTCGGGCGGCGGCCGGGACGTGGTCTACCGCTACGACTGGAGCGCGGGGACCGCGCAGCTCCGCGACTCGATCTTCCTCGACCCGCCGGCGGCGGACACCGGCCGGCCGCGTCCCTTCCCCGCTCGGCGCTATCCCGCGGGGCTCGCCCTCTCTCCCGACGGCGCCACGCTGTACGTCGCCGAGAACCTGGCCGACAGCCTCGCGGTCGTGGACGCGGCCACCGGCCGCGTGCGCCAGCGCTTCCCGATGGAGCGGTACCCGTACGGCGTCGCCGTGGCGGCGGACGGCACCGTCTACGCCTCGGCGTGGGGCGGCCGCACCGTCTCCGCGTTCACCCCCGCCGCCGGCGGCGGCCTCGGCCAGGCGCGGCGCATGACGGTCGGCCGGCACCCCTCGGCGCTGCTGCTGTCGCGGGACGGCTCGCGGCTCTTCGTCGCCTCGGGGAGCACGGACCGCGTGGCGGTCGTGGACCCGAAGCGCGGCGCGGTGCTGAAGGAGTTGCTCGAGCCGCCGCCGGCCGGCCCGGGGGAGGGCACGACGCCGAACGCGCTGGCACTCTCGGAGGATGGGACGCGGCTCTTCGTGGCGGAGGCGGACGCGAACGCCGTCGCCGTCTTCGACCTGTCGGCGGACGCCGCGGGCGTCTCCGGCGCGCGGGGCGCGGACCGGCTCGCCGGGCGCATCCCCGTCGCCTGGTACCCGACGGCGCTCGCCGTCCGCGGCGATACGCTGCTGGTCGTGAACGGCAAGGGCTCGGGGAGCGCGCCGAACCCGGGGCTGTACGGGCCGCGCCGCCCGCCGATGGCGACGCCGACGCAGTACTCGCTGGGCCAGCTCGCCGGCTCGCTGATCACGCTCCCCGGCGCGGCCGCGGCGGGCGAGACCGCGCTCGCGGCGTGGTCGGACCGCGTCGCCCGCGCCAACGGCTGGGACCGCCCCGTCGCCCACGGGAAGCAGGGGTACCCGCCGTTCCAGCACGTGATCTACGTCATCAAGGAGAACCGTACCTTCGACCAGGTCTTCGGCGACCTGCCGGAAGCCGACGGCGACACGGCGCTCGTCTTCTTCCCGCGCGCCGTCTCGCCGAACCACCACGCGCTGGCGGAGCGCTTCGGGATCTTCGACCGCTTCTTCGTCAACGCCGAGGTCAGCGCGGACGGCCACAACTGGTCGACCGCCGCCTACGCCACCGACTACGTCGGGAAGACGGTGCCGTCGCAATACAGCGGCAAGGGCCGCGCGTACGACTACGAGGGCACGAACCGCGGCTACTCGAACGCCGTCTCGGGCGACGACGACGTCGCCGAGCCCGCGAACGGCTACCTCTGGGACCTGGCGCAGCGCGCCGGCATCACGTTCCGCAACTACGGCGAGTTCGTGCACTCCGAGAAGGCGGACCCGGACGATGCGCCGCCGGCGTACCGCGGCAACAAGCCGTTCCTGATGGCGAACACGAACCCGCGCTTCCCGGGCTTCGACCTCAACATCCCGGACCAGCTCCGCGCCGACGTCTGGCTCGAGGACCTGGCCGGCTTCACCCGCGCGGGCCGGATGCCGGCGCTGCAGGTGATCCGCCTGCCGAACGACCACACCGCCGGCGCCCGCGCCGGGACGCCCACGCCCCGCGCGTACATGGCCGACAACGACCTGGCCCTCGGCCGCATCATCGAGGGGCTCAGCCACTCTCCGTTCTGGAGCAGCACGGTCGTTTTCGTGCTCGAGGACGACGCGCAGAACGGCCCGGACCACGTCGACGCGCACCGCTCGCCGCTGCTCGTGATCTCGCCGTACAACCGGCCCGGCGTGCTCCACCGCTTCGCGAACACGACGGACGTGATCGCGACGATGGCGGAGATCCTCGGCCTCGGCTCGCTCTCGCAGTTCGACTACTACGGCCGGCCGCTGCGCGACGTCTTCGCCGCCACGCCGGACACCACGCCGTACGGCGCGCTCCCGGCCGGCGTTCCGCTCGACGAGCGCAATCCGAGCGCGGGCCAGGGCGCCCGCGACTCCGAGCGCCTGGAGCTGGGCTACGAGGACGAATCCGACGACGACTTCTTCAACCTGATCCTCTGGCGGGCGATCAAGGGCGACGCGCCGTATCCGGGCGCGCGGCGGGCGCCGGCGCTGGAGCTGCGGCGGGGGAACTGACGGGGAGTGGGGGAGCGGAAGAGTGGGAGCGCTCAGCCGCGGCGGCGCACGAACCGCAGCGCCACGTCCGCCGCCACGTACGGCAGGAGCCGCAGCGGGAAGCTGAGCAGGAAAAGCCAGAACGGGAAGCCGCCGCGGGGCCGCAGGCCGAGCGCCCGCATGGCGGCGAGCTGCGCCCGGGCCATGAGGAACATCGGGTAGGCCAGCACGCGGCCGGCGGCGGCGAGCGCCTGCCCCAGCGGACTGGTCCGGGCGTGCGCTCCCGCCAGCGAGAGCAGGACGAGCAGCAGGATCGTGAGGAGGCCGAGCGTCGTGAACGGCCAGCGTCGCACCAGGCGCATGACGGGTGAGGCTACGGGTCCACGGAGATCCGCACCTCGGCGCTTTCGCCGGCGGCGGAGACCGCGCGGATTCTGTGCTCCCCGGCCGTGATGCGCCAGCGCGCGTCCCGCGTCTCGCGGCCGTCGACGAACCAGCGGACGCCGCGCTCGGCCGCGCCGCCGGCGGCGCGCAGCGGCAGCGTCGCGTAGCGCGGATCCACGCCGACCGGCACCTGGTAACGGTCGCCGTCCTCGATCGACGCAATCCTGAAGACGGAGTGGGTGAGCGGGGGAGTGGAAGAGCGGGCGACGCTCGCCCTCGCCACTTCCCCGCCCTTCTCCCACTCCCCCGCTCCCCCGCTCGCCCACTCGACGTACTCCGGCGGCCAGACGATCCGCCCGTTCTCGCGCCACGCCCCGGAGGCCGTGGGCTCCGTGCCGGGGACGAACCACTCGACCGTGGATGCGCACTCCGGCGTGGCCCGCAGGCCCGAGAGGCGGCAGATGGCGAGCGGCCGCAGCCCCGCCTCCGCCGGCGTCCGCAGCCGCCCGACCGGGTAGCGCCGGGCAGTGCGCAGGATCGCGCGGTAGAGCAGCGGCCCGGCGCCGCTGATGCCACTCACGCCCTGCATCGGGCGGCCGGAGAAGTCGCCCACCCAGACGGCCACGGTGAAGCCGCCGGTGGTGCCGACCGCCCAGTTGTCCGTGAAGTGGCGGCTCGTCCCGGTCTTCGCGGCCACGGGGAACGGGAAGTCGAACGCGGTCTCGACGCCGAACCCCGGCACGCGCGCCACCGGATCGGCGAGGATGTCGGTGACGAGCGTGGCGGCCCTCTCGGACGCGAAGCGGCGCGACGGCGCCGGGCGTCCAGAGTGGGAGAGTGGACGAGTGGGGGAGAGGGAGAAAAGGCCATCCCCCACTCCTCCACTCCCCCGCTCGCCCTCCCGGCCGCGAGAACGGCCGGAGCGCGAGAGCGCGGGAGTGGGCGAGGGGGCGATCGCCGTTTCCCCCACTCCTCCACTCCCCCACTCCCCCACTCCGTCATCGACGCGCCACCGCACCGGGCGCCAGACGCCACCCGCCGCGAGCGCGCGGTACGCGTTGGCCAGCTCGAGGAGCGTGACGTCGCCGTTGCCGAGCGCGAGGCCGAGGCCGTAGTGCCCCGCGGGCGCATCGAGCGACGCGAAGCCGGCGCCGCGCAGCGTGCCCAGCAGCGCCTCGGCGCCGAGGCGCTCCGTCATCTCGACCGCCGGCACGTTGAACGAGCTGCCGAGCGCCTCGCGGATGCGCACCGGCCCGTGGTAGCGGCGGTCGTAGTTCTGCGGGCGGTACGGCCCGAGCGCCGTGGCGTAGACGTGCGGCACGTCGGGGAGCACGCTCGCGGCGGTGTAGCCGTGGTCGAACGCGAGCGCGTA
>DASTKT010000067.1:0-11586 GCA_035715725.1 Longimicrobiales bacterium | reverse complement strand
CGATGCCGGCGCCGCGGCCGCCACGGAGGAGCACCGTTACCATGGCGACGCGGGCACCGGCAGGTCCGCTGGAGCACCCCGCCGCCCGCGTCGTCCGCTGGGTCGGGCGGCGCGGCGCGGAGCCGATCCGGAACGCGGGGCAGGCGGGCCTGCTGGTCGCCCGCGTGCTGCGCGCGCTCGTGACCGGCCGCGTCGGGCTGCGCGAGATCGCGGTGCAGGTCCACTGGATGGGCGTGGAGAGCCTGGTGCTCGTGCTCGTGACGAGCGTCCTCTCCGGGATCGTGACCTCGCAGCAGGGCGGCTACCAGTTCTCGGGCGGCGTGCCGCTGTACGTCCTCGGCAGCGTCGTCGCCTCCAGCATCGTGCTCGAGCTGGGGCCGATCATGACGGCGATCGTGCTGATCGGCCGGGTCGGCGCGCGCATCACCGCGGAGCTCGGCTCGATGCGCGTCTCGGAGCAGCTCGATGCGATGTACGCGCTCGGGCGCGACCCGATCCGCGTGTTCGCGGCGCCGCGCGTCGCCGCCGGCGTGATCGTGGTGCCGCTGCTGGTGGGCGTCTCGGACGCCGTCGGCGTGCTGGCGGGGAT
Organism: Longimicrobiales bacterium; assembly: GCA_035715725.1. GTDB lineage: Bacteria > Gemmatimonadota > Gemmatimonadetes > Longimicrobiales > RSA9 > JADGGV01. Next base: position 10,997 of record DASTKT010000067.1, on the reverse strand, counting down.
GCTCGCCGCGGAGTCGACGCTCGGGCTCGGCACCGAGACGTTCCTCTACGGCGTGCGCCTGTACTGGCACAGCTGGGACCTGTTCTACTCGCTGGCGAAGGGAGCGGCGTTCGGCTTCGTGATCCCGGTGATCGCGCTGCAGATGGGGTTCCGCGCGTCCGGCGGGGCCGAAGGGGTCGGCCGGGCCACGACGCGCTCGGTCATGGCCATGACGCTGGCCGTGCTGATCCTGGACTCGCTCTTCCCGCCGCTGCTGCTGGACTGAAGTCGGGGGCCGCGGCGCCGCCGCGGGGCGTGACATGATCGAGTACCGCGGGATCTACAAGGCGTTCGACGTGCCGGTCCTGGCCGGCGTCGACCTCGAGGTCCGGACCGGCGAGATGCTCGCCATCGTCGGCCGCTCCGGCTGCGGCAAGACGGTGCTGCTGAAGATCACGATCGGCCTCATCGTCCCCGACCGGGGCGACGTGTGCATCGACGGCGAGTCCATCTTCTTCTCGCCGCGCCGGACCGTCGAGCGCATCCGGCGGCGCGTCGGCTACGTCTTCCAGAACGCGGCGCTCTTCGACTCCATGACCGTCTTCGAGAACGTCGCCCAGGGGCTCCCCGAGCGCGAGCTGAAGGCGACGCCGCGGCGTCGCCTCGCGGAGCGCGTCGCCGAGTCGCTCGAGCGCGTGGACCTCGACCCGCTCGAGGTCTTCGGCAAGCTGCCCTCGGAGCTGTCCGGCGGGATGCGCAAGCGCGTCGGCCTGGCCCGCGCCATCGTCGGCCGCCCGAGCCTCCTCCTCTACGACGAGCCGGTCACCGGCCTCGATCCCGTCACCGCGTCCCGAATCCACCATCTGGTCCGCCGCGTCGGCACCGACCTCCGGGCGACGTCGGTCCTCGTCACGCACCACGTCGAGGGCGCGCTCCGCTTCTCCGACCGGATCGCGCTCCTCGACGGCGGCGTGATCCGCTTCGTCGGCACGCCGGCCGAGTTCCGCGCCTCCGACGATCCGCTCGTCCACGCGTTCGCCGGCGGCGAGGACGCCGACGAGTCCGCCGCGGCCACGGAGGCCCGATGAGACCCCGCTTCGATCCCTCCGTCAACGGCGGAACCCGCGCCGCCCCGGCCGCCGCCACCGCCGAGCGCCTTCTCGCCGCCGTGCCGAAGCGCGGCGCGCGCCGCGAGTTCGTCGTCGGGCTGTTCCTCATCTTCGCGGTCGCGACGACGCTGTTCGCGCTCCTCACGTTCACGGACTCCGCCATGTTCCGCGGCCGCTACGTCGTGACCACCCGCGTCGCCGACGCCGGCGGGCTGCGCCGCGGCGACCCGGTGCGCATGCGCGGCGTGACCATCGGCCGGATCCAGCGCTTCGCGATCCGACCCGAGGGCGTCGACGTCCGCCTCGAGATCGAAGGGGAGTTCCGCATCCCGGCCGACTCGCGCGTCGTGCTGCGCTCGGCCGGGCTCCTTTCCGGCATGGTCGCCGACGTGCTCCCCGGCCGCTCGCCCGCGGTCGTCTCGGCTGGGGACGCCATCCCCGGCACGACCGGCACGGAGCTGTCGGCGCTGGGCGAGGACCTCGGGCGGCGCGCCGACTCGACGCTGCTGCGCGTGCAGGCGCTGCTGTCGGACCGCACGGTCGCGGCCGTGGGCCAGAGCGCCGTCGAGCTGGAGGCGCTGCTCGCCCAGCTCTCCGCCGCGACGACGTCCAGCCGGCGCGACCTCCAGGCGCTCGCCGCCAGCCTGCGGCGCTCCGCGGGCGAGCTCGAGCGCGCCACCGGCGACGGCCGCGTCGAGCGCGTCGTCGGCCGCACCGACTCCGCCGTGGCCCACGTCGACGAGGCCGCCCGCTCGCTCGCCCGCGCCAGCGCCGCGCTCGCCGAGATCCTCGCCCGCACCGAGCGGGGCGAGGGCAGCCTCGGCCGCTTCACGCGCGACGACCGGCTCTACGAGGAGCTGACCCGCGCCGCGCAGAACGTCGCGCTCCTCGCCGAGGACGTGCGGCGCAACCCGGGGCGGTACGTGAAGCTGAAGCTGTTCTGAGACCAGATCCGGAAGGGCCGCTCGTTCTTTCCCGCCTCCGCGCCCGCGTCCGTGTCCGCCCCCGGCCGTTCGGGCAAGCGTTCACGAGGAGGCCGGAGATGCGGGAACGGCGGCAACTTCGGGCGGGGGCGAGGGCGTGAGTAACCGCGGGTTGAACGGCGGGTGGGGGCGGAGACTGCGGGCGGGGGCGAGCGCGGGCGCGAGCGCGGGCCCACTACGGGAGCACGGCGGGCGCGGGCGGGGGGCGCTGCACCTGTCCGCTCGCTTCAGCGCTTCACTCGCTTCTCCAGGGCGATGCTGGCGGCCATCCGCCGGCCCGCACGCGCACCGGCGAGGCCCTCGGCCTTGCGGACATCCCGATCGGTGAAGGCTCGTCGGCGTACCCGCCGCCGTACGACGGCTCGCCTCTCGTTCGCTTCTGTTCGCGCGATCTCATCGGCCGCGATCTTCCGCTCCGGCCGGAAGGAGCCGATCCGAGAGGGGCGCCCCCGCCGCCTGGACCCTGCGCATCCGCTCGAGCCGCATGGGTCCAATTGTCCGCCGAGAGCGGGGCGCCGCCATAACCCGTTGCGCCACCCCCCGCCCGCCGTGCTCCCGCCGTGGGCCCGCGCCCGCGCTCGCGCCCGCCCCTGCCCGCAGTTCCCGCCCCCACCCGCCGTCGGACCCGCCGTTGTCCCCGCAGTTCGCCCGCCCCAGCGCTCGCCCGCCGTCCCAGCCGCAGTCATCCGCGCCCGCAGCGTCTGCCCCCGCCCCGTGAACGGTGACGCTTGATCCGCCTCCCGCTCCACCCCCGGATGACGGCGCGCGTGCCTCGAGTCCCGGGCCCACGCGGCTCGAGTGCCCCGGCCGCGCCGCTCGAGTCCAGGGCCGACGCCGCTCGGGGAGGCGGCGGCAGTGCCCGCGAGCGCCGACACGATCGTAGCAGGGGATGCCATGATCGTATCCGGGCCCGGAACCGGGACCACCGGCCGCCGCGCGGCGGGGAAACGGGATGGCCGGGCCGCCGAAGGAGCCGGAGCCGGGACAGACCGCGGGCGCGAGGGGCCAGCAACGGGCCGGTGAGATTGTCGTTCGCAGGGCGATGCCGGTGCGTGTCGGCGCGGGGGCGCATTGCCGTGTCCCGGGGAGGGGGCGAAGTTGGCGGGCGGCGCGGGTGGGGTGGGGAGCGGGCACGGGGATCGGAATGGGAGGATCGGCATGGCGGTCGATGGGGTGCGGGAGGCGCGGAACGCGCTGGCGCGGCTGAGGCGGGCGGTGGAGAAGGCGGAGCGGGAGCTGGGCGCGGTGGACGGGGCGCTGCGGCACGCGGAGGGGTCGGACTTCCCGGAGGCGGAGTTCGAGGGGGCGGCGGGGAGCCTGGCGGCGGTGGCGGCGTTCGTGGAGGAGCAGGCGGAGCGGCTGGAGGCCAAGGTGCTGGAGGCGGGCGGGCTGGAGCCGGGGCGGATCCGGCGGACGGGAGGCGTGGCGTGAGCGGGGAGACGTTCGATCTGTTCGTGTACGGCACGCTGCGCTCGGGTGAGCCGGCGGCGGAGCTGCTGGCGGGGGCGGAGCCGCTCGGTCCGGCGCGGGTCGAGGGGACACTCTACGACATCGACGGGCGCTACCCGGCGCTGATGCTGGCGGGGCGGGGGGTGGTGGAAGGGGAGGTGTGGCGCTGCCCGGTGGAGCTGCTCTGGCGGCTGGACGAGTACGAGGGGGTGGAGGAAGGGCTGTTCCGGCGGGTGGGGGTGCGGGTCGGGGAGCGGGCGTGCTGGACGTACGTGGTCGGGCCGACGCTGGCGCGGCGGCTGACGGCGGAGAACCGGGTGGCGGGGGGGAGGTGGGCCGGGGCGTAGGCACGGGTGGATCTGGAGGCGGGGATGGATCCGGATCCGATGGTTGTTCCGCCTGCGCCTCCGCACCCGGTCCGTTCTTGGCACCGCGGCGAGGCTGGGGAACTGCCGGAGGCGGAGGCGGGTGCGGAGGCGGAGGGGGGGCGTGGCGAGGGGGATTGCGTGGCGGTGGGGTGGGGGGAGTGTTATCGTTCGAAGGATTTGCCATTTCCCGCCCGGCAAACCATTTCCCCGGTGAGACCCGCCCGAGGTACGTCCGTGCCGGGGTTTCGTTCGCCCCCGGACTGGCGGTGCAGCCGGTTCGCGCCCGCAGGGGACGTCGCATGGACACGGAGCTGTTCGAGCTTCACGCCGACATCGAGGAGATCCACTGGTGGTTCGTGGGCCGCCGGCGGGTGATCCGGCGGCTGCTGGAGCGGGTCGTGCCGCCGGGGCGGGGGAAGCTGGTGGTGGACGTGGGGTGCGGGACGGGGGCGAACATCGCGGGGATCGCGGACGGGTACCGGGCGCTGGGGGTGGACCCGTCGGCGGACGCGATCCGGGAGGCGCGGCGTCGCTTCCGGGGGGTGGAATTCCGGCAGGGCTTCGCGCCGGAGTGCCTGGGGGAGTGGGCCGGGCGGGTGGATGCGCTCCTGCTGATGGACGTGCTGGAGCACGTACCGGACGACTTCGAGCTGTTCTCCGGGCTGGTGGCGAGCCTGCGGCCGGGGGCGCAGATGCTGGTGACGGTGCCGGCGGACATGCGGCTGTGGAGCCCGCACGACGAGACGTTCCAGCACTATCGTCGCTACGACCGGGAACGGCTGGCACTGGTGTTCGACGGGCTGCCGGTGCGGGTACGGCTGCTGTCGCACTTCAACGCGCGGCTGTACCCGGTGGTGCGGGCGATGCGGGCGTACAGCCAGTGGCGGCGGCGGCCGGCGGGGGAGGAGGGGACGGACCTGTGGGTGCCGCGGCCGGCGGCGAACCGGGCGCTGACGCGGGTCTTCGCGGGGGAGGCGGCGGCGCTGCTGCGGCGGCTGGACCGTGGCGACCGGCAGGCGTACCCGTTCGGCGTGAGCCTGATCGCGGTGCTCGAGCGGCTGGATGGCGCGTGCGACGTGCGGACGAGGCCGCGCACGGTGGCGGAGGACCCGCACGATCCCCGGGCGAAGGAGGGAGCGTGACCTCCGGTGGCGCGCGGACGCTGGTCGTCGTGCCGACGTACAACGAGGCGCTGCGGCTGGACGTGGCGGCGTTCGCGGCGTACGTGGGACGCGACGACGGCGTGGGCTTCCTGTTCGTGGACGACGGCAGCAGCGACGATACGCCGGCGGTGCTGGAGCGGCTCGTCGCGCTGGCGCCGGAGCGGCTGCTGTCGATGCGGCTGGAGCGCAACGGCGGGAAGGCGGAGGCGGTGCGGCGAGGCGTGCTCGCGGCGGCGGAGCGGGGCGCGGAGCTGGTCGGCTACTGGGACGCGGACCTGGCCACGCCGCTGGACGCGATCGTCGCGTTCCGGGAGGTGCTGGAGGCGGAGCCGGCGCTGCACCTGGTGATGGGCGCGCGGATCCAACTGCTGGGGCGGCGGATCGAGCGGCGGCCGGCGCGACACTACTTCGGCCGCGCGTTCGCGACGACGGCGTCCGTGCTGCTGGGCGTCCCCGTGTACGACACGCAGTGCGGCGCGAAGCTGTTCCGCGCGACGCCGGAGATGCGGCTCGCGTTCTCGACGCCGTTCGGCAGCCGGTGGATCTTCGACGTGGAGCTGCTGGCGCGGATGATGGCGTGGGGCGGGCTGGACCTGCGCGGCACCGTGTACGAGTATCCGCTGACGTCGTGGTCGGACGTGGCGGGGTCGCGGCTGCGGGGGCGCGATTTCTTCCGCGCGCCGCGGGAGCTGGCGGCGATCTACTGGCGGTATGTGCGGCGGGGTGCGGGCGCGGCGGCGCCGCGGGCGGCGGTGCCAGGGCCGCTGGTGCCGCACGACGGCGGAGCGGGGGAGTGGGGGAGTGGGGGAGTGGGGGAATAGGCGTTCGCGGTTTCGCCCACTCTCCCACTCGTGCACTCCGCGGGGGGCGGTTCTGTCTTCACATCACTTCGGGATTCCATGAATCGTCGCAACTTTCTCCGATCCGGCCTGGGCGCGGCGGGCGCCGCGCTGGTATCGACACCGGCGCTGGGCGGGGGCGCGGATGCGCCCGACCTGGTGCTGCGGAACGCCACGGTCTACGACGGCACGGGCGCGCCGCCGGTGGAGGCGGACGTGGCGGTGGAGGGGGGCCGGATCGCGGCGGTGGGACGTCGCCTGAGCGGGCGGGGGCGGCGGGAGCTGGAGCTGCGGGGGCTCGCGCTGGCGCCGGGGTTCATCGACATCCACTCGCACACGGACCTGACGCTGCTGGTGGACCCGCGGGCGGAGAGCAAGGTGCGGCAGGGGGTGACGACGGAGGTGGTGGGGCAGGATGGCGGCTCGGTCGGCCCGTGGCGGGACGACGAGCTGGCGGAGACGAAAGAGGGGTACCGCAAGCGGTACGGCGTGGACATCGACTTCCGGGACCTGGACGGCTTCTTCCGGCGGCTGGAGCGGCAGGGCGCGGCGGTGCACGTGGCGAGCATGATCGGCGCGGGGACGCTGCGCGGCTTCGTGGTCGGGGAGGACAACCGGCCGGCGACGGAGGCGGAGATCCGTCGCATGCAGGCGCTGGTCGTGGAGGCGCTGAAGGTGGGGGCGCGGGGCGTCTCGAGCGGGCTGGAGTACACGCCGGGCGCGTTCGCGGACACGGCGGAGCTGATCGCGCTGTCGACGCCGATGAAGGGGATGGAGCTGCCGTACGCGTCGCACATGCGCAACGAGGACGACCGGCTGTTCGCGGCGGTGGAGGAGGCGCTGGCGGTGGGGCGGGCGGCGGGCGTGCCGGTCGAGATCTCGCACCTGAAGGCGCAGGGCGCGGGGAACTGGTGGAAGCAGGCGCCGGTGCTGGACACGATCGAGACGGCGCGGAAGAGCGGGCTGGACGCGATGTTCGACGTCTACCCGTACGTCGCCTACAGCACGGGGCTGGCGAACCTGTTCCCGACGGACGTGCGCGACGGCGGGAACGCGGCGTTCCTGGCGCGGCTGCGCGACCCGGCGATGCGCGAGCGGCTGGAGTCGGCGGCGCGGGAGAAGGTGGCGAAGCTCGGCTCGTGGGACGCGGTGCAGGTGACGTCGACGTCGTCGGACTCGCTGGCGTGGGCGCGGGGCCGGCGGCTCGGCTCGCTGGCGCAGGAGCGGCGCGTGGACCCGTACGAGCTGCTCGTGCAGATCATCGTGGGCGACTCGAACCGGGCCGGGATGGTCGGCTTCGGGATGAGCGAGGAGAACGTCGAGGCGCTGCTGCGGCACCCGCTGGCCGCGATCTGCTCGGATGCCGGGGCGCGGGCGGTGAAGGGGCCGCTCTCGGAGGGCTCGCCGCACCCGCGGGCGTACGGCACGTACCCGCGCGTGCTCGGGCATTACTGCCGGGACCGGAAGACGCTGCCGCTGGAGGAGGCGATCAAGAAGATGACGTCGGTGCCGGCGGCGCGGCTGAAGCTGGCGGACCGGGGGCGGATCGCGCCGGGGCTGCTGGCGGATCTGGTGGCGTTCGATCCGGACAAGGTGAGCGACCCGGCGACGTTCGAGCGGCCGCACCAGTACGCGGTGGGGATCCCGTACGTGATCGTGGCGGGGGAGGTCGTGATCCGGGAGGGGGAGCATACCAACGCACTACCGGGCCGTCCCGTGCGCGCCGCCGACGCCGCGCACGGGGCGGCCCGGTAGTGCGCACGCTGACGCTGTCGTCGCGCCGGAGGCGCGACGCACGCTCGCTGTAGCGGCCTCCGGCCGCGCACGTTTCACTGTCGTGGCCCTGCGGGCCACGCACGTTTCACTGTCGTGGCCCTGCGGGCCACGCACGCTTCACTGTCGTGGCGCTACGCGCCACGCACGCTGACGCTGTCGCTCGCCTGCGGCTCGCGGACGCTCGCGTTGCTCGCTGTCGCGGCCTGCGGCCGCGGGAACGGCGGGTGGTGGGTGGGTGAAGCCGGTGTGTGCGGGTGTCGTGTCGGCGTGGACCCGGACCGGGTACGGGTACGGGTAGGGGTAGGGGTACGATCGCGGGGGGCGGGGGTGGGTTGGCGGGGTCTTCTTTCCTCGATCCCTTTCTTCACATGACCATGGACCGGAGCGGGGGTGGGGACGCCGCGATCACGCTGCGCGGGGTGCGCAAGCAGTTCGGCGAGATCGTGGCGGTCCGCGGGATGGATCTCGTCGTGCCGCGGGGCGCGACGTACGGGCTGCTGGGGCCGAACGGGGCGGGGAAGACGACGACGATCCGGATGGTCCTGAACATCTTCGAGCCGGACGGCGGGGAGGTGCGGATCTTCGGGGAGCCGGTGTCGCAGCGGGTGCTGGACCGGATCGGGTACCTGCCGGAGGAGCGGGGGATGTACCGGCGGATGACGGTGCGGCGGGCACTTCAGTTCTTCGCGGAGCTGAAGGGGGTGCCGGCGCGGGCGTCGTCGCCACGGATCGAGCGGTGGCTGGAGCGGTTCGGGCTGGCGGACCGGATCGACGCGCGGGTGCAGGAGCTGTCGAAGGGGAACCAGCAGAAGGTGCAGCTGATCGGCACGCTGGTGCACGAGCCGGAGATCGTGATCCTGGACGAGCCGTTCAGCGGGCTGGACCCGATCAACCAGCAGGTGTTCAAGGACGTGGTGCTGGAGCTGAAGCGGGAGGGTCGGACGATCCTGTTCAGCACGCACCAGATCGAGCAGGCGGAGCGGGCGTGCGACCACGTGTGCATCATCGCGCGGGGGGAGAAGGTGGTGGACGGCGCGGTGGCGGAGGTGAAGCGGACGCATGGCAGCGAGAACGTGGCGATGACGCTGGAGACGTGGTCGGCGGGGGCGGTGGAGCTGGTGCGGACGTCGTCGCAGGTGCGGGAGGTCCGGGAGGACGGGGTGAACCTGGAGGCGGTGTTGGCGGGGGGCGGCGACGCGCAGGCGCTGCTGGTGGAGCTGGTGCGGGCGGGGGTGCGGCTGCGGCGGTTCGAGCGGATGGAGCCGTCGCTGGAACAGATCTTCGTGGAGCGGGTCCGGCCGGCGGCGGCGGAGACGCGGGAGGTCGCGCATGTCTAGGACGTGGGCGATCGTGAAGCGGGAGTTCGGCGAGAGCGTGCGCTCGCGGATGTTCATCATCGGGACGCTGTTCGGTCCGCTGCTGATGTTCGGGCTGGGGGCGTTCCAGGTGGCGATGCTGCGCGGGGGCGGCGGCGAGAAGGCCGTGGTCGTGGTGGACGGCTCGGGGGCGGGGGTGGGGCAGACGGTGGCGCGGCTGCTGGAGACGGTGCCGCCGGGGGATGACGCCAGCCGTGCGACGCGCTTCCACGCGGAGGTCGTCGCCGCGCCGGCGGGCGGGCTCGAGGCGCTGCGCCCGGGGCTGGAGTCGCGGATCGACCGCAAGGAGATCGACGGCTACCTGTGGCTGCCGGCGGGGATGCTGGCGGGGGACACGGCGCGGTACGCGGGGAAGAGTGCGACGAACACGCTCCTCGTGGCGCAGATGCGGCGGGCGGTGCAGGGGGCGGTGCAGTCGGCGCGGCTGGCGGGGCAGGGGATCGACCCGGGGCGGCTGGCCGTCGCGCTCCGGCCGGTGCCGCTGGAGACGAGCAAGGCGGGGAGCGGCACGGCGCGGGGGAGCGGCCAGGCGCTCTACTTCCTGGGCTACATCCTCGGGTTCATCGTCTACTTCTCGGTGCTGCTGTTCGGCGCGGCGGTGATGCGCGGCGTGCTGGAGGAGAAGAAGGACCGCATCGTCGAGGTGGTGGTCAGCTCGGTGCGGGCCGGGCAGCTCATGCTGGGGAAGGTCGTCGGGATCGGCGGCGCGGGGCTGCTGCAGATGACGGTCTGGGTCGTGTTCGCGGCGATCGGCCTGAAGTACGGCGACGCGATCATGACCCGGTTCGGGCTGCCGGCGCTGCACCCGCCGCAGGTGCCGGGCTCGGTGGCGGTGGCGTTCCTGGCGTACTTCGCGGGCGGCTTCTTCCTCTACGCCAGCATGTACGCGGCGCTCGGCGCCATGGCCGCCTCCGACCAGGACATGCAGCAGCTCCAGTTCCCGGTCGTGCTGTGCCTGATGATGTCGTTCTTCCTGATGTTCCGCGCGCTGGCGGACCCGGAGAGCAACGTGGCGCGGCTGGCGTCCTGGTTCCCGCTCTCCTCGCCCATGGTCATGCCGATCCGCTCGGCACTGACGCATCTCTCGCCACTGGAGATCGCCGGCTCGTACGCGGCGCTGATCGGGACGGCGCTGGCGGTGGTCTGGGTCGGCGGCCGGATCTACCGCATCGGCATCCTGGCGACGGGGCAGCGGCCGACGCCGGCGGAAGTGGTGCGCTGGATCCGGACGTCGTAGGGGCGGGCGGCCCCAACCCCAGAAGTGTCGCGCGAAGACGCGGAGCCAACAGAAAAGCCGCGGAGCGCGGCCGCCGCATCTCGGCCGCGCCCCGAGCCGCCTGCGTTCGCCGGAACCGACATCAAAGGGAGGTGCGCTCCCCGACGCCTCTTCAGCGCCCGGCGGCTCTCCCCGCCCTCCCTGTGCTCCCCGTGGAAAATTTCCGTTCCCGACGCTGGTGGCGCCCGCGCACGCGGATGAACGCCGCTAGGCGGGCTCGGGCTCCGCGCCCTGCGGGCGCCGGGCTCGGGCTCGAACGGCGAAAACACGAGATCGAGATCGAGGTCGCGCTCGAGATCGAACCGGCCCACTCCGCGTCCGCCGCCGGCGTCATGGTGCCGGACCCTACCGCTCCGCGGCTCGTCCGTTCGGCTCCGCGTTCTCGCGCGACGCATTCCCGTTGACGAAGGTGGCGTCGGCCGCGAACCCGGACGAAGAGAGCGCTCGGGCTCGGGATCGGGCGCGCTCCCGGGCTCGAGCTCGAGATCCGCGCCCGCGGCGCCGAGGTCGGGATCGACGTCCCGCGGCGGTGGCGGGCTTCGCGGCGGGGAGGATGGCTCGGATGCCGGGTGTGGCGAGGGGGCACTGGCGCCGCCGGGGCGGCCGGGTACTGCGTGCCGCCGCGACGTTGCCATGCCCCCTCGGCCGCGTCGCACGGGCAATCCGCGTGCCCGGGCGG
>DASTKT010000066.1:0-53158 GCA_035715725.1 Longimicrobiales bacterium | reverse complement strand
GGCGGCGGGCGTGACGGCGTCGACCGGCTCGTAGCGCACGGTGTCGCCGTCGGCGGTCAGGCGAAGGAGCGTGGGGCGGCCGCCGTTCGCGGCGGGGCGGAACAGGGCGCGCTCCGCGCCGTCCTCCGAGCGGAATGACGTTCCGGAGACGGGGACCAGCTCGTCGCCGCGCTCGAGGCGGAGCTTGCCGTCGGCGGCGGCCAGGCGGAGCGGCTCCTGCGAGCGGGTATTGCGGTAGAGGCCGGCGAGGGCGGCGAGCTTCGCGGGCGCGAGCGTGACGGCGCGCGGCAGGGGGGCGGCCTTGGCGGCGTCGCCGAGGAAGATGTCGGCGACCTGGTGCCCGAGCCGGCCGGGGTTGGCATCTCCGCGGTTGCAGAGGAGCGCGACCGAGAGCTTCTGCTCGGGCGCGCGCATGAGGAACGCGCGGTAGCCGGCGGTGGCGCCGGTGTGCGAGATCTCGCGGACGCCCTTGTAGGAGGTGACGAAGAGGCCGGCCGCGTACTCGATCTGGCGGCCGTTGTTGAGCCGGAACTGGCGCTGCATCTCCTCGATGAAGGCGGGGCCGCCGACGCGGCCGGTATTCAGGTTCTCGTTCCAGAGCAGGAGGTCGCCGACGGTCGTGAGGAGCGCGGCGTTGCCGAAGATGTCCTCGAACGGCATGTCGAGGCCGAAGCCGCCGCCCTTGCGCGGGTCGTAGGCGAGGGCGCGGCCCTTCACGACGCGGGTGAAGTCGTCGCGCCAGGAGGTGCGCGTCATCCCGATCGGCTCGAAGAGGTAGCGGCGGGTGAACTCCGGGAACGGCATCCCGCTCACGCGCTCGACGATGATCGCGAGGAGGTTGAAGCCGGTGTTCGTGTAGGAGTACTCGTCGCCGGGCGTGTAGTTGAGCTTCTTCTGCCGGCTGACGAGGTCGAGGACGTGGGCGTGCGTGTAGACGCGGCTGCCGCGCGGCCAGCCGGCGACGCCCTCGACGACGCCCCAGTCGCGCAGCCCGCTCGTGTGCGTCAGCAGGTGGCGGATCGTGATCGGCGTGCCGAAGTCCGGGAGCTCCGGGAGGTACTTCCGGGCGTCGTCGTCGAGGGAGAGCTTGCCTTGCTGCGCCAGGAGCACGATCGACGCCGCGGTGAACTGCTTCGAGACGGAGCCCGCCTCGAAGATGCTCTCGGGCGTGTTCGGCACGTCGTGCTCGAGGTCGGTCATGCCGTAGGCGCGGGCGAGGATCGGGCGCCCGTCGCGGGCGACGGCCACGGCGCACCCCGGCGCATCGCCGGTGTAGCGCGCGAAGACGCGGTCCACGGCGGCGGCGGAGTCGACGGCCGCGCGTTGCGCGCTGCCGGACGCGGGCACGAGCACCAGCAGCGCGGCGACGGCGAGCAATCGTCGATCGGTCATGACACGGTCCCGGAACGAGGAGCGGATGGCCGCCGGGCGGAGGGCCGGACGGGAGTGCGGAGAAGGTGCGCGGAGCGGGCGGACGGGGCAAGGCGGAAGGGAATCCCCGTCGCGCGCAGGTGGGCAACACCGGATCGGCGCCCTGTCCGGTGCTGGGCGGCGGAGTTAGATTGAAAGCACGCGTCGGGGGTGAAGACCCCCGGCGATCGATCGCCCGCGGTGCGCGTCCCCGTCGACGCGTATCGCGGGCGCTTTCTTTTCCGGCCATGGCGCCGATTGGAGCACGACTGATGATCGAGCACGCGACGACGGCCGTCGACGGCACGGTGCGAAGGCTCCTCGAGAACGATGGCGTCTACGTGCAACTCGAGGCGGGCGGCCACCGGGTCTGTTTCGTCACCGGAGCGCTGCGCGAGTCCGGAACCGTCTTCCGGATCGGGGACCGGGTGAGCGTCAGGCTCCCGAGCCCGGCGAGCGTCGTCGCCGGGGTGCTGGGCGCGGAGATCGTCGCCCGGAGCGGAGCGGCGGAGAGTCACGGTGGTCGCCGGAGCCTGGTCGCGGGCCCGGCCGCCGGCGTGGGGAAGCCGGCGGCGCAGCGCATCGACCGGAGCGCGAGGCCGGGGTGGGCGACCGGTCACGAGCGCCTCCCGTCGGTGGGCGAGGCGGTGTACTGCACGGCGGGGCCTGCGTCGGTCGTGCGGGTGCACGGGAAGACCGGCGATGGGAGCCGGCTGCTGGAGCTTCGGCTCGCGAGCGGCGCGCGAGAGCCGTTCTTCGCCGCGGGGTCGAACGTTCTCGTCGCGGCGCCGGGCGAGCCCGAGGCCGGGGCGTGTGCGGAGGCGGAACCGTCGGGCGCATCGTCGCGCTGATCCGCGAACGGCCGCGGCGCGCATCGGTCGACGCGCGGGAGGTCGATGTCCGCCGGCGCGGCGCGGGGCGCGGGTGGTGAACGTTCCAGACGAACGGAGGCCTGCGATGTTGCATCCGTGGCACGACTTCGACACCGGCGCGAATCCGCCCGAGGAGATCACCGCCGTGGTGGAGGTCCCGGCGGGGAGCCGGAACCGGTACGTGCTGAACCGGGAGACCGGTCGCTTCGAGTTGGATCGGGTGCTCGGCGCCTCGCTGCGTCATCCCGGGGAGTGCGGGCTCATTCCGCGGACGGTCTCGCCGCAAGGCGGGCCGTGCACCGTCCTGGTGCTGGTGGACGAGCCGACGTTCACGGGGTGCGAGATCAGCGCCCGGCCGATCAGCTTGCTGCGGCTGAAGGGCGGAGGGTGCACGGAGGAGCGGCTGATCGCGGTGGCGAGCCGGGACGCGTCGCGGAGCGAGTGGATCGAGGCCGCGGACGTGCCGACGCGGGTGCTGCTCGAGATCCAGGGCTTCTTCCACGCGTGCCGGGAGGCGGCGGGGTACGCGACGGAGGGGGTGAGCTGGGAAGGACGGGAATCGGCGCTGATGGCGATCATCGCGTCGATGGAGCGCTACCGCCAGGCGCACGAGCGTCCCGACGAGAGCACGCTGCCGTTCCGCCGGCGGCGGCCGACGCCGATGCGGACGTTCGGGCTCCTGGAGGAGGACACGGACTGAAGCTCGGCTCCCTTCAGGGCGCGGCGGGGTTCGGGGCGCGCCGTTCGCGGGCCGCCGCCGGGGTCGAGTCGTCGCGCCCGTCAGCCGCCGTCGATCACCCTCCGCTGCTCCACGGTAAGCATCCCCCGAATGTCGGCGACGAGCGTCGCCCTCAGGTCCCCTATCTCCACGTCGGTGAGCTTCCGCGTGGGCAGCGCGCCCGCGGCTCCCGCAGACGGTCCGCCGGAGGGCGGAACGGCCGGCTGGCGCAGCAGCTCGAACACCCGGGTCTGATGCCCGTGATCGATCGCCCGTAGCTGGGCGAGCTGGCCGGGGGTCAGCTCGATGCCGGGGATCGTCTGCGCGGCCACGCTGAACGCGTCCATGGGGAGGCTCGGCGGCTGGTTGAATGGTGGCGGCCGCGGCGGGCCCGCGACCATCTCGCGGCGGAGCCCGGACGGGGGAGGCCGGCGACTTCGTTTCGCGCCGAGCCGTTCGGCGCGCCGGCCACCCGGTGCACGATGCGGACCGGCGCGCGGAACCGGGTCCGCGGCGGTCCGGATCCATTGCGCTCTCCAGTGAAAGGCCCGAGTGCCGAGAAGCGTCCACCCGACCCTGATGCCGCGATTCCTCCCGCGCCTGTTCGCCGGGCGTCGGGATGCGGGGGACGACCCGCTGCCGGGGCCGATCCGCGGCGAGCTGCTGGGCGCGGATCGGCTGGCGGAGCGCGCCCGCATGGTCGGATCCGGGCAGCGGACCACGCGGGCGCGGCGCGGCCGTCGGCGGGCGCCGCTCCTCGAGCGGCTGAACGGGACGCGCCGGATCCTGGCCGCCGCGCACGCGCGGCTCACGATCGCCGCCGGGGCGGGAACGGATGTCGGTCCGGCGGGCGAGTGGCTGGTGGACAACTACCACGTCGTGCAGGAGCACGTGCGCGAGGTGCACGAGAGCCTGCCGCCCGGCTACTACCGCGAGCTGCCCGAGCTGGCGAGGGGGCCGCTGGCGGGCTACCCGCGTGTGTACGAGCTGGCGATCACGCTGATCTCGCACACGGAGGCGCGCATCGACCTGGAGAACGTCGAGCTGTTCGTGGCGGCGTTCCAGCACGTCGCCCCCCTCTCGGTGGGTGAGCTCTGGGCGATCCCGGCGATGCTCCGGCTCGGGCTGCTCGAGAGCGTGCGCCGGATGGCGCTCCGCACGGTGCAGCGTCTCGACCAGGTGGAGGCAGCGGATCGTTGGGGCGCGCGGATCCACGCCGCGAGTGGAGCGAGCGAGCCCGCGCTGGGTGCCGTGCTCGCAGAGTTCATGGTCGAGGCACCGGAGCTGACCGGCGACTTCGTGACGCGCTTCCTCCAGCACCTGCGCCCCGTTCGCGCATCGTTTCCCGGGCTCGCCGCATTGGAGCGGTGGATCGCGGAGAAGGGGCCGAGCGCGGAGGAGGCGGCGGCGAGCGCGTCGCAGCGGCTGGCAGTGACGCAGATCGTCATGGCGAACGGGATCACGAGCCTGCGCGCGATCGGCCGCATGGAGTGGCCGGCGTTCGTCGAGCGGCAGAGCCGCATCGAGCGCGTGCTGCGCCGGGACCCGTCCGGGTTCTATCCGCGGATGACGTTCGCGACGCGCGACCAATACCGGCACGTCGTGGAGCGGATCGCGAAGCGGACCGGGCTGGCCGAAGCGGTCGTGGCCGAGCGGGCGATCGCCCTGGCGAGCGCCGCCGAGGGCGCCGGCGGGGCGGACCCGCGCCGGCGCCACGTCGGCTACTACCTGATCGACAAGGGGCGCCCCGAGCTCGAGCGCGTGACCGGCTTCCGCACGACGATGAAGGAATCCGCGCGCCGGTGGATCCTGCGTTACCCGGACGTGGTGCTCGTCGGCGGGATCGCGTCCGGCACCGCGGCCGCGCTCGCCGCCGTGCTGTGGCTGGCGGGCGCGGAGGCGCGGATGGCCTGGCTGACAGTGCTGGCATTCGCGCTCATCCCGGCGAGCGAGATCGCGGTGAGCGTGATGAATCAGCTCATCGGCGCGCTGATGCCGCCGGGGAAGCTCCCGAAGCTGGAGCTGCGCCAGCCGGGCGGCGTGCCGGCGGAGTTCCGAACCGCCGTCGTGATCCCGACACTGTTCGGCAGCGTGGCCGGCGTCCAGGAAGCCCTGGAGAACCTGGAGGCGCAGTTCCTGGCCAACCGGGAGGCGCACCTCCACTTCGCCGTGCTGAGCGACTTCACCGACTCGGCGACCGAGGCGACGCCGGGCGATGCCGCCATCCTCAAGGCGGCGGTCGACGGGGTGCAAGCGTTGAACGCGCGGTATGGCGCCGGCGGCGACGGGCCGTTCTACCTCTTCCACCGGCCCCGTCGCTGGAATCCGCAGCAGGGCGTCTGGATGGGGTGGGAGCGCAAGCGGGGCAAGCTCGGGGACTTCAACCGATTCGTGCGCGCGGGGGCGCGGGATGCCTTCTCCGTCGTGGTCGGCGACGTCGAGCCGCTGCGCGGGGTGCGCTACGTCATCACGCTGGATGCCGACACCGTGCTGCCGCCCGACGCGGCGCCGCTGCTGGTGGGCGCGATCGCGCATCCGCTCAACCGCGCGGTCTACGACCCGGCGCGCGGGCGAGTCGTGCACGGCTACGGCATCCTCCAGCCGCGGGTCGGCGTCTCGCTCCCGAGCGCGCACCGCTCGCGGTTCGCGGCGATCTTCTCGGGCCATCCGGGCGTAGACCCGTACACGACCGCGGTCTCCGACGTCTACCAGGACCTGTACCGGGAAGGAAGCTTCACGGGGAAAGGAATTTACGACGTCGAGGCGTTCGAGCGGGCGACGCATGGCCGGTTCCCGGAGAACACGCTGCTCTCGCACGACCTGATCGAGGGAAGCTACGCGCGCGCCGGCCTCGCCACCGACATCAACGTCTACGACGACTATCCGAGCCGCTACCTCACGTACACCCGCCGGAAGCACCGCTGGATCCGGGGCGACTGGCAGCTCCTGGGCTGGCTGGCGGGCCGGGTGGCGGGGCCGGGCGGCCCGGAGCGGAACCGCCTCTCCGTGCTGTCGAGGTGGAAGATCTTCGACAACCTGCGGCGCAGCACGGTGGAGATGGCGCAGCTCGCCTTCCTGGTCGCCGGGTGGACGGTGCTGCCGGGCTCGCCACTGCGCTGGACGCTGCTGGGCACCGCCGCCGTCGCGACGCCATGGATCGTCTCCCTGCTTCTCGCCGCGGTGCGTCCGCCGCTCGACAAGTCCTGGCGCGCGTATTATGCCGCAGTGGGCCGGGACGCCGTCACGAGCGCGAAGCAGGCCGCGCTGGCGCTCACCTTCCTTCCGTACGAGGCGTGGGTCTCGGCGGATGCCATCGTGCGCACGCTCTGGCGCCGCTCGGTGACGAAGCGGAGCCTGCTCGAGTGGCAGACGGCGTCGCGGGCGGAGCGCACCGCCTCCGGATCCGCGGGGTCGACCTGGCGTGCGATGTGGCCCGCCGTCGCCCTCCCGGCGGCGTTGCTGTGCGTCGTGGTCGGCCTGGAGATGTGGCGCGCCCAGGCGGCCGCGCCCGACGCCACGCCGGGGGTCGGCGCCGGCCCCGGCTTGGACGTGTCCCGCCTCTGGCTCCTCGCCGGCACGCTGATCCCGCTGCTCGGCCTCTGGGCCGCTTCGCCCGGGATCGCGCAGGCGCTCAACGCGCCGGCGCTCCGCACGCAGCCGCTCCTGACGCCGGCCCGGGAGCTCGAGGCGCTGCGCTTCGCGCTGCTGCACTGGCGCTTCTTCGACCGCTTCGTGAGCGCGGAAACGAACTGGCTCGCGCCCGACAACTACCAGGAGGACCCGGCCGCCGTGGTGGCGATGAGGACGTCCCCCACGAATATCGGGCTGCAGCTCCTCGCCACGGCCAGCGCCTACGATCTCGGGTTCATCACCGTGAAGGACATGGCGCGCCGCCTGGAGCTCGCGTTCGGGTCGATGGACCGGATGCGGCGGTTTCACGGGCACCTCTACAACTGGTACGACCTGCGGGACCTCGAGGTCCTTGAGCCCGCGTACATCTCCACGGTGGACAGCGGCAATCTCGCCGGCCACCTCATCGCCCTGCGGCACGCGTGCCTGGGGGCGGGCGCGGAGCCGGTCTCGGACGCGCGCATCTGGCGCGCGCTCGCGGTGGCGCTCGGCCTGGCGGACCAGCGTCTGGCGGTGCTGACCACCGCGGGGATCGACTCGACCCCTGCGTTGCGGAAGACGGTCACGGCGGTCGGAGAGCAGGTCTGGATCGCGCGGGCGGCGCTCGGCGAAGCCCGGCGCGCGACGATCTCGCCGGCCGCCGTCGCCGCGCCGCTCCAGCGGGCGCACGACGCCCTCGCGAGCGCCGGGCTCGCGCCGGAGGTGGCGGAGCCGGCCATGGAGTGGATCGCGTGGAGCCTCCGCCGGATCGCCGAGCACGCCGCGCTACTCAGCGACCTCGGCGCCCGGCCGACGCTCGGGCGCGGCGACATCGAAGCGGGGCCCTCGGCGACGCTCAACCAGCTCGCGGCGGGCTCGCAGGTGGCCGCCGACCTGCTCGCCCGCCTGGAGAGGCTGGCGGAGCGCGCGTACGCCTATGCGCTCGGGATGGAGTTCCGCTTCCTGTACGACGACGGCCGCAAGCTGTTCGCGATCGGCTACGACCGGGGCTCGCACGCGCTGGACGGCTCGTACTACGACCTCCTCGCCTCGGAGGCGCGGCTGGCCAGCTTCGTCGCCATCGCGAAGAACGACGTCCCGGTGGACCACTGGTTCCGGCTCGGCCGCGGCCTGACCCGCGCGGCCGGCGCGACGGCGCTCGTCTCGTGGAGCGGGAGCATGTTCGAGTACCTGATGCCGGGGCTCGTGATGCGCTCGTTCCCGCTCACGCTGCTCGACCAGACGTACGGTGGCGCGGTCCGGCGGCAGATGGCATACGCCGCCGCGCGGAAGGTCCCGTGGGGAGTGAGCGAGAGCGCGTACAACCTCCGGGACCGGCATCGCACCTACCAGTACCGGGCGTTCGGCGTCCCGGACCTCGGCCTGAAGCGCGGGCTCGGGCACGACCTGGTGATCGCCCCGTACGCGACGGCCCTCGCCGCGCCGGTGGTCCCGCTGCCGGCGCTGGCGAACCTGGGGGCGCTGGAGCGGGCCGGCGCGCTCGGGCCCTATGGCTTCCGCGACGCGATCGACTACACGCGCCCCGAGCCGGGGCAGCGGTTCGCCATCGTCCGGACGTACATGGCGCACCATATCGGAATGGGGCTCGTCGCCCTCACGAACGTCCTCACGGCGGACGTGTGGCAGCGCCGGTTCCACGCCGATTCGCTCGTGCGCTCGGCGGAGCTGCTCCTCTACGAGCGAATTCCGCGTCGTCTCGTCCTGCAGGACCCGCAGGGCGCCGGGGCCGACGCGGCCAGACCGGAGCCGGAGCCGAACCAGCCCGCGGTGCGCGAGTTCGAGACGGTCGATGCGCCGCGGCCACACGTGGCGCTTCTCGGATACCTGCCGTACACGCTGATGGTGAGCCACTGCGGGTCGGGGTACAGCAGCCACGAGGGGCTCGCCGTCACACGCTGGAGGGCCGACGCGACGCGGGACGACAGCGGGCAATTCTGCTACGTGAAGGATCTCACGGGCGGGCGGGCGTGGTCGGCCGCGCACCAGCCGGTGTGTGCGCCGGCGGACTGGTACCGCGCCCTGCTCGCCACGGACCGCGTCACGTTTCAACGCGTCGATGGCGCGGTGGAGACGCGCACCGAGATCACCGTCGTGCCGGAGGACTCGGCGGAGGTCCGACGGGTGACCGTCACCAACAACGGCGACGTGACCCGGGAGGTGGAGCTCACCAGCTATGGCGAGATCGTTCTCGCCCCGCCGGACGCGGACCGCGCGCATCCCGCCTTCTCGAACCTGTTCGTCGAGACCGAATGGCACGCGTGGTGTTCGGCGGTGACGGCCACGCGGCGGCCGCGCTCGCCCGAGGAGCGGCCCTCGTGGTGCGTCCACCTGCTGTCCACCGGGACGGAGCGCATCGGGGAGGTGACGTGCGAGACCGACCGCGCCCGCTTCCTGGGGCGGGGGCGGTCGGTGCGCGAGCCGATCGCGCTGGAGCGCGACGGCGCGCTTTCGGGCACCACGGGCGCCGTGCTCGACCCGATCTTCAGCCTGCGGGCCCGCCTGCTGCTGAGGCCGGGGCAGTCGGCGTCCGTGGCCTTCACGACGCTGGTGGCCCCCACGCGCGAGCGCGCCTTCGAGCTCGCGGACCGCTACCACGAGCCGCATGCCGCGCAGCGCGCCTTCGAGCTGGCGTGGACCTCCGCGCAGGTCGAGCTGCGGGAGCTGGGCGTCACTCCGGGCGACGCCGCCGTGTTCCAGGATCTCGCCGGCCATCTGCTCTATCCAGGCAGCGCGTTGCGCGCGTCGCCGGATGAGCTGCGCCGCAACCGCGGCTCTCAGCCACTCCTCTGGCAGCTCGGAATCTCCGGCGACCTGCCGATCCTGCTGGCGACGATCGGCTCGCCCGACGGGCTGCCGACGCTCCGGCAGCTCTTCACGGCGCACCACTACTGGGCCCGCCATGGAATGAAGGTCGACCTGGTGGTCCTGAACGCCCACGGCGCGACATACCTCCAGGAGCTGAACGACCAGATCCTCGCCGCGCTCTCCGCAACGAGCGGCGCGGCGGCCACGGACACGCCGGGCGGCGTCCACCTCCGGCGCGGCGACCTGATCGGCGCCGATGCCCTGCTCATGCTGAACGCGACGGCGGCGGTCCGCGTCCTCTGCGACGGCCGCTCGCTTGGCCGGATCGCGGACCCCACGAACCGGGCGGGCGCGGCGGAGCCGGAGGAGCAGGAGACGCAGACCCAACCGGCGCGGCCCGAGCGGCATTCGGCCGGGCTGCTCGAGGTGTGGCGCCAGCGCGTGCATGCGCTCGCGGTCGGAACGCTCGCCATCGCCGGGGGGGCCCGGCCGCCGCGCGGCCCGCGTGACGCGGCCGGCGCCGATCCGGCGGCGGAGCCCGCCGCGACGCCGCTGTTCGAGAACGGGTACGGCGGGCTGGCGCGCACCGGGGAGTACGAGGTTCTGGTCCGCGGCGACCATGTGCCGCCCGCGCCGTGGGCGAACGTCGTGGCCACGCCTCACGGCGGCTTCGTCCTGACCGAGCGCGGGGCCGGCTTCACCTGGGCGGAGAACAGCTTCTCCTTCCGGCTGACGCCATGGTCGAACGACCCGGTGAGCGACCCGGCGGGTGAGGTGCTCTATCTCCGGGACGACGAGACCGGCGAGCTGTGGAGCGCCACGCCCGCGCCGATCCGCACCGAGGCGCCGTACCGCATCCGCCACGGCGCAGGGATGTCGACGTTCGCGCACGAGCACGGGGGCATTGCGACGCACCTCACACTGTTGATGGCGGAAGACGAGCCGGTCAAGCTCTCGCTGCTGCGCGTGACGAACCACGGGGAGCGGGCGCGCGTCATCAGCGTCACGGCATACGTCGAGTGGACGCTGGGCGTGCTGCGCGAGCGCACGCAGCATCTCATCCGGACCTCGTTCGATCCGGAGCAGGGGGCGATCCACGCGTGCAACCACTTTGACCCGCAGTTCGCGGGGTGGACGGCGTTCTGCGGCCTCAGCGAGCCGGTGACGGCGCACACGGCGGACCGGCGCGAGTTCCTCGGGCGCAACGGCCACGCCGGGGATCCGGCGGCGCTGCGCGCCGGGACGCTCACGGGGGCGACGGGGGCCGGCCTCGATCCGTGCGCGGCGCTGGAGTGCGTGCTGGAGCTCGCGCCCGACGAGACGCGGGAGCTCGTCGTGGTGCTCGGTGCCGCCGCGAGCGAGGTCGAGGCGCGGCGCGTCATTGCCCGGTACCGCGACGTGGGAGCGGCGCGTGAGGCCGCCGCCCGGACGGCGGCGGCGTGGGACGATCGACTGTCGGTCCTGACGGTGCGTACGCCGGAGCCGTCCTTCGACGCGATGGTGAACCGCTGGACGCTGTACCAGGCGCTCGCCTGCCGGCTGTGGGCGCGCTCGGCGCTGTACCAGAGCAGCGGCGCGTACGGCTTCCGCGACCAGCTCCAGGACGTGATGGCGTTCGTGTACGCCGAGCCCGGCATCGCGCGCGAGCACATCCTGCGCGCCGCGGCGCGCCAGTTCCTCGAAGGGGACGTGCAGCACTGGTGGCATCCGCAGAGCGGGCGCGGCATCCGGACCCGCTTCTCGGACGACCTCGTCTGGCTTCCCTACGTGGCCGAGCACTACGTCCGCGTAACCGGGGATGCGTCCGTGCTCGACGAGCGCGTCCCGTTCCTGCAGATGCGCGTGCTGGCCCCGGGCGAGCACGAGGCCTACGATCTGCCCCTCGTCGCCGACGAGGATGCGACGCTCTACGAGCACTGCCTCCGTGCGCTTCGACGGGCGTGCACCGTCGGGGCGCACGGCCTCCCCCTCATCGGCACGGGCGACTGGAACGACGGGATGAACCGTGTCGGGGCCGAGGGCCGTGGAGAGAGCGTGTGGCTGGGCTGGTTCCTGGTCGCGACGCTGCGGAGCTTCGCGGGTCTCGCGGCTGTGCGCCGCGAAGAGGCGGTCGCGCACGAGCTGAGGGACCGGGCAGATGCGTACGCCGAGGCGGTGGAGGCGCACGGCTGGGACGGCGAGTGGTACCGGCGCGGGTACTTCGACGACGGCACGCCGCTCGGCTCCGCGGCGAACCAAGAATGCCGCATCGACTCCATCGCCCAGAGCTGGAGCGTGATCTCGGGCGCAGGCGACGCGGCGCGGCAGGCGCAAGC
This sequence comes from Longimicrobiales bacterium, assembly GCA_035715725.1. Lineage (GTDB taxonomy): Bacteria > Gemmatimonadota > Gemmatimonadetes > Longimicrobiales > RSA9 > JADGGV01. The sequence goes on along the minus strand of DASTKT010000066.1, from coordinate 41,408 downwards.
GATGGACTCCCTCGCGCGGCACCTCGTGCGCGACGATGCCCGGCTGCTTCCGCTCCTGACCCCCCCGTTCGACAGCGGTCCGCGCGATCCGGGCTACATCAAGGGGTACCTGCCGGGGGTCCGCGAGAACGGCGCGCAGTACACGCACGCGGCCCTCTGGGTCGTCCTGGCCACGGCGCTGCGCGGTGACGGTGACCGTGCGTTCGAGCTGTACCAGATGGTGAACCCGCTGACCCGCGCGCGGACGCCCGAAGAGGTGGAGACATACCGGGTCGAGCCGTACGTCGTCGCGGCGGATGTCTACACCGCGGCCGGCCAGCTCGGGCGCGGGGGGTGGACGTGGTACACGGGGTCGGCGAGCTGGATGTACCGCGTCGGCGTGGAGGCGATCCTGGGGTTCACGAAGCGGGGCGCCACACTCTCCGTCCAGCCGTGCGTACCGGAGGCGTGGCCGGAGTACAGCATCGAGTACCGCTTCGGCCGGAGCGTCTACGCGATCCGCGTGCAGAGCCCAGGCAGGCTGCGGCGCGAGCCCGCGGAGGTGAGCCTCGACGGTACGCTTCTCGACGGCCCCGGGATCCCGCTCGAGGACGACGGCGCCCGGCACGACGTGCTCGTGCGGCCCGGGGGCGGAGTGGACCGCAGCGCGTTCTAGCGGAAGGCGAAGACGCCCACCGGGCCGCTCCGGCCCGAGCGGCGCGCCGCGATCACGCCCGGGGCGAGTCCTCCGCCCGCCGCTCGCCGCCGGTGGAGCCTCTCGCCGTCAGGGGGACGAGCCGCCCGCGCTCCCGGGCGAGGTACGCCTCCGGGTCGTGCTCCAGCGCTCCGGGCGGGAGGAAGTCCCAGAACGGTCCGAGATCCCGCTTCACGCGGTCGACGTAGAAGGCCGGAACCGTCCGGGTCTCGCCCTCGAAGAAGGCGCGCAGCGAGCGGTCGCTGTCCAGCAGCCGCCGGATGGTGGTGTGGTACCGGATCCGGCCGGCCCCCTCCGAGGAGATCCCCCGCACGACGTTGAGCCAGGTCGCGACGCCGGGCCGCGTGCCGCGGGCCCGGCGCGCCATCGTCCTCCACGAGAAGGAGTACCTCGAGAGGTCGATGAGCCGGTCGTAAAACTCCGGCCAACCGTAGTTCAGGGGCCGGACGTTCATCGCGTGATTGTTGTTGAGGAAGTGGAACGGGAAGGGAAGCACGCGCCCGGACCTCTGCAGCTCGCGATTGAGCGGCGCGGCCTCGCCGAAGGCGGAGAGAAGGGAGTAGCCCGGGAACGCGCCGGGCGTGCGGTCCAGGAAGCGCTTGGTGAGCTCGAAGGGCTCGCTCCCGCTGTCGTCGTCCAGTCCGAGCACGAAGTTCGTCTGGACGTACGGGATGTACTCGAGGATCAGGTTGACGTGCTCGGAGACCTGCTCGACCTTGTCGATCCCCTGCTTGCGTCCGGTCTTCGCCTTGTTGCCGAGCGTGTACCAGGACTCGATCCCGGGAAGCATGGCCTTGAAGCCGGCGGTGCGCAGCCGCTTCAGCTTCGGCTCGGAGAGGAGCGACAGGCTGCTCTCGGCGATGAACGAGATGGCGCCCGGCGGCACGACGTCCTCGATGGCGCCCAGGAAGTCGTCGAAGCGCACGCCGAAATTCGGATCGTGCCAGCCGACCACCGGGTGGCGCACCGTCTTCATCAGGAAGCGGAGGTCCTCCCGGATCTGGTCGTAGCTCATGGGCTGGTACTCGACGGTGGAGTCGATGCAGAAGCTGCAGGTGTAGGGGCACCCGAGGCTTCCGATCATGGGCACGACCTTGATCTTCGTGGGGCACTTGGCGAGGGTCGGCGCGATGAACTTCCAGCGCTCCCGCACGCCCGGGAGCGAGGCCGGCTGGCGCGGCGCGCTCAGGTGCACGCCCAGCGGCCGGTGAGGTCCACAGTCCCGCAGCACCTCCTCGACGAGCGCCCGGTCCGTGAAGCCGAGCACGTAATCGAAGTACTTGCGGGCGTCGTCCGGGTAGCAGCGGGCGTGCGGTCCGCCGAGGACCGTCACGGCGCCGCGCTGGCGGAACATGTTGCTGATCGCGTACGCGAGCTGCGCGGCCTGCGTGAACGCGCCGACGAAGAGGAGATCCATTCCGGCGGGCAGCTCCGCCCGGAGGTCCTCGAAGCCCGTGTAGCAGACGAACGTGACGCGGTGCCCGAGCTCCTCGCACCACGCGGCCAGGGCCTGGGGCATGATGCTGGCGAGGCTCGGATTCATCACCCGGCTCCACAGCGCCCGCGTCGGAGCCTTCGTGACGAGGTCGAGGATCCCGATGCGCCGAGTGGTTCCCATGGGCCCCCTTCAGTCATGGTCACTGCGCGCCGGACGGTCCCGCTCGCCCGGTCCGGTACGACGCTCCCGGTCCTCGATGCAGTCCGCGCCGCCGTAGCTGGACGGCCGCGCGGGGCCCTGCTTCATGCGCGGTTCGCGACGGCTAGTTCCTCGGGGCTCCGAGATCCCAAAGCCGCCGCCGCATGTGCTTCAGAAGGGTCTCCGCCATGTCCGACTCGTTCCGGAAGCGGATGATCCCCCATTGATAGTCTCGCGCGACGTCGACTCCAATCGAATCGTCGAGCGCGATCACCCCTCCCGCCGGCACGGCCGATCCGGACATCGCCTCCAGCTCCTCCCCCTGCGCCCGTACGTAGAGACTCACGTGCGCCCCCTCGAGGCTGCCGCCCGCGAGCCGGACCCGGAAGCTGCACGTATGCTGCCACGACACCGCGCCGGCGGGCGCCCGCGTGTCCCGGTCGATGGTCAGCCCCGTCGTGCCCAGCGCCAGCACCTCGAAGGCGTCGGCCAGGCGCCTCAGCCGCATCGTCGCACCGCTGTCTTCCATCCGCTCCGCCTTCCTCCAGGGAGCGCGGTTCCGCCGGCGTTCGTCGTACGCCGGCGAATCCGGCTCGTTGCGCGACCGTGCCCGGCGCCGCGATGCTCGGCCGGGCCGGGATCGCCGTGCGCCGACCGCCTCCGTCCCGCTACTCCGCCGGCAGCGTGAACTCACCGCAGGCGACCACCCTCGGGTCCCCGCCCGATCCGTGGACGTTCACGAAGTAGCTTCCCGTCGTCGGCGTGCGGAGCGGGACACTCGTCAACACCGTCGCGCGGCCGTCGGAACCCGCCGCGATCGGCTTGTACGCCTCGATCGGCCCGAACGCGCCCTCATCGGCGCCGCACCGGCCACGACGCACCTCCCAGGTGTGTACGCTCCCCGGCTCCGCGTCGTACACGCTGAGAAACGCCGCCGTGGCGCCGGTGACCGAATCCGGCGCGAGCGCCGCCCAGCCGTCGAGCTGGCTCGCCCCCTCAGAGCCGGCGGCCCTGTTGAGGGCCGCATGCCAGCGGTGGCTCGAGGCGACGTCGGCGGCGCTCACGTCGCCCGCCGGGATGTTACGGTACGGGCCGCAGGAGAGCGCCCCGAGCAGCGAGGCGGCGAGAGCGAGGTGCCGGTGAGCTTGCATGTTCCCCCGCATGGAAGGAGAGGCCCGGCCGGTCCTCGGGACGGCGCCGCCGGACGGGCGCGGCTGGATTGACCATGTGGATGATAGAGTCTAGCTTGTATTATCCAAATGGTCAATGCCGGTGCGCCGGGGCGGGGCGGGCGGCGTGAGCGGGCGCCGGCGCAGGGCGCGGACGGAGCGGGCGCGAGAACCCCCAAGACAGAGATCGAGGAGCGAGGTGCCTGGACAGAAGGCCCCGGAAGAGGCGCGGCGGGAGCAGATTCTGGCGGCGGCGTACGAGGTGGCGAAGCGGGAGGGGATCGCGGGCCTGACGCTGCGGGCGGTGGCGGCGGAGGCGAAGCTGAGCCACGGGCTCGTCCTCTTCCACTTCAAGCGGAAGGAGCAGCTCGTGAGCGAGCTGCTGGACCGGGTGGTGGCGGAGACGCTCGATCTGCGCGTGTCGGAGGAGATCGGCCGCATCCCGCGAGCGCTCGATCGATTCCGGGCGCTGGTCCGCCAGGAGATGGATCGCCTGGCGCACGAGCCGGACCGAGTCCGGGTGCTGCTGGAGTGCTGGGCGCTCGGCGCGCGCGAGCCGGCGTTGCGCGAGAGCGTCGGAGCGGCGCTGGAGCGATACCGGGCGGCGTTCCGGCCGACCGCGCAGGACGTCCTCCGGGACGAGCCGGCGGGCTTCTCGGAGATGACGCCCGACGGGCTGGCGTCGGTGACGGCGGGGCTCGTCCATGCGTGCGCGATCCAGGCGATGGTGGACCCGGAGCGATTCCGCATGGAGGAATACCTGGCGGCGGTGCAGAGCCTCGTGGCGCGGCTGGGGGCGACGTAGCGCGCTCGCGGATCGATCGTGAGGCGTGCGCTCGCCGCGGCGCTCTCCTCTCCAGCGCGGCTGGCCACGTTCGTGCCGGCGCCGCCGGGCGCTCGTCGCCGCTGTCAGGAAACCTACTTGTCGGGAAAACCCCTACAAGGGAATCCGCGAGTATCCGCTACACGATCTCCGGGGATCGCGCATCATTGGGATCGTGGAACGGCGTGGTCGTAGGGCGGTTGGCTGCCCGGTGGCAAGACGCCGCCGACCTCGCCGAATGTCCAGAGTTCCCGGAGCGTCGCCGTGCCCCCTGTATCCCAGACCATTCCTGCGGCTCCGCCGCTTCGCGAGCGCCTCGCCGGATCGGCGCTCGAACTGCTGACGCATGTATCGGACGAGATATTGGAGCTGGCGCCGGTCGGCCCGGCCGGCTTCGCGGACGTCCGCATCCTGATCGAGCGGGTGGCGACGGCGATGCTCGAGCGGCCGGCGCTCACGGCGATGCTCGACCTGCGCGGCACCGATTTCGTCCCGACGATGGTGCAGGCGGAGCTGCTGCTGGACATGCTCGCGTATCGGTCGCAGATGATCCGGAACCGCGTGGCGATCGTGGCGAACCCCGGGACGCAGTTCGGGATGCTGCGGCTGGTCACGATCAAGGCGTCGCTGCGGGACGTGCCGGTGGTGGCGTTCACGCGGGAGGGGGAGGCGCGGCGGTGGCTGGAGACGGGGATCGAGTGAGGGCGACGAGGTCGGGCGCGCGACCTGTTTATCTGAATCACTCGGTAGGTCAGACCAAGTTCATCCACATCTTTACGCCCGGGTAGGTCCGGGATGCCTTCCGATTGACGCGCCTGCGTCGTAGATTGGCTCCGCTTGGTCCCTCAGTTTCGACCCAACCAGGGAACAGCGGCTTTCCGGCATCGAATCCCTTTGCTCGCCGCGGCCCGACGTCTGACGGAGGACGGAACGTGCGAAAGCTGGCCATTCTCATGCTTGGCTGGGCGCTGGTGGCGTGCGGGTCGGAGGGGCCGGCGGGCCCGCGCGGGCCGCAGTTGCGGTTGATCGCGGGAGCGGGCGGGACGGACACGATCGAGAGCGCGCCGGCGCAGGGCTTGGTCGTGCAGGTGCTGGGGGAGAGCGGGCGGCCGGAGGCGGGGGTGGAGGTGCGGTTCGAGGCGCCCGCGCTCGAGAGCGGCGGACGCCCGAACGTGCAGGTCGGCGCGGTCGGGGCGGCGGGCTTCGGTGGCGTGGCGGGCGCGACGACGGACGCCGACGGGCGCGCGGCGGTCCGTGTGCGCTACGCCAGCATCGTCGGTCCCGGAATGATCGTTGTGACCGTGCCGCTCTACAGTCTGGTGGACACGGCGCGCTACACGACGGTTCCGGGCGCGCCCACGCGCGTGGCGCTCTCGCCGCGCGACACCGCCCTCACGCAGGGAGCGAGCTTCATGTACCGCGGCTCGACGGTCGATCGCCGGGGCAACGCCCGCCACGATCCGGCGACGTTCGAGGCGGTCGGCACGGCCGTGAGCGTGAGCGCCGACGGGAAGGTGACGGCGGTAGGCACGGGGGCGGCGTACGTCCGCCTGCGCGCTACACTCGGAACCACCTCCGCGGTCGACTCGGGGCTGGTCGTCGTGGTCCCGGACGGCACGATCTCGTGGTCCGCAAGTGACAACGACGGTCCGCTGTGGCTGGCGAATCTCACCGGAGCTGGCGCGAAATCGCTGGTGACGGGACATGCGCTCGCGCCGGCGTGGGCGCCGGACGGGAGCCGCCTCGTGTACGTGGGTGAGAACGCGCTCGGCCTCGTGGACGTGAACGGGAACACGACGCCCCTCGCGACGCCCGGGGTCGGGAGCCCCTCCTGGCCCGAGTTCTCATCGGACGGCCGCTGGATCTATTTCGAAGGCGACGCCGCCTCGCGCCGCACGATCCACCGCATCCACCCCGACGGGACCGGGTTCGAGACGCTCCTCCCCGCGTCGGCCGGCTACGCGTACATGCCATCGCCCTCGCCGGATGGACGCAGTGTCGTGTACAGGACCGGGAACGGGAAGTTGGGCATTCTCGACCTCGCCTCCGGGTCGAGCCGCGAGATCCCGAACATCGACGGCGGGTTGACGCCACGCTGGTCGCCCGACGGTCAATGGATCGCGTACCTCGGTGGCTATTTCGACGGCGAGCTAATGCTGGTCCGGCCGGACGGAAGCGACCTCCACCGCCTCGGCACGCACCGGTTGGCGGCGGGGATCACCTGGTCGCCCGACTCCAAGTGGGTCCTCGGCGCCGAGGCGCGGGGTACGCTCACCGATGTCGCGACGGGCGTCATGATGTACCTGCCGTGGACCGGCAGGTACCCGGCCTGGAAGCGCTGAGGCCGGACCCCGGCTCGCCGGCGCATGCGAGGTTGCGGCGGCTGCTCACGTCTGATGGAGGGCGGAGGATGCGAAAGCTGGTGACTCTGCTGTTCGCGTGGGCGCTGGTGGCGTGCGGGTCGGAGGGGCCGGCGGGCCCGCGCGGGCCGCAGTTGCGGGTGATCGCGGGAGCGGGCGGGACGGACACGATCGAGAGCGCGCCGGCGCAGGGCTTGGTCGTGCAGGTGCTGGGGGAGAGCGGGCGGCCGGAGGCGGGGGTGGAGGTGCGGTTCGAGGCGCCGGTCATCGATGTGGGCGGGCGCCCAGCGCGCATGTCGGTCAGCTCGGTCGCCTCACCGGGCTTCGGCTCCGTGGCGGGCGCGACGACGGATGCGGAGGGCCGGGCGACGGTCCGCGTGCGGTACGGGACCGTCGCCGGGGGCGCTCCGATCGTCGTCATGGTGCCGCTGTACAGCCTGGTGGATACGGCGCGCTACACGATCCTCCCGGGCGCGCCGGTGCGCGTGGCGCTCTCTCCACGCGACACCGCGCTCGCGGAGGGCGCCGGCTTCACGTACCGCGGCTCGACGGTCGACCGGGCGGGCAACGCCCGGCCGGATCCGGGGACGTTCGAGGCGGTTGGCACGGCGGTGAGCGTGACGGCCGACGGGAAGGTGACGGCGGTCCGCCCGGGTGGGGCGTACGTCCGGCTCCGTGCCGCGATCGGAACGACGACCGTGGTCGACTCGGGCCTGGTCACCGTGGTTCCGGCGGGCCAGATCGCGTGGTCCGCGAGCGAATACAGCACCGGGCCGCTACGGCTGGCGGACCTCACCGGGGCGGGCGCGAAGGTGCTGGTGTCGGGACACGCGCTGGAGGCGGCATGGGCGCCGGACGGCAGCCGCCTCGTGTACGCGGGCGAGAGCGGGCTCGGGCTGGTGGATGTGAACGGGAACGCGACGGCGCTGGCGACGCCCGGCATCACGAGCCCTTCCTGGCCGGAGTTCTCGGCGGACGGCCGCTGGATCTATTTCGACGGCGCGGTCGGTTACTCGAGCCGCACGATCCACCGGATCCACCCGGATGGGACCGGGCTGGAGACGCTGCTCCCCGCATCGGCCGGGTCCGCGGAGATGCCATCGCCCTCGCCGGACGGGCGCAGCGTGGCGTACATGGGCGGAGGCGGAGCCCTGCGCGTGCTGGACCTGGCCACCCGGTCGAGCCGAGCAATCCCGAACGCCACCGGCGGGTGGAACCCACGCTGGTCGCCGGACGGGCAGTGGATCGCGTACGTCCTTTCCTACGCCTCCGGCGAGCTGATGCTGGTCCATCCGGACGGCAGCGGTCTGCACCGCATCGGCGCGCATGGCGTGTGGCCGGGGATCACCTGGTCGCCCGACTCGAAATGGCTCCTGGGCGCCGAGAATCGCGGGACGCTCGTGGACGTCACGACCGGCGTGATGTCGTACCTGCCGTGGACCGGCCGGTACCCGGCCTGGAAGCGCTGAGCCGCAGCGCCCTCCGCCGCTCCCTCCGCAGCGTAGCGGGGCCGGGCGCACACCGGCCCGCGCGGCCTCACCGCGCCCCGGCCGGTGGCCGCAGCGCGAGCACCGGCGTGGTCGTGCCGCGGATGAGCTTGTCGGCGACGGTGCCGAGGAGCGGCGGGGCGGAGTGGTGCGCGCCCGAGACGGTGAGCGCGACGAGGTCGACGTGGTGCGCCGAGGCCTGCTCGAGGATGGCGACGGCGGGGCTCGCATGCACGAGGACGCGGCCGGCGGCGGGCACGCCGGCGGCCTGGAGCCGGGCGGCGACGGCATCGAGGTGGTCGGTGGCGGCGCGGAGGCGGCGCTCGAACTCGCCGGTGTCGAGCGTGGGCCCGGCGCCGGGGTGGCGGTCGAGGGCGGGCGGGGCGACGACTCGGAGCAGCAGGACCTTCGGCTCGTCGGGCGCGGCGAGCGCGAGGAGCGGCTCGAGGACGGAGTCGGCCTCGGCCGAGCCGTCGAGCGCGACGAGGACGCGGCGGAACGCGGTCTCTCCCTCCCCGGCCTCGCCGGGCTCGGAGGGCAGGAGCAGGACGGGGGCGGTGGCGAAGCGGAGGATCCGGTCCGCGACGCTGCCGAGCCAGGCGTTCGAGGCGCCGCCCGTGCCGTGGCGCGCCAGCACGATCAGGTCGCTCTCCGCCTCCCGGGCGAACCCCAGCAGCGCGCAGGCGACGTCGCCGTCGGCGAGGAGCGCGGTGCGCGCACGCGCGGGCGCGGCGCACGCGGCCCGCCACAGGTAGTCGCTCTCGTCGGCCCTCCGCTCGGCCTCCCGCCACGAGTACTCCCGCAGCGGGATGACCTCCCGATCCGGCCCCCCTTCATGGACGTGGACGAGCGTGACGCGCGCGCCGCTCCGCTCGGCGATCCGGCGCGCGAGGCAGTGCGCGCGCTCGGCGGCCGGCGAGCCGTCGAGCGGCACGAGCAGCTCGCGGAAGGCGACGATGGCGGGAGCCGGGGCGTGCCTGGTGGCGAGTGCGTGCTCGAGCATGTCGGCCTCCTTCGCGCGGGGCTCCGTAGGCGCCGAATGGAAAGATCCGGGCCCGTGGGGCGGGGGGTGGTCGTGGTCGGATCGCGGTGGGCGGGCGGTGGAGGGTGGGGCGGCGTGCCCCCGGGGCGGGACAGATTGGCCGGGGGCTCGGAGGCTCGCAGGCTCGGAGGCTCGTCAGGCTCGGAGGAGGACGGCGACGGAGCGGGCGCGCACGGTATAGCGGTCGGTGTCGACGGGGGGCTCGGCGCCGGGGTCGGAGATGTCGTCGGGCGGGTCGAGGGAGGTGTCGAGGGCGCGGCGCCAGCCGGGGCCGGGGTGGTCGGCGAGGGAGAAGGAGAGGTCGTCGCCGGACATGTTGGCCATGACGAAGAGGTCGCGGTCCTGCTCGGCGCGGCCGTCGAGGAAGAAGGCGAGCGCGCGGGAGTCGGGACCGAGATCGACGGGGCCGTCGGGGCCGTGCCAGCGCACGTCGTCGCGCCAGAAGCGGCTGCGGCCGAGGGAGGGGTGCGCCTTGCGGAACGCGATCATGCGGCGGAAGAAGCGGAACACGTCACGCTCGGCGTCGAGGCGGCGCCAGTCGAGCCAGCTCGTCTCGTTGTCCTGGTTGAAGGGGTTGTCGTTGCCGCCCTGGGTCTGCAGGAACTCGTCGCCGGCGCGGATCATGGGCGTGCCGTTGGCGAGGAGGAGGAGCGCGGCGAAGTTGCGGGCCTGGCGGCGGCGGAGGCGGGCGACGTCGCCGGGGACGGCGTCGTCGCCTTCGGCCCCGCAGTTGGAGCCGAAGCTCTCGGCGGGCCCGTCCATATTGGCGAGGCCGTTGGCCCAGTTGCGCTTCCGGGTGTAGGCGAGGAGGTCGTAGAGGGTGGAGCCGTCGTGGGAGGTGATGTAGTTGACGCTCTGCCAGGGGCGGCCGGCGCGGAGCACGTCGTCGGGGAAGAGGTCGTCGCTACCGTAGAGGCGGGTCATGACGGCGGGGACGAGGCCGGCGTCGCCGCGGACGAAGCGGCGGAGGTCGTCGCGGAAGCGGTCGTTCCACTGGAGCCAGGCGAGGCCGGGGAGCGAGGGACCGAGCTGGTAGGCGCCGCCGACGTCCCAGGGCTCGGCGATGAGGCGAACGCCGGCGAGGACGGGGTCGGAGGAGATCTCGGCGAAGAGCTTGGGGTCGGCGATGTCGATGGAGCCGTCGGAGCGGCGGGCGAAGATGGAGGCGAGGTCGAAGCGGAAGCCGTCGACGCCCATCTCGGAGACCCAGTATCTGAGGCTGTCCATGACCATGCGCCGGACGAACGCGTTCGCGGTGTGGAGCGTGTTGCCGGTGCCGGAGTAGTCGGCGTACGGGTGCGCGGGGTCTCCGGTCATGAGGTAGAACGTGCTGTTGTCGATGCCGCGGAAGGAGTAGGTCGGCCCGGTCTCGTCGCGCTCGGCGGTGTGGTTGTAGACGACGTCGAGGATGACCTCGATGCCGGCGGCGTGGAGCGCATCGACCATGGCGCGGAACTCGTCGTGGTGGGTGCACTCGTGGCGCGCGGCGGCGGTGGCGTAGCGGGCGTGCGGCGCGAAGAAGCCGATGGGCATGTAGCCCCAGTAGTTGCCGTCCTGCGGGTCGAACTGGAAGACGGGCATCAGCTCGACGGCGGTGACGCCGAGATCGAGCAGGTAGGGGATGCGGTCGACGACGCCGAGGTACGTGCCGCGCCGCTCGTCGGCGACGCCGGAGTCGGGGTGGCGGGTGAAGCCGCGGACGTGCAGCTCGTAGACGACGGTGTCGCCGTCGTGGTGGCGGGGCGCATCGCGGCGCGGGGCCGTGGGCGGCGCCGGCGCGGGGAGCACGCTGAGGGCGGCCTTGCCGGCGTTCGAGCCGGGGCGCATGGCTGCCCAGCGGTCGAAGGCGGCGGGGAAGTGGACGGCGCGGCCGTAGGGGTCGAGGAGCAGCTTGTCGGCGTCGAAGGCGTGCCAGGCGAAGCGCCCCTCGGGGGGCGGGCCGTCGACGGTGTAGGCGTAGTAGCGGGCACCGCCCAGCTCGGCCTCGGGGATGCGGCAGTGCCAGACGCGCGCGGTCTTGTTGCGGCGGAAGTCGAGCTCGCGGGCGAGGCACGGCGTGGCCGCGTCGTCGGGGCGGAAGAGGAGGAGCGTGACGCGGCGGGCGTGCGCGGAGTAGAGCGCGAAGTTGTAGGCGCGCTCGTCGGCGATCCAGGTCGCGCCGAGCGGGTCCGGGCGGCCCTCGAGGGCGGCCCAGGGGCGGCGCGCGGGCGCGGCGCACTCCGACGGCGGTGTCTCTCCCGGACGCACGCGGCGCCTCCCGTGGGCTGGCGGCTCGCCCGGCCGGCGCGGCCGGGCGGGGCCAAGATGCGGCATCGGCGCGCGGCCGGCGATCCCTACGGGGCCGGCGCCGCGCCGGCGGCGCGCGCGTTCGCCGCGGCGCGCCCCCGCGCGTGCTCGAGGAGGAGGCGCGTCTCGGCCGCGGCGAGGTTCCGGCGGGTGGTCTCGATGGCGTCGGGGACGACGGAGACGGAGTCGATGCCGCGGCGGACGAGGAGCTCGGCGTACTCCGGGTGGACGGACGGCGCCTGGCCGCAGATCGAGCAGGGCACGCCCAGCTCGTGGCAGGTGGCGATGATGCGGCCGATGAGGTCGAGGACGGCCGGATCGCGCTCGTCGAAGTCGGGCGCGACGAGCTCGCTGTCGCGGTCGACGCCGAGCGTGAGCTGGGTCAGGTCGTTCGAGCCGATGGAGACGCCACGGGCGCCGAGGCGGACGTACTCGGGGAGCCAGGTCACGACGGAGGGCACCTCGGCCATGATCCAGAGCTGGAGCGACGCGTCGCCGCCGAGGGGGCTGGCGTCGACGAGGCGCTTGCACGCGGCGAACTCGGCGCCGGTGCGGACGAAGGGGAGCATGAGGTGGACGTTGGCGTGCCGCTTCCGCACGCGGGCCAGGGCCCGGAGCTCGAGGTCGAAGAGGTCGGGCTCGCGGGTGTAGCGGAAGCAGCCGCGGTAGCCGAGCATCGGGTTCTCCTCGCGCGGCTCGAACTCCGCTCCGCCCTCCAGCCCGCGGAACTCGTTCGTGCGGAAGTCCATGGCGCGGTAGACGACGGGGCGCGGATCGAACGCGCCGGCGAAGATGTCGATCTTGTCGGCCATGGTCGAGACGAACTCGTCGCCTTTCCCCTCCTTCAGCAGCAGGCGCGGGTGCCGGCCCTGCAGCGCGTCGAGGATCATGAACTCGGCGCGGAGCAGGCCGACGCCGTCGACGGCGAGCGCGGCGACGCGCTCCGCCTGGGCGGGGTCGGCGAGATTGACGTAGAGGCGGGTGGCGGTGATGGGCGCGGCCGCCGGCATGGCGCCGGGCGCCGGGGCGGGCGCGGCGCCCGCCCGGGCGGCTCGCGCGGGCGCTTCCGCCTCGACCGCGCCGTCGAAGATGCTGCCGCGGGGCGCGTCGACGGTGACGAGCTGGCCGTCCCGGAGCACGCGGGTGGCGTCCCGCGTGCCGACGATGCAGGGGATGCCGAGCTCGCGGGAGACGATGGCCGCGTGGGACGTCATGCCGCCGGTGTCGGTGACGACGGCGGCGGCGCGGCGCATGAACGGCACCCAGTCGGGCGTGGTCATCGGGGCGACGAGGATCTCGCCCGGCTGGAGGCGTCCACCCTCCGCGGGGGATGTGAGGACGCGCACCCGGCCGGTGGCGCGGCCGGGGCCGGCGCCCAGGCCGCGGAGCAGCACGTGCGCGGCGGGCGCGGCGGGCGCGCCGGCGGGGCGGAGCGTGGTGATCGGGCGGGTCTGGACCAGGTAGACCTTCCCGCCCTCGATGGCCCATTCGGCGTCCTGCGGGGCGGCGTAGTGCGCCTCGTCCTTCCGGCCGAGCTCGGCCACGGCGCGGACCTCGTCGTCGGTCAGGGCGCGCGCGTCGGCCTTCTCGGGCGGCAGTTCGACGCGGCGGCTCTCGGGCCCGGCCGGGTCGCGCTCGAGCATGAACGCCTTGTGTCCGACCTCGGCGTCGAGCACTTCGAGTGACTTCTTGTCGACGCGGTAGCGATCGGGCGTGACGAGCCCTCCCACCACCACCTCGCCCAGCCCCCAGGCCGCCTCGATGACGATGACGTCCGGGTTCCCGGTCGCGGGGTCGGCGGTGAACATGACGCCGGAGCGGTCGGCGTTCACCATGCGCTGCACGATGACGGCGATGAGCTGCTCGCCCGCGAGCCCCTGGCGCTGGCGGTAGTAGATGGAGCGCGCGGTGTAGAGCGAGGCCCAGCAGTCGCGCACGCGAGCGACGAGCGCGTCCGTGCCGCGGACGTTCAGGAAGCTCTGGAACATGCCCGCGTACGAGAACTCGGCGGCGTCCTCGACCGTGGCGGAGGAGCGGACGGCGACGTAGCCGTCGTCCTTGCCGCAAAGCTCGCGGTAGGCGGCGGCGATGTCGGCGCGGACGGTCTCGGGGACGGGCGCGGCGGTGACGAGCCTGCCGATCTCCTCCGAGGCCGCGCGGCGGCCGTTCTCGTCGTCGAGGGAGAGGCCGGCGAGGCGGGCGTCGATGCGCTCGCCGAGGCCGGTCGCGTCGAGGAACGCGCGGTAGGCGTCGACGGTCACGACGAAGCCGGGGGGCACGGGGAGTCCGGCGCGGGTCATCTCGCCGAGGTTCGCGCCCTTGCCGCCGACGAGCGGGACGTCGGCCCGGCCGATGTCCGCGAAGCGCCGCACGAGCCGCTGCGCGCGGGCGGGCGGCTGGGCCGGGGTCTGCACCTGGGTGGCCATGGCGTCTCCCCATCGAAGAGGTCCGGAGCGCCCCGGGGGCGGGTTTCGTGCCGGCGCGGCGCGGGCGGGCGCTGCGAGCGCCTCGGCGCGTGGGCGTGCATGTGCGCCGCTGGCGCGGGCGCGAGGCGCGCGCGACGCCGCCGCGCCGGCGGCCCGCGGCTCGCGGCCTGGCGCCGGCGCCGCCGTCGCCTCGCTCGTGTCCGATCTTGTCCCACCCGCGCGGCCGGGTCCGTGGCCAACCCGCCTCAGCCGTCGGCGCGAGGCGCGCCGGCCGGTCGCGGTGCGTGGCCCTGGCCGGGCCGGCGCGGCGGCCGGCGGCGGGCCCGGTGGGCGGCGTGTGCCCGCCCGGTCGATCGCCGAAGCCGGCGCCGCTCCGCCGGCACGCGGCAGGCAGTGGTGGTGGGCGGGCGGGCGTGGCCGGGCGGACCCGCCCGGGCCGGCCCGGACAGCCGTGAGGCGCCGGATGACGAGCATGCGTATGGGCGCGGCCACGGGGTGGCGCGGCGAGCGGTGGGCGCGGCGGCGCGCGGCGGTGGCCGCGCTCGCGGCGCTCCTCGCGCTGCCGGGCGCGCTGTCGGCCTGGCAGTGCGAGCTGGTGGAGGGGCGGGCGGCGTACTGGACGGAGGGGGAGCGACGGGGCACCGTCGCGATCGCGGGGCCGCTGGAGCTGCGCTGCGCCGGCGGCGCGAGCGCGCGGGCGGACAGCGCGCTGTACGACGCGGACACGCGGGCGCTCCGGCTCTTCGGCCGCGTATCGTACGAGGATGGCGAGGCGAGCGTCACGGCGGCGTCGCTGGAGCTGGCGCCGGGGCAGATCGTGGCCCGGGGCGACGTCGTCTACCGCGGGCGGGCGAGCGGGGTGACGCTCCGCGCGCCGGTCGTGGCGCACACGGCGGCGGCGGCGGGGCGGAGCGCGCGGACGGTGGTCCCGGCGCGGGGGACGGCGACGCTCCCGGCCGCGGGCTCGGCGCCGGCGCTCAGCCTCTCGGCGGACGCGATGGCGGTGGCGGACGGGCGGCTGCGGGCGCGGGGGAGCGTCCGGGCGGAGGCCGGCGAGCTGCGCGCCTCGTCGGACTCGGCGGAGGTGGAGCCGGGCGCGGGCGGGCTCGTGCTGGCGGGGCGGCCGCGGCTGGAGGCGCCGCGGGCGTCGCTGTCCGCGACGACGATCGCGCTGCGGCGGTCGGCCGACGCGACGGCGGTGCGCGCGCGGGGCGCGGCGCGGCTCGTGGGAGCGGCGTTCCGGCTCTCCGCGCCCGCGCTCGACATCGTGGTGCCGGCGGGACCGGGCGCGGCGCGCGCGATCGCGACGCGGGCCGAGGAGCGGCGTGGCGCGGGCGGGGCGGCCGCGCGCGCCCGGCCCGAGCGGCCGCGCCTGGTCGCGGGGGAGCACTGGCTGGAGGCGGACTCGATCGAGACGTCGGTCCAGGGCGAGGTGGCGCGCGAGGTCGTGGCGGTGGGCGGGGTGGACGCCGGGGTGTCGAGCGATTCGGCGGGGCCGCGGATCCACGCGCCGTCGCTGCGGATCGCGCTCCTCGAGGGCGGAGGGTTCGGCGGGCTCGCCGCCGGCGCGGGGGCGGCGCGGGTGCCGCCGGGGGCGGTCCCGGGCGAGGCGGCCGTGCGGGTCACGAGCCGGGATGGCGAGCTGCGCGGCGACTCGGTCGCGCTCCGGCCGGAGGGCGGCGGCTGGGAGGCGGTGGCCGTGAAGCGCGCGGAGCTGCGGCTCGCCGCGGACTCGAGCGTCGCGAGCCTGCCGGCGGAGCTGCGCGCGCGGTGGGTGCGGGCGGACACGCTGTGGGTGCAGGCGGCGGACGGCGCCGGCGCGGCGCCGATCGTGGACGCGCTGGCGCGGCGGCTGTCGTCGCTGCGCGCATCCGGCGGCGCGGCGCCCGCGAGCCTGCTGTACTCGATGGCGGCCTCCGGGGAGCGGCGCGGCGGGACGTATCTCTCGGCGCGGCGCATCCGGCTGGCGTTCTCGGGCGGGCGGGTCGTCGAGGTGCAGGCGGATGGCGACGTGCGCGGACTCCTGCTGCGGGCCGCGCCGGCGGCGGCCCCGTCCGGGAGGCGGCCGGGCGCTCCGCCGCGGCGGCGCCGGCGCCGGCCGGTGCGCTCGCGGCCGCCGCGAGCGCGCGCGGCCGCGGCGCGTCCACGCGTCGGAGCGGCGCCGGGGCGGATGGCATGAGACTGCCATCGCGAGGTGGCTGGGGGAACCCCGGACGTCGCCCGGAGGGCGAGCGCGGCGTGGCGCGGCCGCGAACGGATGCCGGCAACAACGGAGGTCACGATGGCGGCCGGGCCGTCGGGAAGGGTGCTCGTCGCCTTCTACTCGCGCACCGGGAACACGCGGAAGGTGGCGGAGGCGATCGGGGCGGCGCTGCGGTGCGAGGTCGAGGAGATCCGGGACACGCGCGACCGGCGGGGGCGGTGGGGATACGTCCGCTCGGCGCTGGACGCGCTGCTGCGACGGACGACCCCGCTCGTCGAGCCGACACGGCGGCCGTCGGACTACGACCTCGTGATCGTCGGCACGCCGGTCTGGGTGGGCTCGGTGTCGACTCCGGTGCGGACGTACCTGGCGCGGCATCGTGGGGCGTTCCGCCGCGTCGCGTTCTTCCTGACGCAGGGCGGGGCGGGTGCGGAGCGCGTGTTCGCCCAGATGGAGGAGCTCGCCGGGGTGCGGCCGGTGGGAGCGCTGGCGCTGCGGGAGGCGGAGCTGTTCGGGCCGGCGTGGGCGCGCGGCGCCGCCGACTTCGCGACCGGGCTGGTCGGCGGGTCGGCGGCGGAGCCGGTCCGGTAGCGTCACGGGCGGCCCGGGCGAGCGGCGGGTCAGGATCGTCGAGGAGTCGGAGACCATGCGGAGCACGCTGCCCAACCGACTGACCGAGCTGCGGCTGGCGCTCCTGCCCGTGCTGTGGGCGCTCGCGCTGCTGCACCGGACGACCGCGCTGGGGATCGCGCTGTTCGTCGCCGGGGCGACCGACGTGGTGGACGGCGCGCTCGCTCGGCGGCTGCACGCGGTGTCCCGGTCCGGCAGCCAGCTCGACTCGATCGCGGACCTGTCGCTGATGAGCTCGACGCTGGCGTGGATCTGGATGCTGCGGCCGGACGTCGTGCGGGCGCGCTGGCCGCTGCTGGTGGCGTGGCTCGGGCTGGGCGCGGTCGTGCTGCTGGTCGGGTGGTTGCGCTTCCGGCGCGTGGCGGACCTGCACCTCTACACCGCGAAGGCCGCGGGCTTCTGCGGCTACACGTACGCCGTGCTGCTCTTCGCGCTGGGCTACGACTCGGCGCTGCTCTTCGGGCTGGCCACGGCGCTCGCGCTGCTCGCGGAGGTCGAATCCCTGCTGATCCTGATGCGGCGGTCGGCGGTGGACGAGCACATCGGCTCGATCCTGCGGCGGCGGTCGGCGGGCTCGGCGCGGCCGGGGGGGTGAAGGTGCCGATTACGGTCCGGGAGCGGGCGCGCCGGCCAGCCGCGCCTTCAGGTAGCCGACGCAGCCATCCAGCGTGGCGAGCGCCGGGTAGTCGGCCTCGGGGACGACGACGCCGAGCCTGGTCTTGAGGCCGATCACGAAATTCAGGAAATCCATCGAGTCGAGGTCGACCTGCTCGCGGAGGCTGGCGCGCGGGTCGAGCGTTTCCGCGTCGACCTCGGGTGCGACCTCGTGCAGGACCGCGAGGACCGCCCGCATGAGCTCGTTGTCCGTCATAGCGCCTCCGGCTGCTGGAGAAGTCGATCGATGGCCGCGAGGAAGAGCGCGCCGCGGTGGCCATCGCTGACGCGGTGGTCGGCGGAGAGCGTCGCGGTGACGACGGGCCGGACGCCCAGCATGCCGTGCTCCGCCCAGGGGCGGTCGGTGATCCGGCCGAAGCCGACGAGCGCGACCTGTGGCGGGTAGATGATGCCGAAGGTGGAGCCGACGCCCTGGTCGCCGAGGTTCGTGACCGTGATCGTCGGATCCGAGATCTCGGAGCTGCGCAGCGAGCCGGCGCGCGCGCGCCGCACCAGGTCGCGCAGCGCCCGCATCAGCGAATCGAGGTCCAGCGCGTCCACGTCGTGGATGGCCGGCGCGACGAGCCCGCCGCCGCGGAGCGAGATCGCCACGCCGACGTGGACCGACGCGCTCGGGCGGAAGCCACCATCGAGGTAGACGCCGTTCAGCTCCGGCACGTCCCGCGTGGCCCGGGCGACGGCCTTGAGCAGCAGCGCGGCGGGGAGGAGCCGGACGTCCACGGCGCGGCGGAGGTTCTCGTCCTGCAGCCAGGCGAGCGCGCGGCTCAGGTCGATGTCGGCGCTCAGGTAGTAGTGCGGGATCTCGCGCTTCGACCGCTCCATCGCCGCGGCGATGGCCCGGCGCATGGCGTCCCGCGCGCCGGCGGCGGGGTGGATGGCGGGCGGCGCGCCGGCCGGCGCTTCCGCGGCCGGCAGCGTGGCCGCCGCGAGGATGTCGCCGCGGAGGATGCGCCCGCCGGGGCCGGTGCCGTGGACCGTTGCGAGGTCGACGCCGAGGCGCTCGGCGACGCGCTGCGCCAGCGCCGACGCGCGGGGCTGGGGCCGGGGCGCGGCGCCGCGCTCGGCGGCGGCGCGCTCGACGTCGGCGCGCACGATGGCGGCGCCGGGCCCCGTGCCGCGGATGCCGTCCAGGGGGAGCGCGAGCCGCGCCGCGAGCACCCGGGCGGCCGGCGAGGCGGGCGGGCGGATCGCGCCGCGCGGCGTGGGAGCGGCCGGGGCCGCGGGTACGGCGGGCCCGCCAGCGGGGACGAGAGGTGGCGCGGCGCCGGGCGCCGGGGCGGCGGGTGGTGCGGGCCCGACGGGTGCCTCGCCGGTAGGTGGTGCGGGGGCGCCGGGGGCCACGCCGAGAGGTAGCGCGCCGGCGGGGGCGGCGCCGGCGGGCGCCACGCCGGCGGGTGCCATGCCGGCGGGTGCCGCGGCGCGGCCCGCCGCCACACCCTGCACCGGCGGTGCCCCCGCGCCGCCCACCTCCCGGATCGTCGCCAGCGGGGTGCCGACGGGCACGCGCGCGCCCTCGGCGACCAGGAGCCGTTCCACGACGCCGGTCTGGAAGACCTCGACCTCGATCGCGGCCTTCGCGGTGTCCACGACGGCGATGATGTCGCCGCGGTGGATCTCGTCGCCGGGGCGGACGCGCCACTGGATGAGCGTGCCGGCCTCCATGTCGGCGCCGAGAGACGGCATGCGGTACTCGCCCATCTGCGCTCTCCTGAAGCGCCGTGATCAGGCGGGAACCGGCGGTCCCGCGCCGAGGAGCCCGCGGGCCGCGGCGACGATTCGGTCGACCTGGGGGAGTGCCGCCTCCTCCATGTGGCGCGCGTACGGCAGCGGCACTTCGGCGGTGCAGACGCGAGCCACGGGCGCGTCCAACTCGAAGAACACCCCCTCGGTGATGCGGGCGCTGACCTCGGCGGAGATGCCGCCGCTGCGCCACCCCTCGTCGACCACGACGGCGCGCCGGGTGCGGGCGACGGACTCGAGGATCGTCGCGGTGTCGAGCGGCCGGAGCACGCGGAGGTCGACGACCTCCGCGTCGACTCCATGGTTCGCCAGCGCGTCCGCGGCCGCCAGCGTCTTCCGGAGCATCCCGCCGTAGGTGATCAGCGTGACGTCGCGCCCGGGGCGGTGGATCGCCGCGGAGTCGATGGAGACCGGTCCGGCGTCGGCCGCGAGGTCGCCCTCGAGGTTGTAGAGGAGCGCGTTCTCGAAGATGAGCACGGGGTCCGGGTCCTCGAGCGCCGGCCAGAGCATGCCGCGGGCGTCCTCCAGCGTGGCCGGCGTCAGCACCCGGATGCCGGGGATGTGCGCGAACCACCCCTCGAGGCTGTGGGAGTGCTGGGCCGCGAGCTGGCGTCCGCCGCCGGTGGCCGTGCGGATCACCAGCGGGACGTTGAACTGGCCGCCGGACATGTGCAGGATCGTCGCGGCGTTGTTCAGGATCTGGTCGAGCGCCAGCAGGCTGAAGTTCACGGTCATGACCTCGACGATGGGGCGCATGCCGCCGAGGGCGGCGCCGATGCCGGCGCCGACGAACGCGGACTCGGAGAGCGGCGTATCGCGGATCCGCTCGGGGCCGAACTCCTCGAGGAGCCCCTTGCTGACCGCGTAGCAACCGCCGTAGCACGCGACGTCCTCGCCCATGAGGAAGACGCGCTCGTCGCGGAGCAAGGCGTCGCGGATGCCCTGGCGCACCGCCTCGCGGTACGTGACGCGCACCGTGGGAGCGGTCGCGGCCGCCGTCGCGCTCATGGGCTCACCTCGCTGTAGACGAAGCGCATCAGCTCCTCGACGGGCTCGAGCCGGCCGGCCTCGGCGAACGCGACGGCGTCGTCGACCTCGGCGGTGACGTCGGCCTCGATCGCGGCGAGCGCCGCGTCGTCGAGGAGCCCGTCCGCGCGCAGCCGCGCCTCGAAGGTGGTGAGCGGGCAGCGCGCCTTCCACGCCTCGACCTCCTCCTTCGTGCGATACAGCTCCGGGTCGTACATCGAGTGGGCGCGGAAGCGGTAGGTGCGGAGCTCGAGGAAGACCGGGCCGCCGCCGCCGCGGACCACGGCGGCGGCGCGCTCGGCCGCGTCGGCGACGGCGGTGACGTCCATGCCGTCGACCGCCCAGGCGGGCATGCGGTAGGTGGCGGCGCGCACGGCCAGATCCGTCTCGACCTGCGAGCGGTGGAGCGCGGTGCCCATGGCGTAGAGGTTGTTCTCGCAGCAGAACAGGACCGGGAGCCGCCAGAGGGCGGCGAGGTTCGCGGATTCGTGGAACACGCCTTCGGCGACGGCGCCGTCGCCGAAGAAGCAGGCGGTGAGCCGCGGGCGGTGCTGCAGCTTGTCGGCGAGGCCGAGGCCGACGGCGAGCGGGAGGCCGCCGGCGACGATGGCGTTGCCGCCGTAGAAGCGCGTCGTCGCGTCGAAGAGGTGCATCGAGCCGCCGCGGCCGCGGCTGCACCCCTCGAGCTTGCCGAACATCTCCGCCATCACGGCGCGCGCCGTGATGCCTCGCGCCAGCGCGAGGCCGTGCTCGCGGTAGGTGGCGACGACGGCGTCCTCCGGGCCGAGCGCCCGCATGATGCCGACCGCGATCGCCTCCTCGCCGATGTAGAGGTGGAGGAAGCCGCGGATCTTCTCGGCCGAGTACAGCTCGACGCAGCGTTCCTCGAAGCGGCGGATGCGGAGCATGCCGCGCAGGAGGTCGAGCGCGGCGTCGCGCGCCGGGGGCGGAGGCGGCGTCGTCGCCTGGGGCCGCGGAGCCCGCCGTGCCGCGGCGCCGGGCCGGGCGGCGGGGGCGCGATCCGGGGCAATGGCGTCGGTCGGTGCGCTCATGGCGGGCTCCAGACGGTCGAGGTGTCGCCCTCGGGGAGGCCGAGCTCGCGGGCCTTCAGCAGGCGCCGCATGATCTTGCCGGCGCGGTTCTTGGGCAGGCCGCCGAGGAACTCGATCTCCTTCGGCGCAACGACCGCGCCGAGGCGCTGGCGCGCGAAGCCGAGCAGCTCGAGGCGCAGCTCGTCGGAGGCGACGACGCCTGGCTTCAGCGCGACGAACGCCTTGACCAGCTCGCCGGCGACGGGGTCGGGCTTGCCGATGACGCCGGCCTCGGCGACGCCGGGATGCTCGAGGAGCGCGCTCTCGACCTCGAACGGGCCGATCAGGTGGCCCATCGACTTGATGACGTCGTCGGCGCGGCCGACGAACCAGAGGTAGCCGTCGGCGTCGCGGCGGGCGAGGTCGCCGGTCAGGTACCAGCCGCCGGCGAAGCAGCGGCGGTAGCGCTCCTCGTCGTGGAGGTAGGCGCGGAACATGGAGGGCCAGCCGGGCCGGAGCGCGAGCTCGCCCTCCTCCGCCGGCCCCAGCTCCTCCACCGTGTCCTCGCCCGTCCGGCGCACGACGGCGGCCTCGATCCCCGGGAGCGCGCGCCCCATCGAGCCCGGGCGGATGTCCATGGCCGCGAAGTTCGCGATCATGATCCCGCCGGTCTCGGTCTGCCACCAGTTGTCGTGGATCGGCCGGCCGAGCGCGTCCCGCCCCCAGACCACGGCCTCCGGGTTCAGCGGCTCGCCCACGCTGGCCACGAAGCGGAGCCGGCTCAGGTCGTAGCGGCGGGGCAGCTCGTCGCCGGCCTTCATCAGCATGCGGATCGCGGTCGGCGCCGTGTACCACACCGTCACGCGCTCGTCCTGGAGGATGCGGTACCAGCGCTCGGCGTCGAAGTCGGCCTCGTCGACGATGCTCGTGACGCCGTTGCTGAGCGGCGAGACGATGCCGTACGACGTCCCGGTGACCCACCCGGGGTCGGCGGTGCACCAGAAGATGTCCTCGGGGTGCAGGTCCAGGACGAGCCGGCCGGTCGCGTGGTGCGCGACGACCGCGCGGTGCACGTGGACGGCGCCCTTCGGCTGGCCGGTCGTGCCGCTGGTGAAATGGAGGAGCGCGGGCTCCTCGGGATCCGTGGGCGGGATGTCGAAGCGCTCGTCCGCCGCGGCCGTGAGGCGCCGGAGGTCGAGCGTGCCGGCGAGGCCCTCGGCGGGCGCATCGGCGAGGAGCACGTGCTGCAGCAGGGGGAGCGCCGCGCGCAGCTTCGCGACCTTGCGCCGGTAGAGCGCCGCGGTGGTCACGAGGGCGCGGGCGTCGCCGAGGGCGAGGCGGGCCTGGATCGGCTCGGGCCCGAACGCGGAGAAGAGCGGGCAGAACACGCTGCGGTTCTTCAGCGTGCCGAGCGCGGCGATGTAGAGCTCCGGCACGCGCTCCATCAGCGAGAAGACCCGCTCGCCGGGCCCGATGCCAAGGGCGCGGAGCACGTTCGCGAAGCGGTTCGTGAGCGCGCGCAGCTCGGCGAACGTGATGTCGCGGCGCGTGCCGCTCCGGCCGAGGAAGCGCAGCGCCACGCGGTCCGCGAGCGGACCCGCCGCGTGCCGGTCGACGGCCTCGTGGGCGATGTTCAGCCCGGCGCCTCCGGGGAGCCCCGCCAGCTCCCGGGCGGCGGCGTCCCAGGAGAAGTCGCGGCAGGCCTGCTCGTAGTCGACGAGGTTCGGCGTCACCGCCCAGCCGCCGCGCGGCTTCCGGATCGTCTCCCGTCCCATGGTCGTCGCGGCGGAGGAAGGCGTGGCGCCTTCCGGCGCGGCGTCTCGCGGCCGGCCGCCTCCCGGCGCGGCGTCTCGCGCCGCGGCGCGGTCCGGGGCGGGCGGCCCGGCCGGGGCGTCCGCGGCGGGCACGCCGGCGGCGAAGGCGGTCGGCCGCGGCCGCTCCAGGCTGGCCGCCGCGGCGTTGCGCAGGAGAGCGGCGATCAGGAAGATCCAGATCCCGCCCACGACGTCGCCGCGCAGCGCCTCGACCAGCCCCGTCGCCAGGAGCACGTAGGCCAGGAGGAGGCCGGCGCGGGAGGCGATCCGCGTCGCCTGCGCCGGGTCGCCGCTCAGCTTCCAGAGCAGCGCGCGCAGCATCCGGCCGCCGTCGAGCGGGAGGCCCGGCAGGAGGTTGAACACCGCGAGGACCAGGTTCACCACGGCGAGGTGGCGGGCCACGACGGCCGCCGCCGGCAGGTTGCCGCGCGCGCCGAGGAACATCCAGAGCAGCGAGAAGAGGAGGGCGACGGCAAGGCTCGCGACCGGGCCGACGACGGCCAGGACCAGCTCGCGCCCGGGGGTCCGTGCCTCGGTGCGCGTCCGGGTGACGCCGCCGAAGATGAAGAGGCGGATCGCGTCGACCGGAATGCGCTCCGCGCGGGCGGCGAGCGCGTGCGCGAGCTCGTGGGCGAGGAGCGAGGCGAGCAGCAGCAGCGTCGCCGCCAGTCCCATGGCCAGGTACGCGGCGACGGAGAGCCCGCCGTAGCTCGCGGGGAAGACCACGAGCGCGAAGCTCCACAGCACGAGGAAGACGAGGACGAACCAGGAGGCGTCGACGCGGATCTCGACGCCCGCGATCCGACCGAGGCTGAACTCGCGCACGCGCGCCTCCTCCGGCCGGCTCAGCGTCCGCGCGGCCGATAGAGCAGGACCGGCGAGGCCGCACCGCGGACGACCTTGTCCGCGACGCTGCCCAGCACGACCCGGCCGAGCCCGCCGCGGCCGTGCGTGGTCAGCGCGATCAGGTCGGCGCCCTTCGCCGCGTAGTCCAGGATGGACGCTACGGTGGACGGCTCGACCACGACGACCGTCTCGACCTCGAGCCCGTCCGCGCGGAGCCGCTCGGCCACGCCCCGCAGGTACGCGTCCGCCGCCGCCTTGCGCTGCCGCAGCAGCTCCTCGTCGACGTGCAACGAGAGCGTCTCGTCGACCGGCCCGATGACGAACGGCGGATAGACCACCTCGAGCAGCGTGTAGTCGGCGGCGCCCAGCGCGCCGAGCGCCACCGCGGTGCCCAGCACCTCCTCGCCGAACGCGGAGCCGTCGAGCGGAACCAGGATGTGCCGGAAGAGCGTCCCGCCGGTCAGGTCGGGGACCGCGTCAGGCTCCGGGCGGACGAGCAGCACGGGCACCGGGCTGTGCCGCGCGACCGCGTCCGCGACGCTGCCGAGCCAGGCGCGCTGGATCGGGCCGTGCCCGTGCGTCGACAGGACGACGAGGTCGCTGCCGGCCTGCTCGGCATGGCGCACGAGCGCGTCCGCGGCCCGCCCGACGCGCACGATCGGCGTGGCCGCCACGCCCGCGGCGGCGGAGACGCGGTCCGCGACGCCGCGCAGGTACGCCAGCGCGTGGTCCGTGCCGGTCGCCTCCAGGGTCCCTTGATAGCCGCCCCACTCCCCGGCCGCGCCGAGGAGCTCCAGCGGGACGTGGACGCTGACCAGCTCGAGCTTCGCGCCGGAAGCCCGGGCGATGGCGACGGCGGTCGGCAGCGCCCACTCGCTGGACGCCGAGCCGTCGAGCGGAACCAGGACCGAGCGGATCATGGCGGAGCTCCTTCGATGGGAGTGGCGACACCCGCGCGAGGCGCGAGTTTCGGGCCCGCGCCACCGGGGGTGTGTGTTCGTGTAAAGCAATGTAGAACAGGGTGTTGTGCGATTTGCCCTCCGGTCGGCCGGGGGAGGCGGGGCGCGGCTGGGAGCTTCTGCCCCGCGGCGCAGCGCCGGGGCGGGGCGTTCTGCCCGCGCTCGTCCGTGGCGCGGTCCGGCCCCGTGGGCACCCATCATGCGCTGGCGGTGGGGAGGCGGTGCGCGGGTGAGCGCCGTCTCCACCTTCGACTCGCCGTGGCTGCCCGGGAGCGGACGGAACGGTCGGGCCGACCGGCGCGGGATGCCGGGCGGCCGGTCGCCGGCCGCGATACGGCAGCGCGGTCTTCAGGCGAGGTCATGCGGGTCGAGCGTCCGTCGTCTCCGGAGCGCGTGCCGCCGTCGGGCGTCGAGGGTGCGGGCGTCTCGTGGGACGCGGCGGCGCCCGCCGCGGGTGCCGGAAGCGCCGACGTCGCGCTGCTGACGGACCTGTACGAGCTGACGATGCTGCAGGCGTACTGGCGGGAGGGGATGGACGCCGAGGCCGTCTTCAGCCTGCACGTCCGGAAGCTGCCGTCGACGCGCAACTACCTGCTGGCCTGCGGGCTGGACGACGCGCTCCGCTACCTGGAGGCGCTGCGCTTCACCCGGCCGGGGCTCGACTACCTGGGCACGCTCGGCCTGTTCCGCGACGACTTCCTCGGCTGGCTGGAGCGGCTGCGCTTCACGGGCGACGTGTACGCGGTGCCGGAGGGCACGCCGGTGTTCGCGCCGGAGCCGCTGCTGGAGGTGGCGGCGCCGCTGGCGGAGGCGCAGCTCGCGGAGACGGTGGTCATGAACCGGATCCACTTCCAGACGGTGCTGGCGACGAAGGCGGCGCGGGTGGTGCACGCGGCGGCCGGCCGGCCGATCGTCGACTTCGCGCTGCGCCGGATGCCGGGGATCGACGCGGGGGTGACGGGCGCGCGGGCGTTCTACATCGCCGGGATCGCGTCGACGAGCGACGTGCTGGCCGGCGCGCGGTACGGCATCCCGGTGGCCGGCACGATGGCGCACAGCTACATCCAGGCGCACGACGACGAGCTGGAGGCGTTCCGTCGCTTCGCGGAGCTGTATCCCGAGACGACGCTGCTGGTGGACACGTACGACACGGTGCGCGGCGTGGAGCTCGTCATCCGGCTGGCCGCGGAGCTGGGCGACGCGTTCCGGGTGCGGGCGGTCCGGCTCGATTCCGGCGATCTCGGGGAGCTGGCGCGGCGGTCGCGCCGGCTGCTCGACGATGCGGGGCTGACAGGGGTCCGGATCTTCGCGAGCGGCGGGCTGGACGAGCACGAGATCGCGGCGCTCGTCGAGGCGGGTGCGCCGATCGACGCGTTCGGCGTCGGCACGCGGATGGGCGTCTCGAGCGACGCGCCGGCGCTGGACATGGCCTACAAGCTCACGGAGTACGCCGGCCGGGGGCGCACGAAGCTGTCGCCGGGGAAGCTGGTCTACCCGGGGCGGAAGCAGATCTTCCGCGTCGAGGAAGGCGGCCGCGCGGTGCGGGACGTGCTCGGCCGGGCGGGCGAGCGGCTGCCCGGCCGGCCGCTGCTGCGGCCGGTCATGCGGCGCGGGGAGGCGCTGGCGGAGGGACGCACGGACCTCGAGGCGGCGCGGCGGCTGGCGCGCGAGGAGCTGTCGCGGCTCCCCGAGCGGGTGCTCGGCCTGGGGCCGGCGGCCCCGCCGTACCCGGTGGAGATCAGCGAGCGGCTGCTCGCGGAGCAGGCGGCGCTGGAGCGCGAGCACGAATCGTGACCTGGCCCCGGGCGGTGCCGGGTGCGCGCGACCGCGGCGGCGCCGGCCGTTTGGGAACCAGAGAGGAGGCGAGCATGGCGATCGTGGTGGCGACCGAGTTGACCCGGCACGGCCTCGCGCGGCGCGTGACGGTGCTGGTCGGCGACCGGCCCCAGCAGTTCGAGAACGTCGGCGTCTGGCTGGAGCCCGAGACGCGGCTGGCGCATCTGCTCGACCCGGAGATGGACACGCATCTGGCGACGGTGTCGCTCGACTCGATCTTCGTGGAGTGGGGCGACCTGGCCGGGGTGCGCCTGACGGCGACGGGCTATCCGGGGTAGGCGCTGGGCGGCGGACCGGGTGGTACGGACGATGCCGGCCCGCGACCGTGCGAGGGCAGGGTCGCGCCCCGGAAGGAGGGAGCCATGGCGATGAGGATGAAGGGCGGCCGCCCGGTGCGGACGGTCGAGGAGCTGATGCAGCGGTCGGTCGTGACCGTGCCGGCGGACATGCCGGTGCGCCGCGTGGCGCGGACGCTCTGGGAGCAGCACGTCAGCGGGGCGCCGGTGGTGGACGCGGCCGGGAAGGTGGTGGGCGTCGTCTCGGCGACGGACCTGCTGTGGGCGAGCGAGGCGCTGCTGGACGCGCTCGGTGGCGGCGCGCTGCCGCGGGGCGGCGCGGCGGCGGCCGGGCGGGCGGCGTACTACGCGGCCGCGGAGCGCCCGGTGCGGGGCGGCGCGCGGCGGGGCGGAGGCGGCTCGGCGGTGGCGGGGGAGCCGACGGCCCGGGACGTGATGACGCCCGACGTCTTCGGCATCGCTCCCGGCGCGACGGTGCCCGAGCTGGCCGCGTTCCTGGTGCGCGCCGGCGTGCACCGCGCGCTGGTGCTGGACGGCGGCCGACTGGTGGGGATCGTCTCGGTGACGGACCTGCTGCCGGTGATCGCCGAAGGGGAGGGGTGGCCCGCCTGACGCCGGCCGGCCGCGGGGAGGGCGGTGGGCGGGCGGGGAGAAGTCCCGTAGCCGCGCCGGCGCACGGTGTACGGCGCCGGCGTGGAGGAGGTGTTCGATGCGCGAGCTTTCGCTCAACGATACGCAGGTCGAGGTGCTGCGCGAGATCCTCGGCCAATCGGAGCATCAGCTGTTGCTGGAGATCGCCAACGCGGACAGTCGGTCGTTCCGGGATGAGCTGCGGCGCCGCGAGACGATCGTGCGCGACCTGATGGCGGCGCTCGAGGAGGGGGAGCCGGTGCAGGCGGACCGCGTGGTCTGAGGCGGGCGGGGCGCGGCGGTTCCGCCGCCCGCGCCCGGATGGGATGCGCAGGGCCGCCGGGCGCGGGCCCGGCGGGATCATGCTCCGGTCGCCGGCCGGGGGGACCGGTCCCGAAGGAGGGTCGGAGTGCGCGAAGCCTACCTGCCGCGCGAGCTGCCCGTCGTCCTCGGCTCGCTGACGGAGCTGGCGCTCGATCTCCGCTGGACGTGGAGCCACGGCGCGGACGAGCTGTGGCGGCGCCTGGCGCCGTCGCTCTGGGAGCAGAGCGAGAATCCGTGGATGCTGCTCCAGGACGTGGACGAGGCCACGCTGGAGCGCGCGGCGGCCGATCCCGACTGGATGCGCCGGCTCGGCGAGGTGCAGCAGGAGCGGCGCCGGCACCTGGAGGATCCGGGGTGGTTCGGGCGGACGCACGCGGGCGGGCCGCTCCGCCGCGTCGCCTACTTCTCGATGGAGTTCGGGCTGGGCGAGGCGCTGCCGCTGTACGCCGGCGGGCTGGGCGTGCTGGCGGGGGACTTCCTGAAGGGCGCCAGCGACCTGGGCGTCCCCGTGGTCGGCGTCGGGCTGCTGTACCAGGAGGGGTACTTCCGGCAGATGATCGACGCGGCCGGCGACCAGGTCGAGGTCTACCCGTTCGACGACCCGCTCTCGCTGCCCGTGCAGCCGGCGCTCTCCCCGGCCGGCGGCTGGCTCCACGTGAAGCTGGAGTTCCCGGGCCGGCTGCTGCACCTCCGCGTCTGGCAGGCCACGGTCGGGCGCGTGCTCCTGCTGCTGCTGGACAGCAACGACCCGCTGAACGCGCCCCCGGACCGCGGCATCACCGGCAAGCTCTACGGCGGCGGCCAGGAGGTGCGGCTCCTCCAGGAGCTGGTGCTGGGGATCGGCGGGTGGCGCGCGGTGGAGGCGCTCGGCCTCGAGCCCGAGGTGCTGCACCTGAACGAGGGGCACGCGGCGCTCGCGCTGGTCGAGCGCGCGCGGCGCTACGGCGCGCGGCACGGGCTGTCGTTCCCGGACGCGCTCTGGGCGACGCGGGCGTCGAACGTCTTCACCACGCACACGCCGGTCCCCGCGGGGATGGACCGCTATCCGGTCGAGCTGGTGCGGCGCTACGAGCCGTACTTCCGCACGTACGTGGCGGCGATCGGGATGACGCTGCCGCAGATGCTGGCGCTCGGGCGCCGCGATCCGGACGACGCCGAGGAGCCGTTCAACATGACCTACCTCGCGCTGCGCGGCTGCGGCCGGACGAACGCGGTCAGCCGGCTGCACGAGCGGACGAGCCGGCGCATCTTCCAGGAGCTGTTCCCCCGCTGGCCGGAGCGCGAGATCCCGGTCACCCACGTCACGAACGGCGTGCACGTGCCGACCTGGGACGCGCCGGCCGCGGACCGGCTCTGGTCGGCGCGGTGCGGCACGGAGCGCTGGCGGCATCCGCCGGACGCGACACTCGAGGAGATCGGCGGCGCCGGCGACGAGGAGCTGTGGCGGCTGCGGGGCGAGTGCCGGCAGGCGCTCGTCGCCTACCTGCGGCGGCGAGCTGCGCGGCAGCTCGGCTTCCGCGGCGCCGACGCGGCCGCGATCGAGCGCACCGCCACCGTGATGGACGCGAACGCGCTCACGCTCGGCTTCGCGCGCCGGATCACGCCGTACAAGCGGCCGACGCTGCTGCTGCGGGACCGGGAGCGGCTGGTCCGGCTGCTGACGAGCGCGGACCGGCCGGTGCAGCTCGTGGTGGCGGGGAAGGCGCACCCGGCCGACGAGGTGGGGCGCGCCATGGTGCGGGAGTGGACCCGGTTCGCGCGGGACCCGCGCGTCGAGGCGCGCGTCATCTTCGTCGAGGACTACGACATGGCCGTGGCGCAGGAGCTGGTGCGCGGCGTCGACGTGTGGGTGAACACGCCGCGGCCGCCCATGGAGGCGTCCGGCACCAGCGGGATGAAGGTGCTCGCGAACGGCGGCGTGAACCTGTCGTCGCTGGACGGCTGGTGGGCCGAGGCGTACGAGCCGGAGGTCGGCTGGGCGCTCGGCGCGCCCGGCGAACCGGCCGCGGACGACGCCGATGCCGCGCGGCTCTACCGGCTGCTCGAGGACGAGATCGTCCCCGAGTTCTTCGACCGCGACGAGGCCGGCCTGCCCCGCCGGTGGATCGCGCGCATGCGCGCCAGCATGGTCCGCCTCGCCCCGCGCTTCAGCACCGGGCGCATGGTGCGGGAGTACGTCGAGGCCCTGTACGTGCCGGCCGCCGTCGAGCTGGGCCGCCGCGGCGCGGATGGCGCCGCGCTCGCGCGGGAGCTGCACGCCTGGGCCGCCCGCCTCGAGTGCTGCTGGCGGCAGATCCATTTCGGGAGCTGCCAGGCGACGGCGGGCGAGGCGGGGCTGTGCTTCGCGGTGCAGGTCTTCCTCGGCGACATCCGGCCCGACGACGTCGCCGTCGAGCTGTTCAGCGACCCGGCCGGCGACGACCCGGGCGTGTGCGTGCCGATGGAGCGGGCCGCGGAGATCCCGGGCGCCGCGAACGGTGCGGTCTACCGCGCGCTCGTGGCGACGCGCCGTCCGGCCCGCGACTTCACGCCGCGCGTCGTGCCCTTCCACCCGGATGCGCTGGTTCCGGTGGAGTGCCCGCTGATCGCGTGGCGGGAGTGAGCGGGCGGGCGCGCCCATCCGCGTGGCGTCGGCCGGCGCCGGCGCGCCGCGCCCGGTCGGCGGCGGCGCGCGACCGCGTGCCCGCCGATCAGCGCGCGCCCGGCGCGACCGTCCGCCGCGCGCTCTCCTCGAGGAGCGCCCGCACCTCGTCGTCCGTTAGCTGCGGGAAGCTCGCGTACCACACGCCGATCGCCAGCAGCGGGTCCGGCTGCTCCAGGCAGACCACGTCGTCGGCGAGCCGCGCGAGGAAGCGGCAACTATCCGGCGCCGCGACGGGCACGGCCGCCACCAGCTTCGTGGGGTGGAGCGCCCGCACCGCGCGGAGCGCGGCGTGCATGGTGGCGCCTGTCGCGATCCCGTCGTCCACGACGATCACGGTGCGGCCGGCCACGTCGAGCGGCGGGCGCTCGCCGCGGTACGCCTGCTCGCGGCGCCGCAGCTCGGGGAGCTCCCGCTGCGCGAGCGCGTCCACGACGGCCGTGTCGAGGCCCAGCGCCCCCATCACGCCCTCGTTGAGCACGCGCACGCCGCCGCTCGCGATGGCGCCGAGCGCCAGCTCCGGCTGCTGCGGCGCGCCGAGCTTGCGCACCACCAGCACGTCGAGCGGCGCGCCGAGCGCGTCCGCGACCTCCGCGGCGACCGGGACCCCGCCTCGCGGCAGCGCGAGGACGAGGACGTCGCGACGGTCCTTGTAGGCGGCGAGCCGCTCGCCGAGCAGCCGTCCCGCCTCCGTGCGGTCCGCGAAAAGTCGAGTCATATGGGCCTCCTCCATGTCGCGGTGGCGCTGCGCCGCGCGTCGGGGCGCGATCCGAGCGACCGGCCGCGTCCGGGTCGGGGCGCATCGCGGCGGTCCGCCCACCGCGACGCGCCCGCTCATTGCCCGCCGGCCGTCACCGGCGTCTGCGGATCCGGCGGCGCCGGCCGTGGCGTCGGAGCGCCCGCGCCCGTTCGTCCTCCACCTCCGGCTCGAGCGCCTTCGGCGGGATCGGCTGCTCCTCGAGGAACGGGGACTCCATCACCCGGCTGTAGCGCCGGTCCTGGATATCCGCCTCGCGCGGCTCGTTCGGCCACGTCTTGTAGTCGGTGGCGCCGGCCTCGTCCGGCGCGATGCGGTACTGGTCGGGCCGCTTGCCGCCCATGATCTCCTCCCGCGTTCGGGATCCGCGCTATGGATGCGCGTTCGTGGACGGCGCCGGCCCGCGGCCGGCGCCGTCGGTAGTCTCAAGGCGACGGCGTCGCCGCCGGCGCCGGCGCGGGCTGCGCGAGCATCGCGAGCGCCGGCTCGACGGGGCCCGGCGCCGGCACATCCGCCGCGGTCTCCGCACCCGCACCCGCACCCGCCGCCTCCTCCGCTGCCGCCGCCGCTCTCCGCCCCCGCGCGCCCTGCCGCCGCCGCAGCCAGCGGTCGAGCGCCGCGGGCTCCATCGTGTTGACGATGTCCGCCGCCTCGAGCCAGGCGCGGCGGGCCTGCGAGACGCCGTAGCTCATGAAGCGGAGCTGGTCGACGGCGTGGGCGTCGGTGTCGATGGCCAGGCGGACGCCCAGCTCGTGGGCGCGGCGCGCCAGGATGTCGGAGAGGTCGAGCCGGTCGGGCTGCGCGTCGATCTCGACGGCGACGTCGTGCTCGGCGGCGGCCTTCAGCACCGCCTCGACGTCGAGCGCGTACGGCTCGCGCTCGCCGATGAGGCGGCCGGTGGGGTGCGCGAGGATGTCGACGGCGGGGTGGGCGAGCGCGCGCAGGATCCGGTCGGTCATGGCGGAGCGCGACAGCGTCCGGTGGGAGTGCACGGCCACGACGACGATGTCGAGGCGGTCGAGGTACTCGTCCGGCAGGTCGAGCGTCCCGTCGCGCAGGATGTCGACCTCCATGCCGCGGAGGATGCGGATCCCGTGGACCTTGCGTCTGACCGCGGCGATCTCGCGCCACTGCCGCTCGAGCCGCTCCGGGTCGAGGCCGCCGGCCACGGTGACGGCGGCGCTGTGGTCGGTGATCGCCATGTACTTGTAGCCGAGCGTGTCGCAGGCGCGGGCCATCGCCTCGATGGAGTCGCGGCCGTCGCTCCAGGTGCTGTGGACCTGGAGGTCGCCGCGGATGTCGGCGTCGGTGACCAGCCGCGGCAGCGTGCCGGCGCGGGCGGCCTCGATCTCGCCCCGGTTCTCGCGCAGCTCCGGCGGGATCCACGGCAGGCCGACGGCGCGGAACACATCCGCCTCTCTCGCGCCGCCGATGCGCCGGGCGCCGCCCGAGCGCTTCACCTCGAAGATGCCGTACTCGCTGATCCGCAGCCCGCGCTCGAGGCCCATGCGCCGCACCTCGATGTTGTGCGCCTTCGAGCCGGTGAAATAATGGAGCGCGGCGCCGTAGGAGCGGCGGGGCAGGATGCGCAGGTCCACGTGCAGCCCGGAGCGGAGCACGATGGTGCCGCGCGTGGTCCCGGCGGCCTCGACGCGGACCGCGTCCGGGTAGCCGGTGAAGCGGCGCATGACCGGCGCGGGGCGCCCGGCGATGGCGAGCAGGTCGACGTCGCCGAGGGTCTCCATGCGGCGGCGGAAGCTGCCGGCGGCCTCGAGCGCCTCCAGCCCCGGCGCCTGGCGCAGGTGCTCGAGGAGCGGCCGCACGAGCTGGTCCGCGTCGGCCAGGCGGAAGCGCTTGGCGCGCTCCTCGACCTCGTCCAGCGAGCGGCGGATGCGCTCGATCGACTTCGCGCCGAAGCCGCGCAAATCGTCGAGCTTGCCGGCCTCGAGCGCCTTGCGCAGCGCGGCGAGCGAGTCGATGCCGAGCTGATCGAACAGGAGCCGCGCGCGCTTCGGTCCGACGCCGTCGACGCGGACCAGCTCGGAGAGCGACGCCGGCGTCGCCTTCTCCAGCTCCTTCATCAGCTTCAGGTGTCCGGTCTCGACCAGCTCGACGAGGTAGGCGGAGAGGTCCTCGCCGATCCCCGGCAGCTCCTGCAGGTCGGCGCCCTCGGCCACCATCTCGGCGACCGGCCGGGGGAGCGCGCCCACGGTCCGCGCGGCGTTGCGGTACGCCCGGACGCGGAACACGTTCGCGCCCTGGATCTCCAGCAGGTCCGCCACCTGCTCGAGCGCGCGCACGATCTCTACGTTCTCCACGGCCATTCCTCCTGCGGGCCGTCCGATCCGTCCCGAGCGCGCCGGCGGAGCGAGTCCAGCCAGGCGAAGAACTCCGGCTCCGAGAGTATGCGGACGCCGAGCCGGCGCGCGTCCTCGAGCTTCGAGCCCGGAAGGGCGCCGGCCACGACCGCGGTCGTCCGGGCGCTGACCTCCGAGCCGACCTCGCCGCCGAGCGAGCGCACGAGCGCCTCCGCCTCGCGCCGGGTCATGCGGTCCAGCCTCCCGGTGAAGACGATCCGCTGTCCCTCGAGCGGCCCGGTCCCCGGCTCGGCCGCCGGCGCCCATGGCGCGACGCCGGCGCGGAGCAGCGCATCCACGGTGCGCCGGCTCCGCGGGTCGCGGAAGAACGCGGCCACCTCGCGCGCGGTCGCGGCGCCGATGCCGGGGACGCGCGCCAGCTCCTCGGCCGAGGCGCGGCGCAGCGCGTCGAGGGAGCGGAAGTGCCGGGCGAGCAGGCGGGCCGTGGCCAGGCCGACCTCCGGGATGCCGAGCGCGAACAGGAAGCGGTCGAGCGTGGGGTGCCGGCTCCGCTGGATCGCCTGGGCCAGCTTGGTCGCCGACTTCTCGCCGAAGTGCGGGAGCGAGCGCAGCTTCTCGGCGTCCAGTCGGTAGAGGTCGGCCAGGTTGCGCACCAGCCCGCGGTCGACGAGCAGCGCCGCGGTCTCGCGCCCGAGCCCCGGAATGTCCATGGCGTCTCGCGAGGCGAAGTGGACGAGCCGCGCCTTGAGCTGGGCCGGACAGCCGTAGCGGTTCGGGCACACGGTCAGCGGGCCGCGCGCCTCGAGGCGCGTGCCGCACGCGGGGCAGCGCTCGGGCATGCGGAACGGCGGTCCGCGCCGGCGCCCCGGCTCCGGGATCCGCGCGACGACCTCCGGGATCACGTCGCCCGCGCGCTGCACGCGCACCAGGTCGCCGACGCGCACGTCGCGCCGGCGCACCTCCTCGCGGTTGTGCAGCGTGGCGCGCGAGACCGTCACGCCGCCGACCTCGACCGGGCGCAGCAGCGCGACGGGCGTGGCCAGGCCGGTGCGGCCGATCTGCACGACGATCCCCTCGACGCGCGTGACCTCCTCGCGCGGCGGGAACTTGTAGGCCAGCGCCCAGCGCGGATGGTGCGCCGTGGCGCCGAGCCGCTCGCGCAGCGCCAGGTCGTCGACCTTCAGGACGATGCCGTCGATCTCGTACGGGAGGCGGTCGCGCGCCTCGGCGTGCTCGGCGTGGTAGCGCAGCACGGCGTCGACGTCGTCCGCGGTCCGGATGTCGTCGGGGACGCGCATCCCCCAGTCCTGCAGCGCCTCCAGGACGGCGGTGTCGGTCGGCGGCATCCGGCCGCTCATGGCGAGGATCTCGTAGCAGACGACGAAGAGGTCCCGCTCCGCGGTGATCCTCGGGTCGAGCTGCCGGATGCTCCCCGCCGCGGCGTTGCGCGGATTCGCGAACGGCGGCTCGTCACGCTCGAGGAGCCGGGCGTTCAGCGCCTCGAACGCCGCGAGGCTCATCATGGCCTCGCCCCGGACGAAGAGGCGGGGCGGGACGCGGCGGGCGCCGGAGCGCAGCCGCTTCGGCAGCTCGCGGATCGTGCGCACGTTCTCCGTGACGACCTCGCCGCGCACGCCGTCGCCGCGGGTGACGGCGCGGACGAGCGCGCCGTGCTCGTAGACCAGCTCGAGCGAGAGGCCGTCCAGCTTCGGCTCGAGGACGTAGCGGACGGGGCCGCCGACCGCGGCGCGCAGCCGCCGGTCGAAGCGGACGACGTCCTCGGCGCGGTGCGTCGACTCCAGGCTGAGCATCGGCACGATGTGCGCGGCGGTGCGGAAGCCGGCCCGCGTCCTGCCGCTGACGCGCTGCGTCGGGGAGTCCGGCGTCACCAGCTCGGGATGCTCCGCCTCCAGGCGGCGCAGCTCCTCGAAGAGCCGGTCGTAGGCCTCGTCGGAGATCTCGGGGCGGTCGAGGACGTAATAGAGGTAGTCGTGACGCCGGATCTCGGCGCGCAGCTCCTCGATCCGCTTGCGGACGTCGCGGAGGGTCCGCGGCGCGGCTTTGGGTCTGGTTCGGTCTCGGGTCGACATGGCGCTTCCCTGTCCGACCACGATCGGGGCAGGGGTCGTGCCCCGGGCGCCGGTGGGGCGCGGCAACGTCTCACGCGCCGGCACCGCGCACCACCGGCGGAAGCGCGGCGGCCGACCCCGCGGGACGGCCGGATCGGCGCCGGGTCGCAAACTGTCCCGCGGGGTGCGAGCGGCGCGGGGCGCATCGTCCACGGGGGCGCGCGGCGGCCGCCGGCCGGGCGCCGAAAAGCGCGCGGGCGCTTGACGCCGGAGCCGATCCGGCGCCACTTCTCGGCGGGCCGGGTCTTGCCGCCGCCGCGGGCTGCGGACGCACCCGGCTTCCAAAGGAGGTTGCCATGATCCGCACGATCATCGTGCCGACGGACGGCTCGGACTTCGCCGAGCATGCGCTGCCGCTGGCCATCGCGACGGCGCGGCGGACCGACGCGCGCCTCGAGCTGATCCGCGTGCACGAGCCGCCGCCGCCGCCGATCTCGCCCGACGTGCTCCTCCCGGGCGACGCGCTCCAGCGCTGGGACGAGGCGATCCGGGAGGCGGAGCGGGATTCCCTCGCCAAGCTGCGGCAGCGCGTCCGGGACAGCACCGGGCTGGATCCGGAGGCACTGCTGGCCGACGGCATCGTCGAGGAGGCGCTCGCGGACCGCATCGCCGCGGCGGCCGACCCGCTGGTCGTGATCAGCTCGCACGGGCGCGGCGGGCTGGCCCGCGCGTGGCTCGGCAGCGTCGCCGACGGGCTCGTGCGCCGCGTGCGGGCGCCGCTGATCGTGGTTCGGCCGCACGAGCGCGCGGTGGCCTTCGACCAGGCCCCGCCGGTGCGCCGGATGCTCGTCCCGCTCGACGGCTCGAGCACGGCGGAACGGGTGCTCGGCGCGGTCGTCGACCTGGCCCGCGCCTGGGAGGCGAACGCCACGCTCCTCATCGTGCTGTTCCCGCTCTGGATGTCGGACCGGAAGGAGGAGGCGGAGCTGGCGGGCACGTCCCGGGTCTCCGCGATCCGGGAGGCGGCGGCGAACTACCTGGGCGGCGTGGCGGAGGAGCTGCGCGGGAACGGCGTGGAGGCGGACGTCGAGATCGTCGTCGACTCGAACCCCGCGTCGGCGATCCTCAAGTTCGCGGCCGATCACGACATCGACCTGCTCGCGCTGGCCACGCACGGCCGCGGCGGCGCGGAGCGGGTCTACATGGGGAGCGTGGCCGACAAGGTGAGGCGCGGCGCGCCGATGCCGGTGCTGATGGTGAACGCCGGACCCGAGGTATCGCCGGCCGAGCCGGGCTGAGGCGGAGCGCGGCGGGCAGGGCCGAGGCGGGCCGCCGCCGCGCCCTCACTCCAGCGTCACGGACTCGCCGTCCAGCGGCGCCCGGGCGGGCCAGCGCAGCTCCTCCTCGATGCGGTGCCGGAGCACGTCGGCGGCCACGGGCTCGCCGTGCGTGACGAACACCTGGCGCGGCGGTCTCGGCGCGCGGCACAGCCACGCCAGGAGCTCGTCGGCGTCGGCGTGCGCGGACAGTCCCTCGAGCATCACCACCTCCGAGCGGACCGGGACGTAGGCGCCGTGCATCTTGAGCTCGCGGGCGCCGGCCTGCAGCGCCGCGCCGCGCGTGCCCGCCGCCTGGTAGCCGACGAGCAGGATCGTGTTCCGCGGCTCGGGCGCGAAGCGCTCGAGGTGGAACAGGATGCGTCCCCCCGTGGCCATGCCGCTGGCGGAGATGACGATCATCGGGCCGTGCCGGCGGTCGATGTCCTTCGAGCCCTCGACATCCCGCACGATGGTCACCGGGTCCATCGCCGCGGCGCACTCCGCGGCGCTCAGCCGGTGCTCGTCCGGGTAGCGGAGCAGGATGCGCGTCGCGTCCGCCGCCATCGGGCTGTCGAGAAAGATCGGCAGGGCCGGGATCGCGCCCTCCGCCCGCAGCGCGCCGAGCAGGACGAGCAGCGACTGCGCGCGCCCCACGGCGAAGCTCGGGATGACCACGACGCCGCCGCGCGCCGCGGTCCGGCGGATCACCTCCGCCAGTGCGGCGCGCGGGTCCTCGGCCGGGTGCCGGCGGGCGCCGTACGTCGCCTCCACGACCACGTAGTCCGCGGGCTGCGGCACCGCCGGCGGGCGCAGCACGGGGTCGTCCGGACGGCCGAGGTCGCCGCTGAAGAGCACCGCCCGGCCCTCGGCGCTGACCCGCGCGCTCGCCGCGCCGAGGATGTGCCCCGCGCGCGAGAAGCGGAACGAGATCCCGGGCGCCGCCGGCGTCTCCGCGTCGAGCGGCACCGGGCGCAGCAGCTCCAGGGATCGCTCGGCGTCCGCCCGCGTGTAGAGCGCCAGCGCCGGGTGATGCTTCGAGTAGCCGCGGCGGTTCGCGAACGCGGCTTCCTCCTCCTGCAGGTGCCCGCTGTCCGGGAGCAGCACGCCGCACAGCTCCGCCGTCGCCGGCGTGCAGTAGACCGGGCCGGCGAAGCCGTTCCGCGCGAGCAGCGGGATGTAGCCGCTGTGATCGAGGTGCGCGTGCGTCAGGACGATCGCGTCGAGCCCCGCCGGCGGCTCCGGGAACGGCGCCCGGTTCCGCAGCCGGAGCTGCTTCAGCCCCTGGAACAGGCCGCAGTCCACGAGGATCCGCGCGCCGCCCGCGCGCAGGAGATAGCGGGATCCGGTGACGGTCCCGGCTGCTCCAAGGAAGGTGATGTCCACGCGCGCCTCGGCGGAGGAGGGGACTCGAACGGCGGGGAATTGTCCTCGCCGCCGTCCGGCATAATCCTACAGACGCTCGCCTCGGTCCGCGCTAGGTTGGCCACGCTGCGCCCGGATCCGCGACCCCGAGGTGTTGCTTGGCTCCGCTCGAAGCACCGCCACCCCTCATTCCCGCGTCTCTCGCGCGCCGACTGCCCCTGGACCTCGGGCCCGTCGGCACGCTGGCGGGGAGCCGCTTCCTCGCGGAAGCGGGGCCGCGCATCTGCTCGTCCCTCGACCGCGACGAGACGCTCCACGCGGTCGTGCAACTGGCCGTGCAGCACCTGGCCGACTGGTGCCTCGTCGACCTCCTGGAACGCGACGGCGAGCTGCGCCGCGTCGTCGTCGCCCACGCCGACCCCGCGCACCGGGAGCTGGCGGAGCGCATCCGGCGCTACCGCATCGACCCGGCCAGCCCACACCTCGAGCTGACGGCCATTCGCACCGGGGAGGCCGTGCTCGTGCCCTCGGTCACGCCCGAGTACCTCGCGGCCACCGCGCAGAGCCCCGAGCATTTCGGGCTGCTCGCGGACACGGGCGTGCACTCCATGATCGCCGTGCCGCTGCTCGGCCGCTCGGGCCCGATCGGCGCCATGCTCCTCGGCTCCTGCCGCCCGCGCCGCCGCTACGACGAGGAGCACGTCCGCCTCGCCGCCGAGCTCGCCCGTCGCGCCGCGCTGGCCGTCGACAACGCCCGGCGCTACGGCGAGGTCTGCGACGCCGTCCGCGCCCGCGACGAGGCCCTCGCCGTCGTCGCCCACGACCTGCGCAGCCCGCTGGCCACCATCGTCATGGCGGCCGACGTCCTGCTCCAGGAGGGCACCGCCCCGGCGCTGCGGACGGACATCGTGAGAGGGATCCGCCGGGCGGCGCGGCACGCGAACCGCCTCGTCGCCGAATACCTCGACGGCGCCCGGCTCGCCGAGGGCCACGTCGTGCTCGACCTCCAGGCCACATCCGTCGACGCGCTGCTCGCGGAATCCGTCGCGCTCGTGCAGCGCCAGGCCGACGGGGCCGGGCTGGCCGTCACGCTCGACCTCGAGGCGGGCCTCCCGCCCGTGCGCGTCGATCTCGACCGCATCGTCGAGGTCTTCACGAACCTGCTCGGCAACGCCCTCAAGTTCACGCCGGCCGGCGGCCGCGTCGTCGTCCGCGCCCGAGCCGGAGGCGACGCCGTCGTCTGCACCGTCGAGGACACCGGCATCGGCATCCCCGCCGACGCGCTGCCGCACGTCTTCGAGCGCTTCTGGCAGAGCTCCGGCCAGCGCGGCCGCGGCGCCGGCCTCGGCCTCGCCATCTGCAAGGGGATCGTCGACGCCCACGGAGGCCGCATCTGGATCGAGAGCGAGCCCGGCGCCGGCACCCGCGTCCACTTCACGCTCCCCGTCGCCATCGCGCCGCGGCCGAACGGCTGAGCCGGCGCCGCGGCACGCCCGGCCGGATCGCCCGAGGCCCGTCCGCCCCGCTGGGTCAATTCTTCCCAGGCTCGCCGCCACGCCGCCCGCCGCCGTTGCCGCGAAAGCCGTAAATCCATGAAATGACAAGGGTTGTGTGGGGTGTCCCGGCCCGCCGCCGGGGGCACGCATCGCGCCACGTCGCGTCGCGGGGTCGCAGCACGAAAGGAGGTACCTATGAGAACGATGCTGCGCAGCGCGGCGCTCCTGGGGCTCGGACTCGCGACGGTGGCGGGCCCGCTTCGGCCGCAGGGGTACCGCTTCGATCTGGGCCCGGGCGGCGGCTACAGCTGGCTGTCGCGGAGCCTGGCGCCGGCGGGCGGGAAGGTCCGCTTCGGCGACGGCGTGAGCGGCCGCTTCCAGGGCACGGCGTGGCTGCTCCCGTCGGTGGGGATGCGGGCGAACGTCGCCTATGCCGACCTGCCGCTGACCGTAGGCGGGAAGACGGCCATCGGTGACGTGAACCTGTGGGCGGGCACGTGGGACCTGATGCTCCGGATCAAGCCGCCGGCGGAGTCCTTCACGGGGCCCGAGGTGTCGCCGTACGTGGTGGTCGGCGCGGGCGCGCGGATGGTCGCGCCGGCGGGCGCGCTCCCGCTCGAGATGGTGGGGAGCAAGGCCGTGAAGGGCGTGCCGTTCGCCGCGGGGACGGATACGTACTACCTGCGCCGGCGGCTGAC
This sequence comes from Longimicrobiales bacterium, assembly GCA_035715725.1. Taxonomy (GTDB): domain Bacteria; phylum Gemmatimonadota; class Gemmatimonadetes; order Longimicrobiales; family RSA9; genus JADGGV01. The sequence goes on along the minus strand of DASTKT010000066.1, from coordinate 815 downwards.
GTTCGCGGCGCTGGCGGGCCTCGGCACGGACGTGCGGCTGACGTCGCGCTTCGCGCTGCGGGCGGAGGTCGGCGACCGGGCGTTCGAGCCGTCGATCGACCGCGTCGCGCTGGCGACGACGGGCACCTACCAACGGCTCGAGGCCGGCGTCGCCTCGATCACGCACGAGGTCTACGGCGAGCTCGGCCTGCACGTGCTGGCGGGGCTGCGTCCGCCGCCGGCCATCGCGCTGGCCGCGCCGCCGCCCGAGTACGCGGAGCCGGCGCCGCCGGTCGAGACCGTCACGCGGATCTGCTTCGTGGACGCCGGCGGCGTGCGCGCCATGCGGGTCGTCGAAGCGATCGTGCGGGAGGAGACCCACGACACGCTGGTGGTGGTGAACTGGGCGCGCCGCCCGGTGCGGATCGTCCTCCCGGACGTGCCGCTCGCCGCCGCGGCGCCGTGGTACCTGAAGGGCGAGCCGCTCCGCATCCCGATGGGTGAGGCGCGGGTGGACTTCGTGCCGTTCGGCGTCGCCCACGTCGTCTCGCCGGGCGACGTCGTGCAGGTCGGCACGGTCGCCGGGCTGCCGGTCTTCGCCGGCGCCGAGAACGCGGCGGCGATCGTGGCCGCGCTCGAGGCAGAGGGGCTGACGCCGCTCGACGACCTGGCCGAGGCCGGCGCGGCCGCGCCCGCGATCGGCCGTGCGCTCGAGGCGGCCGGCACGCTGTACGTGCCGCTGAGCACGCGCGGCTGCGTCGTGCAACCGCTGCAACGGGTGGAGACCACGCGGAAGGTGCGCGGCTGAGGTTCGTGGCGGCCGCGGCGCCGGCTCG
>DASTKT010000065.1:0-5024 GCA_035715725.1 Longimicrobiales bacterium | reverse complement strand
CGCCCGCGGGCGGCGCCACGCCGCCCGCGGACGCCGGGCCGCGCGGCCTGGGCCGCGACCGCCGCGACGCCGCCCGCTCCCTCAGTTCGCCTTCCGCGCCTCCGGCCGCCGCGCCTTCACCGGGAGCGCCGGCTCCGGCGGCGTCTTCTCGCCGTTCGTCGCCAGGAGCCTGAGCGCCTCGGCGACGGCCTTTTCGAGCTGCGGATCCCGCCCGTCCGCCACCGCCTTCGCGTCCTGCAGCACCTCCACGTCCGGCTGCACGCCCTCGTTCTCGGCCACCCAGTGCGAGCGCGCGTCGTAGACGGCGCCGCAGGGGGAGGTGATGTAGCCGCCGTCGACGAGCGGGTACGGCACGCACGCGGCGACGAGGCCGCCCCACGTGCGCGTGCCGATCAGCGGGCCGAGCTTGAGCTGGCGGAACGCCCACGGGAAGTAGTCGCCGCCGGAGCCGGCCAGCTCGTTCGTGACCAGCACCTTCGGGCCGAGGACGCCGGCCGCCGGGAGGCGGAACGGCGGCGCGCCGGCCACCTCGTTGCTCACGCCGCCGATGAGGTGGCGGCCCATGAGGTCGACCATGTAGTCGTCGAGCGCGCCGCCCTGGTTGAAGCGCTCGTCCACGACGGCGCCCTCGCGGTCCTGCTGCGAGAAGAAGTAGCGGTTGAAGGAGACGAAGCCCGCGCCCGCCGTGTTCGGCACCCAGACGTACGCCAGCCGCCCGCCCGAGAGCTGCTCCACCTTCCGGCGGTTGTCCTCCACCCACGCCCGCTGGCGCAGCGCGTTCTCGCTGCGCACCGGCACCACCGTCACGGTCCACGAGCCGTCGGCCGTCGGCCGGTCGTTCAGCCGCAGCACCGTCTGCCGGTCGACCGTGCCCTCGAGCAGCCGCCACGGGTCGTCCCGCGCGGTCAGCTCCACGCCGTTGACCGACAGCAGGTAGTTCCCCGGGGCCGCTCGGACGCCGGGCGCGTCCAGCGGCGCGCGCAGGTCGGGGTTCCAGCTCTCGTTCGTCAGGATCCGCGCGATCTTCCAGCGGTCGCCGTCGACGGCCAGGTCGGCGCCGAGGAGGCCGGCGCGGACCGTGTCGACGGCCGGGCGGTCGCCGCCGCCGGTGAAGGAGTGCCCGACCGACAGCTCGCCGCCGAGCTGGTCGAGCAGGTACGTCAGGTCCTCGCGGTGGCGCACGAACGGGACGAGCGGCGCGTAGCGCGCGTGCACGGCGTTCCAGTCCGCGCCGTGCAGGTTGCTCGCGTAGAAGAAGTCGCGCTCGATGCGCCACGCCTCCTCGAAGATCTGCGGCCACTCCTGCGCCGGGTCGAGCCGTGCCTGCAAGGCGACGCGGAGCTTGCCGTCGCCGGGCTTCGGCGGCGCCTCCGTGCCGACGATGCTCCAGTCCGTGCGTCCCGTCCGCACGAGCATCTTCTTGCCGTCCGCCGAGATGGACGCGTTCGACGCGCCGGCCAGGAAGACGTCCGCCTTGCGCGTCTTCACGTCGAAGCGGTGGATCGTCGGCGCCGGCTGGTTCGGCACGCGCTCGACGACGAAGAGCACGCCGGCCGGCCCGGCGAGCACGGACGCGTAGTCGCGGACCGGCATCGGCACCGGCACGATGCGGCGCTCGATGCGGTCGAAGTCGACCTGCACGCGCACCGCGGAGTCGGTCGGCGCGGCCTTCGTCGCGCTGCCGGCCGTGGGCGGGGGCGAGGAGGCGACGGCGGCGGCCGCCGCCTCCTCGTCGCTCTCCGGCGGGAAGGGCGAGGGGTCCGTGGCGCGGAGCACCGCGGCGTAGACGCCGTACGTCGGCCGCGCCTGCTCCGAGCTGAGGTTCGCGAACGCGCTGGCCAGGCCGAGGTCGGTGCTGGCGAGGAAATAGAGGTAGCGGCCGCCGCGGTCCCACTCGGGGGCGACGGCGTGCGCGAGCGGGTCCGTGACCGGCCGCGCCTTCCCGTCGGCCAGCGACCAGACGACGATGCGGCGGTACTGGTTCGGGAACAGCTTCGAGTAGGCGAGCCACCTCGAGTCCGGCGACCACGCCGGCGCCATTGCGTCCCGGTCCCAGATCGTCTGGTCGGTGTCGGCGGTCGTCAGCCGGCCGGTCGCGACCTCGAGCACGCGCAGCCGGGCGTGGTCGTCCACGAACGCGATGCGGCCGCCATCCGGGGACCACGCCGGCGTCCAGGCCATCTTCACGTCGCCGAGCGGGATCTCGCGCGGCGGCGTGAGCCCGTCCTGTGCGCCGATCAGCAGCCGGTAGCCCTGGCCCCGGTCCGAGAACCACGCCACCTGCTTGCCGTCCGGCGACCAGATCGGCGCGCGGTCGGCGGCGCCCGGCGAGCGCGTCAGGTTGCGGGCGTCGCCCTTCTCCACCGGCACCGTGAAGACCTCGCCGCGCGCCCCGAAGAGCGCGCGCTTCCCGCTCGGCGAGAGCGATGCGCTCGCGATGCTGGCGGAGACGTCGGTCCAGTGCGGCGTCGCCCACGGGAACTCGCCGTGCAGCGTGACGGCGAGGCGCTTCGACTGGCCGCTCGCCGGATCGACGAGGTGCAGGTAGCCGTCCTGCTCGACGACGAGCGCGTCGCCGGCGCCGTCCAGCGACTTGACGTCCGCGTCCGCGAAGTGCGTGACCTGCCGGAGCTGCCTCGAGGCGACGTCGTAGCCCCACACGTTCGTCGCATAGTCCCGGTCCGACAGGAAGTAGATCGTGCCGCCGAGCCAGACCGGCTGCGTGTCGGTCGTGCGGTCCTCGTTCGGGAGGCGCGTCTCGCTCAGGTCGCGCAGGTCGAGGATCGTGAGCGGCGTGTTCTGGCCGCCGCGGTAGTTGCGGAACTCGACGTCCCAGCGGTCGACCCGATCCACCACGAGGCGCCGGCCGTCGGGCGCGAACGCGCCGCGCTCCCCCATGTACGCCGGGAGCATGCGCGCCAGCCCGCCGCCGGCCGGCACCGTCCAGAGCCGGTCGTAGGCGACGGGGGCGGCGTCACGCTCCGACGCGAACACCACCTCCTTCCCGTCCGGCGACCAGCCGCGCGCGTACGCCGCCGCCGGGTGCCACGTCAGCCGCTTCGCATCCCCGCCCTCGACCGGCATCACGTACACGGCGGGCGTGCCCGTGCGGGTCGACGTGAACGCGATCCAGCGGCCGTCGGGGGAGAGGTGCGGGTCGCTCTCGAACGCCGGCGTGCTCGTCAGCCGCCGGGCCTCGCCGCCGTCCTTGCCCACGATCCAGAGGTCGCCGCCGTACTCGAAGCCGATCTGGCTGCCGGCGATCGTGGGCTGGCGGAGGAGGCGGGCTTCCTGGGCGGTCGCGTCGGCGGCGCCGGCGGCGAGGGCCGCGGCCGCGGCAATGGCGATGCGCGTGAGGGTGCGTCGGGGCATGGGAACTCCTGTCGGGGGCGAGGAGGCGTCGGGCTTCAATGCGGCGTTTCGAACGGCGTCGCCGGGCTGGTGGCGCTGCCGCCGGCGCTGGTGACGCGCAGGACGGCCTCGTACTTGTGCCCCGGCAGCACGACGTCCCACGGCGTGCAGGAGACGGTGACGGTCTCCTCGGGGCGGAGCCGCGTCCACTTCCCGGAGCAGCGGCGGGGCGCGTCGAGGAGCACGCCCGTCGGGTGCACGGAGAGCTCCCAGTCGACGGTCGAGGCGTCGCGGGGGTTGAACGTGCCGCGCAGCGTGATCCGGTTCTCGCTCGAGGGGGCGCCGGTGGGCGCGGCGGAGAGTGCCTCCGGCGGATCGGGGATCGCGGCGACCTCGGGCGCGGAGCACCCGGCCTTCGTGCAGGGCTGGACGCGGTACAGGTAGCTGCCGGTGGCGCCGACCTTCTGGTCGAAGTCGGCGGTGAAGCCGGCGTGGCTGGAGAGCCGGCCCGTCGAAACCGGCTCCCAGGCGTCGGCGCCGCCGGCGCGCCGCTCGACGCGGAACGTCGTGCCGTTCGCCGGCACCGTCCAGCGGCACGTGACGGTGCCGACCGCGCTCCGCGTGCCGCGGTTTTCGGGGACCTTGCGGCTGCACGCCAGCTTCAGCGCGCCGGACGCGGGCGCGCCGGCGGGCGCCGCGGGCGCGACGTTCGCCGCGGGCGGCGGCGCGGCGCGCTCGGCGGGTTCGGTGGCGGCCGCGGCGCGCTGCGGCGAGGGCGCCGCCTGCACCGGGCCGGGCGACGTGTCGCGGTACGGCACGGTCGGCATCGTGGAGGGCGTGGCCCCCCCCGCGCCGGCGGCCGGGCGTGACGTCGCGGCGCCGGACGGTGCCGTTCCGGCCGCCGGCGTTCGCGGCGCCACCCGTTCGGGCGGCAGCTCCGGGGTGGCTCGAGCCCGCTGAGCCGCGGACGGCATCGTGCCGCCCGGCGCTCCGGCCTGCGCCGCGGCTCGCGGCGAGCGCGTGGGCTGCGGCGTGGGGCCGGGGCCGGGTACGGGGGGCGGAGCCGAGCCCGCCGGGCGTCCGCCGGAGGACGCCGCGCCGGGCGGCGAGCCGCCCGGCGGGACATCGCCGGCGGCGGGGTGGGCGCCGGTCCCCACGCCCGTCGCGCGCGACCGGCGGTCGGTCACGCCCGCGGCCGAGGCGAGCGGGGCCGCCGCGCCGGACGCGAGCGCCTCCTCGCCCGCGGCCGCGCTCCGGTCCCGGGCGGCGGCCCACCACGCGGCCGCGCCCCCGCCGAGCACGACCAGCGCGATGATCGCGGCCACGAGCGCCGGCCGGGCGGCCCGCCGCGGGGGCGGCGCGGCCGGCGCTCCCGTCGCGGCCGGCGTTCCCGTCGCGGCCGGCGGTCCGGCCGTGGCCGGCGGCGCCGCCGCGACGGGTCCGGTCGGCGTTGGCGTGAGGACCGGCGCAACCGGCGTCGCGGGCGTCGTCCCGGCGGCCGCCGACTCCGCTCGCGCCGCGCTCGGCGATCGGCGCCACGGCAGCCACGCGCGCTTCGCGGGCCGGGCGCGTGCCGCGCCCTCGACGGCGGCCAGCGCCGCGTCCAGCTCCTCCGCCGTCTGGAAGCGCTGCTCCGCCGACCGGGAGAGGAGGCGGAGCACGATCCGGTCGAG
>DASTKT010000064.1:0-22674 GCA_035715725.1 Longimicrobiales bacterium | reverse complement strand
GGGCGGCGCAGCTTCGTCGGCGTTTGAACGGCTTTGTTCACAGGGAGCTTGGGAGCTGGGGAGAACGGCGTGAGCGGCGGGGCGCCGGTTCGTCGTAGCGGAAGCATCCTTTTTGGGGGTTGCACCGGTGGACCGCGGGTCGCCGGTGCAACCCCCAGCTTCATTTCCGGCGTCGGCGTCGGAGGCGGCGTAGCCCGGGTCCAACTTCAAAATGGATGCATGCGTTCGCCGCGGATGCTACGCCCCGCCGGCACAGGCCGTCCTCCCAAGCTCCCGAGCTCCCTGTGAAAAATTCGTTCGGTTGCCGACGAAGCTGTGTCGCCCGGCTTTCCGTTGCCGCTCTCCGCGCCCTCTGCGCCTCTGCGGTGAAACCAATCCGTTCCCGTCACCGCCCGCCCACCACCCGCAGCGCCGTCGGGTGCCGCGGCTGGTACAGCCCGATCGCGCCGCCGCTCGGGAGCGTGATCGCCGTCGCCAGCCCCCACTCCGCCTCCGCGACCGCCGCGCAGTGCACCCCTTTCTTCTCCAGCGACTCGATCGTCGAGCGCACGTCGTCGCACATCAGGTACAGCACCGCGCCCAACATCCGGTGCCCCGCGTGCTCCTGCACCAGCTCGCCGCCGCCCGGGTGAACGGCCAGCTCCGCCGGCGGCAGCGCGAAGATCAGCCAGCCGTCGTCCGCGTCCACCGCGGGGAACCCGAGCACATCCCGGAAGAACGCGCGGTCCGCGTCCGCGTCCGTGCTGTAGAGCAGGAAGTGCGCTCCGGCGATCATCGGGCCCTCCCCTGGCGCCACCGCCAGCTCGCGATGTGCGTGGATCTCCCCGGCCCGCCCGCGCCCGACCCCGGGCTCCACCCGCCCGAACGGGATCCGTTCAGCGGCGCCGCAGCGCCCGCGTCAGCGCTCGGTCCAGCGCGCCCGCGAACGCCTGCTTCTCCCGCGGACCGTACGCCCGCGCGCCGCCCGTCTCGACCCCGGCGCCGCGCAGGCCGTCCATGAAGTCGCGCACGGCCAGCCGCTCCCTCACGTTCTCCGCCGTGTACTCCTCGCCCCGCGGGTCGATGACGACCACGCCCTTCTCCACGAGCGACGCCGCGAGCGGAATGTCCGCCGTCACCGCCACGTCGCCCGGCTCCGCTCGCTCCGCGATGTAGAGGTCCGCCGCGTCCGGCCCGCCCTCGACGCGCACCGCGGAGACGAACGGATTGTGCGGCGGACCGGCCAGCCGCTGGTTCGCGACGAGGAGCGTCTCCAGCCCCAGCCGCTGCGCCGCGCGATACACCACCTCCTTCACGTCCCGCGGGGCGGCATCCGCGTCGATCCAGATCTTCATCGGGTCCCCGTGAGTCGCGCATTGTCACCGCCCCGGCCGCCACGCCTGGTACGTGAGGCCGGCCACGAGCACGTGTCCCTGCGTCCGCGCCTTCACGCCGAACTCCCACTCCGCGCGCACCTCGCCCTGCAGCCGCAGCCGCGGGATCGCCACGTCCAGCTCCGGCCCGAGCGCGTACACCCGGGTCCGCAGCCCACGCAGCGCCGGCGGCACGTCCGTCCCCCGGTCGTCGCTCACCTGCCAGAACGCGTACCCCGCCACGCCCACCACCGCGACGCGCAGGATGCCCACGCCCGCCCCACCCTGCACCTGCAGCGAGTTGCCACGCCGGATGTCGATCCCGCGCTTCCGCAGGTTCAGGTCGTAGCTCGCCAGCGCCGACGCCCGCCACGGCCGCTCCCGCTTCCGGAACGCCGCCCCGCCCACCGAGAACTGGTGCGTCCAGAACCCGCGCCCCACGCCGCCGCCGCGCGGCTCGAACCGCCCGGTCGGCGCGTAGAACGTATACGCCGCCACCACGTCGCCGCCCCGCCACCGCCACCCGAGCTTCAGCGGCTGCACGGTCATGTCGCCGAGTCCGGCGCGATCGATCGCGGTCCGCGGATCCGTGCTGCTCAACGAGATCCGCGCCAGCGGGGCGGCGGCCGCGAAGTTGAGGAACGGCGCGCCCCGCGGCTTCACCGTGAGCGACGCGCCGAACGCGTTCCCATACGCGTCGATGTCCAGCCCGCGGATCGGCACCACCCTCCCCTCCCGGTCCCGCAGCCGGTCCGCCGCGTAGTACAGGAAGCGGTCGATGATGTACAGCCCCGAGTCCGGCTGCAGCCCCGCGCCGATGCCGACGCCGCCCAGCACCTTCTGCCCGAGCTGCTGCGCCCGCGCCGGCGCCGCCGCGAGCAGCAGCACGCCGAGCAAGGCGACGACGCGCGCCGCATCCGCCCCGCCGCGGGGAAGGGAACGCTCGCCGACGATGATGCGCATGAGAACGTCCGATCGACAGATGCGCGGCCGGAGCACCGTCCGCGCCCGCTCCATCGGGCGGGCCGCGTGCGCGGTCCCACGGCACCACGCACACGTGACGCGCTCGCCCACCCGTCCGGAGCACCGCCGCGCGCGAGATTCACGCCCGGGTCGCCGGCCCGCGCGGCCATCGAGCGTCCGCGGGACCTCACGCGAAGCGTGCCCGCGCGTTCGGAGCCCACCGGCGATGATGGAAAGCGCCCGGTGGGGAGCATCCCACCGGGCGCCTTTCACGGCAGAGCTGTTCCGATCTCGAGCGCGATCTCGATCTCGATCCCGTGTCTTCGGTGTTCGAGCCCGAGCCCGGCCCCGCCGGCGCGGCGCCCGCGCCCGTCCTCACGTCCGCGGGCGGCCCCGCCTCCAGAAGTGTCACACGGAGGCACGGAGTCCACGGAGGAGCCACGGACGGCGGCCGCAGCACCCCGGCATCACCCCGAGCCGCCTGCGTGCGCCGGACATGACATCGAAGGGAGGTGCGTTCCCCCGGCGAGCTTCCGCCGCCCGCCACTCCTCTGAGCCCTCTGCGGTGAAGGATTCCGTTCCCGAGCCGGCCGAACGCCGCGTTCACGCGCCGCCGCCGGCCGCGGACTCCTCGGCGCGCCTCGCCGTCTCCCGGTCCAGGATCGCCCGCACCGTCTCGATCAGCGGGTCGCCCGCCGTGTAGCGCTTCCCGTACTCCAGGTTGAAGCCGTAGTCGAAGCCGCTCGGGTTCTTCCCCTGGTTGTGCTGCATGATCGTCTCGAGCTTGTCGAGCGCCTTCGCGAGCCTCGCTTCGGGCGACGTCGCCGCCTCGTACTCGTCCCACAGCGCCGTGATCTCGCCCCGGATCCGCTCCGGCAGCGGCCGCAGCAGCTCGAGCAGGTCCGCTCGCTCCTGCGCCGCCTTGCTCACGCCCGGCACCTGCGCGATCGCCGGGATGTCGCCGCCGATCGCCTCGCCCAGGTCGTGGATGATGCAGATCCGGACCAGCTTCGCGAAGTCCACGTCCGGGTAGCTGTCCGCGAACACCAGCGCCATCAGGCACAGCCGCCACGTGTGCTGCGCCACGCTCTCCGGCCGGCCCTCCGACGTCCACGAGCTGCGCAGCGTGTTCTTCAGGCTCTCCGCCGCGCGCAGGAACTCGAGCACCCCCTCGATCTCCGACGCCCGCATGCTCACCCCAGTCCCGCCCGCGCGGCCTCAGCGCGCGCCGGCAGCTCCGCCTCGTCCATGATGCACAGGCCGAGGTCGCGCAGCAGCCCGTCGTGGATGTCGTACACCCAGCCGTGCACCGCCAGCGACTGCCCGCGCGCCCACGCGCCCCGCACCACCGTCGTCTGCGCCACGTTCACCACCTGCTCGATCACGTTCAGCTCGCACAGCCGGTCGTGCCGCTCCGCCTCCGTCGCCAGCGCCTCCAGCTCCGCCAGGTGCTTCCAGCGCACGTCCTGCACGTGCCGCAGCCAGTTGTCCACCAGCCCCAGCTTCTCGTCGCGCAGCGCCGCGCCCACGCCGCCGCAGCCGTAGTGACCGCACACGATGATGTGCCCGACCCGCAGCACCTCCACCGCGAACTGGATCGTCGACAGGCAGTTCAGGTCCGTGTGCACCACCACGTTGGCGACGTTGCGGTGCACGAACATCTCCCCCGGCAGCAGTCCCACGATCTGGTTCGCCGGCACCCGGGAGTCCGAGCACCCGATCCACAGGTAATCCGGCGCCTGCTGCCGCCCCAGCCGCTCGAAGAACTCCGGGTCCTGCCGCGTCATCTCCGCGGCCCACGCGCGGTTGTTCGCAAAGAGCTGACTCAGCACTCGCATCTCGTTCCCTCCTCCGTTCCAGGCGACGCCGACCGGGATACTACCCCGCCGGCTCCCCGCCGCGCGAGGGGGCGGGCCGGGAACGGAGCTTTTTCACAGGGAGCACAGGGAGGGGGGGAGAGTCGCCGGGAACTGGAGAGCCGCCGGGGAGCGCACCTCCCGTTTGATGTCATGACCGGCGTACGCAGGCGGCTCGGGGTGCCGCCGGAATGGTGCGGCCGCCGCCTCCGCGTCTCCGCGTCTCCGGAGACCCCCGGACGTCGGGACGCCCGCGGACGGGAGGATCGGCCCGGGCTGGGGCGTCGCCCCCGCTACCCCGACCAGCCCAACCACCGTCCCAGCGTGAACAGCAGGCCCGCCACGAACAGCCAGCCGAAGATGAGCTTGTTGTACCGGGCGAGCCACAGCGGAAGGTAGATGTCGAAGTTGTCGCGGCGGTCGTCGGTGTAGCGCGCCGCGACCGCCGTGAGCGGGCAGCGCATCCCGTTCACGAGGAGCACGAGCACTTCCACGAGCACCACCGAGACCACGAGCGCAGCCTGCCGCAGGCGCCCGCCCCACGCAAGCACCGGGATGGCCAGGATGCTCCCCGCGAAGAACGCCCACACGAGCGTGTGGACCGCCTTCACCACGCGCAGCTTGGTGACGGATCGCGTCATCGGGGGACTCCCGCTGGGTGGACCGCGTTCTCTTCGTGCACGGCCTCGTGCAGCCGCCGCATCTTGTCCCGGATCCGCGATGCCGCGCCGCCGGCCGCGATCGCCATCGCTCAGCCGGCGGCGTCCGCGCTCGCCTCGCCCGGACCGAGGTCGAACGAGTAGAGGATGAACGGCTCCTCCACCCCGCCGGCGCCGCGGTAGAGCGCCCGCGCCGCCTCGTTCGTCTCCTCCGTGCCGAGCCACGCCTCCGTGCACCCGAGCGCGCGGCCGTGCGCCAGCATCGCGTCCAGCAGCCGCCGCCCGATCCCGCGCCGCCGGTGCGACGGCGCGACGCCGATCTCGTTCACCCAGAGCTGCGGCGCCTTGTCCGGGTGCACGTAGTCGACCGCCGTGACCATGCCGACCACCACCCTGTCGTCGATGGCGACGATGATGTGGTGCCGCGCATCGCCCAGGAACTCGCGCGTCCACCGCGCGCGCACCGGCCCGTCGAACACGTCCGGCGCCACCCGCTCCAGCACCTCGCCGTCGCCGGCGCCCAGCAGTCGGACCTCGAGAGGCATGATGCGCAGGTTCAGGGTGGTCGGGTCGCCGGCGGAAGCTTACGCGGCGGGCGCCGGCGGCGGTCAGACCGTGACCGTGACGCCGTCGCGTGCTACCGCAGGAGCACCGTCCACCGGGTTCGTGCGACGTCCGGGTTGGCGATCACGAGCTCGCCGGCGGCCAGCCCCGCCAGCACGGCGGCCTCCGAGTCGTACGTATCCGCGAATGCCGCCCCCGGATAGTTCGGTCCCGCGGCCACGGCCACGAGCTGGAAGTGGCCGTTGTAGCCGACATCGCCCGGCGCGGTGGTGAGCACGTGGTTGTGCGTCAGCGCGCCGGCGGGTTCGCCCGTGGTCGAGCAGACGACCTCCTGGTTCGCTCCAGGGATCAGCAGGATGTACGCGGTCCCGCCGACCGGGACGTTGTCCGGGACCCGCGGACCCACCCGGAAGCAGTCCGCCACCACCTGCTCGTTGGGATTCGCACTCCCCGCGGACGGCAGGAGGAAGTGCACGAGCTGCCCCTTGTAGAAGGCCGGCTCGGTGAAGCGGCCGACCACGTCCGCCGCCACCCTGGCGGCCGGCGGGGTCGCGGGCCCGGTGCCGCCCTCGCAGGCGACGGTGAGCACGACCGCTGCGGTGAGGAGAGGCATCCGCTTCATGGCACACCTCCTGGCGGGACGGCTGTGGAGGCGAGGCGGGGACCCGGAGAGCACCGGGTGCGGCCAGGCGCGGTGCTGCAAGATGCCCGTGTCCGTGGCGGCGCTGCAAGGAAGTCGGCGCCGCGCCGCCGTCACCCGAACCGGTCGGCGTAATCCCGCGCGAAGTCACGGATCGTCCGCGGCGGGCGTCCGAGGATCCGCTCGACGTCGCCGGAGACCCGCGCGGTCGGCCCGCCCGCCTTCTGGTACGCCGCGAGCGCCAGCGTCGCCTCGATCAGCGGCGGCTCGACGCCCTGCGCCTCCATGCGAGAGCGCGCCTCCTCCATCGAGATCGGCCGGTACGTCACCGACCTCCCCGTCGCCTCGGCAACGGCCGCGGCCAGCTCCGCGAACCCCACCGCCTCGGGCCCCGTGAGGACGTACCTGGCGTTCGCGTGCGCTTCCGGGTGCAGCAGCGCCTCGGCGGCCACGGCCGCGATGTCGCGCGTGTCGATGAACGGCACGCGTCCCTCGCCGATCGGCGAGTAGATCACGCCCTCGGCGCGCACGGAGCCGGCGACGTCGCCCAGCCAGTTCTGCATGAACGAGTGCGGCCGCAGGATCGTCCACGTCATCCCGGATCCCCGCACCGCCTGCTCGACCGCCCAGTGCTCGCGCCCGATCCACGAGCGCGAGTGGTCTGAGGCGCCGAGCGCCGAGAGCTTGACGACGTGCGCGACGCCGAGCTCCCGCGCCGCCCGCACGACCGCGAGCTGCAGCTCGCCGAACGCCGGCTGGTTGTCGCTGAGCAGGAACAGGCGCGCGGTCCCCGCGAGCGTCGGCTCGAGCAGGCGCGCGTCCCGAAGGTCCGCCTGTACCCACGCGACGCCGGGGAGCGGCGCCATCCGGCTCGCGTGCCGGGTCACCCCCCGCACCGCCGCCCCCGCCTCGGAGAGCCGCCGAACCAGCTCGCCGCCGATGGTGCCCGTGGCGCCCGTTACGGTGATGACCATGCCATGCCCCTTTCGTGCGTTCCGCGTGACCAGCCGCGCCCGCGCGAACGGCGCGTTCGCCCGCCGCCGCGCCGCCTGGAGCGTGTGGGCGGGGGCGACTACATTATCGCGATGACCACGCCCACTATCGAGTCGCTGCTCCGCTGCCCGGAGTGCGGCCACGCCGAACGGCTCGCGATGCCGTCCGACGCCTGCGTGTACTTCCACGCGTGCAGCGGCTGCGGCGTGGTGCTCCGGCCGAAGGCCGGGGACTGCTGCGTGTTCTGCTCCTACGGGTCGGTGCCCTGTCCGCCGATCCAGGCCGCGAAGCACGGTGCCGGTGGCTGCCGGCCGGCCGTTCCCGGTGCGCAGGACTAGGCCGGCCGTGGCTGCGCTCGTCGCATTCGGCGTGCTCGGCGCGATCCCGGCCCCGAGGTGTGCATGACCGATTCGACGCTCCCCGATCACTCCTCGCGGCCGGAGCGCCGGCTGCCGACCTGGACGGATGGCGCCGGCGTGCTCGGCGCCGTCTTCGCGGCGCTCTGCTGCATGGGCGCCCCGATGATCGTCGGTGCCCTGGCGGCCGTCGGCCTGAGCTGGCTCCGGCGCGACGCCATCCTCTGGCCGCTCATGTTCCTCGCCCTCGCCGTCGCCCTCGCGGGCCTCCGGGCGGAGCGACGCAGACACGGATCGGTGGGCCCGCTCTCCCTGGCGGTCACCGGCGCCGTGGCGCTCGTGGCCGGCGTCGTCTTCGTCCACGGGCCCCCGGCGCGGCTCCTCATCTACGCCGGCGCGCTGGCGCTCGTCGCCGCGACGCTCTGGAACGTCCGCGCGCGCCGGACCCGGCGGTCCGCCACCACCTCCACCGCGTCGCGGTGCGGGCGATGACTCGCGTGCGCGCTGCGCTGATGAAGGCGCTCGCCGCCGATCGCGACGCGATGGTCGAGCTGACGCGCGAGCTCGTCGCGATCCCGACCGAGAACCCGCCCGGAGCGCACTACCCCGAGACGGTCGAGCTCCTCACGGCGCGGCTGGCGGCGCTCGGCTTCGACGATACCCGCGTCGAAGGCGACTGCGTGCTCGGCTTCGTCGGCCGCGGAGCGCGCACCTTGTACTTCAGCGGCCACTACGACGTCGTGCCCGCGCAGCGACGCGACCAGTTCACGCCGGCGCTGCGCGGAGAGACGATCGTCGGGCGAGGCTCGGCGGACATGAAGAGCGGACTCGCCGCGATGATCTACGCCGCGCGGGCGCTTCGCGACCTCGGCGCGCTCGACGACGGCCGCATCGGACTGGTCTTCGTGCCCGACGAGGAGACGGCCGGTCCAGGCGGATCGCGCCACCTCGCCGCCCGCGGCCTCCTCGGCGCCGACGGCATCGGGATGCTCACGCCGGAGCCGACCGGCGACGTCGTCTGGAACGCGAACCGCGGCGCGGTCTCGCTGCGCGTGACGGTGCGCGGCAAGCCGGCGCACGTTGGGCACCACTACGAGGGCGTGAACGCGTTCGAGGGGATGCTCGTCGTCGCCCGCGCGCTGCTCGAGCTCGAGCGCGAGGTCGAGACCCGCACGACCGGCTTTCGCATCGAGCCTGCGGCCGCGCGTCGCTCGATCCTCATGCTCGGCGGGCGCACCGAGGGCGGCACCAACTTCAACGTCGTGCCGGCCGCGTGCTCGTTCACGGTCGACCGTCGCCTCAACCCGGAAGAGGATTTCGAGGTCGAAAAGCGGCGTCTCCTCGACGCCATCGATCGGGCGCGCGACACGGTCCAGCTCGACGTCGAGATCCTCCAGGAGGGTCGTTCGTCAGGAACGGACGAGGGCGTACCGCTCGGTCGCGCGCTCGCGCGGAGCATCCTCGAGGTCACCGGGCGCCCCGCGCGCTTCGAGCTGTGCCCCGGCCTGCTCGAGATCCGGTTCTACGCCGAGCGTGGCATCCCGGCGTTCGCGTACGGACCGGGACTGCTGACGGTCTCCCACGGCCCCGGCGAGCTCGTGGCGATCGACCGCATCGTCGAGTGCGCGCAGATCTACGCGCTCACCGCCGCGGATCTGCTGTCGGCCTGACCTCCGCCGAGCGAGGCCACGATCGGCATCGCGACGAACGGTATGTGCCCGAAGAACTGAACCCACCAGCGAACGCCGATCGTTGGCGGGCGGTGGGTGAGCAGGGGGATGGCCGCCAGGGACATCGCCATCCAGATGCACGGCCCGTAGAGCGCCGCGACCTTGACCACGCCGTGTCGCGAGGCGAGCACGCGCCGGATCCAGGACGACCGGAGGACGAGGAAGAGGAACACCGAGGACCACCAGAACGCCACGCACAGATGCATGAGCACCCCGATCAGGGCCGTCCGGGCGCCGCCGTCGAGCGCCGCCTTGCCGAGGAGCGTGCTCGCGACGCCCTGGAAGAGCCGCGCCACCGTCGAATGGTAGAACGCGGCGACCAGGACGCTTGAGAAGAGCCCGTCGACGACGGCGGTCAGCAGCGCGGCGCGCACCAGCCGGGGGAGGGTGCCGCGGTCCACGGTCGAATACGCTGCGACGGCTTCGGACATCCTTCACGCTCCCATCCGGCAGGTGGCTGCGGACCAGCGGGCACCGGTTCGGCACAGCCAGGATACACCGCCTCCGCATCGCCGCCCAGCACGTCGTGCGCGGCGGGGTTCGCCGTGGCCACACGGACCGACCTGCAGCGGCACGATATCGGCGTTCCTGGACGGGAGGTGGTCCAGGTGCGCGTCGACTTCGAGCGTTGAGAGGAGAGACCGGGATGAGTGATCGGGTCGGGACGGAGCGGCGGACGGAGGTCGCCGTGCTCGCCGGCGGCTGCTTCTGGGGCGTCGAGGACATCCTGCGCGATGTGCCCGGCGTGATCGATACCGAGGTCGGCTACACCGGGGGCTGGCTGGAGAACCCGACGTACGAGGACACGCACGACAGCAGGTCGGGGCACGCCGAGGCGGTGCGCGTGACGTTCGACCCGTCGGTGCTCAGCTACGAGGATCTGCTCGAGAAGTGGTTCTTCAAGCTGCACGACCCGACCACGCTCAACCGCCAGGGCAACGACGTCGGGACCCAATACCGCTCGGCGATCTTCCCGCAGACGCCGGAGCAGCAGGAGACGGCGGAGCGAGTGAAGGCGCGTGTGCAGGCCTCGGGCCAGTGGAGGCGGCCGATCACGACCACGATCGAACCCGCCTCCACCTGGTACAGCGCGGAGGAGTACCACCAGGACTACCTGCGCAAGCACCCCGGCGGGTACACCTGCCATTACCTGCGCGAGTGACCGCACGCCACGGCGAGCGACCGACCGCGGGACGGCTTCGGGGCAGGGCAGCGCGGACGACGAGGAGGGCCCCATCGAGACCAGCCCCGACCTGACGCGCGACGACCCCGCGGCTGCGCGGTGGCCGCTGGAGCGGCCGCCGTACGTATCGGGCCGCCTCAGCGTTCTCTCCCTTGCTCCCCTGCTCCCTGTGAAGAATTCCGTTGCCGTCCCCGCCCGAGCGCGTCCCGCCGGCGCTCGAGGTAGCCGCGCACGCCTCGCTCGGTCGTGAGCGAGATGGCCTTGTCGTACGCGCGAACCGCTTCTTCGACCCGCCCCGCCTCCGCCAGCAGGTGCGCCCGCGTGCTCCACGCCGGCTGGAAGCGCTGGAGCGCGGGGTCGGCGATCCCGTCGAGCACCGCGAGCCCCGCCTCCGCCCCATGCACGCGCGCCGTCGCCGCGGCGAGCGCCGTGCGCGCCCCGAGCGTCGGGGAGACCGCCACGAGCGCGGCGTAGAGCCTGTGCAGCGCGAGCCAGTCCGTGACGCCCGACGTCGCTCGCGCGCAGTGCACGGACTGGATCGCGGCCTCGAGCTGGAACCGTCCGATCCGGCCCAGCGCCTGGGCGCGGCGCAGGTAGCGCTCCCCCTCCTCGATCAGCGCCGCGTCCCACAGCGCCGGGTCCTGCTCCTCGAGCGGCACGAACTCGTCGGCCGTGCCTCGCGCCCCGGCGCGCGCGAGCGAGAGGCAGATGAGCGCGGCCAGCCCGAACGCCTCGGGCTCGTCCCCCAGCAGCTCGGCCAGCGTGACCGCCAGGTACTGCGCCTCGCCCGCGAGGGAATCGCGCGTGGTCGGGCCCGAGACGAGCTGCCAGTCGATCGCGTACGTGCCGTAGATCGCCTCGAGCACCGGCCCGAGCCGCGCCGGCATGCGGCCGCGCTCCGGCACGACGAACGGGATGCGCGCGTCCCGGATGCGACGCTTCGCCCGCACCAGCCGCTGCGCCATCGTCGCCGGCGGGACGACGAACGCCCGCGCGATCTCCCGCGCCTCGAAGCCGAGCACGGCCTGGAGCATGAGCGGCGTGCGGATCCCGGCATCGATCGCCGGATGCGCGCACACGAAGAGCAGCGCGAGGCGCCGGTCGGGGATGGCGTCCGGGTCGACTTCGGCCATGACGGAAGCCAGCGCGTGCTCCGCCGCCTCGTCGAGCGCGCTCGTGGTCCGGTGCGCGGCGGACCGGGCGACGTCGCGTTGCCGGTTGCGCGCCGCGGTCAGCAGCCAGCCCTCGGGATTTTCGGGGATGCCGGACTCCGGCCAGCGGCGCAGCGCCTGCTCGAACGCGTCGCCGAGGCAATCCTCGGCGAGCTGGATGTCGCCGCTGGAGGCGGCGAGGAGGGCGACGAGCCGACCGTACGAGGCGCGCGCCACCTGCTCGGCCCGCGCCCAGGCGGGCGATGCGGAAGGGTCCGACACGGCGCGGGCGGGTGGCCGGGCGGCGTCGCCGAGCGCCCCCGCGGGCGACGCGGCGCGGCCGGCCCGCTCGTCCGCGCCGCGTCGCCCATCCGGCAGCCTCACGCCGGAACCCACCTGCCGCCCGCGAAGCGCACCGCGGACGGTCGGATCTCGACGCTCCCCCACTGCGCGGCCGGGCACTTCTCGGCCCACGCCAGCGCCGCGTCCAGGTCCGGCACGTCCAGCACGAAGATGCCGCCGAGCTGCTCCTTCGTGTCCGCGTACGGCCCGTCCTGCACCTGCAGGCTGCCGTTCTTCACGGTGACGGTGGTCGACATGGGCGACGGCTGGAGCACCTCGGCCGAGACGAGCACGCCGGCGTCGTCGAGCGCCTTCGCGTACGCGTGGAACGCGGCCTTCCCGGCCTCCATCGTCTCCTCACCCAGGTCGGCGGCGGTCGCCTCCCAGTAGTGGAGAAGGAGCATGTAGCGCATGGCGGATCCTTTCGCTGTGGGATCGTCGCTGCCTTCGATCCCATGACGAGTGGGCGGGGCGCCAATCGACAGGTGCCCGAAGACTGCCGTGCGCACTCGATGCGCGAACGTCCAGCCTATGGCCGCCACACGAGGCCGGCGAACCTCAGATGAACGCCCCGGAGTGGAACGTGGCCAGGAACTCCGAGATCTTCGCGAGCTGCCCCGCCTTGATCGCGTGCATCGGCGTCTTCCCCCGCAGGTCCAGCAGGCGCGTGTGCAGCCACTCCCGGGCGGCCGCCTCGTCCCCGGCGAACACCGTCCGCAGCCAGAACCGCAGCTCGTCGGCCGCGTCCAGCCGCTCCTCGCTCTCGCGGCTCGGCACCATCTCGTGGTCGCGCCAGCGCTGGACCGTACGCCCCGTGGTCCCCAGCATCCCGCCGACCTCGTCCCAGGTGAGCCGCAGGAAGTCGTGCGCCCACCCGACGACGTCGGCAGCCTTGTTCGGTGCGGCAGCAGCCGTGTGCATCTCCTCCTCCTTCGACGGTCTCCCGAATCTGGCGTCGCCGCCCACGTCGTATCAATCGTCGTGTATAACGTCGTGCCCAACGTCACCCGATACGTCGTATGGCACGTCGAATGCCGCGGCGCCCCCAGCGCGCCGGCGGAGCTCACGCAGCGCCGCCCTGCTCCCGCTCCTCGATCTGCCGCCGCAGTGCCTCCCGCTCCCGCTCCCACTCCTCGTCCGCGAGCCGCTTCTCCTCGAGCAGCCGCTCCAGATCCTCGGGCGAGGTCGGCCCCATGCGAGCCGCCGCCATGCGGCTCTCCCACGCCATGTTCCGCAGCCGCTCGACCCGCGCCGCCGTCTCCTCCGACACGAGCGACAGGGCCACGAGCCGATCGGTCCCCAACATGAACCCGAACGTACGCCCCGGCTCATCCTGGTGGGCGAGGTAGTCGTGCCACTCTCGCTCGGCGTGCTCGCGGTACGTCATCCAGAACGCCCGCGCCTCCGGCTCCGGCACACCGAGCAGCACGTCCGCGGCGATCAGCTCCTCAAGCGTCCACGGCCACATCTCCTCCGGCACGCCCATGCGCCCTCCTTCCCGAGGCGACCTCGCGCCGTCTCCTTCCCGCCCGACAACGCCCGCGACCCTGGAGCGGCGCAAGAACTCCATCCACCGTCCTTTTCGCTCCCGTCCGGCTCCCCATCCGCCGCCCCGCCACGACTTCACCCCCCGCCCGCCGGCTCCATCAGCACGAACGCGTCCGTCAGCCCGCCCAGCAGGACGTCCCCCCGCGCCTCGTCGAGCATCAGCCCCCAGCCGCCGGGCGTCGCCCGCAGCTCGATCAGCAGCACCCGCGAGCGCGCCCGCCCGTCCGCCCCGTCCAGCGTCAGCCGGAACACGACGTGGACCGCCTCCGCCCCGTCCGCGACCTCCCCCACGTACTCGCGCCGGATCCGCGGCGGCGTGAAGTCCGCCCCCTCGTCCTCCCCGGGCCGCCCCGCCCGCACCCACTCCACGTACGACCGCTCCGGGTCGCGCGACTCCAGCGTCCGCACCACCATCTCCTCCGCCGGCAGCCGCGCCAGCTCCTCCACCGTCGCCACCCGGTACGTCCGCTCCAGCAGGAACCCGAGCGACACCAGCCGCGCCCGCTCGAGCCGCGCCCCGAGCGACGTCGCGTCCTCCCCCTCCGCGGGCATCTCCCGCGGCGTCGCCATGGTCCGGGCGAGGCCGAGCTGGGACGCGCGGAACCGCTCCAGCGCCTCCGGGTGCAGCCACCGCGTGAACTCCCGCCAGTCGCGCGCGTCGAGCGCACGGGTGGCGGCGTCGAAGGCTTCTCGGGCCGGGGTCATGCGATCGCTCCGCGTACGAACCTTCTCGTCGGGTGATGGCTCGGCGGGTCGCGGCGAGCGTCGGGGCGACGTCGCCTCCCTCGAGGTGGGGGCCGCCCGCGGGCGGCGTGGGAAAGGTCTGCGGCGGCGGTGCAGGCGGGATGCGGCTCACTGACGGGCCCAGCGCGCCGTGGTCGGACGCACTATGGCCGAAAGGCGACCGCTTCTACACCGTGGGACGATGTCGACTTACCGATTGAGCCGAATGAGTACGCCGGCGTTCCGCCACGTGTCAAGCCCGCCGTTTCGCGTATCTCACGAGCCGGCTCCGGGCGAAGGACCGGCAGAACCCGGGCTTCGCGGGCGGCATCGCGCCGTCGATTCGACGCGTCTCACGGGCCCGGGAGCGCTTGCCTGCTTCCGGGCGGCGGCTTACTCATGGCTCGATCGCACCGACGCTGCCTGTTCATCGGAGTCCGGGATCGGCGGATTGGAGGGGCGGTGGCGAATCACGAAGGGCGTCACCCTCCGGCCTCGTCGCCAGCGAGGATCGAGCGGAAGTCTCACCCCTTCGGGCGGGGCCTCGCGATCGTGCTGGCGGCCGGGCTGGTGGGGAGCGCCGCGCGCGGGGCGAGCGGCCAGGCGAAGGAGCACGGCGACCACGTCCTGGGCAGGGTCGACTTCCCGATCTCCTGCTCCGCACCGGCTCGGGTCGAGTTCGACCGCGCCGTCGCCCTGCTGCACCACATGACGTACCCGGGGGCGAGGGCGGCCTTCGAGGAGACGGCGAAGATCGATCCGCGGTGCGCGATGGCGCACTGGGGCGTCGCCATGACGCTGTTCCAGCCCTTGTGGCCCACGCGCCCCGGGCCCGAAGAGCTGCGCCGCGGCTGGGAGGCGGTGCAGACGGCCAGGAGCCTCCACCCCCCGACGCAGCGCGAGCGGCTCTTCGTCGAGGCCGCGGCGGCGTTCTTCCAGGAGCCGGAGTCGCCGGACTACTGGCAGCGCATTCGCCGGTGGGCGACGGCGACGGAAAACGTGTACGCCGCCTTCCCGCGGGACCCGGAAGCGGCGGCGTTCTACGCGCTGGCGCTCCTGGCCGCCGCACCCTCCGACTCGGTCTCGCCGGCGAACTCCGCCCGCGCCGCCAGCCTCCTGCTCGGCGTCTACCAGCGGAATCCCGAGCACCCCGGAGCCATGCACTACCTGGTGCACGCCGACGACGCGCCGGGACGGGAGCGGGAATCGCTGGCGATCGTCCGGAAGTACGAGACGGTCGCTCCGCGCAACCCCCATGCGCTCCACATGCCGACCCACATCTACACCCGGCTGGGCGACTGGGACGCGGTGATTCGCGGAAACGCGCGGGCCGCGGAGGCGGCCCTGCGGTACCCCGTGGGGGAGCGTGGCCGGCTCGTCTGGGACGAATTTCCCCACGCGATCGAATACCTGGTCTACGCCTATCTCCAGGAAGGCGCGGACGACCGGGCCGCGGCGCAGGTGGAGCGGCTGCAGGCGACGCCTCGCTTGCAACCGACGTTCAAGACGGCCTTTCACCTGGCGTCCACCAGGGCACGGTACGCGCTCGAGCGCCACGCCTGGAGCGAGGCGATGTCGCTTCCCCCTCGCCAGCCGCCGGCGCTCGACTGGGACCACTTCATGTGGCCCGAGGCCGTGACGTGGTTCGCCCGGGGCCTTGGAGCCGCGCACGAAGGCCGGCTCGAGGAGGCCAGGGCCGCCGCCGGCCGTCTCGACGCCCTCACGAAGGCGGCCAGCGGCGCAGGCGAACCCCTGTTCGCCCGCAACATCCGGATCCTCCGCCTCGGCGTGGGGGCGTGGATCGCTCACGCCGAGCACGAGACCGCGTTCAGCGTGGCGCTGATGCGGGAGGCGGCCGAGCTGGAGCTCGCGACGCCGAAGCACGCGGTGACGCCTGGCCCCACGCTCCCGGCCTACGAGCTGCTTGGAGACCTCCTCATGGAGCAGGCGCATCCGGCGGCCGCGCTCGCCGCGTACGAGCGCGCGCTCGAGCTCTACCCGCGGCGCTTCAACAGCCTGCTGGGCGCCGCGCGCGCCGCACGGGCGTCGGGCGACGAATCCCAGGCTCGCGCTTTCTACCAGACGCTGCTCGAGGTCGCCGGCGGGAGCACGCGGGCCGCCGTGCTCGAGGAGGCACGCGCGTTCGTCTCCCGGCGGCGTTGAGGTGCGCTTCCCCGAGGCGAAGACGATCCGGCCGGTCCGGGACATGCCTCGAGAAGCAGCGGACGCAATCGTACGAGCGATCGTGGCCGTGGATCGCTACCGAGCCATTCTCCAGTCCTGCAGCCCGGCTCCCGCGCCGCCCGTGAGCCCGAGCGTCTGGCTGGCGGCGTACGAGATCGCCGCGTCAGCGCGCGTTCAGGAAGTTCCGCTGCGTGACGAGCTCGCGGCCACCGGCCTGAGCGGCGCGGCTTCACGGCTCTCACTCGGCACGGAGCGCAACATTCGGATCGACGCGCGCCGCCCGACGCGCTGGCACGTAGCTCGCCACGACCGCCACCGCGAGCAGCACCGCGGCGACGAGCGCGTACACCGCGGGGTCGCGCGCCGACTCCTGGAAGAGCAGAGGCTTCAGCCACCGCGCGGCCGAGAACGCGATCGTCCCGCCGATCACGACTCCGACGAGGCCGAGTCGCACTCCCTGGCCGACCACGAGCCCGAGCACGTCGCCGACCTGCGCACCCAGCGCGATCCGGACCCCCAGCTCGTGCGCCCGCTGGACGACATTGTACGCGATCACACTGTATAGCCCGATGGCCGCCAGCAGCAGCGCGAGCGCGCCAAATGCGCCGAACACCGTGGCGCCGAGCTTCCACGAGCGCATCGTGCCGCCGATGACATCGGCGAACGGCGTCACCGTGATGTACGAGGCGCCGGGCATCAGCGGCTGCAGGGCTCGGCGGATCGCCTCCGCCTGCCCCGCCGCGTCGCCGTGCGTTCGCACGAACAGGCCGGTCTGCTGCGGATGGAACTGCGCCGAGGAAAGGTAATAGTAGAAGCCCTCGTCGTCGCTCAGACTCTGGCTCTTGATGTCCTCGGCGACGCCCACGACGTACGTGCAGGGCGGCTCCTTACCGGTTGTTCCGTACTCGATGACGCGCACGCACTGGCCGATCGGATCCTTCCCCGACCAGAGCACCTTCGCCATCGCCTCGCTCACGACCATGGCGGCGGGTGCGCCGGCCACGTCTTGCTCGCCGATGCCGCGGCCGCGAAGGATGCGCGTGCCCATCGTCGCGAAGTAGTCGGGGGTCACGGCGTCGAGGTAGAACTCACCCAGCAGGTCCACGGAGTCGATCCCGGCGACGCGCAGGTCGACGCCAAGACCTTCGCGCCCGAGCGTGCGCCAGAACGGGATACTCGTGTGGAGTGCCGCGTGCTGGACGCCCGGCAGGTCCTGCGCCCGCTCGAGGAGTCGCTGACGCAGGGCGACCGCATGCGCGCCGTCGAGCTTCACGCCGCGCATGTTGAGCTCCACGACGAGCACGGGGTCCACGTCGTAGCCAAGGCGCAGCTCGCGCACGTGCTGCAGGCTGCGCACGAAGAGGCCGGCGGCCACGAGCAGCACCACCGAGAACGCGCCCTGCACGATGAGCAGCACGGCACGCGTGCGCGAGCGATGATACGTGCCCTCGCGCGCGCCCGCCTTGAGGTCCTGCGTGAGATCCGCGCGCCGGCTCTGCCACACCGGCGCGAGCCCGGTGAGCAGCGCCGCGATCAGTGCCGCGGCTCCCGCGAAGGTGAGAGTGCGCGGATCGCCGAGCACGGTCGTCGTCGCGTCCTCCGGCAGGAACAACGAGCGGAGCAACCCGCCACTCCACTGCGCCACGACCACCCCCGCCGCGCCGCCGAGGAGCGCGAACAGCAGGCTCTCGCTGAGCAGTTGCGAGAAGAGACGCGCCCGGCTCACGCCCAACGCCAGACGAACCGCGATCTCACGGCGCCGGCGCAGCGCGCCCGCGAGGAGCAGATTGGCGACGTTGGCGCAGGCGATGAGCAGGACCACGACCGCCATCGCGGCGACCAGCCTGGCCACCTTCCCGACGCGGGTCTCGTTCGGCCCACGCTCGGCGAGGACCGATGCGACGATCGCGCGTGGGCGCGCGACCTCGATCGGAGCCACGTCCGGGCTCATGGCCCGCTGCGCCGCGTAGCTCCGCCGGTACGCGTTGGTGAGATCAGCGTGTGCCTGGGCGACGGTCACCCCCGGCCTCCGCTCGGCAAGCATCTGCGCGAAGTTCCAGTGGTACGTCTGCCACCAGCCGTCGCCGGGGCTGCTGCGGAAACCCGAGGTCGCCGCATACGAGGTGATGGGGATGTAGGCGGCGGGCGGTTGCGTCGGCCACAGACCCGCGAAGCCGGCCGGCGCGACCCCGATCACCGTGTACATGGTGGGCCCGATCTGGACCGTGGCGCCGAGGGCGTCCGTCCGTCCGCCGAAGCGAACCTCCCACAAGGCGTGGCTGAGCACGACGACGGGCGTTCCACTCGGTACCGTGTCCTCGCGCGTCGTGAAATAGCGGCCGAGAGCGGGGGGCGCGTCGAAGAAACCGAAGAAACTCGCGCTCACGGCGGCCACCGGCATCTCGCGCGCGTCGTCGCCCACGCCGACGGCGAGCTTCGCCCAGCTGAACTCCGCGGTGCGCGCGAAGGACGTTGTCCAACGCGTGAAATCCAGGCAGCGCGCGTACGAGATGCCGGGCCATACACCCTCCCGGCCTCGATCGCTCTGCGCAACGTAGATGCGGTGGGTCAGCGCCGGGTGAGCGAGCATCGGCGGCGGCCGGAAGAGCAGCCGGTCGACGATCGAGAAGATCGCCGCGTTGGCGCCGATGCCGAGGGCCAGCGTCAGCACGACCGCGAGGGTGAAGCCGGGCCTGGCGCGCAGACCGCGACCTGCGTAGCGAACGTCCTGCAGCACGTCGTCAACCCAGCCCAGGCTCCACAGGTCACGGGCGCGCTCCTTGTGATACGTGGCGCTGCCGAACGCGACCCTCGCCAGCCGCTGCGCCTCCTCCGCCGAAGCGCCGCCCTCCCTCTCGTCACGCTCCAGCATCGCCCGGTGGAAGCGCAGCTCCTCATCGAGCTCGGACGCGAGCCGATCGCGACGCAGACGGTCGCGCACGCGGTTCCATGCTTCGGTCAGATTCACGTTGCGCCTCGCAATACGCGCTGAATGGCCGTGACCAGCTCGCCAAACCCCGCCTCCTCCTCGCCGAGCTGCTCACGCCCCTTTGCGGTAATGGTGTAGTAGCGCGCCCGCTGGTTCTTCGGCGTCTGTCCCCATTCGGCCTTGAGCCAGCCGCGCTGGCGCAAGCGCTGGAGGGCCGGGTAGAGCGAGCCCTCCTCCACCTGGAGCACATCGCGCGAGAGCCGTTTGATGTGCTGGGCGATGCCGTAGCCGTGCATCGGAGACACGCTGAGCGTCTTGAGGATCAGCATGTCCAGGGTGCCGGGCAGCAGGTCGCGTTTGCGAGAGGCCATAGACTACCTATGGCTTCTGCCGATGGGCCTGTCAAGACGGAGTTCGCGGTTGATGCGGAGATGTAGAGCTTGCCGAAGCGATTCGTGCCGCCCCGGAAGCAGGCGGCGGATGCCGAGACGGATGTCGTCGTCCACGTGGAAGAGGACGTTCCGCATCCCCGCCTCGGTGATCGTGTCCGAGACGTCGTAGACCTCCCTCGGGACGGGGAGCACGATGTCCTCGGGCCTCGGCAGCCGGTGGGCCGGGCCGATGACCACGCGCTGGCGCGGGCAGCAGGCGAGGAGGAGGAGCGAGAGGCGCGCGGCGCCGAGCACGCCCAGCCCGACTCCGGTCACGACACGCGATCGGCTATCCCCCGCGGCTTTCGCCATGTCAGCGGCCCTCCACCGCGGCGGCGACGAGCCGGGAGGCGACCGCTATTTCCACGACCCCGCCCACGCCCGAGATCCAGCGACCGGTCCGCCCGCATGCAACCGCCGTCCGCGCGAAGGATCGGTCCGTCCGAGCGTGGCGAGATTCCGTTCGCTTCGCGTGCGGCCGGCGCGTCACGCGGCCGGTCGTCGGAGGCCGGCGTACGAGCGCTCGGTCGGCGGAGCCGCCGTCTTAGGTGGGAGAGGCCGTGCGCGCTCCGGTGGCGCCGGACCGCCGGCCTCGCAGCCCGGCCGGGCACGCCATTGCACCCCAGGTGCTTCCTTGCCGGCGCCATCATACCCCCGGCCTGGTCGCCCGACGGCCAGTTCGTCGCGTTCTCCGAGATCTGTCGCAGCAGTCTGAAATTCGTACGGCGGCCTTCGCCCTTTCGGGCTCCTCCTTCACGGCGGCCAGCAGCGCGCCAGACCGTCCGAAGCGGGCAATGAGCCGTGTGGACTCGATTTCTCGCACGGCCTCGATCGCCTGGCGATCCGAGCCACGATACTTAGGTATTGACCTAAGTGTTTTGGGTGCCTAGATTCCCTCGTCCGATCAGGGAGCCCAACCGATGGACGGGTGCTGCAATGGTTCGATCCGCGGTCGCTGACGACGTTTTTCATGCCTTGTCCAACTCGACTCGGCGGAGGGTCCTGGAGCAGCTGTCGGTCGGACCGGCCACGGTCAGCGAGCTGGCAGCACCGTTCGACATGAAGCTCCCCTCGTTCGTGGAGCACCTGGCGGTGCTCGAACGGAGCCGATTGGTGAAGTCGAGGAAGCGGGGGCGGGTGCGGACGTACGAGATCGTGCCCGAACGGTTCAAAGTGGCGGAGGACTGGCTGAGCGAGCAGCGTCGGTTGTGGGAAGCCCGACTGGACCGGTTCGACGCGTACGTCAAACAACTAAAGGAAAGGGGATCCGACTCATGAGCGCAGGCTTCGCGATCGATCCGAAGCTCGATCTGGTTCTCGAGCGGTTCATCGACGCTCCCAGGCATCTCGTCTGGGAAGCGCTGACAAAACCGGAGCATCTCAAGGAGTGGTACATGCCCAGGCCCTGGGGGCGTGTGTCGCGAGCCGAGATGGACGTCCGACCGGGCGGCATCTTCAGCATCGACATCGCGACGGCGGACGGTCAGGAGGTTCCCAACCTCGGCTGTTTCCTGGAGGTGAGTCCGATGGAGCGACTCGTCTGGACCTCCATGTTGTTCCCCGGCTATCGTCCGGCGGTCTTCGACGACGTTCCGATCACCGCCATCATGACGATGGAAAGCGTGGGAGCCGGCACCCGCTACGTCTTCACGGCGCTGCACCGGGATGAATCCGACCTCGAGAAAAACAAGGTGTCGGGCTGGCAGCAGGGGACCGAGATCGCCCTCGACCAGTTCGTGGAGCACGTGATCGCGATGAAGGCGGGAGCAGAATGACCGCTGCCGCCTCGATCACCGTCACGCCGATCCGCGTTGCCGACCTGCTCGCCGAGGGCGAGCGGATGCCGGTCTACGTGCACGTCATCGAGCATCCCGCTGCGCGCGTGCTGGTCGACACCGGCATGACGGAGCTGCACCCGGCGGTGGCCGACCTCGATCCCCGCCTCCATCCACTGAGCGAGCAGAACTTCGACCTCGCCGGCATCGACATCGTCGTCAACACGCACCTGCACTTCGACCACTGCGGCGGCAACCACCTCTTCGCCGGCAGGCCGATCTACGTCCAGCGCCGGGAGCTCGACGACGCGCGCAGCGAGGACGACTACACCATTCGCGAGTGGGTCGAGGCGCCCGGTGTGCGGTACGAGCCGGTCGACGGCGAGCTCGAGCTGCTTCCCGGGCTCCGGCTCGTCCCGGCGCCGGGCCACACCCGCGGCATGCAGGTCGTCGTCGTCGAGACGGGCGGGCGCCCGGTCGTCGTTGGCGGCGACGTGGCGGTCTGGTTCGGCGAGCTCGACGAGCCGCACACCGAGGGCCAACTGCGCGTGCGCGCGCTCGACCCCGAGCTGGTCTGGCTCGCGCACGAGCACGAGCCGTGGCGACCCCGCACCGAAGCCGCCCCGGATACCGTGAAGCCGGACGGCACCGGACTGCGCCAGCTCACCCGCCTCGGCGGGTCGAACGAGCGGCCGCGCTCGCGCCCCACGCGCTGAGCCGCCGCGCCCTGGCTTCACGGCCCGCCGCCCGGCGCCTCCAGGTCCAGCCGCCGGATCCCGCTCGCCGGCAGCCGCACGTGCACGACCGGGCTCTTCGCAACGGACCCCGACGCGCGCTCCCGCAGCGTGCGCACCCCGAGCGCGACGCCCACCGGCACGCCGCACGCCCGGTACCGCCCATCCTCGCCCACGCTCCCGGCCAGGACGTGCGTATCGTTGCCCAGCCGGCTGTGCGTCGTCCACGTGATCGCGACCCGCACCGGCCCCGCGCGCCCCGCCGGCGCCCGCCTCGCCCGCCGTGTCCGCCCCGCAGGCGGCGGCCACGACCGCGCCGGCCGACGGCAGCGCCAGCTCCGCGGCCGCCTCGCGCCCCGCCGCCACCTCGACGACCGGCCCCGGCAGGTACGCCGGTAGCGAGTCCGCCGCGCCGCCCGTGAGCCCGAGCGTGTAGCTCCCGGGCGCCACGCCCTCGATCCGGAACCGCCCGTCCGCGCCCGTCGTCGCCCGGTGGCTCGTCCCCGACAGGTAGACCGTCGCGCCCGCGAGCGGCCCGCCGCGGATGCTGTCCCAGGCGAC
>DASTKT010000063.1:0-25229 GCA_035715725.1 Longimicrobiales bacterium | reverse complement strand
CCGCCACGAGTGCCGCGCCGCCGATGGCGAGGAGGGCGCCGTCGAAGCCGCCGGTGGCGTTCTTGACCCAGCCGAGGAGGCTGGGGCCGAGGAAGCCGCCGATGTTGCCGATGGAGTTGATGAGGGCGATGCTGACGGCGGCGGCCTCGCCGCTGAGGAAGGCGGTCGGGAGGCACCAGAAGGGGACGAGGTAGGCGACGACGCCGAGCTGGATGAGCGAGAAGGCGAGCGTGGCGAGGAGCGGGTTGGGGAGGAGCGCGGCGCCGAAGGCGCCGGCGGCGGCGACGGCGGCGCAGGCGGCGGCGTGGAGCGGGCGCTCGCCGCGGCGGTCGGAGCTGGCGCCGACGAGGAGCATGCCGGCGGCGGTGGCGAGCGCGAAGGCGCCGGCGATGAGCCCGGTGTCGAGGTCGGTGGTGCCGAGCTTGGCCTTGACGAAGATCGCGACCCAGAAGACGTAGCCGAGCCCGCCGGCCACGGTCAACAGGTAGGGGATCGAGAGGAGCCAGACGGTGGGGGAGCGGAGGGCGCGCAGCGCGCCGGCGTGGCCGTGGCGCGCCACGGTGCCCTCGTGCTCGCGGCGCATGCGCTCGGCGAGCGCCGCGCGCTCGGCGGGCTCGAGCCAGGCGGCGTCCTCGGGGCGGTCCGTGAGGTAGCGGAGCGCGACGACGCCGAGCACGACGGTGGGGAGCCCCTCGATGAGGAAGAGCCACTGCCACCCCGCCAGCCCGAGCCTCCCGTTCAGGCCGAGGAGCCAGCCGCCGAGGGGGCCGCCGAGCACGCCGGAGATCGGGATCGCCACCATGAAGCGGGAGATGGCGCGCGCCCGCTGCTCGGTCGGGAACCAGCGGCTGAGGTAGTAGACCACGCCGGGGAAGAAGCCGGCCTCCGCGATGCCGAGGAGGAAGCGCATCAGGTAGAAGCTGGCCGGCGAGCGGACGAACATCGTCGCCGCGCCGACGAGGCCCCAGGCCATCAGGATCGGGCCGATCCAGCGGCGCGCGCCCACCCGCACCAGCACCAGGTTGGCCGGCACCTCGAAGAGCACGTAGCCGGCGTAGAAGATCCCGGCGCCGAGCCCGTACGCGGCGGCGCTCAGCCCGATGCCGCGGTTCATCTGCAGCGCGGCGATCGCGACGTTCGTGCGGTCGAGGAAGTTGAAGACGTAGAGGAGGAAGAGGAACGGCATCAGGCGACGCGTCGCCTTGCGGATCGCGGCGGCCTCGAGCGCCGCCGGTGCCTGCGCGGGCGCGAGCGTGGGAGCAGGCGACATGGTCGGACCTCCCTCCGGCGGGTCGAGTGGCCGAGTGGGGGAGTGGAGGAGTGGGCGAATGGGGGACTCAGCAACGGCCGTCCCCCACTCCCCCGCTCTCCCACTCCCCCCCTCATCGCAGTTGCGGTGCGTCGTAGTAGTTCACGCCGAGCGCCTTCCAGCGCGGGACCTGGCCGCGGAGGCGGGCGCGGAAATCGTCCCAGCCGGTGCGGTTCGCGGGGGACCAGGCCCTCTCCGCAATGGCGACGAGGCGCGGGAAGGCGAGGTACTCGACGTCGCTGATGGTGCCGATCGTCTCGCTCCAGAGCGGCGCCTCGAGGCCGAGGATCGCGCTCTCGGGGACGCCCGCGATGTAGCTCCCCGGGTCCCAGTCGTAGGCGAGCTTCAGGTCGATGAAGCCGGCCCAGTGCAGCCCGATCGGCGTGTCGCCGTCGTACTGCATGTCGAGGTACATCTTCTTGCCGGGCGAGAGGATGATCTTCGAGCCGCGCGCGGCGGCGATGGCGGAGGAGTCGGGCCGCCAGTGCTGGACGATGACGCTGCCCGGCAGGTTCGCCGGCGCGATCTCGCCCCAGCCGATCATGCGCTTGCCGTGCGCCTGCACGATCCCCGCGACGCGCTCGACGAAGCCGCGGTACTGCTCGTGGGTGAGCTTCTCGACCTCGTCGCCGCCGATGTGGAAGTAATCGCCGGGCGTGATGCCGCCGATCTCCCGGACGACGTCGTCGATGAAGCGGTAGGTGATCGAGTCGCGCGCCAGGCAGAGCGCGCTGAAGCCGACGCGCGTGCCCGTGTAGAGCGGCGGCGCGACGCCGTCGCAGTTCAGCTCCGGGTACGACGCCATGGCGGCGTTGATGTGCCCGGGCATGTCGATCTCGGGCACGAGCGTGATGAAGCGGTCGCGCGCGTACTGCACGAGGTCGGCGTAGTCGGCGCGGGTGTAGAAGCCGCCGCCGAGCCCGCCGACCTGGGTGCTGCCGCCGATCTTCGTGAGGTTCGGCCAGGAGGGGATCTCGATGCGCCACCCCTGGTCGTCGGCGAGGTGGAGGTGCAGGCGGTTCAGCTTGTAGAGCGCCAGCAGGTCGATGAAGCGCTTGACGTCCGCCGGCGGCCGGAAGTGGCGCGCGACGTCGAGCATGGCGCCGCGCCAGGGGAAGCGCGGCCGGTCGACGATGTGCGCGCCCGGCACGCGGAACGCGCGCGGCAGCGCCGCCGTGTACTCGACGCTCGCCGGCATGAGCTGCCGGAACGTCTGCACGCCGTAGAAGAGGCCGGCCGGCGCGCGCGCGGCGATGCGGGCGCGCTGCCGGTCCACGGTCAGCTCGTAGCCCTCGTCGCCCAGGTCGGCGCGGCCGGGCTCGAGCGCCAGCTCGATGCTCCCCGGCGGCACGGCGTCGGGCCGGCTGAGCACGCGCGGCGTCGTGGTGGCGGTGGTGCCCACGATGCCGGCCAGGTACCGGCCGATGCGGACGGCCTCGCCGTCGGCGGACATGACGGCGATGATGGCCGTCGTGTCCAGCGTGAACGTGTCCGCCGGCGCGAAGCGGACGGAGGCCGGCATCGGCACGAGGGAGGGGGCGGCGGGGCGGCGCGCCGGCGGCGGCGTGGGCGTCGGCGCGGTCGGGCGCGCGGCCGGCGCGCACGCGCCCAGGACCAGCGCGGCGGCGAGCAGCGCGCCGTGGGACCGGCGTCGGTTGATCGGGCGTACAGGCGTCATCGGAAGCGGGGCACGGGTGTCGGCGGCGTCCGGCG
This sequence comes from Longimicrobiales bacterium, assembly GCA_035715725.1. Taxonomy (GTDB): domain Bacteria; phylum Gemmatimonadota; class Gemmatimonadetes; order Longimicrobiales; family RSA9; genus JADGGV01. Next base: position 22,207 of record DASTKT010000063.1, on the reverse strand, counting down.
GGTTCCGGACGGCCGGCAATGTAGAGGCGGGCGACGTCGCGTTCAAACCACGCCGCCCGGCGGCGCGCTCCGAGACGCCCGTGCCGCCGGCGGCGTCACGGATGGTGGTCGGAGTGCGCCGCGCCGCCCGACGCGACGACGAGCACCGTGAACGACCCCGGGATCACCGGCGGGCGGCGCGTCGGCATGTCCGGCGTCGGCGCCGGGCGCGGCCCGTAGCGCGCCGCCGGGAGGAACAGGCGGTGCGTCGGCGGGTCGAGCGCGATGGTGCGCGCGCCGAGCTGCGTCGGCACCGTCTGCGCGACCGCGTAGCGGTCCCCGGCCCCCCCGCGCACGACCGTGATCGTCCCCTCGCCGTTCGAGCTGAACGCCAGCCCGGCCGCGGAGTCGAAGGCGACGCCGTCGACGCCGCCGCCGATCGGGAGCGTCGCCACGACCTTCCCGGACTCCGCGTCCACGACCGCCATCATGCGGTTGCCGCAGCCGACGAAGAGCCGGTGCCGCACCCGGTCGATGGCCATCCCGGTCGGCTCCTCGCACGGCGCCAGCGGCCAGTGCGCCTCCACCGCGAGGCGGCGCGGGTCCACCGCCACGACCTCGCTCCGGTCCTCGACGTTGATGTAGAAGCGGCCGTTGCCATCGCTCGCGGCCGCCTCCGGCTTGCCGCCGAACTCGACCGTGCCGACGACCGCGCCGGTGGCGGGATCGAGCGCCGTCGCGCTGCCGCTGCCGCCGTTCATGGTGAAGACGCGGCCGGACGCCGGCTCGAACGCGATGGCGTCGGGGTTCCGCCCCGGGATGTGGACGCGGCCGAGCACGTCCAGCGTCTTCAGGTCGAAGATCGTGACCGACGAGTCGCGCCCGTTGCTGGTGAAGCCGCGCCCGACCGCCGGCACGAGCGCGATGCCGTGGACGCCGGGCGTGTTCGGGATGTCGCCCACCACGCTGTCCCGGTCGAGGTCCACGACCTGGACGTGCGTGCTCCGGGAGACGAACAGCCTGTGGCCGTCCGGCGCGACCGTGAGGTAGTCCCAGCCGCCGTCGCCGCCGATGGCGAGGCGGGCGGTGACGGCGTACGCGGGCGCGGCGGCGCGCTGCGCGGCGGCGGCGCCCGCGAGCCCGAGGACGCCGGCGCAGGCGCAGGCGGCGATGAGGGATCGACGGGGTGTGTTCATGGCTCGCTCGGAGTGGGGGTGAGTCCGGCGGCCGCCGGCTCGGGGCTGTCTGCCGTCCCGCCCGCGAGCGCGCCGGCCGTGCTCGGCACGCGGTCCCGCAGGCGCCAGAAGACGAATGCGACGACGGTCGTCGTGAGCGCGAGCGCGGCGCCGAACTCCGTCGTGTACCAGCGGGTCGTGCCGGTGTCCACGGTGATCCGGTCGAAGAAGCCCTGGATCCAGAGGTTGTGGCTGGCGTGCAGGAACATCCCGGTCCAGACGCTGCCCGAGACCAGGCGCAGCCACGCGAACGGGAACGCGATGGCGACGACCATCACCGCGAAGCAGAGCACCGCGAACCACTTCGGCGTGCCGCTGTTGTAGTCCGCGAACAGGATGAGCGGCATGTGCCAGAGCGCCCAGATGCCGCCGCTGATCAGGGAGGTGCGCGTGAAGCTGGTCAGCTTCGCGAGCTCCGGGACGAGGAGCCCGCGCCACCCCAGCTCCTCGCCCAGCGCGCTCAGGCACGACTGCGCCGTGCCGAGCGTGAGGAACACGAGCATGCTGCGCTCGTACGCGTGCACGCCGCCGAGCCCGAGGAGCCAGACCGCGCCGTACGCCACGGTCGCGTACGCCATCGGGAGGACGTAGGCCAGGAGCTGCCAGCGCGTGCCGCCCCACCCCCACCCCTCGCCGCGCAGGTTGCGCTGGCGGAGCAGCCGCGTCAGCAGCGCCGCCGTCCCCGGCGACCACATCAGCGCGAACACGTACGCCCCGCCGTGGACCGACAGCGACCCCGCCGAGATGATCAGCGCATAGAAGATCGAGCTGAACAGGAGCGTGAGGATCAGGTAGGTCACCACCTTCGCGCGGGCCTCGCGGCGCTCCTCCGCGCCGGCGGCGCCGGCGCCCGCCGCGGATCGCACATCGATCGTCGTCACCATGTCGTCGCGCTCCGGTCAGAAGGAATCGCCCCCGGAAAGGGGAAACGGACCGGGTCCGGGACCGGGTCCGCGGCCTTCGGCCGCGGGTCCGGGTCCGACTCGGAGCCCGGATCGGCAGCGGAGTACGGGTCGGGTCCGTACGGGGCCCTCACCGCCCCCTCTCCAGCCGCCCGTACTTCGCGAGGATCTCCCGCAGCCGGTCGTGCGGCAGGCGGTTCGCCCGCACGTCGTCGGCGCCCGTGGTCGTCTCCGCGGCCACCATGGCGTTCGTGACCGCCTCCTCCGTGGCCTGGACGGTCGCGGCGAAGATCGGGTCGAGACGGCCGTTCGCCAGCATCGTGAGCGGGACGGCGCCGGTGTCGGCGGCGAGCCCGCGGGCGGCCGTGGAGAAGGCGATGAAGATGTCGCCCGAGCCGTTCCCCGAGCTGCTCCCCTCGCGGCCGAGGCCGAGCGTCGTGCGCCGCGCCAGGCGCTTCAGTTGGTGGGGGAGCAGCGGCGCGTCCGTGGCGACGACGATGATGATCGAGCCGAGCTCCCGGTCCGGGAGGGCGCCGCCGGACGCGGGCGAGGCGCACTTCGGCAGGTTGCGGAGCCCGGGCTGGGTCGGCGCTTCGCCGGCCGCGCACAGCCCCGGCGGCATCTCGCGCCCGACCGGCACGCCGGCGATGCGCAGGTCGCGCTGCCGGCCATAGTTGCACTGCACGAGCACGCCGACGGTCCAGCCGCCGGCCTCGGGCGGCAGCCGGCGCGACGCCGTGCCGATCCCGCCCTTGAAGCCGTTGCAGATCATGCCGGTGCCGCCGCCGACCGCGCCCTCCCGGACCGGCCCGCCGGCGGCGCCGTCGAGCGCGGCGAGCGCGTGCTCCGGCTTCACGTGGAAGCCGTTGATGTCGTTCAGCACGCCGTCCCACGTCTCCGCCACGACCGGGAGCGACCAGAGGAAGCCGGGCATGTGCTTCAGCTCCCACTGGATCGTGGCGTCCCGCACCACGCCGACGCTGTGCGTGTTCGTGATCAGGATCGGCCCCTCGAGCGTCCCGGACTCCTCGACCCAGGTGGTGCCGGTCATCTCGCCGTTGCCGTTCAGCGTGAACCAGCCGGCGAAGACCGGGTCCGGGTCGCGCTTCCCGCGCGGCAGGATCGCCGTCACGCCGGTCCGGACCGGCCCCTTCCCCACCACGAGCCGGCCGCTCCCGGCGACGAGCGTCACGTGCCCGACCTCGACGCCGGCCACGTCCGTGATGGCGTCGAGCGGCCCTGGCGTGCCGTCGAACGGCACGCCGAGGTCGCGGGCGCGGGGCGCGGACTGCGCCGCGGCGGGGCGGGCCGGCGCCGCGGCGGCCACGGCCACGGCCAGCAGCGCAGTGGACAGGATCCGCGAGGCGGAGCGGCGGCTCGCATTCATCCGGAGGGTCGTCCCGATCGGGGTGAGAGGATGTTCCCGGACCCGGCCCCGCGGCCGCAGGCCCCGGACCCGGTCCCGGCTGTGTCTCGGGGACAGCCGGGACCGGGTCCGGGTCCGGGAAGAAACCGAGCCCGAGCCCGAGCCCGAATTCGGGACGGGACGGGGTGGGTCAGCGGGCTACGCCACCCGCGCGCACGCCCGCCCCAGCTTCTCCAGCCCCTCGGCGATCTCGTCCTCCGTGATGAGCAGCGACGGGCCCATGCGGATCACGTTGCCGTAGCGGCCGCCGAGGCCGATGAGGACGCCCTCGTCCTTGGCGGCCTCGAGGAGAGATGCGGCCTTGGCCGGAGAGTGCGTCTTGGCGACGGGGTCGTCGACGAGCTCGAGCGCCTGCATGAGTCCCATCCCGCGCACGTCGCCGATCCAGGGGTAGCGGCTCTGGAGCGCCTCGAGGCCGGCGCGGAGCTGGGCGCCGCGCGCCGAGGCGCGCGCGGGCGCATCCTCGCGCGCCAGGACGTCGAGCGTGGCCTCGGCCGCAGCCATGGAGATCGGGTTGCCGCCGAACGTCGAGATCGTCTTCGAGCTCCAGGCGGCGGCGATCTCGTCGGTGGTCATCGTGGCGCCGACGGGCGCGCCGTTCGCGATCCCCTTCGCCATGACCATGATGTCCGGCTCGACGCCGGAGTGCTCGATGCCGAACCAGCGGCCGCCGGAGCGGCCGAAGCCGGTCTGCACCTCGTCGGAGATGTAGAGGCCGCCGTAGGAGCGGATGATCTCGGCCGCGCGCCGGACGTACGCCGGCGGGAGCACGACGTAGCCGCCGACGCCCTGGATCGGCTCGGCGATGAACGCGGCCGGCCGCCCCGACGTCGTCGTCTCGATGACCTCGATCAGCTCGCGGGCGAAGCGGTCGACGCAGGAGCCGTCGCACGGGTCGTGGAACGGGCAGCGGTACGGGTAGGGCCCCTTGGCGTGCTTGATCCCGGCGACCTGGCTCTCCAGCGGGCGCCACGTCGAGTGCGCCGTGATGTTGGACGTCATGATCGTGCGCCCGGAGTAGGCGTGGCGCAGCGCGACGATCTCGCTGCGCCCCGTGTACATCGACGCGATCATGATGGCCGTCTCGATCGCCTCCGAGCCGCTGTTCGTGAAGAACGTGCGCTTCAGCCGGCCGGGCGCGATGCGCGCCAGGCGCTCCGCCACGGCGCCCTCCCCCTCGGTCAGGTAGAGCGTGGACGTGTGCCCGAGGCGCCGGAGCTGCTCCGTGACCCGGTCGACCACCTCCGGATGGCAGTGGCCGACCGACGTGGTCAGGATCCCGGCGAACAGGTCGAGGTACTCGCGCCCGCGGTCGTCGCGGACCCGCACGCCGCTCGCCTCGGTCAGGACGAGCGGCTCGGAGTAGTACGGCTTCACGCACGGGAAGACGTACTCGTCGTGAAGGCGACGCGCGTCGGACGCCGGCGCGGCGGGGGCGGACGTGGGCACGGTCTCGAGCAAGGGAGCCTCCCTGGATGAATGCATGGCGGTGCGCAATCGTACGGCCCCGCGGCGGCGAGCGTCAAGGAACGCGGGCCGCCGCGGTGCGTCGGCATCCGAAGGAACTTTTTCACAGGGAGCAGGGGAGCACGGGAGGACGCGCGGCGTGGGGCGCGTGCCCGGCCAACGCATCACATTCGAAATCTGGACCGGGCGACGCCGGCTCCGACGTGGATACAGCGATTTCGAGTTGGACCGGTGAGCCGCGGATTCCCGGTCCAACGCTGCAACCGGCGACCCGCCTCACGGCGATCCACCTCGAACGACGGAGTTGCACCGATGACCTTCGGTCCGCCGGTCCAGTTCGAAGAATGAAGTCGCCCCGGTGACCGGCGTACCGCCGGTCCACCTCAAGAAAGCATGCGGGTGCGACGCCGGTCGCGCCGCCTCATTGCAGTTCTCTCTAGCTCCCTTGCGCCCGGTGAAAAAAGGTGTTCGCACGCCGACGCCCGCACGTCCCCCTCCGCCGGCACTCCTGGTTCGATCGACCCTGGTTGCGCCGCCCCGTGATGCCGATCGTTGGCGCCGTCGAGAGAACCCCCTCGGAGGGAGAACGATATGCGCAAGGTGAAGCGGATCGCGCTCGGGATCGCCGGGCTCGCCGTGGTCGTGGTCATCGGCATCGCCGCGGCGGCGCCGTTCCGCTACAACCAGACGTTCGACGTGGCTGAGCCGAGGCTGCACGCCAGCGCGGACCCGGTGATCATCGCGAAGGGCCGCTACCTGGCGTACGGCCCGGCGCACTGCGCCTACTGCCACATGACGGCGGAGCAGGCAAAGAAGCTGGACGCGGGGGAGGAGCCGCCGCTCGCCGGCGGCAACGAGTTCCGTCTCCCCGTCGCCACGATCTGGACGCCGAACCTGACGCCGGACCGCGCGACGGGGATCGGCCGCTTCACCGACGGGCAGCTCGCGCGCATGCTCCGGCACAACGTGCGGCCGGACGGGCGGGCCGCCGTGCCGTTCATGAACTACCAGGACCTGAGCGACGACGACGTCGTCGCGCTGATCTCGTTCCTGCGCTCGCAGCCGGCGGTCTACAACCCGGTGCCGGACCGCCGACCGAACTACCTCGGCAAGCTGATCCTTTCCTATCTGATCCGCCCGAGCGGCCCCAGCGCGCCCGCGCGGGCGGCGGCGCCCGCCGAAGCGCCGACCGTCGAGCGCGGCGCGTACCTCGCGAATTTCGTGGCCGAGTGCGTCGGCTGCCACACGAAGCGGAGCATGGTGGACGGCTCGTTCACCGGTCCGAAGTTCGCCGGCGGCCTCGAGATGCGGGACGACGGCGATCCCACGATCCTCTTCACGACGCCGAACCTCACGCCGGACGCGAAGACCGGCCACATCACGTCGTGGAGCGAGGACCGCTTCGTCGCCCGGTTCCGGGCGGGGAAGCTCGTGGACGGCACGCACATGCCGTGGACGGCGTTCCGCTCGATGAGCGAGACGGACGTGCGCGCGATCTACCGCTACCTGCGGTCGCTGGCGCCGGTGGAGAACGCGACGGGGCCGACGGTGCGGAAGGTCGAGAAGAAGTAGAGAACGACGATTTTCACAGGGAGCTTGGGAGCGGGGGAGAACAGCCCGACGCGGTGGAGAGCAGCGGCTGCGGCGAACGGATCCACTCTTGAAGTCGGGTCCGGGTTGCGCCGCCTCCGTCGCCGGAGAACGAGCTGGGGGTTGGACCGGTGACCCTCGTTCCACCGGTCCAACCCCCAAAAGGATGTCTCAAATGCGACGAACCCCGCCCCCCACCGGCTCAGGCCGTTCTCCCCCGCTCCCAAGCTCCCTGTGAAAAAAATCCGTTCCGATACCCGAGAATTCGACTATCACCGCCGGAGCACCCTCACGGGCCGCGCCTGGTTCGTCTTCGTGCCGTCGCCGAGCTGGCCGTCGGCGTTGTAGCCCCAGCAGTAGTCCTCGCCGGAGACGGTGGTGCCGCAGGTGTGGGAGCCGCTGGTGCGGATGGAGGCGAAGCGGAGGCCGCCGACGACGAGCGTCGGCTGCGAGCGCTCGGTGGTCGTGCCGTCGCCGAGCTGGCCGTAGACGTTGCGCCCCCAGCAGTAGGCGTCGCCGTAGGCGGTGAGCGCGCAGGTGTGCACGCCGCCGGCGCTCACGCGCACGAAGGCGCCGTTGAAGTCGACCTTCGCCGGCTGGTCGCGGTCGGCGGCGTCGCCCGAGCCGAGCTGGCCGTAGGTGTTGCGCCCCCAGCAGTAGACGGCGCCGGCGCCGGTGATGCCGCAGGTGTGGGCGCTGCCGGCGGTGAGCGCGGAGAAGTGGAGGCCGCCGGCCACGCGGGCGGGCGCCAGGCGGTCGCTCGTGGTGCCGTCGCCGAGCTGGCCGTGATCGTTGTTGCCCCAGCAGAACGCCTCGTCGTCGATGGAGACGGCGCAGGTGTGGGACCAGCCCGGCACGAGGCTGCGGAACGCCGTGGCGCTGCTCACGGCGACGGGGGCGGAGCGGGCGCCGCGGCTGCCATCGCCGAGCTGGCCGTCGTCGTTCGCGCCCCAGCAGTAGGCGGCGCCGCCGGTCGCGAGCGCGCAGGTGTGGGACGCGCCGGCGGCGACGGCGGTGAAGCGGCGCCGGCCGGCGACGGGCGTCGGCTTCGCGCTCGGGCGGGTCGTGCCGTCGCCGAGCTGGCCGCTGTCGTTCGCGCCCCAGCAGAACGCCTCGCCCGTCGTCGCCAGGCCGCAGGTGTGGGACGTGCCGGCGGCGAGCGAGGCGAAGCGGCGGGGCGACGCGACGCGCACCGGCTCGCCGTCGCGCCGCGCGCTGGCGCCGCCGAGCTGCCCGCGGGCGTTGCTCCCCCAGCAGACCGGCTGGCCCTGCTCGTTCAGCTCGCAGGTGTGCGTGCCGCCGGCGGCGATCTCCGGCCGGACGGCCAGGCGCGCGCCGGCGGTGCGGGCGTCGATCCGGATCGGCGGCGCATCCAGCCCCTCGGCCTGCGCGACCAGCACGTTCCGTCCCTCGACCGTGCCGAGCTTCCAGCCGGTGCGCGCCATGCCGTCGGCGTCGGTGCGGGCGGCCGGCCGGTCCACCGAGCCGCCGCCGGCCAGCACCCGGAAGCGGACGACCGCGTTCGGCACCGCCCGGCCGGAGCCGTCCTCGACGCGCACGGCGATGTCGTCGGGGAGGCGCGCGCCGGGGTCGCCCTGCTGGTCCGCGCCCTTCAGGACGACGAGGTGCGGCACGCCGGCCACGCGCGCATCGGCCCGGAAGACGGCGGCGGTGCCGACGATCCCGGCCACGGTCGCCACGGCGACGTTCGACCCCGCCGCGGCGCCGAGCGTCCAGCTCGCGCGGGCGAGGCCGTCGGTGCCCGTCGTCGTCACGGTCGGTGCCACGAAGCCGCCGCCGGCCATGACCTGGAACTCGACCGCGGCGTTCGGGACCGGCCGGCCCTGCGCGTCCTCGACGCGCACCTCGAGCGGCGCCGGCACCGGCCCGCCGGCCGGGCCACGCAGCATCGAATCGACCAGCGCCACGATCCGGTCGGGCGCGCCGGCGGCCGGGTCCGCGGCCGGCGCCGGCGGGGCGGCGGGGCCCGAGAGCGCCGCGGCGGCGCCGCGCACCTCGCCATCCACGCCGGCCGCGGATGCGCCCCCGCCGGCCGGCACCGCGCTCCACGCGCCGCCGGCCGGCCGGCCGGGGCGGAGCGCCGCGATCGCGGCGACCGTCCCGGCGACGAGGACCACGGCCACGCCGGCCACGATCATCAGCGCGCGCGACCGCTTTCGCGTGCCGCCGCGGCGGGCGTGAGCCTCGCGCTCGTCGTCGTACTCGTCCTCGAAGATCTGCAGCGAGGCCAGGACCTGCGCGGCGTCGGGCTCGGCCTCCGGCTCCGGCTCGGGCTCGGGCGCCGCCGGCTCCTCCGGCGCGGCGGCCGCGGCGGGGGCGTCCTCCGCCGCCGGCTCGTCCGCGCCGGGGCGGCGGTAGAGCATGGTGGGCGCATCGTCGACCGCGGGCTCCTCCGCGGCCGCCGCCGCGGCGGCGGCCGTGCCCGGCGCGGCGGCGCCGGCGCGCGCGTCGTCCGCGCTCAGCAGCTGGGCGAGCATGTCGTCCGCCGTGGCCCAGCGCGCCGCGGGGTCCTTCTCCAGCGCGCCCTCGATGGCCAGGCGCAGGCGGTCCGGGATCCCCGGCCGCAGCTCCGCCAGCGACGCGAGCGCCTCGTGCTTCTGCTTGTAGATGATGCCGTAGAGGTTCTGGTCCGCCCACGGCCGCCTGCCGGTCAGCATCTCGTGGCCGACCAGCCCGAGCGAGTACAGGTCGCTGCGCCCGTCCAGCTCGCTGCCGTCGATCTGCTCCGGCGACATGTACGCCGGCGTGCCGATCGCCAGCCCCGTCACCGTGAGCGACGACTCCGTGTCCCAGACGCGCGCGATGCCGAAGTCCGACAGCCGCGCGACCCCGGCCTCCGCATCCAGGTAGATGTTCTCGGGCTTGATGTCCCGGTGCACGATGCGGCGCCGGTGCGCGTAGGCCAGCGCCCGGGCGATCTCCGCCAGGATCCGCGTCGTCTCGTCGAAGTCGCAGGCGCCCTTCGCGCGGATCCACTCCTTCAGCGTGCACCCCGCCATGTACTGCATGATCAGCGCGATGCCGCCGTCGCCGAGGCGGCGGGTGCCGTAGAGCGAGACGATGTTCGGGTGCTGCAGCCGCGCCAGCGTGCGGGCCTCCCGCTCCAGCCGCGCGACGGCTTCCTCCGCCTGGGCGTAGCCCGGCCGGATGACCTTGATGGCCACCGGGCGGCCGAGCTCGCGCTCGAGAGCCAGGTACACCACGGCGCTGCCGCCGCGGCCCAGCTCCCGGCCGATGTCGAACTCGGCCTCCAGTCCGTCCAGGCGGGGCGCTCCCCCGCCGCCGTCTCGCTCGCTCATCCGATCCCTTGCTTGACGTACCCCGGCACGATGCGCTCCCCGCCCTAATCCATGAAGAAGACGAGGCCGACCATCAGGCCGAGCAGGAGCAGGATCGCCACCAGGAACACGGCGCCCTCGAGCATCCGCCAGCGCCACACCGCCCGGCTGCGCCGCGGCGGGTGCAGCGTCCGCGACGCCGGGTCGGGGTCGTGGATCTGGCGGTGCACCGGCGCCGCACGCTCGCGGGCGAAGGGCGCGGGCTCCGCGGCCGCGGAGGTCCGGGCCGCGCCCTCCGCCGCCTCCCCCCACCCGCCGAACACGACGACCGCCGCCGTCACGTTGTCCTCGCTGCCGGCGCGGATCGCGTCGTCGGCGAGGGCGCGGGCGGCGGCGTCGGCCGGCGCGCCGCCGGCCAGGCGCTCGGCCAGCTCCGCCGCGCCCAGCACGCGGTATACCCCGTCCGTGCACAGGAGAACCGCGTGGGGCTCGCCGGCGTCGAACGGCCCGAAGAGGTCCACCTCGATGTCGGGCTGGCCGCCGACGGCCCGGGTCAGCGCGTTCCGCCACGGCGAGCGCGCCGCCTCCTCGTCGGTCATCTCGCCGCGGCGGACCACCTCGGCGGCGAAGGAGTGGTCGTGCGTGAGCTGGCGCAGCCCCGCGGCATCGAGCCGGTAGGCGCGGCTGTCGCCGACGTTCGCGACCTCGTAGCGCCCGCCGCGGCGGAGCAGCACGACGAGCGTCGTGCCCATCCCGGCGCGCTCCGGGTCCTGCTCGGCCAGGTCGCGCACCGCGGCGTTCGCCTGGAGCACGGCCTCGCGCAGCCCGGCGCCGCCGCGCAGCGCGGCCGAGAGCGCCTCGAGCGCCGCCCGGCTGGCCACCTCGCCGGCCGCGTGGCCGCCCATCCCGTCCGCCACGGCGACCAGCTCCGCGTCGTCCGCCAGCGTCAGGCTGAGCGCCGCGTCCTCGTTCGATGGCCGCTGTCCGCGCTCGCTCCACCATCCGGTCCGCTGGAGCGTCCGCATGCGACTACCGCTCATGGAAGATGAAGATATACTCCCCGACCTCGATCCGGTCCCCCTCGCACAACCGGTGCTCGGCCGTGACGTCGCTCATCGGCGCGCCGTTCACGACCACCGGGTTCGTCCGCGACAGGTTCGCGATGCTCCAGCTCCCGCTCTCGTAGCGCAGCCGCGCGTGCAGCCGGCTCACGGTCGGCGCCGGAAGCTGGAGGTGGCGCGTGGCCGGCCCCGTCTGCCTCCCCACCGTAATCTCGGTCACCGCGGCCGATCCCTGAACGAAGCGGATCTCGCGGTCGCCGGCGCCGGCCAGCACCTCGAGGCGACCCGGCAACAGGCGCAGCGTGCTGTCCGCGGCGGAGGCCCCGGAGACGATGCCGCCGCCGTTGCCGGGGCGCGGCGTCGGCGGCTCGCCGAAGGAGCCGATGCCGGGCGCGGCCGGCTCGGGCCACCCCGGCGCGGCGGCCGGCGGCGGCGCGGACGGGACGGGGAGAGACGGTGCGGCGGCCGGCGGCGCGGCGGGGGCGAATGGAGGCGGCACGGCGCCCGGCGGCCCCGCGCGGCCGGCCGGCGGCGGGGCGTTCGCCCGCTCGGGCGGCGCGGCCGTCCGCGGCGGCGGCGCCGGAAGCGGCGCGTGCCCCGGCTGCGGCGCGAACAGGATCAGCGGGACGTGCTCCTCCGGCGCCGCCTCCCGGCGCGCGCGCCGGACCCAGAGGACGCCGCCCAGCGTGAGCAGCACCAGGAGCGCCCCGGCGGCGATCAGGATGGTCCGCGCGTCGTCGCGCTCGTCCTGCTTCAGCGGGCAGCCGACGTCGTCGACGCGGGCGCCGGCCCCGGTGTACAGGCAGCGGTCGAGGAGATTCGGCACGCCGTCGCGATCGTCGTCCGCGGCATCGCCGCCGCGGTGCTGCTGCGCGGCGGCCGGCACGGTCAGCGCGAGGAGGAGGAGGCCGATGGAGAGGCAACGCCAAGCCCCGGCCGCGCACCGGGCGCGGCCGGGCGTCCCGCTGCGGAAGGCGGGGATGCCGGCGTTCGGTGTTTTCGTCATCGTCGACGGTCGGACTTCCTAGTGGGTCTTCGCGGAGACCGGGTTCGAGTACGCCGAGCAGCCGACGGCGTTGCAGGCGCGTACGCGGTAGTCATAGTCGGACTTCGACTTCAGCCCGCCATCGGAGTAAGATGTCACGTTGGCCCCCAGCGTCGCCACCTTCCTGAACTGCCCGTGCGGATCCTGCCGCTCGACCTCGAAGCTGGTCTCGTTGTTGGCGTTGTCCTTCCAGGCCAGGTCCACGCTGCTCTTGGTCGTCCCCAGGACCGAGAGCTGGCTCGGCGCCGCGGGCGGCGTGGGCGGCGGCGGCGGCGCGGCCGCCGTCGTGAAGCTGAGCACGGCGCCGTCCGTCCGCCCCTGCGCGTTCTGCGCGACCACGCGGAAGAAGTAGGTCGTCGCCGGGGCGAGGCCGGACAGCGCGGCCGTGACCGCGTGGACGGTGGCATCGGAGCCGACGGACTGGGCGGACGTCGACGCGGTGAGCGAGGTCGCGCTCGTGCCCCACTCGAAGTACGCCGTCGTCGCCGCGAGGTTCGGCGTGACGGCGCCGTTCAGCGTGGCGGCGGAGGCGGTCACGCCGGATGCGGGGAGCGTCGTCGCGGTGGGCGGGGCGGCCGCGGCCGGCGTCGTCGCCTGCGCGGTGTTCGAGTACGCGGAGCAGCCGCCGGCGTTGCAGGCCTTGACGCGGTACGTGTAGGTCGTGGCCGGCGCGACCGCGTCCTGGAGCGACGTCGTGTTCGCGCCGACGCTGTCGACGACCGCGAACGCGGCGCTCCCGGATTGCCGCTCCACGACGAAGGCCGTCTCGTTCGCGCTCGCGTCCTGCCAGGTCAGCGTGACGAGCGTGGCGGACGTCGCCTGCGCCACCAGGCCGGTCGGCGCGGCCGGCGGGCTCGGCGGCGGGGCGACGACGTCGAAGCGGACCGCGACCGTCGCGGGGCTGCCGAGCGCGCCCGGCGCGCTCACGGTCAGCGTGGCGTGGTAGCTCCCGGGCGCGAGCCCCGAGACGTGGGCCAGCACGCGCAGCGCCGTCGGCGCGGTGGTGGCGTCGAACGTGGCGTCGAGCCACCCCGCCGGCTCGCCCGCCGCGTAGCCGACGCTCACGGCGAGCCCCGTGAGCGACGAGCCGCCGGTGTTCGTCACGGCCACGGCCTGCGCTGCGGGGTTGGCGCCGCCGGCCACGGCGCCGAACACGAGCACGCTGCGGTCGAGCGCGAGGACCGGCTGCGCCGGCGTCTGCACGGCCGCCTCGTTCGAGTAGCCGGAGCACCCCGCGCCGTTGCAGGCGACGACGCGGTAGAACAGCGAGCTGGCCGGCGGCGCGCCCACGTCGGTATGGCTCGTGGCGCCGGCGGGGGCGAGCCCGACCTGCGCCCAGGCGCCGCCGGTGCCGACGCGCCGCTCGATGCGGAACTCGCGCTCGTCCGTGCTGCCCCGGACCCAGCTCAGCGCCACCTCGGTGGCGGAGATGGCCGTGCCCGCGAGCTGGCGCGGCGCCCCGGGCGGCCCGGGCGGCGGCGGCGCCACCGTGAACGTGACCGCCAGGCTCGCCGGCTCGCCCGCGCCCGGCGCGCTCACGGTCACGGTCGCCGCGTAGTCGCCGACGGCCATGGTGCCGGGGCGCGCCTCGAGCACCACGGTCGTCGGGGCGGTCGCGGCCGCGAGCCGCGCATCGAGCCAGCCGCCCGGCTGGCCCTCGGCGTACGCGACGGCGACGCTCAACCCGTCCAGCGTGCCGTCGCCGGCGTTCGTGACGAGGATGTCGCGGGTCGCCGGGGAGGTCTGGTTCCGCTCCGCGAGGAGGCGGACGCCCGGCAGCTCGAGGTGGACGGCCGGGCCGCGCTGGACGGAGACGCGCGTCGTGCCGGTGCGGCCGCCGACCGCCGCCCGGATCGTGGTCGCGCCCGTCGCCACGCCGCGCACCACGCCGGCCGTGTCCACGACGGCCACCCGCGGATCGTCGCTCGACCAGACGATCCGCCGGCTGAGCTCGTGCCCGGCCGAGTCCCGCAGGCTGGCCCGCAGGCGCACGGAGGCGCCGACGCGCACGGACGCCGGGTTCGGCGCGATCTCGACCACGGCGACATCGACCGGCGTGACGACCGTGTCCGTGCACGCCGCGGCGAGCAGAACCGCCAGGCCGAGCGCCGCCCCCGTCGGCGTCGCGGCCGACAAGCACGGCAACCAGGACATCCGGGGCATTCGTCGCCTCATACCGGGGCCGGACCGGCCGCGCGCGGGCGAGAGGAGCGGGCGCATGCCAGGTCAGAACCGGAGCCGAACCAGCTCGGTGCGCACGCCATCGGCGCCGGCGCCCAGGAGCCGGACGCCCACCTCGACGTCGCGCCCGCCGGCCGCGGCGCCGCCGAGGCCGCGCTCCCGCGCGACGCGCTCCTTCGCGAACCGCCAGCCGTCGTACGCGCCGATCGCCATCGCCGCGAGCGCGACGCCGACCCCGGGCGCGAGCAGCGGCCGCTCCGTCCGGTGGCCCTGCACGTCGTCGGGCGGACAGACGCCCCGCACGGGGTCCGACAGGCAGTCCACGTGCACCGTCTTCTTCAGCAGCCCGACGGCGACGCCCGCGCCCGCCACGCCGACGACGAGGAGCCCGCGCTCGGGGCGCCCCATCTGGAACTCCGCGAGCCCCGGCACCGCCAGCCCGGCGGCGAGCACCAGCCGCGGATCGATCGATGCCCGCTCCCGCGCCGCGATCCACGCCAGCACCAGCCGCCGGTCCGGCGCGTCCGGCACGAGCGCCAGGTAGTGACGCAGGTCCGCCACGGCGAGCGCGTCCCGCGCCTGCGCCGCGCGCGCCACCGCGCGGTCGTAGAACGCCTCCGGCCACGACGGCCGCGCGCGGAGCGCCGCCGAGAAGGAGGCCTCCGCCTCCGCGGCCTGACCGCGCCGGAAGCTCGCCACGCCCGCGGCGAACGCGACGTGGCCGGGATCCAGCGCCAGCCCGAGGCCGGGCGCCAGCGTCACGACCCGCGCGCGGACGTCGGCCGCGTCCCGCGCCGACGGATCCAGGCGCAGGTAGCGGCAGTACTCCGAGACCGCCTCCGGCGACTTCCCCTCGCCGTCCAGCGCCCGCGCCAGCTGCCGCGCCAGGTACGCCGACGTCCGGTCCAGCGTGGCCGCCTTCTGCAGCATCTCCCGCGCGGACGCGGGGTCCCCCAGGATCGCGGCCTGCGTCGCCGACGCGGCCAGCCGCTCCGCCTCGGCCCGCGCCATCTCCGTCGGCGCGGCCGGCCGCTCCGCCCGCGACTGGGGGCACCCCGGCCGCACCGCGACGCCCGGCGAGGTCTTCAGCGGGAGCGCCTGCCCCGCCGCGCCCGTCGGAGCCGCGCCGAGCGGCAGCGCCGCCGCCAGCAGCAGCGCCGCCGCCACTCGACCGGCCGACCGCAGGGTTTCCCGCGCCTCCATTCGCCTCCTCCGAAGCTCCGCCACCGGTGGCCGCCGCCGCGCCGGGTCGAGCCGCGCCGCGATAGGCACCCGCCGGGGTGGATTCACCCGGAAAGACGAGCGCGCCGGGGCTCGACACGACGCCCCGGCGCGCTCGTGCATATATACCTCGGATCCGAAACGACGGGCAACGACGCCGCCATCCGGCCGCCTCGCGGCCCCTGGGCGCCGCGGGCGCCGGCGGCCGGCTCCCGGAACGGGCCGGACCGGCGGCGCAGGCGGCGTATGGACGAGGACGGGCCGGGGGGAGGCAAGGACCTTGCCAGGCCCGCGCCCTGGCGCCCTACTCCCCCGCCATCGGCAGCCTCAGCGTGAAGGTGCTCCCCTCGCCGACGGTGCTTTCGACGGTGACGTCGCCGCCGAGGAGGTGGGCGAGGCGGCGGCTGACGGCGAGGCCGAGGCCGGTGCCGCCCTTGAGGCGGGTGGCGCTCTGGTCGGCCTGGGTGAAGGGCTCGAAGATGCGCTCGAGGTGCGCGGCGTCGATGCCGGGGCCGGTGTCGCGGACGGTGAAGGCGAGCCACTCGTCGCCCTCGGGGTGGAGCGTGAGGAAGACGCCGCCCTCGTCGGTGAACTTGACGGCGTTGCCGAGGAGGTTGAGGAGGATCTGGCGGACCTTGCCGGGATCGCTGCGGATCCAGAGCGGCCCCGGGGGGACGTCGGCGTGGAGCTCGAGGCCGCGGGCGCGGGCCTGCGGCTCGAGCAGCTCGGAGGCGGCGCGCGCGAGGTGGGTGGCGTCGAGGCGCTCGAAGCGGACCTGCTCGCGGCCGGCCTCCATGCGGGCGAACGTGAGGATCTCGTCGATGATGGAGACGAGGTGCCAGGCGCTGGAGCGGATGCGGCCGACCTGCTCGGCCTGCTTGGGGTTGAGGTTTCCGGAGGTCTCGCTGGCGAGGAGGTCGGCGTAGCCGATGACGGCGGTGAGCGGCGTCCGCAGCTCGTGGCTCATGACGGCGAGGAACTGGCTCTTGGACAGGCTGGCCTGCTCGGCGCGCCGGCGGGCATCCTGCTCGGCCTCGTAGAGGCGGGAGCGCTCGAGCGCCTGGGCGAACTCGCTGGCGAGGGCGCCCATGAAGTCGCGGTCGGCGCGGGAGAAGCGGCGGGGCGAGGGGAACTGGAGCGCGAGGACGCCGAGCAGCCGGTCGGCGACGGCGAGCGGGAGCGCCGCCCAGGCGCGATCCGCCTCCGGCTCCACCACCTCGCCCGGCTGGTCCCGCCGGTAGCTCCGCGCCCACTCGGCGAAGGACTCGAGGAAGACCGGCCGGCGCGTGCGGGCGACGTCGCGCGTCGGGTAGGGCGCATCGACCGGGAAGCGCGCGAAGCGCTCGCGGTACTCCGGGCGCATGCCGCGCAGCGCGAGGAGCACGAACTCGCGGCCGTCGGGGGAGAGCGCCGCCACGCCGGCGCCGGAGGCGCCGAGGGCGGCCATCGCCCGCTCGAGGAAGTTGCCGATGACGTCCTCGGGTGCGACGGCGCGGGAGAGCGCGGCGGTGGCCGCCTGGAGCAGGGAGAGGCGGCCGGCCGCGGCCTCCGCGCGCTCGAGCGCCTCCTCGGCCTCGACGTAGAGGCGAGCGTTGTCGACGGCGAGGGCGGTGCGGGCGCCGAGCGCTTCGACGAGGGGGATGTCGCCTTCCTCGAAGCGGGGCTTCCCGCCTTCCGCCGTGGCCAGCGCGAGTGCGCCGACGATGCGGCCGCGCGCGAGGAGCGGCACCATGATGATGGAGCGCGGCGCGAGGGCCTCGATCAGGCGGAAGTACTCGGCTTCGAGCTCCGGGTCGGCGAGCGTCTCGACGCGCACGTCCGGGTCGAAGGCGACCTGTCCGGTGCGGATGACCCGGGTCGGCAGGCTGGGTGGGAGCTCGTTCGGGCCGAAGCCGGGGAAGTCCTGAAAGAGCGGCTCCTTCTCGGGGTCCGCGTGGGCGAATGCTACGCGGCGGATCCGCCCCTCGGCGTCCACGGTGTACGCCAGCGCCATGTCGGCGATGCGGTCCGTGGCGAGGCGCACGACGCCGCGGAGCGCCGAGTCGAAGTCGAGCGCCGAGGCGAGGATCGAGCCGGCGTCCACGAGGAGGCGGAGCCGGGACTCGGAGCGGAGCCGCCCGACCTGGGCGCCGATCAGCTCGGCCGCGGCGCGCGCGCGCCGCCGGGCCCGGTCGACGAGCCCGTGGGAGTAGGTGGGCGCGGGAAGCTCCGGCGGCAGCCCGGTGAGGTCGTGGGCGGCGTCGCCCTCGTCCAGCTCCGTCGGCACGTCATGGCCGAACGCGACGGCGCCCACGACGTTGCCGTCGGCCACGATCGGCACCGCGAAGATGCGCGCACCGACCGGGCCGGGCAGGTCCGCATCGGCGCCCGTGGCCATGGCCTCCAGGGCCGCGTCGCGGCAGCTCGCGTAGCACCGGGAATCGTGCACCCCGCCCGGCTCGCCGGCGCGCCGCCGCTTCCCCCCGACGCGCAGACACCACGGCTCGGCGAAGCGGCCGGCCGCGCAGGTGCCGTCCGCCTCGTAGATCGCCGCGGCGGTGCCGAGCGAGTCGAGGAGGTCGGCGACGATGGCGTCGAGCTCGTCGGGCCGGAGCGCGTCGCGGATCCCCGGTCGGAGCCCGAGCGCCGCGGCCTCTTCCGACGGCGACGGCCGGCCGTCACCGCCGGAGGTCGATGCGCCTCTGGCGGAAGCGTCCGTGGGATTCATCGGATCCATGTCGGTGAGGTTGTGCCCGAGAACCTCGCCGAACGATAGTCCGGGGTTGGGCCTGCGACAACAACGCCGTGAGCGCGCGGCGAGATCCGCGACCGCCGCGGCGCGGGAGCGCAGGCCGTGCGCGGCCGCGCCGCGGTGGGGCGATCGACCCATGCGGCCGGGACGCCGGGAGCGCATCCTGGGTCGAGCCCGGAACCGTGCCGGCGCCGTAGGGGTTCCTCCCGGTGGGAAAACTCCCGACAGGCTCCGGTGGTCGGGTCCCGGTTGTGGGGAGCCGGGCGACACCCCAGGTTTGGGAGCCATGATCCGAACGTCGGTCCATCGCGTGCCGCGCACGTTGCGGCGCCTTGCCTCGCTGCTCGTCGCGATCCTGCTGGTCGCGACGTGGAGCGCGGACGCGTTCGGGCTACACCGCTGCCCCCACCACGACAGTCTGCCGGGAGACGCCGCGCAGCACGCCGGCCACGGCGCGCACCACGGCGCGCCCGCCCACGACAGCCACTCCGCCTGCACCTGCATCGGCGCGTGCGCGCCCGGCGTGGCGCTCACGGCGCCCGGCGTCAACGCGGACGTGTTCGCGGTGGCGCCGGACTTCGTCCGGGCGGTGCCGGCGCCGACCGTGCCGATCCTGCCGGACCACGCCCTCGCGCTGATCCCCTTCGCCCAGGCCCCACCGCTCGCCTGAGGTCTACCCGACAACGGAGACCACGGCGCGGGCTCGCCATCGCTCCTTCGAGCGCGGGCGCCCGTTCCCGGGCATACCACCAGGCGAAGGCACAGGCATGTTCTCCAGGACGACGACGCGCGGCGCCGCCGCGCGCATGATTCGACGGCTCCTCGGCGCCGCCGGCGCGGCGGCGCTCTGCCTCGGCGCGGCGCTCCCGCTCCGGGCGCAGCAGCCCGCTCCCGGCGGGAGCGTGGAAGGGACCGTCACGGACGAGGCCACGCAGGCGCCGCTGTCCGGCGCGATCGTGCAGCTCCGGGGGACGGGGCTGGGCGTGCTCACGGACGCGGCCGGCCGCTTCCGGATCACCGGCGTCGCGCCGGGCACGTACGTCGTGAGCGCGCAGCGGATCGGCTCGCGGGAGGCGTCGGAGCGGGTGGAGGTCGGGGCGGGCGCGGCGGCGCGGGTCGAGCTGCGCCTCGCCACGGAGGCGGTGGCGCTGCCGACCGTCGTCGTCACGGCGACGCGGGAGGTGCAGCGGCTGGGCCAGACGGCGGCCACGATCGGCGTGGTGGGTGGCGCCGAGCTGGCGCGCACGAAGCCGACGCACCCGGCGGAGGTGCTCGGCCAGATCCCGGGCGTGTGGGTGAGCGTGACCGGCGGCGAGGGGCACATGACGTCGATCCGCCTGCCGCAGACGACGAACCCGATGTACCTCTTCCTCGAGGACGGCGTCCCGACGCGCTCGACGGGCTTCTACAACCACAACGCGCTCTACGAGGTGAACGTCCCGCAGGCGGAGCGCATCGAGGTGCTGAAGGGGCCGGCGACGGCGCTCTACGGCAGCGACGCGATCGGCGGCGTGATCAACGTCGAGACGCGCGCGCCGTCGCTCACGCCGAGCGCGGAGGCGTACCTGGAGGGCGGCGCGTTCGGCTGGCGGCGCTTCCTCGGCTCCGTCGGGGACACGCGCGGCGGCGACGGCGTGCGCGCCGACGTGAACGTGACGCACAGCGACGGCTGGCGCAGCGCCACGGGGTACGACCGGCAGAGCGGGACGGTGCGCTGGGACCGGCGGCTGGGAGCGACGTCGTCGCTTCGGACCGTGGCGGCCGTCTCCCACGTCGACCAGCAGACGGCCGGCGCGTCCTCGCTGCTGCGCGCGGACTTCCTGCGCGACCCGGAGGCGAACTACACGCCGATCTCGTTCCGGCGCGTGCTGGCGGTGCGGCTGTCGTCGGCGTTCGAGCACCGGACGGAGCGCTCGCTGCTCAGCCTGACGCCGTACGCGCGCTACGACGACATGGACATCCTGCCGAATTGGTCGCTCACGTACGACCCGACGACCTACGACACACGCAACGCGTCCGTCGGCGTGCTGGCGAAGTACCGCCGCGAACTGCCGGGGCTGGGCGCGCGCGTCATCGCCGGCGTGGACGTGGACCACTCGCCCGGGCGCAAGGTCGAGCGCGCGATCCAGGCGACGCGGAGCGGCCAGGTGTTCTCCTCCTACGTCGCGAAGGACACGCTCTACGACTACGACGTGACGTTCCAGGGGATCTCGCCGTACGCCCAGATCGACGCCTCGCCGACGGACCGGCTGCATCTGACGGCCGGGCTGCGCTACGACCACGTCGGCTTCGACTACGCGACGCATCTCGCGCCGGTGCAGACCGGGAAGTACCGCCGCCCCGCCGACGCCTCGCCGACGTACGACCACCTCAGCCCGAAGGCCGGCATCACCTACGAGGCGGCCACGGCGCTGAACCTCTACGCGCTCTACGGCCACGGCTTCCGGGCACCCTCCGAGGGCCAGCTCTTCCGGCAGGGGCAGGCAGTCAGCACCATCGACCTGAAGCCGGTGGTCGCGGACAACGTCGAGGGCGGCGCGCGCGGCCAGCTCTTCGGCCGGCTCGGCTACCAGCTCGCCGTGTACCGCATGGACGTGAAGGACGACGTCCTGAGCTACATCAACGCCGACGGCACGCGCGAGACCGTGAACGCCGGCGAGACGCTGCACCGCGGCGTCGAGGTGGGGATCGGCAGCGAGCTGTTCGCGGGGCTGCGGGCGGACGTGGCGTACAGCCGCTCGAAGCACACGTACGAGAGCTGGTCGCCGAAGCCGGGCGTGGACTACGGCGGCCACGAGGTGGAGGCCGCGCCGCGCACGAAGCTGAACGCGCGGCTGAACTGGGCGCCGAGGCAGCTCGACGGCGCGCGGCTCGGCCTCGAGTGGGTCCGCATCGGCTCGTTCTGGGAGGACGCGGACAACACGCACCGCTACGGGGGTCACGACCTGCTCAACCTGCGGGTGAACGCGCCGCTCGGTCGCGGCCTCGAGCTGGTCGGCCGCCTCGACAACGTGACCGACAAGCGCTACGCCGAGACCGCCGCGTTCACGGTGGCTCGCGGCGAGGAGCTGGCGCCGGGGATGCCCCGGTCCGTCTTCCTCGGACTCCAGTACCGCTGGAATCGATAGGCGACGATGACGACGACATCGATCTCCCATCCCCGCCGCACGCGCCGGGGCGCATCTCCACGGCGACGCCCGGCTTCGGCGGGGCGCGGCGCTCTCCTGGCCGCGGCGGCGCTCGCCGCCGCGGCCGCCGGCGGCTGCGCGCGGGGCGAGGGCGCGAGCGCGGGCCCCGTCTCGACCGTGGCCACGAGCGGGGCGAGCAACCCGACGGTGGCGCGGGGCACGGCCGGCGACGCGTTCGTCGCGTGGGTGGGCGCGGGACCGGGCGGGCAGGACGTGTACCTGTCGCGGCGCGCGGTGGGCGGGGGCGCGTGGAGCGCGCCCGTGCGCGTGAACGACCTCGCCGGCGACGCCGCGGCCCACGAGCAGGCGCCCGCGCAGGTCGCGGTCGGGCCCGACGGCACCATCTACGTGGCGTGGCAGAACAACACGAAGGTGCCCGGGCGCCGCTTCCCGGCCAGCGACCTGCGGCTGGCGCGCTCGACGGACGGCGGCCGCACGTTCGAGCCGGCCATCACCGTGAACGACGACGCCGGCGGCCCGCCGGCCTCGCACACGTTCCACAACGTGGCCGTGGCGGGCGACGGGACCGTGTACGTCTCGTGGCTGGACTCGCGGGTGAGGGACGCTGCCGCGGAGCGGGGGAGTGGGCGAGCGGGGGACGCCGCTGGCGACGAGCGGGGGAGTGGGCGAGCGGGGGACGCGGCGAAGTCCGCGGGCGTTTCGGCGTCCGGCGCGGCCGCCTCCTCCGGCGCCATCCCCCACTCGCCCACTCCCCCGCTCGCCCCCTCGGCCGCCCCGGCGGGGCCAGGCATGGGCTCCGGCATGCACCATCACGGCGCGAGCGATCCCGACGACCCCGGCTCCGACATCCGCTTCGCCGCCTCGACGGACGGCGGGCGCAGCTTCTCGGCGAGCCGCGTCGTCGACCGGAACGCGTGCCCG
>DASTKT010000062.1:0-4457 GCA_035715725.1 Longimicrobiales bacterium | reverse complement strand
CGTCGACCAGCGACTTCACCACCGTGCCGAACGCGGCGCCGATGATGATGCCGACGGCCATGTCCATCACGTTGCCTCTGGCGATGAACTTCTTGAAGTCCGCCCACATGACGACCTCCATTCGTGAGGGGAACTCGGGGGGAGGTGGCTGTACGGTGCGCTGACCACCGCGCGGGCGCAAGCTCTCCCGGAGCCCGGCGCGCTCCCCGCCGCGGGGGACCGCCCAAGGGCATCAGCCGGCGCCCCGCGCCCCCTCACTCCACCCGCAGCGCCGCCGACGGGTCCGTCCGCGCGGCGCGGCGCGCCGGCAGCCACGACGCCAGCACCCCGGTGAGCGCGAGGACGAGCGCCACGGCCAGGAACGTGAACGGGTCCGTCGGCGCGACGTCGTAGAGGAGGGCAGCCATGGCGCGCGTCGCGAGGAGCGCGGCCAGGACGCCGAGAAGGATCCCCGTGGCAATCAGCCGCAGCCCGTGGCGCACGACGAGCCCGAGCACGTCCGCGGTGCGCGCCCCCAGCGCGATGCGCAGGCCGATCTCCTGCGTGCGCTGCCGCGCCACCTGCGCCGTGACGCCGTAGACGCCGACGACCGCCAGCACGAGCGCGACGCCGGCGAAGACGAGCAGCAGCGTCATCAGGAACCGCTCCCGCGCCAGGGATTCGGCGCGCACCCGCTCCATCGTCTTCACGCCGAACACCGGCACATCCGCGTCCACCGCCTGGACCTCGCGACGCACCGCCGGCGCGAGCGCGAGCGGGTCGCCCGTCGTGCGCAGCACCAGCCAGGCGTAGCCGATGCCGTCTTCCTCCGGCAGGTGGTAGACCTCGGTCTGCGGGCTCGCGCGCAGCGCGGTCTGCCGCTCGCCGCGGACGACGCCGACGACCGTCCGCCACGTGGATGTCGAGTCCGGGTGCTTGTCGAACGTCATCCGCTGCCCGATCGGGTCCTGGCCCGGGAACGCCTGCCGGGCGAGAACGTCGTTGATCAGGATCACATGGCTCGAGGTGTCCCGGTCCGGGTCCGTGAAGCCCCGCCCGCGCAGCACGGGCACGCCCATCGCGCGCAGGTAGCCGGGCGTCACGCTCCGGTGCGCCACCTCCGTCCCGTAGTCGTCGGGGCCCCGTCCCGCCACCGCGTAGTCGCTCGTGTAGCTCGTGCCGGTGAGCGGCAGCACCGTCGTCGCCGCCACGCTCGAGACGCCCGGGAGGCGGCCGAGCCGCTCCAGCACGTCGCGGTAGAACCCGAGCGCCTTCGGGTTCGTGTCGTACTTCGCGGTCGGCGGCGCCACGCTCACCGTGAGCACGCCCCGCGCGTCGAAGCCCGGGTCCACCCGCTCCAGCCGCCAGAAGCTGCGCACCAGCAGCCCGGCGCCCACCACCAGCAGCAGCGCCAGCGCGACCTCGGCCACGACCAGCGCGCTCGCCGCCCGCCGTGCGCCCCGCCCCGGCGCGCCCGTCCGCCCGCCTTCCCGCAGCACCGCCGCGTCCCCGGCGCGTCCCGTCCAGGCCGCCGGTACCGCGCCGAACAGCAGCCCGCTCAGCGTCGAGATCGCCACGATGTACGCCAGCACCCGTCCGTCCAGCGTGAAGTGCGCCGTCGTGAGGAGCCCCCCGGGCTGGAGCCGCTCCAGCAGCCGCGTTCCCACCCAGCCGAGCAGCAGCCCGGCCGCGCCCCCCGCCAGCGCCAGCAGCAGCCCCTCCGTCAGCATCTGCCGCACGATCCGCGACCGCGCCGCCCCCAGCGAACGCCGCACCGCGATCTCGCGCCGCCGCCCCGTCGCCTTCACCAGCAGCAGGTTCCCCACGTTCGCGCACGCGATCAGCAGGAGCACCCCCACCGCACCCAGCAGCACCAGCAGCGGCGTGCGCGTGTCCCCCACCAGGAACTCGTGCAGCGGCGTCATCCCCGCGCCCATGTACCGGTTCGTCTCCGGGTACTGTCGCTTGAGCCGTTCCACCACCGCCTGGAGCTGCGCGTCCGCCTCCGCCGCCGTCGCTCCCGGGCGCAGCCGCGCCACCACGCGCAGCCAGTGCGCCCGCCGGAAGCTGACCTCCGCCCGCGCCGCCGGCCGCCACCCCGTCGGCAGCCACGCATCCGCCCCCTCCACCGGGAAGCTGAAGCCCGCGGGCATCACCCCCACCACCCGGTACGGCGTGCCGTCCACTCGCGCGATCCGGCCCAGCACCCCCCGGTCCCCCCCGAAGTCCTGCATCCACACCCGGTGGCTCAGCACGATCACCCGCTCGCCCCCGCGCCACGTCTCCTCCGGCCGCAGCGTACGCCCCAGCTCCGGCTTCACTCCGAGCACCGAGAAGAAGTTGCCCGTCACCTGCACCGCCCGCAGCACCCGCGGCGCGCCCACGCCCGTGAGCGGCTCGCCGAACCCCTCCGCCGGCGGCCCGCTGTAGGCCGCCACGTCCGCGAACGCCGCCACCCCCTCCGTCCAGTCCAGGTAGTTCGCCGGCGCCGCGACCTGCTGGTGCCACCCCTTCTCCGGATTCTCCTCCCACACCATGTAGAGGCGACCCGGCGCCGCCACCGGCAGCGGCCGCAGCACCACCGCGTTCACCGCCGAGAAGATCGCCGCGTTCGCCCCGATCCCCAGCGCCAGCGTCAACACCGCCGTCAGCGCGAACGCCGGGTTCCGCCGCAGCAGGCGCGCGCCGAAGCGGATGTCCGCCCACACCCCCGCCAGCCCCGCGCCCCGCTCCGCGCCGACCGGCACCGGCTCCGACCCCCCATGCCGCCGCGCCCGCGCCACCCGCTCGGCCAGCACCTCCGCCCCCGCCAGCTCCGCCAGCGTGGCCTCCCGCGCCGCCGCGTCCCCCACACCCCGCGCCCGCAGCTCCGCGTACCGGTCATCCAGGTGCTGCGCCAGCTCCTCCACCACTTCCTCCAGCTCCGCCCCGCCCAGCGCCACCCCCGACAGCCGCCGCCGAACCTCCTCGCGCCACTCAGGCATACTCCACCCCCGCGACCTGGCCGATCGCCCGCACGAACTCCGTCCAGCTCCGCCGCTGCGCCTCCAACTGCCGCCGCCCCTCCGCCGTCAGCTGGTAGTAGCGCCGCCGGCGCTGCCCCGCCTTCTCCACCCACCGCCCCTCGATCCACCGCCGCTTCTCCAGCCGGTACAGCAGCGGGTAGAGCGACGCCGCGTGGATCCGCACCACCCCCTTCGACTTCGCCTCGATCAGCTTGCTGAGCTCGTAGCCGTGCCTCGGCTCGACCTCGAGGAGTGCGAGGATGAGCAGGGGAGTCGTGCCTTTCTTGAGCTCGCGGCCGAGCATGGCGCCTCCATATGTGTGAGTGCAACATACAGTGCGCGGCACGCGCTCGACGTGTCAAGCGCGACGCGCGGGGCGCGGCTCCGCCGGGAGCCGGATCGCACGGGCGGCCGTCGGGGCGGGGGACGTGCTGCAGGCTGGCGCTCCCGGGGACCCGGGGCCCGTCCGTGGTCGTCGGGAGGGAGGGTGTGGGTGCTGGAGCGGTTCTCGTTCGGATCTGGAGTCGGGCGGGCCGTGATTCCTGCGCGGCTCCGCGGGCGCCCCTGTTGCCAGCCCCGCCCGGACCTCGACCGCGGAGGACATCACGGTGGAGCGTCGATCTCGATCTCGGCACCGCAGGCGCGGATCACGATCTCGATCTCGGGCCCGAGACCGAGATCGAGGCCTGCGGCATCGAGATCGAGACGGCGGGCGTACTAGGCCTTCGCGGCGTGCACGGCGTCCCAGAACCACTTCGCCTGCTTGTGCCAGACGTCGGCGAGGAGCTTCGGCACGCGCACGGTCTGGCTGGCGAAGTTCTCGAACTCGGTCCCGCTGTAGAAGGCGCGGACTTCCTTGCCGCCGAAGGCATCGGTGATGTGGAACCGCTTGAAGTCGGCGTTCCCCTTGTTGGTGTCGACGACGGTGAAGTGCGGGAACTGGCCGCCGGCGGGCTTGTAGCAGTAGGAGCCGCTGTCGAGGCGGTCCTTGGTGGTGTAGACGATCTTGGAGCCGTCGTCGTACTTGAGGGTGACGGTGTCGGGCATCTCGTAGCACTTCATGGTCGGGGCCTCCGCGCGATGAAGATGGGGGAATCCAAGATGACTCCGGGGTCGGCCGACCGGCAATGACGCGCCACGCGATCTGCTGCCGGCGGCGCGGCCGTCGCCGCGCGGGGGTCGTGGCTCGCGGGCCCGGCGGCGGGGCGGGCGGCCGCTGCCGGGACCATTGCTGCGCTTGCCGGCCGGGACGTACATTGCGCCGGCGTAATCCGAAACACTCCTGGCCCGTGCGCCCTCGGCGCACGCCCTCGGGTCCACCGCGCAGGTGCGGAAGGTGGAGCCCGGATTCTCGTGCCGTTCCTTCTTCCCGGATGGTCCGCCGTGATCAGCGGAGACGACCCGCGGGACGCCGCCGTCGGTTCCGCCCGGCCTCTCGAGCGTGAGGCCGGCTCGGCCGCCGTGCGCCCGGAC
>DASTKT010000061.1:0-25090 GCA_035715725.1 Longimicrobiales bacterium | reverse complement strand
TCCAGGACCGGGAGATCGTCTACTACCTGCAGCAGCCGGAGACGCACGCGTTCCGGCTGTACCACGATTACACGGAGAGCCGGGCGGGGGTGGACCGGTACGTGAACGTGGTGCGGGCGGGGAGCCGGTCGTCGGACCCGGCGGCGCGGATCCTGGACACGGGGCAGGTCCTCGAGGTGGAGACGCTGCGCGGCGCGGCGATCGTGGGACGGAAGATCGACATCGGCGAGGAGATCGGGCCGGAGACGGAGATCGTCGTCGCCTGGTTCGATGCGGTGAAGCCGGGGGAGTCGGTGCGGCTGCGCATCGAGGAGACGTACACGGACCCGGGGCGCTACCGGCTCTCGGGCGACGAGCTGGTGTGGGACCGGGCGTTCGGCCGGCCGAAGAACACGGTCGTGCTCCCGCCCGGGTGGTACCTCACGGCGAGCTCGATCCCTGCGGTCGTGGGCACGCTGCCGGACGGGCGGGTGCGGCTCGAGCTGGTGAACGACCGGCCGGACGAGATCCAGGTGTTCGTGAAGGCGCGGCGGCGGCGGCCCTGAGCACCGCCGTCGCTCGCGGACGTCGAACCATTGTGCGACGAGGAGATACCGTGGCCGAAGGTCCGCGGGTGAAGAAAGCGACGGCGCGGTCCCCATACCGCGCCTTCTACATTGCGCTCGCCGTCGTGGCGGTGCTCGGCGTCGCGGCGCTGGTGTGGTCGGTCGCGCGAGGGCGGGAGAAGAAGGTCGCCGTGCGGCCGCTCGATCTGGGCGCGCTGGCCGAGAACCCGCGGGCGCTGCACGAGAAGGCGGTGCCGATGAAGGCGGGCCCGGACAGCGCACGCGTCCGCATCGTCGTCTTCAGCGACTTCACCTGCCCGTACTGCGCCCGCTTCGCCGCCGAGGTGCAGCCGCAACTGATGCGCGACTTCGTGAACCCGGGGAAGGTCCAGCTCGTCTACTACGACTTCCCGCTGGGCGGCGAGGGCGAGCACCGGTTCTCGTTCCTGGCGGCGCGCGCCGGCCGCTGCGCCGCGGAGCAGGGGAAGTTCTGGCCGTTCCACGACCTGATCTTCGGGCAGCAGTCGGAGTGGTCGTTCCAGAGCGGACTCCCCGTGGAGTACTTCGAGCGGGACGCCGCCCGCCTCGGGCTCGATCGGCGCCGGTTCGCGGAGTGCCTGGAGAGCGACCGCTACGTGGACGTGGTCGCCGCCAACCGCCTGCTGGGCGAGCGCCTCGGCGTCGACCGGACGCCGACCGTGATCATGGACCAGCGGCGCATCGAGGACCCGCTCGACTACGGCGACTTCAAGCGTCGGATCGGGGCGGCGCTGGGCGGGGCGAGGTAGGCGCCGGCTCCGGGTCCGCCGCGGCCGCCTCGAGCGCGTCGACCCACCACGCCCACTCGGCCTCGGCGGCCGGGCCGCCGTTGGCGAGCGCGGCGCCCTTCGACCAGAGGAGCATGCGCGCGCCCGTGAGCGTGGCGGCGGCGAGCATGCGCTGCCATACGGGCTCGGGGATGACGACGCCGAGCCGCCCCTCCAGCAGCTCGCGGTAGCGGAGCGAGACCAGCGCCTTCGGGCGCGCCAGCCGGCTGGCGTTCACGGCCAGGTACCACCCCAGGTCCATCGTCGCGGGGCCCCACCCGATCAGCTCCCAGTCGAACGCGGTGACGCGGCCGTCCGCCAGCAGCGCGAAGTTGGCGACCTTCGCGTCGCCGTGCACGACGGTCGCGGGGAGGTCGGTCCACGCGCGCGTGAGCTCGGCGCCGGGGCAGGTCATGAGCGCGCGCACGCCGGCCGGGAGGCGCGGGAGCGCGATGCTCCAGCCGAGCCGGACGCGCTCGGCCAGGGCGGGCGGGAGGCGGGCGAAGTCCGGCGAGCGGAGCACGGCCGGCGCCAGCATCTCGAGCGACGTGGCGGGCGGCGTGAGCCAGGGCGCCGGCGGCGCGGGCGCGCCCCAGAACGCGGCGTGCAGCCGGGCGAGCGCATCGAGGAGCCGCTCCTCCTCGGCGAAGTCGAGCGGCGCGCGGACGTCGGGAAAGAGGCGCTCTCCCAGGTCGTCCATCAGCAGCGCGACCTCGCCCTCGCCGAGCGCGTAGGCGACGTACGGACAGGCGAAGATGTCCCACACGCGCGCGAGGGCCGGCTCGGCGAGGAGCGCGGCTTCCCTCCCCCGTGCATCGCCGCTGGCGAGCACGGTCCAGTCACGGTCGAGCGGGACGCGCTTGAGCACCAGCCGTCGCTCGGCACCGTCGCCCAGGACGACGACGAGGCGCTCGTGCGTCGAGCCGGAGAAGCCGGGCGTCCCCATCGGTTCGCGGCGGACGAGGCGCACGGGCCCCACGATCTGCGCGAGGGCTCCGGGGTCGAGGAGCGAGGCGATGGAGGGGAAGCGAGGGACCATGGACCTCGAGCGTGCTGCGGGGCGGGCGCGTTCGCGGAGCACGGGGCCGTCCTCACGTTTCGCGGGCGGCCCCACGTCAACAAAGTGTCACACGGAGACACGGGGGACACGGAGGGACGGCGGCAGCACTCCGGCGCCACGCCGGCCGCCTGCGGCCGGCGGATATGACATCAAAGGAGCGTGAGTTCCCCGGTATCTCTCCTCCGCCCGGCGAGCCTCCGTGTCCCCCGTGTCTCCGTGTGACACCCCTTCCGTTCACGGCTCCGGCCCGCGCCGGTTACTGCCTCCCCCCGTCCGCCGCCTTCTCGCCCACCCGGAACTGCCGGTCGAACCACGCGGCCGTCGCGGAATCGACCTGGACCCAGTGGGCGTGCTGCATCATGTGGTGCGTGTCGTCGGGGATGACGAGCTGCTCGAACGAGACGCCGGCCTCGGAGAGGCGCTGCACGAGGTCGACCATCTGGTGGAAGCGGACGTTGCGGTCGTCGTCGCCCTGGATGATGAGCACGGGGGACTTCCAGGTCGAGATCGACGAGATCGGCGACGACTTCCACGCCAGCTCGAGCGCCTCCTTCGCGTCCGGGATCGGCTCGTAGCTCGGCTCGAGGAGGAAGCGGGCGCGCTCGGCGGTCCAGTCGTGGACGCCGTGGATGTCGACGCCGGTCGCGAAGATGTCCGAGTTGCGGGCGAGCGCCAGCGCGGTCAGGAAGCCGCCGTAGGAGCCGCCGTAGATGCCGACGCGGGCGGGATCGACCTGCGGCAGCGCGCGCAGGTACTCGCCGGCGGCCTTGACGTCGAG
Source organism: Longimicrobiales bacterium (assembly GCA_035715725.1). GTDB lineage: Bacteria > Gemmatimonadota > Gemmatimonadetes > Longimicrobiales > RSA9 > JADGGV01. The sequence continues at coordinate 21,901 of DASTKT010000061.1, read as the reverse complement.
GTACTCGGAGGCGCCCTGGGCGCCGGCGTGCGGCGGGCGGTGGAAGTCGTAGCCGTAGCCGATGCCGAGACGGTAGTTGACGGAGAGCACGACGTAGCCGCGGCTGGCCAGGTACTGGTTCAGCGCGTAGGCGTTCGTGTAATAGTCGCTGTAGTGCCAGCCGAGCAGCATCTGCCGCGGCGGTCCGCCGTGGACGAAGATGACGGCGGGCTTCTTCCCGGCGCCGGGCCGCTCGAAGAGCTGCGCGTGGACGGTCACGCCGTCGGATGCCTTGTAGACGACCTGCTTCGGCGTGACGAGCTGCGCCGTCGGGAAGTCGGCCGGGATCCGGTCCTCGGCGAGCAGCGTGGGCTTGCCCCCGGCGGCGGGCACGACGGCCGGGAGCGGCGGGCGCTGCGCCGTCGCCGAGAGGAAGACGATCGACTTGCCGTCACCGGTCGCGACGGGCGTCCACTCGAGCCCGGCTCCCGGGGTGAGCACCTGCGGCGCCGCCCTGTCGACCGGCACCTTGACCACGTGGCGGCGGTCGATGTCGAGCGGGTCCTTGCCGGTGTTGCCGGCGAACAGCAGGTACGTCCGGTCCGGGCTGAGCGAGATGTACTCGGCCATGTAGTCGCCGGGCGTGAGCAGCAGCGGCTGGCCGCCGCTCTCGGCGATGGAGTAGAGGTGCGGCCAGCCGTCCACGTAGGAGAGGAAGACGATGCGGCCGTTCGCCGCCCAGTGCAGGTTCGTGCCGCCCTGGGTGGACGGGACGGAGCCGCGCATCGTCTCCGGGCTCTTCCACAGGAGGCGGCCCTCGCCCGTCGCGGCGTCGGCGGTCCAGAGCGCCCACGGCTGCGGGCGCTGCACCAGCACGGAATCCGGGGCGCCGCCGTTGCCCGCGCGGCGGGCGAAGACGATGCGCCTGCCGTCGGGGGCCCAGCGCGGCGTCCAGTCGCGGTTCGTGGAGGGCGCGAGCCAGAGGATCGGCGTCGCCTCGTTCGTGAAGATGCCGATCAGCGAATGGTCGCCGCGGCCGGAGACGAACGCGAGCCGGGAGCCGTCGGGCGACCACTCCGGCGAGCCGAGGTCGCCGTTGGCGGCGAACATCTTCTTCGCGGCGGCGGAGCCGTCGATCGGCACCACCCAGATCCCCTTGTCCTTGACGAAGGCGACGACGTCGCCCTTCGGCGAGATCGTGGGGTCGTCGCCCTCGGCGAGCGCCTCGGGCTCGCCGCCGTCGAAGGGCACGGCCCAGAGCTGCACCTTCGGGGCGACGGGGCTCGAGGCGGGGTTCGGCGGCGAGCCGGCCCAGTTCGAGCCGTGGTCCCCGCCGCGGACGTAGACGACCCACTTCCCGTCCGGCGAGAGCTGCACGCTCGTCAGCTCCTGGCCGTCGTCCTTGTCGTACGGCGTCAGGCGGCGCGCCTTCCAGTCGGGCCCTTCCGCGACCCAGATGTTGCGCTTCCCCTGCTCGTCGAACGCCCAGGCGATGCGGCTGCCGGTGCCGGCGGCCGCCAGCTCGTTCGGGAACGGGTAGCTCTTGACCTGCTGGACGGTGAACGCGGCGGAAGAGCGCTGAGCCTGGGCGGGCTCGAAGATGGCCGCGACGGCCAGCAGCGCGACGCCGCCGGCGCGCCGCGACAGGGCGGCGGTGCTGAGCATGAGGCTCCTCCGTGTGGGCTCCCCGGAATGGAGCCGCAAAGGTACCGTCGCCGCGCGGGCGGAGCAATCCGGCGGGCGGGGGGCGGCGTACGGATGGCGAGCGGTTGCGTCGCCACGGCGCGCCCGGCGCGCCCCCTTCCCCGGAGGTCCTCCCATGCCCATCACGAGCGTTTCCGACCCCGTACGCCGCTTCTTCGGCGAGGTGGTGAACGGCCACGACCTGGACCCGCTCCCGGGACTGCTGGCGCCCGGCTTCACGAACGTGGGGCTGCTGCCCACGCCGCTGGACGCGGCGGGGTTCCGCGCCGGCTGCGAGGCGTTCCTCGCGGCGTTCCCCGACCTGTCGCTGGACGTCGAGCAGCTCATCGAGGACGGCGACACGGTGGCCACGCGCGGCGTCTGGCGGGGCACGCACCAGGGCGAGTTCCTGGGCGTGCCGGCGACCGGCCGCCGCGTCGAGGCGCGTTACGTGGATTTCTGGCGCATCGCCGACGGGGAGGTCGCCGGCAACTGGGTGACGATGGACCTGCTCGGCGTGCTGCAGCAGCTCGGCGCGGCGCCCGCGGCCGCGGCCGGGCTCGACCTCGCGGCCACGGCGCGGGCGATGTACGCGGCCTGGAACGCGCGCGACTTCGACCGCGAGGTGGCGGCGACGACCGAGGACGTGGACTGGACCGTCGTCCCGCTCGGTGCGCGCTTCCGCGGCCATGACGGCTACCGCCGCTTCGCCGAGACGTGGGCGACGGCGTTCCCGGACGGGCACGCGGACGTGCGCAGCGTGACGGCGAGCGGCCAGCGCGTGGTGGTCGAGTTCGTCGGCCGCGGCACGCACACCGGCCCGCTCCCCGCGCCGGACGGCTCGATCCTGGCCCCGACCGGCCGGCCGGTCGAGATCGCGCTCGTCGACGTCTTCGAGTTCGGGCCGGACGGGCGAGTGAGCGCCGGGCGGGAGTACTTCGACCTGGCCGGGATGATGGCGCAGCTCGGGGCGGGTGCGATGGCGGCGGCGGGGCGGTAGGAGCGCTAGTCCGCCGCCCGCATCCTCGCCACCAGCTCGTCCGCGCGGAACGCGTCCTCCACCGGACCGGACGAGATCCCGCGCGAGACGCGCCAGCCGTGGAACGCGAGCTCGCAGGCGGTGCGACGGTAGCGCAGGTGGCGCAGGTAGCCGGCGGGGCCGCCGCGGAGGAGCGCGCGCAGCGAGGCGCGCAGGCGGCCCCCCAGGCTGGAGAGGCGCAGCACGTCGGCCTCGCTCAGGACGCCGGCGGCGACGTAGGGACGCAGGTGCTCGCGGATCACGCGCCGCTCGCGGGCGAGCGAGCGGCCGACGAGGCCGAGCGTGAGCGCGAACGTCGGGACCATGACGACCGCGTAGATGGTGCGGAACGCGTCGATCTCGGCGGACAGGTTCCAGAGGAAGTGGAGCGTGACGGCGGCGAGGAATCCGGCGAGCGGCGCCAGGCGGCGCAGCCGGCCCGCCGGGGCCTCGCGCGCCACGCCGAGGCCGATCCCCGTCATGGCCGTGAAGAGCGGGTGCGCGTACGGCGAGAGCACGCCGCGCACGACCAGCACGTCGTACGGCATCCGGCCCGTGTCGCGCAGCCCCTGGCCGTAGTACTGGATGTTCTCGACCATGGCGAAGCCGAGCCCGACCATCGCCGCGTACACGACGCCGTCGGTCACGTCGTCGAACTCGTCGGGGTAGCGGCGGAAGAACTGCACGAGCACGACGGCCTTGGCCAGCTCCTCGACGAGCGGCGCGGAGAGCAGCGCGGCGGCGGCCTCGCCCGCGCCGTCGCCGAAGGAGCGGACCGCGGCGTCGGCGACGGCGCTGTTCACGAGCAGCGCGAGGAACACGGCGCTGGTGGCGCCCCAGAAGAAGGAGCGCGACAGCATCCAGCCGGGCTCCGGCTCGAAGCGGTCGAGCCAGAGCGCGATGGCGAGGTAGACCGGCACGGGCAGGATCGCGAGGGCGGCGCCCCAGAGGAAGCCCCGGTCGCCGGTCCCGCTCGCGATGATCGACAGCGACAGCACGCCGAGCACCGCCGTGGCGACGATGCTTCCCAGCGTCCAGCCGGTGACCCTCCCCTTCCGGACCATTCGAGCTCCTAGGGACTGGCCTTCGCGGCCACGCCGACCTCCACGATCCGGCCCTCGACCTTCGGCGCGATGGCCTCGCCGCGCGCGAAGGCGCCGGCCAGCGCGTCGAAGGCCATGAGCTTGAGGTCGGGGCCGGGCGGCACGCGGCGGGAGGCGCGGGACGCGAAGGTGTAGCCGTCGCCACCGGCGTAGATGTAATCCGGCACGGCCACGAGGTACGTCGAGTCGGCGACGAGGTCGGTCCAGGCGCCGGGCTTCCCGGTGCGGACGGCGAGGACGCGCTGGCCCTCGGCGCGCCGGCGGTCGAACGTGAAGGCGAGGCCGGAGACCTGGAGGAAGCGCCCCTCCCCCGCGTTGCCGGAGACGGAGTGCTCGAGCATCTCACGGACATCGGCGCCGGTGACGCGGACCAGGCCGACGCGGGTCGGGAAGCCGAACGTGCGGGCGAGCTGCTCCCAGCGGATCGTGTCGCGGAAGACGTCGTCGACGCGGATCGCGCCGCCGTTCAGCACGGCGATGTCGGCGGTGTCGTCCGGGAACGCGGTGCGCATCAGGTCGGTCAGCCAGTCGGCCCAGTTGCTCTCGGCGCCGCGGACCGTCTCCTCGGTGCCGTCGAGCGGCACGGCGGAGCGGCCGATGACGGCCTGGTAGAACGGTACTTTCGCGAGCATCGAGTCGCGGTACGCGGCCGCGACCTCCCGTCCGTACGCCTCGTCGACCGGCGTGGTTGCGTCGAGCGGCACGGAATCCTCGCGCACCCACGGCCGCTTGCCGTCGAGACCGAGCGCGACGCGCCAGACGCGGCGCGCGTTGGAGTCCCCCTTCGTGATGAGCGCGGTCCGCTTCGTCAGCGGCTGGTGGATGAGCTGGTGCTCGTGCCCGCCGGCGATCCACAGGAAGCGCGGGTGCCGCGCCCGCAGCCGCGCCACGCGCTGGTCCGTCCGGAAATCGAGGTGCGTGAGGCCGACGATGACGTTCGCGCCGGCCGCCTCGAGCGCGCGGATCTGCCGCTCCGCCGCCGCGACGACGTCGCTGTCGGCCTGCGCGTACGGCCGCGGCGCGTCGAGGAACGTGAGCGCGAAGACGCCGACCCGGAGCCGGCCGGCGGTAAGGATCGTGTCGCGGCGCAGGCGCGCGTCGGCCGCGGCGTCGCCCGTGTGGAGCGCCAGGTTCGAGCCGAGCCAGGTGAAGCGCGACGGGGCGATGGCGCCGGCCAGCATGTCCGGGCGCTTCTCGTCGAACTCGTGGTTGCCGGGCACCGCCAGGAGCGGCGCGCGGGCATCGAGCAGGTTCATCGCGTCGATCATCTGGCGGCCGCGGAAGTAGCGGCTCTCGAGCGAGGGCGCGATGAAGTCGCCGGCATGCAGCACGACGACCGGCCGCCCGGTCTCCGCTTCGGCGCGCGAAATCAGCGTGGCGACGCGGCCGGGGCCGCCGGCGCGGCCCTGCTGCACGCCGTCGATGCGGTAGATGTCGTTGAGCTGGATGACGGTCAGCTCGGGCGTCCGGCCTCGCTGCTGCGCGGCGGCGAACGCCGGCGCCAGCAGGGCGACGACGCAGCCGGCGAGCGCGGCGCGGCGCGCGCCCGGGACGCGGACGTGGAGCGGCATGGATCCCATCGGGAGCGGGTTAGCGGACACGGGAGCCGCGCCGGGCGTGGGCGCGTTCGCGGGAACGGCTTCGCCGGGCGCGGACGCGGGCGCGTTCGCGGGGAACGGCTCCGGGCGCGGGCGCGTTCGCGGAGAAATCTAGACCTGCGAGCGGACGCGCGGAAGGCGGCGCGGCCCGGTGGCGATGGCCACGAAGTTGCCACATCGCCGCCGGCAGGCTGGACGCGGGCAGGAGGGTGAGACGATGGCGGAAGTGATCGTGCGCTTCCAGGGAGCGCAGACGGCGCCGGACGGACGGGCGTACCTGGCGCAGGCCTGCGGCCGCGCGCGCGAGGACGGGTCGTGGGAGGGGTGGATCGAGTTCCACCCCGTCGACGGACGGACGCCGGTGCGCACCGGCCGGGAGACGACGCAGCCCGGCCGCGACGAGCTGGCGTACTGGGCGACGGGTCTCGGCAACGCGTACCTGGACGGCGCGCTCGAGCGGGCGCTCCGGCCGCCGCTGGCGCCGCGGGAGCCCGTCGCTCCGGCGGTGCCGGCGTTCCCGGGGCCCGCGCCCCGGCCCGGCGGCGCAGGCATCCCGCCGGGCGGCGCCGTGCTCGACCCGTTCGCCGTCTACGCCGAGGGGGAGGACGTGCTGCGCAGCCAGCTCAACGCCATGGCTGCCGGCCACCTGCGCAACATCGTCCGCGGCTACGCGCTCTCCGCGGCGACCGCGGCCGAGCTGGAACGAATGGACCACATCACGCTCGTGGCGACGATCGTGGCCGGCGTGCGCGCCGGGGTGCGCTAGCCGTGTGCATGGATGCCTCGCTCCGCCGTCCTCTCCGGATGAGACCGCAGTCGAGGCGCCCCCGAGACCTCCGGAGGAGGCATCCATGCGCAGGCTCATCCTCGCCGTCCTGGCCGCACCGGCGCTGTTCGCGCCGGCGCTCTACGCGCTGAAGCCGGACACCCGGCCGCCGATCGGGACCACCCTCCACATCACCGGCCGCGTCACCGACGCCGCCACCGGCCGCCCGCTGGCGGGGGCGCAGGTGGCGGTGGTGGGCGGGCCGGCGGGCGCGCTGACCCGCGCCGACGGCAGCTACCGGCTGGACGCGCCGCTCCCCCGCTCCGGCCGGCTCGAGCTGGCCGCGCAGATGATCGGCTACGCGCGGCAGCCGCGGAGCGTGCGGCCGCGCGGCGACTCCGTGCGCGTGGACTTCGCGCTCGCGCCGGCCGCCGTGGCGCTCGACGAGGCCGTGGTGACGGGGGTGACCAAGACCGCGGCGGCTCCGCGGGCGATCCTCGCCCAGCGTCGCGCGGCGGTGGGCCGGACGGCGATGGCGGCGGCGTCCGCGGCGCCGCCCGGCCTGGCGGACCGGGCCGCCGCGCCGCGCGCCGGCGGCCGGCGCGACACCGCGTTCAACACCGAGGCGTACGCCCGCATCGACGAGAACCCGTTCCTGGCGGTGACGGCGAACCCGCTGTCGACGTTCTCGATCGACGTCGACCGGGCGTCGTACAGCAACCTGCGGCGTTTCGTGGCGGAGGGGCAGCGTCCGCCGGCGGACGCGGTGCGCATCGAGGAGATGGTCAACTACTTCACGTTCGACGCGCCGGAGCCGCCCGCCGGGCGGCCGCTCGCCGTCGTGACGGAGGTCGCGCCCGCGCCGTGGGCGCCGGCGCACCGGCTCGTGCGCCTGCTGCTCCGGGCGCCCAGCGTGGCGGCGGACAGGCTGCCGCCGAGCAACCTGGTGTTCCTGGTGGACGTCTCCGGGTCGATGGACGAACCGGACAAGCTGCCGCTGGTGAAGTCGTCGCTGGAGCTGCTGGTCAACGAGCTGCGGCCGGAGGACCGGGTCGCCCTCGTCGTCTACGCCGGAGCGGCGGGGCTCGTGCTGCCGCCGACGCCCGGGGACCGCAAGGAGGTGATCCGGGAGGCGATCTCGCGCCTGGAGGCCGGCGGCTCGACGGCCGGCGGCGCGGGGCTCGAGCTGGCCTACCGCGTGGCGCGCGAGAATTTCCGCGCCGGCGGCAACAACCGCGTCATCCTCGCCACCGATGGCGACTTCAACGTCGGCCCGTCCAGCGACGCCGAGATGGTCCGCCTGATCGAGGAGAAGCGGAAGGAGGGGACGTTCCTCACCGTGCTCGGCTTCGGCACCGGGAACCTGAAGGACTCGAAGATGGAGCAGCTCGCCGACCACGGGAACGGCAACTACGCCTACATCGACGACCTGCTCGAGGCGCGCAAGGTCCTGGTCCACGAGATGGGCGGAACGCTGCACACCGTGGCGAAGGACGTGAAGATCCAGGTCGAGTTCAACCCGGCGCGCGTGCGGGCGTACCGGCTGATCGGCTACGAGAACCGGCTGCTCGCGAGCGAGGACTTCAACGACGACGCGAAGGATGCCGGCGAGCTCGGCGCCGGCCACGCGGTGACGGCGCTGTACGAGCTCATCCCGGCCGGCGCGGCGTCCGACACGCCCGTCCGCGTACCCGACTCGCTGCGCTACCAGCGCACGCGGGTGGCGGCGGACGCCGCGTCGCACCCGGAGCTGCTCTTCCTGAAGGTGCGCTACAAGGACCCGGACGGCGCGCGCAGCAAGCTGCTCGAGCAGCCGGTCCTCGATGGCGGCCGCGCGCCGTCGGGAGACTTCCGCTTCGCCGCCGCCGTGGCGGAGCTCGGGATGCTGCTGCGCGGCTCGGAGCACCGCGGCGCGGCCAGCCTCGACCAGGTGCTGGCACTGGCCCGCGCCGGCCTGGGCGAGGATCCCGGGGAGTACCGCCGCGGCTTCGTCCGGCTCGCGGAGCGGATCGGCGCGCTCGGCTGGCTGGAGGGGACCGTCGCGGCGACGCCGGAGCCGCCGGCCCGCCTGCGCTGACCCTCCGATGGCGGCGCCGTCGCCCGAGGGGCCCCTCGCCCGCCGCGACGGCGCCGCCGGACCCCGCCCTCAGGAGACGTGGTCCACGGCGGCCTCGTAGCCGGCGGTCCGCGCGCAGTGGGCGCAGCAGAAGAAGTGGCCCGCGGCCTCGATGCCGTGGCCGACGATCTTGCAGCCGCAGTGCTCGCAGACCGGCGCGAGCTTCTGGATGGCGCACTCGAAGCTGTCGAACGTGTGGTGGTTCCCCGCGGCGATGACCTCGAACGCCATCGCGTAGTCGTTGCCGCACACCTCGCACCTGGCCATGGGAGCCTCCGGTAGGGGTTGGAGCCGGGAGCCGGATGGACGCGGCGCTGCAGGACGTGCGCCAGGGGGCGGCGCGGGCGGAGGCTCGGCCGCGCCGCCGGCGATGTCACCGGGCGCGAGCCGCGGCGGGCCGCGGGCGCCCTGCGGCCGGCCGCCGCGCGCGGGCCGCGGCCGGCCGACCGGCGCTCAGACGATCGGCGGGAGCCCCTCCGCCAAGCCGAGGTTCTCGAGGAACGTGTTGGAGAACGCCCGGCGCGCCTCCGTGTCGAGCAGCGCGGCGCGAGCCGCGAGCCAGCGGTCGAGCGTGTCGCCGAAGGCGCGCCGGATCGCGGCCGGCTCCTCCGGGAGGAGCTTCCCCCAGTGGAACGCGTGCGGGATCCCGGCGGCGGCCAGCTCCTCCCAGATCCGGCCGTACAGGCGCTGCGTGCGGGCGGAGAGCGGGCCGTCGATCTCCAGCACGCACGTCGGCTCGAAGCGCGCCCAACCGAGCATGGCCGTGGACTTCCGAATGTAGCGGCACGCCGGGAGGACGGCGCACGGGCCCTCGCGCCGGTTCAGCTCCAGCACCATGTCGACCGCCTCGGTGGCGCGGTCGACGGGGATCGCGATCGCCGCGCTGGCCGCCCGCCCGCGGGTCGTCGTGTTCGTGAAGATCTCGCCGATCGTCCCCGTATGCGTCTCGTCGCGGTAGCGCGCCGCGAGGATCCGCGTCACGAGCAGCGGGATGGTGGCCGGCACCGCGTCGGTCAGGAGCCCGCAGAAGGCCAGCGTGTCGTCCGCCGGGCCGAACCCGTCGGCGTCCGTGTGGGGCGGCGTGTACTCATCGATGTAGTCGCGCTTCCACATGGTGGTCACGAACGCGCCGCCATCCAGGTCGTACGGATTCAGCACGACCTGGAAGTGGTACGGCCGCTCGGCTCCGCCCGGGAGCGGGAGCCCCGAGAAGTCGAGCGTGTCCATCGCGCCGCGCAGCGCGGCGTCGTACGGGAAGCGCCGGCGGTGGGACTCGAGCAGGAACGCGGGATCGGTCTCCAGCATCACGCCGTGGATGAAGCCGAAGCTGCCGAAGCTCACGAGCGCGGCGTCGAAGAGGGCGTCGTCGCGGAGCAGCTCCGCGCCGAGGCGGTCGGCGAACGAGTCCGCCGTCACCGGCGCCGACGCGCGCTCCAGCCACACGTGCCGGTCGGGTGCGACGACGATGTGCAGCCCCACCACGTAGTCGGGGATCGAGCCCACGTCGATGGCGGCGCCGTGGGTCTGCGTCGCCATGGCGCCGACGATGGTCTGCCCGTTGCTCGCCCCCACCGTCCGCAGCGAGCGCCCTTCGGCCTTCAGGCGCGCGTTCAGCTCGAGGATCGAGCACCCGCACTGGGCGAAGCGCAGCCCCTCCGCGTCCCCCGTGTACGCCGCGTGCAGCAGCTCGGGGACGAGGCGGAAGAACAGGTTCAGCGGCTTCGTGTTGACGAGGCGGCCATCGGTCGCCGGCGCCGTCGTGAACGACCAGCCGCCGCCGAACGCGCGGAAGCGGACGCGGTCGCGGATGGCCTGGCCGAGGAGCGCCTGCACGGTCCGCGTCGTGGCGTTGTAGCGCTCCAGCTCGCCGCCCTCCACCGGGTTCCACAGCTCGAACAGCCCCGCGAGCGGCTGTGTGTAGGTGTGGTGCTTGTTCGTCCACGTGCGCTGCGCCGTGTCGACGACGTGGGCCTGGAGCAGCGTGGGCGTACTCATCGGCGCGGCTCCTCCGGTGCGGGAGAGTCGGGCGGCCGGATGATCCCGGTCGCCGCGGCGGGCTTGGTGCACTGCCACTCCATGCGGATCGGCGCCCAGAAGCCGAGCGTGAGCGTCGTCAGGATGGCGTAGCCGGCGTTCGTGCTCACGTGCACGTTGTCCAGCGCCGTGCCCTGCTCGCACTCCGCCGCCCGCATGACTTCGGGCTTCACGACCAGCCCCCAGGCGACGGAGTGGAACGTCCGGCTGCGCGGCACGGTGCCGGGGTCCGAGGCGGGCTTCTCCACGCGGTAGTGGTAGCAACCGGCGAGGAACGGGACGAGGAGCGCGACCATCGCGGCCGCGCGGGTCGGGAATCGGGGCATCCGTCGCTCCTTTCGCGGGGTCCGACCGAGCCGCCGCCAGGGGCGGCTCACCGTTCCGGCTCGGCCACGTACCAGCGCAGCAGGGCGTCCAGCCGCAGCGCGGAGCCGCCGGCGCCGCCGCGCGGTCGTGGCGACGACGACACGGCGAGCAGCGCCGCCGTCCGCGGCAGCAGGCGGAGCTCGGCGGCCGCGCCCGGGCTCACGCGGCGCGCTCCGCCATCGTAGAGCAGTTCGGCGCGCACGTCCGCCGCCGAGCCCTTCCGCTGGAGCGCCGCGCCGACCCGCCCGTACGCCTCCGGCCGGAACGCATCTCGCCCCTCCGCGGTGGTCAGCACGTCCAGGCGCGGCCCCAGCGTGAACTGCGCGGCGACCCACAGCGTGTGGCGGGGGGCGCCCCCGCCGTCGCCTCCGGCGGCATCGGCGCTCGGCGCGGCGGACATGCCCCAGCCCGCCGACACCTGGACGCAGCAGCGGCCGCGCATCTCCCGGCGCGAGGCGGCGAAGAGCGCCGACAGGTCGCCGCCGCGCGCGGCCGGCGCAGCTCCGGCCGCCGCCGCGCGCTCCGGCGCGCCGAGGCCGGCGGCCTCCTCGGGCAGATCGGAGTTGAGCACAGGGTCGTGCGGGTCGTGGAACGTGGAGCGAACGCCGAGCGCCCACCGCGTCGCGCCGGCACCTCCACCCTCCCGCGCGGCGGCCACGGAGAGGATCGTCTTCGTGAGCACCCGCTTGACCCGCCCTTCCAGCGAGTTCGAGCGGTAGCTCGGCAGGCTCCGCACGCCGCCGCCGAACAGGTAGGCCGGCGAGACGTCCAGCGCGCCCGCGGCGCTCCCCGGAGCGCCGTCGGCGGCGCCGACGCCGAACCCGGCGGAGACGGGCTTCGGCGCGCTGCCGCGCAGCACGCGCACGCCGGCGCGACCCAGCGCCACGAGCGCCGGCGATTCCGGAACGTCCAGGTCGAGGATGAAGCGAGAGACGTCGACCCGCGGTGGTTGCTGCCCCTCCGCTCGCCCGGCGCCGCCGAGGAGCGGGAATGCGACCAGCATCGCGCTGAGTGCACCACGGAAGCCGCGCATGGGCGCCGCGGGGTCAGGGTGGTCGGATGGGATCCGGCGTCCCGGTCGTGGGGCGTGGTGAAGTGACGGCGATGATCGAGGGGACGGCGGAAGGCCGGGTGCACCATCGCGCGGACTTCGCCGTCCGGTCGATGGCGTGCGACGAAGATCTGCGCGGGGTGTCGCGAGCGCAATCGTCTTCTATGCGAAGGCCGGCGCCGCGCGGGTCCGGACACGTTCTCGTATTCGAGACGGCGGACACGCAGGCGCAGGCGCTCACGTGTCCGGGAGAACGGGAACGCGGGCGCGGCCGTTCACGACGGCCGGTCGCTCACCGCTCCAGGAACGCCGCCACCGCCGCCGCCAGCTTCGGCATCTCGCACGACGTGGCGATGTGCCCGCATTCCCCCTCCAGCTCGACGACGGGCGCGCCGAGCAGCGCGGCGAACGCGCGGGCGGGCTCCGGCCGGACGGTGTGGTCCCGGGCCGAGACGACGACCAGCACACGGGCGCGCACGGCGGCCGCGGCCCGCTCCATGGAGCCGCCGAAGTCGCGGGAGACGTCCAGCGCCATCATGGCCCGCGCCTGCGCGGACAGGTCGTCCGCCGCGAAGACGCGATGCGGTTGCGTCGCGCGCTCCACGTACGCCGCGAACGAGTCCCGCGGCGTCCGCGCGACGCGGTACTCCGGCGTGGTCAGGAGCAGGTCGTTGACGAGCCAGAACGCGCGCCGCGCCGCGTCGCAGCCGCCGCAGCGGCGGTACGCGTCGAGCGTCTCGACGCCGGTCCGCCAGAGCTCCAGGTCGAACGACGTCAGCCGCGGCGAGCCGACCACCGGCACCACCCGCTCGACGTAGTCCGGGTACGTGACCATCCACTGGAAGGCCTGCATCCCGCCCATCGAGAGGCCCACGACGGCGTGCAGGCGCGGGAGCTTCAGCACCTCCGTCGCCAGGCGGTACTGCGTCCGCACCATGTCGCGGATCGTGATCGCCGGGAAGGAATCGCCCGGCTGGGCACGGCTGTTGGAAGGCGACGACGACACCCCATCCGCCAGCGCGTCCACCAGCACGATGAACCAGCGCGACGGGTCGAGCGGCTTCCCCGGCCCGACGAACGCGAGGAGCCCGGCGCTGTTGCCGGAATACCAGGTCGGCACGAGCACGGCGTTCGAGCGGTCGGCGTTCAGCGTCCCCAGCGTGCGGTAGCCGACCCGACAGTCGCGGATCGCGCCACCGCCGTCGAGCCGGCACTCGCCGAGCTCCGCGAACTTCTGCGCCGCGGCGGGCGGCTGCTGCGCGGCCAGCGGCGCCGCGGCGGCGAGGAGGGCGAAGGCGGCGAGAATGGCGCGGCGGCCCATGCCTGCTACGCCCTGCGCGCCGCGAGGTACGCGAAGCGCGAGAGGCGCCGCTCGCGCGCCGTGATCTCGGCGATGCGGAAGAACTCCTGCTGCGCCTCGAAGGTGGGCACGCCCTCGACCTGGCCGAGGAGCGGAGCGCGCCGCTGCCGCGCGGCGCGCCAGCGGGTGGCGATCTCGGCCATGTTGTCGGTCACGTCCTCGGCCCGGACCACGGCGAGCCCGGCGCCGGCGGCGAGCCGCTCGTCGCACCCCGGCGGGACGTACAGGAAGAAGCCGGTCGAGCTGCGCGCGGCGATCTCCGCCTTCGAGAGCGGCCCGGTCACGACGACCGGGTCCGTGAAGAGCGCGCGACCGCGGGGCTTCAGCACGCGGGTCCACTCGCGAAACACCGCGCCACGGTCCGGGAAGTGGTTGATGGAGTCGATGCAGACGACGGCGTCGAAGCTGCCCGCCGCGAACGGAAGCGGCCCACCGGCGTCGACGACCTGGAACCGCGCCACGCGGCCGAGGCCCTGGCGCGTCGCCAGCAGCGTGGCGTAGCGCACGGCCTGCTCGTGGATGTCGATGCCGAGCACCTCGCAGCCGGCGCGCCGGGCCAGGCGCAGCGCCGGTCCACCCGAGCCGCACCCCACGTCCAGCACGCGCATGCCGGGCGAGACGCCCAGCCAGTCGAGGAAGGCGTCGTACTCCCCGGCGGAGAGCCAGCTGTTCTGGCCGATGTCCTCGCCGAACGCCTCGCGCCGGATGTCCTGGTAGAGCGCGCTCGCGAAGTTCGAGTAGCTGGCGTCGTAGTGTCGGACCACCCCCTGCTGGCCGCCGTCCTGGTCGCTGTTCCCGTCGATGCGCTGCCGTGCTGCTTCGGAGTTCATGCTGGATCGGGCCCCGTGTGTCCGACGTCGTCGTCGCCGGGCGGCGGCCGGCGAATGCCTGCGGGCGGACGCGGCACGGCCTCGCGGTCCCCGGCCCGCCGGGGGTCCGCGCCTCCGCATCCTCACCAGGTTAGGATCGGCTCCATCACCACGGGACCGTAATCGCCGAAGGCCGGTCCCGCGAGTGCGCCGCGCCGCGCTGCACGATGGCGGAAAAGGGCCTAGATTACGGCTCCACCCTGATCCATCGGAGCCCATGTCGCCCAGGAACATCGTCGCCTTCGTCCTGACGGCCGCCGCGTGCGCGCCCAAGCCGCCCGCCCCGGCACCGGCGCCCGCCGCCGCGGGCGCCAGCTCCGCGTTCGCGCACGCACTGGCCCAAGCGGACTCGCGGGTGCGCGCGGCCGTGGCCCGGGAGCAGGTGCCGGGCGCCGTGCTGCTGGTGGCGCGGGACGGCCGCATCGTGCTCGAGCGGGCGTACGGCTATGCGCAGCTCTACGACTACGGCATGCGCCGCCTCGAGCGCCCGGTGCCGATGCGCACCACCGACCTCTTCGACCTGGCGTCCGTCACCAAGGTCATGGCGACGACGCTCGCCGTGATGCGCCTCGTGGACCGCGGCGCCGTGGACGTCGACGCGCCGGTGTACCGCTACCTGCCGGAGTTCCGGGGCGCGCACCTGGACAGCATCACGGTGCGCCACCTGCTGACGCACTCCGCCGGCCTCGTGCAGTGGCAGCCGCTGTACTACCACGCGCACACGCCGCGGGAGACGTACGATCTGATCCGCTCGATGCCGCTCGGCTGGGGCGTGGGCGAGGGGCGCCACTACAGCGACCTGGGATTCATGCTGCTGGGCTACCTGGTCGAGCGGGTGAGCGGCCGGCCGCTCGACGCGTTCGTGCGCGACGAGCTGTACCGGCCGCTCGGCCTGCGGCACACGACGTACCTGCCGAGAGCGCAGGGATTCCACGAGTTCGCGGCCACCGAGCACGGCAACCCGTACGAACGCCACATGGTCTACGACACGGCGTTCGGCTACCGCTACCGCGGCGATCCGACGGCGTGGGATGGCTGGCGCCGCTACACGCTCGTGGGCGAGGTGGACGACGGGAACGCGTGGTACGCGAACGGCGGCGTCGCGGGGCACGCCGGGCTGTTCTCGACGGCGGCCGACCTGCACATCCTGCTCGAGGTGCTGCTGAATGACGGGAGTTGGGGCGGGCGGCGCTACCTGAGCCCCGAGGTGGTGCACACCTTCCTGACGCGGGACCGCTACGGTCACGGCCTCGGCTGGATGATGCCGGCGGAGCTGCCGGAGGGCGGCTTCTCCCACACCGGCTTCACGGGGACCTACGTCATGGGCGTGCCGGCGAGCCATCTCGCCGTGGTACTGCTGACGAACCGGCAGAACGTCGGCACGGACCCCGCCGGCTACTACCCGGACCCGGGCCCGCTGCAGCGGGCCGTCTCGCGGGTCCTCGCGGACGCCGCCGCGGCCGACGCCGGCACGCGGACCGGTGCGCCGTGACCCGCATCCGCGAGGCGACGCCGGCGGAGGCCGCCGCGCTGGCCGAGCTCGCCGCCGTCACGTTCCGCGAGGCGTACTGCGGGCATCTCGACGCGGCGAACCTGGAGGCGTACATCGCGGAGGTCTACGCGGCCGACCGCATCGCCGGTGAGCTGGCGGACCCGGCGTACACGTACCTGGTGGCGGAGGTCGAGGGCGAGCGGGCCGGCTTCGCGCTCCTCTACGACGAGGTCCCGGCGCCGGCCGGCGTGCCGGGGGAGCGGCCGCTGCGGCTGCACCGGATCTACACCCGGCGCGCGTGGTGGGGCGCCGGCGTCGGCCCGGCGCTCATGGACGCATGCCTCGAGCGGGCACGGCGGGGCGGCTTCTCGAGCCTCTGGCTGACGGTCTGGGAGCGGAACGACCGCGCCATCGCGTTCTACCGGCGCAACGGCTTCGAGGTGGTCGGCACGCATCCGTTCCCGCTCGGCTGGGAGGTGCAGATCGATCCCGTGCTGGCGCGGGCCGTCTAGCCGCGCCTGCGGCGCGGCGCACGGTGCCCGGTCGCTCGCCTGCGGCTCGCGCACGCTGCGCTGTCGCCGCCTGCGGCGGCGCACGTTTCACTGTCGTGGCGCCGGAGGCGCCACGCACGCTCGCTGCGCTCGCTGTAGCGGCCTGCGGCCGCGAGAACGGACACACCGCCGGCTGTGCCGGCGAACGGGTCTTCGGGCGGGAGCGCGGCGGCCGAGGTAAACGGCGGGTCAACGGATCGGGTACGGGTACGGGTACGGGTAGGGGTACGAATGCCGGAGCACGGGGAGCGGCGGCACCGCGCGGCCGCGTGAGGACGCCGGGCGGGACGCCCCCACGCTAGCGCGGGAGGGCGCGGTCCCGCCCGCCCCGCACCTCGCGGCGCGCAGCGCCGCTACAGCCCGCGCAGCGGGCGTGCGCGAGCCGCAGGCGAGCGGCAGCGCCAGCGTGCGGCGCGCCATCAGGCGCGACGACAGTGAAACGTGCGCGGCCACAGGCCGCGACAGCGAGCTCAGCGAGCGTGCGCGAGCCGCAGGCGAGCGGCGGCGCTACGCGCCGCCGAGGATCCCTTCCACCCGCTCCCGCGGCGCCCGCAGCACCCCACCCAGCCGCCGCACCATCTCGGCCTCGCGCTCGTGCACCTCGCCGTCGGCGCGGGAGACGAGCGCGCAGGCGCGCAGGATCTGCTCCTTGCCGTAGTCGTTGACGTAGCCGACGACGCGGGCCAGGAAGCGCGCGACCGTCGTGGGCGCGCGCCGCACCTCCTCGACCTCGTCGCGCACGTCGCGCTCGGAGAGCGGCAGGCCGGAGACGGCCTCGAAGATCTCCCGGGCGACGCCGATCTCGAGCGGGCGGACGACGCCGTCGGCGGCCACCATCAACGCGAGGATCCGGCGGATCGCGCGCTGGTACTCGGCCATCACGACCGGCGTGCGCTCGCCGGCGTCGTAGGCCAGGACCTCCGGCCGGAACGTGCCGAGGCACGTCTGGCATTCCACGTACTCGCCGTAGCGGCCCGCCGGGATCCGCGCGCCCAGCACGCGCACGTGGCGGCGCACCTCCGTGCGCTGGTACGCCCGCCGCGCGATGCATTGCGGGCAGTCGAACTCGCCCCGCTCGCGCCGGATGGGCGTCGGCTCCGATTCGAAAAGAAGTGACGGCATGACCGGAAGATACGAAAAATTGCCCCGCGCCGCGTCCCACCGCCGCACCCGCACCCGCACCCGCACCCGCACGCGCACCCGCACCCGCACCCGCACCCGCTCCCGGTGACTCTCCCACTCCCCCACTCCGCCCTACCGGACCTCCCCCACCACGACGCGCACCGGAATCCCGCCGTTCCGCGTGCGCAGCGCCTCGGTGAACGGCACGCCGACCTGCCCCTCGAGCGCGCGGTCCGCCGACAGCATGACGATGCGCCAGCCGGGGAGCCGGCTTCGCGCCAGGCGGCCGAGGGCGGCGTAGAGGTCGCGCAGCGCGGCGCGCTCGCCGACCCTCACTCCGTACGGTGGGTTCGTCACGAGCGCGCCGCGCCCCTCCGGCGGCTCGGCGGCGGAGAGCGCGCGCACGTCCAGCCGCACGTCGCCCGGGACGCCGGCGCGCTCGGCGTTCGCGCGGGCGGCCTCGATGGCGCCGGCGTCGCGGTCCGAGGCGACGATGTCGACGCCGGCCGCGGGCCGGACCTCCCGCGCGGCCGCCTCCACGACGCGGCGCCAGCGCGCCTCGTCGAAGCCGGGCCAGCGCTGGAACGCGTAGGCGCGCGGCTCCAGCCCGGGCCGGGCCAGTCCCGGCGCGATCCGGCGCGCCAGCAGCGCGGCCTCGATGGCGATCGTGCCGGAGCCGCAGAGGGGATCGAGCAACGGCTCGTCGCCCGACCAGCGGCCGGCCAGCAGCATGGCGGCCGCGAGCGTCTCGCGCAGCGGCGCCTTCGCCACGGCCTGGCGGTAGCCGCGCTGGTGCAGCAGCGCGCCGGAGGTGTCGGCGCTGATGGTGCAGCGGTCGCGGACGAGCCGGACGACGAGGAGCTGGGCATCACCAGCGTCGTCGTCCTCGTCCCCGGCTCCGGCCGCGGCCGGAGCGGCGGCGACGGCGCCGACCGCCCGCTCGACGGCGTCCAGGATGCGCTCGGCGACGGCGTTCTGGTGGTAGAGGCGGGATTTTCGGCTGGTGACACGGACGCGCACCGCGGCGCCGGCCGGGACGATGCGCGTCCAGTCGATGCGGCGCGCATGGCGCTCCAGCTCGTAGAAGGCGCGGGCCGGGAACTCCGCCAGCCGGACGAGCACGCGGCTGGCGGTGCGGAGCCGCAGGTTCGCGGCGTAGAGCGTCTCCGGCGACCCGGTCCACGCCACGCCGCCCGGCTCCGCCGCGGCGTCGATCCCGAGCGCGCGCAGCTCGGCCTCCGCCAGCGGCTCGAGCCCCGGCGCGGTGACCGCGAAGAGGTCGAGGCGCTCCGCCGCACTCGCGCTCAACGTCGCCCCCGGACGGCTCGGCTCAGGGCGCCTTCGGCGGGGGCGGCGGGGCGGGCGGCGTCGTCGCCCGCTCGATCGCGGCGGACGTGACGATGGAGAGCGGCGCGGTCACGAGCGGGGAGAGGGCCAGCGCCGCGTCGGCCGGCACGAGCGACATCAGCGCGAGCCCCGCCGCGTCCTCGGCGAGCGACAGCGCCAGCGACGGCAGCAGCTTGCCGCGGCCGTGGTTCGTCGAATGGACGCTGAGCGGGATGATGAGCGCCGCGCCCGTGCCGCCGCCGATCAGCGCGCCGCGCAGCTTGCAGCCGTCGTCCCCCTGCGGGCACCGCGACGCGCCCAGCGCGGAGCCGATCGTCGCGCCGAACAGGAAGCCGATGCCGCCCGCGAACGCGCCCGCCGTCTCGAGGCCGCCGGCCGCGTCGTCGTCCTCGACGACATCGAGGCGCCGCGGCGCGGCGGCCCCCGTGCCGGGCGAGCCCACGTCGAAGCGCGCCGGCTGGAGCCATTGCGCGAGCGACGGCGCCGGGAGCAGCAGAAGGAGCCCGGCCGCGAGCCAGGCCACGGGCGCGAGACGGTCGACGCGCATCGGTGTCGCCTTTGAGGAAGAGGGGCGCGGTCGGGAGCCCGGCGGCGGGCCGGCTACACGCCGCCGGGACCGGCCAGCTCCTCGATCGGGTGGCTGCGCTCGCGGATCTCCTGCTCCGTGAGTCCGTACAGCGGCGGCGTCGGCACGCCGAGGATCCCGAGCATGACGTAGATCTGGCCGCGGTGATGGATCTCGTGCTCGACCATCGCCCGGAGCCACTTCCAGGTGGGGAGCGTCGCGCCGCCGACGGTCGTGCACGGGCGGCGCAGCTCGTCCGGCGTGAGGCCCCAGAAGATCTCGATCGATTCCGCGTGCATCCGCTCGATGAACGCCATCACCGCGTCGTGCCCCGCCGCCAGCTCCGGGCCGTGGCCGGGATAGCGGCTCGGGTGCCCCAACGCGTTCTCCGCCCACATGTAGCGCTCCGTGGCGCCGATGTGGCGGACCAGGTCGCCGAAGGAGAAGCCGCCCGGCCGCGGCCGCCACTCGATCGACTCCGGCGGAATGCACGCCAGCACACGACGCGTCCGCGCGCGGATATTCTCGAAGTAACGGATGAACTCCTCGATGCGCGGGATCTCCACGGCTCCTCCTCGATCACTCCGGGGCTGCGCCGACCCGGGGCGCGCGCCGATCAAGAAAAGAAAACGCGCCGCTCGCTCCCGCTGTGACGCTCAGCCCGGCGTTTCCGGCTCCGCCGGCGCGTACCGCCCGAGGCGCGTCTCCGCCACGGTCAGCGCCTGGCAGCGCCGGTCCAGCGCCTCGAACGCCGCCGCGTGCTCCGCCCGGAACCGCTCGAACGCCGCCGCCGACGCCCACCGGTCCACGGTGACGTAGCGGCGTGGCTCGTCCAGGTCCCGGAGCAGCGCCGTGCCGCGGTACCCCGCTCCCCGCCGGAAGAGTCGTACCCACTCGCCCTCCGGGCCGTACGCGCGCTCGAACTCCGCCTCCGCGCCTTCCGCGACGTCGAAGATCCAGATGTACGTGTAGCCCGCGTCCTCCATGGCCGCTCTCCCCTGCCCTCGCTCACCGCCGCGCGTCGCTCTTTCCCGGCACAGTATACAACTATGCCACGGCTCCAGGACACCTTCTCCCGCGACGCTCGCCACTCTCCCCGGCCCGCGCCGCGACTGTTCCCCGGGTGCGGCGAGCCCGGCCACACCGGACGGGCGCCGCGGCGGCGTCGCCGGACCCCGGGACCTCGCCACGGGTACTGGCCGACTCACCCACAGCCACGGACGGCGGATGACGTTCGAGCAGCCGGAGTACGAGTTCCCCATCGAGGACCGCCAGCACGCGCGGCGCGCCGGACAGCCGGCGGGGATCTATCTCCTCGAGGGGCGCTACCAGATCGCCGCGCACTGGAGCGCGCAGGAGCGCGCACTGGTCGAGCGCGGCGCGCTCTACGTGGCGACGCTGCTCTTCGACGGCCATCCGTACGAGGCCGGCCGCCCGGCGCACCCGGTCCGGCTCGCCCCGCTCGGCGCGCCGCACCCGCTGGCGGCCACCGGCTCGAACTGAGCCCCGCCGGGGGAGGCCGCCCCCGCGGAACCTGGGGGCCCCGGAACCCGCGACCGGCCGCCTACGTGCGGCGCCACGGCGGGTCGAGCGCCAGCACCCGCTCGTAGACCGGGCAGCCGGGCACGTGCGCGCCGGGAAGGTAGCCGGTGCTCAACAGGAACTCCCCCACGATCTCGCCGCCGGTGAACACGAAGGTCCGCTTGAACAGCTTCACCCATTCCGGCTTCGTGGCCGGATGGTGCCGGTCCAGCCACGCGGCGAAGGAGCCGTGCTCCCCGCGGATCCGCTGCAGCCGGCGCGCGTTCTCGATCACCGCGTCGACCTTCAGGCGGTTGCGGATGATGCCGGCGTCCGCCAGCAGCCGCGCCCGCTCCGCCTCGCCGTAGCCGGCGACGCGGTCGATGTCGAAGCCCTCGAACGCCGCCCGGAACGCGGGCTTCTTCTTCAGGATCGTCAGCCAGGAGAGGCCGGCCTGGTTGATCTCGAGCGTCAGCCGCTCGAACAGCGCGGCGTCGTCGCGCAGCGGGAATCCGTACTCGTGGTCGTGGTAGGGGCCGTGGAACGGGTGTCCGACGGCCACGTCGCAATACGTCAAGGCTCCTCCGGAGGTTGGATCAGGTGGGTCGGCGGGCGGAGGCCGGTTCCGGCAGCGGGAGCGCGCCGGCCTCGCGCCCGGAGACCAGCCGCTCCGTGAACTCCTGGCGCTCGGCCAGGCGGCGGACCTCCGCCTCCAGCGCGGCGACGGCCTCCAGCAGCCGCGCCGTGTCCGCCGGCGCCAGGGCCGGCGGCTTTCCCCGCTCCTGCAGCTTGGACTCCAGCAGCAGCCCCAGCCGCTTCGTGATCGGGAACAGCACGATGATCCCGCCGATCAGCACGACCAGGATCAGCGTGAAGATCATCCCTGCGAGGGCCATCGGGTCCATGCGCGCTCCTCGGGTTCGCGGGGGACGGTGCGTCTGAGACTGGCGGCTCGAAGCCGGGCCGGACGCCGGTCCGGCCACGTCCGGCGTCGGTGTCGAGCGACGACGCGGCTCCCGCCGCCGTCGCCCGGGCCGTCGGTCGCGAGCCCGGTGAGCGCGAACCCGAGGACGGCCGCGAGCAGCGCCAGGCTCGCGAGGAGTGCGCGGCGGCCGGAGACGCTCGCGGCCGCCGGCCGCGCGTGGCCCCGGCTCGATGCCTCGGCGCTCATCCGATGGCCTCCGCGACCCCGCTTCCCGGCTCCACGGCCAGCGCCGGCGCCGACCAGTCGTATTCCATGTAGCGGGCCGTCTCGAGCGCGCGGTCGCGCCCGTGCAGCTTCGCCACGACGTGCAGCGCGGCGTCGATCCCGGCCGAGATGCCGGCCGAGACGACGATGCGCCCGTTGTCGACGATGCGG
>DASTKT010000060.1:0-39600 GCA_035715725.1 Longimicrobiales bacterium | reverse complement strand
GAAGACCAGGTCCGGCTCCTGCTCCAGGATCGCCCGGACGGCTTCCTCCCCCGTCGTCGCCTCCCCGACCACCTCCACATCCGGCTCCTCCCCGAGCTGCAGCCGGATCCCCTCCCGCGCCAGCGGCTCGTCATCCACGATGAGCGCGCGAATCCTCGACATCGACGTACTCCGGCGTTGCGTCCGACAGGGCGTGCGCCGATTCGGCGAGGCGCAGCGGGATGCGCACGGTGACCAGCGCGCCGCCCTCCGGCGCGTTGGCGGTCTGAAGCGACTGCTGGCCGCCGTAGAGCTGCTCCAGCCGCTTGCGCGTGTTCTCGAGGCCGATGCCGCCGCCCTCGGCGCGCGCTCCGGTGGAGAAGCCCGGTCCGGTGTCGCGCACGAGGAGGCGGAGCGCGGCGCCATCCGACGTCGCCCGAACCTCGACGCGGCCGGGACCGGGGGTGCGCGCGAGCCCGTGGGCGATGGCGTTCTCGACCAGCGGCTGCAGGATCAGGCTCGGCACCTCCGCGTCGAGCAGCGGCTCGGGGATGTCGAGCGCCACGTCCAGCCGATCGTGGAAGCGGAGCTGCTCGATCTCGAGGTACCGCTCCAGGAACTCCAGCTCCTGCCGGAGCGGGACCTCCGGCGCCGCGTTGTCGAGCGCGATGCGCAGCAGCTCGGAGAGGCGGGCGAGCATCCGCGCCACCTTCTGCTTCTCGCCCTTCAGCGCGAGCACGGAGATCGAGTTCAGCGTGTTGAAGAGGAAGTGCGGGTTGAGTTGCATGCGCAGCGCCTGCAGGTTCGCCGTCGCCAGCCCCGCCTCCAGCCGGCTCGCCTTCAGCTCCAGCTGCGCCGCCGTGCGCTCCCGCTCCCGGAACCGCCGGTAGTAGTCGAACGCGTAGTAGATCCCGGCGATCCCCCAGTAGAACACGACGTTGAGCACGAAGTAGATCGTGAGCAGCCGGCGCAGGTTCTGGAGGAAGGGCAGCTCCGGCCCGCCCGGGAGCACGTAGTCCGACACCAGGCTCGAGAGCGCCAGGCTCACCACGGAGAAGACGACCGACGCGACGACGTGGACCGCGATCGCCGGCCACCGCGCCGGATTGACCGGGACCCGCCGCGCGATCCAGACCACGCACGGCACGAGCGCCGCGAGCACGTACCACGACGGGATCGTGGCGTACATCGCCCGCAGCAGACTGGGATGTCGCCCCGCCGCCGCGAGCCCGGCATAGAGCTGGAACGCCTCCAGCAGCCCGACGCCCGTCGCCGCGAGGACGGCGGCGGCGACGAGGCGCCACGGCCGCCCGCGCGCCGGGCGCCCGCGCTCCGGAGCCCTCGCGTGCTGTCTTCCCGTCATCGAACCTGCACTGTGTGAGGCGCCGCCGCCGGAGGTGCGCCGGGACGCGTGCGGGCGTCGCCGGGCGGGCGGAGCCACGGATCCCCGAGGATACGACGACAACGTGAGCGGTGTAAATGTCGTCGATCCCGACGGACGGGGCATTGAGCCCAAAACCGGGCCCTTTTCCGCCGGCCGGGCGCCCGTGGTGCGCCCGTAGTGCGCCCGGGCTTCCGCGGGCGCGCACGTCCCCCGCGGGCTGGCCACGCCCGCGCTCATCCCCCGTTTCCCGCCGCCCGGCCGGCGCCGTTCCCGGTCCGTCCCACCCCGCTTCACGCGCGTTCCGCGGCTCCGCTACCCTGGCGCCCGGGCCGCGGCCGGGTCGTTGCCGGCCGCGCGCGCCGCCGAGCCGCGGCGCACGGCCGGCGCAGGCGGAACCGCGGCCGGTCCGGGCCGAACCGCGGCGTGGAGGACGCAGGATGTCGACGAGCGCGAGCGGGACGGGGCGTGGCGCGGAGGCGGCGGATCTTCGCTCGCTCGCCGCGGCCTACGAGCAGGCGCAGCGCGTCCGCGTGGAGCTGGGCGAGCGGATCCGCGCGGCGGCGCGGGACGGCGCCGGGCTCCTGGAGCGGATCCGCGCCGGCGCGACCGACGGGCCGGCGCCGCTCCTCGGGCGGACGTACCGGCGACACTGGGAGCAGGAGCGGGAGCTGGCCCGCGGCATGGCCGAGGCGCTGGACGCGCACCCGGCCTGGCGGTGGCTGCGGGGCGTGCATGGCGTCGGCCCGACGCTCGGCTGCCGCCTGCTCGCCCGCCTCGACCTCGACCGTGCGCGCAACCCCTCGGCGTTCTGGGCGTACTGCGGCCTGGCCACCGTCCCTGGCGTCGAGTACCGCTGCGACGCGTGCGGCCTCGTGCGCAGCTTCCCCGCCGAGCAGGACGTCGCCGGGCCGCACCGCCGCCGCGGCGACGGCTCCGCGTGCACCGGCCGGCTCGTGCCCACCGGCGGAAGCGGCGGCGTGCGCGTGGCGCAGCCGCGCACCCGCCCCGGGGAGCGCGGCGCGTACGACGGCGAGGCGAAGCGGATCTGCTACCTGATCGGCGCGTCCTTCCTCCAGACCGACGGCCCGTACCGCGACTACTACGACGCGGAGCGCGAGCGCCTGGCCCGCGCCCAGCCCGCGTGGTCCCCCGCGCGCCAGCACCTCACCGCGCTCCGCAAGACCGAGAAGCGCTTCCTCCGCGACCTCTGGGTCGAGTGGCGCTCGGCCCTCGGCCTCCCCGCCAGCGCGCCGGCCGAGCCGGCGTAGGCGCCGCCGCCTGCCGGCCGCGAGCGCGCCGTCCGCCAGGCCGCGAGCGCGCCGCCCGCCGGGCCCTTGCGCGCCGCCGCCAGGCCGCAGCTGCGCCGGCCGCCGGCCCGGCCGGGGATCCCCCGGCGGGCCGCCGGTGTACGGCAACCCGGCACGTCTATTGCGCGCCCTCGCGCGCACTTTGACAAATTCCCACGCGAAAAGAGAGCAGGAGCTCTATCGATGTCACCCGAATCGCTCCCGGTGAAGTTGCGCCAGGCGCGTGGTGTGATGAGCCTCGCGGAGGCGGCCACGCTGGTCGGCATACCCGAGGACCGCATCCGAATGTACGAGGAAGGCGTCCGCCGCCCCTACGGCAAGACGCTGCGTCGCCTCGCCGACGTCTACGGCGTCCGCGTCGCCGAGCTGCTCGGCCCGGGCAGCGCGCTGCGCCCGGCCCGCCGGCGGCCCGAGGTGCGGCGGCGCCGGCGTACCGAGACGGTCGCGGCCGTCGACGAGACCGGCGTCGTTTCGTTGCCCGTCGAGGTCTCGGAGGGCCAGACGATCCGCCTGGTCATCGAGCTCGTGGTGAAGCCCCGGGCCGCCGCCACGCCGCCGCCCGCCGAGCCGAAGGAGGCGGAGGACGAGCCGGCCGCGGCCGTCGTCGAGCCGCCGCCGGTGGCGGGACTCCCGGCGCCCGGCGGAGCCGGCGACTCGCTCGTGTTGCCGCACCCGTTCGCCGCGCGGCGGCGGCCGGACGGCGTGTCGAGCGAGCCGATGGACCCGATCCTCGAGCTCAAGCGGGCCTACCGAGATTTCCGTCACAAGAAGCGCTGAGGGCGGGTAGCGGGCCGGTACCCCCCTGGACAAAACGGCGGCCGGCGACGGATCTTCAGGTATGCTTCGGTGGTGTATCTTCGTGCCAGTGTTGGCGCTAGCGGTGTCGACCCCCCTCTTCGCGCAGTCCGGCGGCGTGGGCGGTGTGGTCCGCGACGGGCACGGTGGGCCGGTCGCCGTGGCCGTCCTGGAGGCGACGGGGCCGACCCACGCGAGCGCCGAGACGGACAGCCTCGGGCACTACCGCATCGCGCCGCTGCCGCCCGGGGAGTACGTGCTCCGCGCCACGCGCCTCGGCTACGACTCGGGCGAGCTGCGCGTGCGCGTCCACGCCGGCGAGCTCGCCACGGCGGACTTCACGCTGAAGGAGCAGGCGCTCGCCGTCGAGGGCGTGCGGGTGGAGGTGAGCCGCGAGCGGCAGCGCTTCGAGGGCGAGGCGGGGGTGACGGCGCGGCAGCTCGCGGGGGAGGACATGCGCTCGCTCCCCGGCCTCGCGGAGCCGGACGTGCTGCGCGCCATCGAGCTGCTCCCGGGCGTGGTGAGCACCTCCGACTTCTCCTCCGCGTTCAACGTCCGCGGCGGCTCCGCCGACGAGAACCTGATCCTGCTCGACGGCTTCCCGATCTACAACCCGTTCCACCTGGGCGGCCTCTTCAGCGTCTTCAACGGCGACATGGTGCGCCAGGCGGAGCTGCTGGAGGGTGGCTTCCCGCCGCAGTACGGCAACCGGGTGTCCTCGGTGCTGCGGGTCGACAGCGACCCGGGCGGCTCCGGCTTCGAGGGCTCCGCCGGCGTCTCGGCGCTCGCCGCCCGCCTGGCGCTCGGCACGGACCTGTCGTCCGGCGCGGCGAGCCGGCTCGGCCTGCGCAGCGGCCGTGGCCGCGTCTCCTTCCGGCGCTCCTACTTCGACGCCGTGCTGAAGCCCGTCGTCGACTTCCCGTACCACCTCCAGGACGCGCAGGGCTACTTCGAGGGGTGGACGAAGGGCGGCGGCCAGTGGGTCCTCACCGGCTACACCGGCGACGACGTCCTCGACTTCGGCCAGGCCACCGCGAGCTTCCCGCTGCGCCTGCGCTGGGGGTGGGGCAACAACGTCCTCGGCGCACGCTACACCGGCTCGTGGGGGCGCGGCCGCGTGCTCGAGGTGCAGGGCGGCTACTCCGATTTCGGCACGTCGCTCCGCTTCCCGGACTTCGGCGACACCCGCTTCGACTCGCGCATCGGGCAGCTCTCGCTCAAGGCGGACGGCGCGGCCGACATCGGCGGCGGCACGCGCCTCGAGCTCGGTGGCGAGGCGAACCACTTCGCCTACGACGACCGGCTGGACGCCGGCGGCGCCGAGTTCGCCCGCTACCAGGACGACGGCTGGCTCTACGGCGGCTACGCCCAGGCGCACCGGCGCAGCGGGGCGTGGCTGGTCGAGGCCGGCCTGCGCGGCGATGCGTGGATGCCGAGCTCCGGCGGGACGTTCGCGTTCCTCTCGCCGCGGCTCGGAATCAAGCGCTTCGTCGCCGGCGGGCAGGGCGCGCTCAAGCTGTCCGCCGGCCGCTACACGCAGGTGCTCCACTCCATCCGCGACGAGCAGCTCCCGCTCGGCCTCGACATCTGGGTCATGGCCGGGCAGCGCGCGCCGGCCGTGATCTCCGACCAGGTGCAGGGCGGCGTCGAGGCGCTCGCGGGCCAGGGCTGGCGCGCCTCGCTCGAGGGCTACTGGCGCAACTTCCGCGGCGTCATCGCGAACAACTACGCCGAGGACCCGAACGACCCGACCGACGACTTCCTCCACGGCCGCGGCCGCTCCTACGGCGTCGACTTCCTCCTCAAGCGGGAGATCGGCAAGGTGAACGGCTGGGTCTCCGCGTCCTGGCTCCGCGCCACCCGCACGTTCCCCGACTACCTCGCGCCCGCCGGCTCCGACGCCGAGGTCAGCTACGCGCCGGTCTTCGACCGAAGGATCGACCTCGACCTCGTGCTCCGCTACCCGCTGCCGGGCGGCATCGAGGGCGGACTCCACTGGAACTACGGCAGCGGACTCCCCTACACGTCGGTGCTCGGCGGCTACTCGTTCTACGACTACGAGATCATCAGCCCGCGCGTGAAGCCGCGGACCATGAACGACGATCCGGTCACCGCCGTGCTGCTCGGGCCGCGAAACGGCGCGCGCTACCCGCCGTATCATCGGCTCGACATCTCCTTCCGCAAGAAGTACGTCCATCCCTGGGGCACCATCACGCCGTATTTCCAGGTGCTGAACGCCTACAACCGGAAGAACCCGCTCTTCTACTTCTTCAACTACGACCGCGACCCGCCGACGCGCACCGGCGTGTCGATGTTCCCGTTCCTGCCGACGTTCGGGGCGGATGTGACGTTCTGAGGGGGCGGGTTCGGCTCCCGTCGCGGCTCGTGGGGGAAGGGGCGAAGGGCTCGCGGGGGTCCGGACGCCGAAGCGCGCGGGTGTCCCGGGTCCGAGGGCGGGTCCGGGAACGGCTCAGGGAACGGGTCGTCGGTCACGCGCCAGGGGTCGCGGGCACGCGCGCGGGCAAGCGCATGGGTAGCGGCCAGGGAACGGGTCGAGGACCCCCTCGAGGACCCCCCCGGCGGCTTCCGAGCTCGGACGGCCATCGACTCCTGCCCGTTCCCTTGCCCGTACACGTGCCCGCGCGCGTGCCCGCGACCCCAGCTTCCCGACCCCCGACCCTCGACCCGAAGAAGACCGCCGTTCCCGCCTTCCACGGCTCGCCCCCCCCCGCCCGGCCGCTCCCGCGCCCGGGACACCGTCGCACGGGCCTCGCCAAGAAGCGGTCACGGAGACGCCGAACCGCTTCGACCTCCCCGGAACCGTCAGCCAACCGGAGCCCAGCCCCGGAACCCGCCCCCCCACCGCGGGGTCTCCATCTTTCCGTCCCGCGCCCCCGCGGGCCGGGTCTCACGCTCCAGGAGCACCGTGGAGGATCGCGCGGTGGAAGCGACGAAGTACGGCCGGCTGCTCGCGGGGCTCGTCCTCGCCGGCGCGGCGGCGTTCGCGGCATGCACGCTCGACGCGGTCAGCATCGCGACGCCGGAGGACGTGGTCGTCGCGGAGGTCGTGCTGCGGGCGGGGGAGCGGCAGCAGTTCGCGCTGCTGCACCGCTCGATCGGGTCGAGCGGAGCCGGCGCGGAGGTTCCCGGCGCCGTCGTTACGGTGGCGGGCCCGACGGGCGGCGCGGTCCGGCTGTCGCCCGTGGCGGGGCGCAACTGCATCGGCTCGATCAGCGCGCTCCGGGCCGACTCGCTCGGGAGCTGCTACGCGAGCGAGCCGGGCGCGCTCTCGGTGACGCCCGGTGGGCGCTACTCGCTGCGGATCGAGGTGGACGGCGGGGTGCTGGAGGCGGTGACGGACGTGCCGCACGACTTCCGGCTGGTGCAGCCGACCGCGGAAGACTGCGTGCTCCCGCCGGACACGGTGCTGCCGGTGCTCTGGACGCGGTCCGAGGGGACGTGGGCGTACCTCACGGAGACGCGGCTCATCGGGCTGCGGGACCTGCTCCCGCCGGAGTCCCGCCCGAGCGGGGAGCCGCTCGACCTGGCGGGGCTGAGCATCGCGGCGTCGGATACGACGATCGTCTTCCCCACGGAGTTCGGTGTCTTCGACCGCTTCGACACGACGAGCACGGCCACGCTGAAGGCGATCCAGCACGGGCTCCCGGCGGGCACCGCGGCGAGCGTGATCATCGGGGCGACGGACCGCAACCTCGTCAACTGGCTGCGGGGCTCCGAGTTCCACCCGTCGGGGATGGTCCGGATCCCGAGCGTGCAGGGCGACGGCACGGGCGTCTTCGGCTCGACCGTCGCGCATGCGTTCCGCCTGCGGGTGATGCGGAGCGGCGGCCCGGCGTGCCGGGTCCCCGGAACGGAGGTTGCAACACCGCCGGCCTAGCGATGCGCCGTGGGCCGGCCCGGCCGGGCCCGTGCACGGCGCCGGAACCCGCCCGGGGGAGCCCATGGCCGAGGACACTCCTCTCCACGACGACGAGCTCGTCGCCGAGCTGAACGACCTTCTCGAGCTGGACCGTGACGCGATCGCGGCCTACGACGTCGCCATCGAGCGCCTGCGGAGCGAGGCGTTCCGCTCGACGCTCCGGGCGTTTCGCGCGGACCGCGAGCGTCACATCGCCGACCTGACCGGACTGCTGGAGAGGCTCGGCGGCACGACCGAGCGCGCGCCCGGCCCGCCCGGCGCGTTCGAGCTCGCGGTGCGCGAGACCGGCGGCGCCGGCGCCGACCGGGAGGTCCTGCTGGCGTTCAAGGCGCACGAGGCGCGGGCGCGCGACCACTACCGCCGCGCCGCCGCGGTGCCGCGCGACCCGGACGTCGAGGCGGTGCTGCGCCGGAACGCGGCCGACGAGGAGCGGCACTACGCCTGGGTCACGCAGGCGCTGGAGGCGCTCGGCATCGGCCACGCGGCGGCCGCGCGGACCGAGCCGCTCGCGGAGGCTCCGCGCGCCACCGCGCCCGAGGCCCCCCCCGGCCCCGCCGGGCCGCCGGCCGTGCGCGAGGCGGCGCAGGACGTGGCGGTGGAGCTCCGCGAGCGCGCCTCCGACCTCGGCGAGCGGGCGATGGCGGCGGCGAGTGGCGGGCTGGAGGGCGCGGCCCGGGCCGTCGGCCGGGCCGCGGGGTGGGCCGAGGCGCGCGGCGGGGCGGCCCGGCGCGCGGTGCCGCCGGCGCATCGCCTGGCGGACGCGCTCCAGCAGGCCGCCGGCAGCCTGCGTGCGCAGGATCTCGAGGCGATCCGTGAGGACGTCGAGAGCGAGGTGGTGCGGCACCCGATCCGCTCGGTGCTGATCGCCGCGGGGATCGGCTACGTCGTCGGGCGGCTGCTCCGGTAGCCCCGGCGCGCCGTGAGCCACCACGACCGGCGGCAGGGGCGCCGCGCGGGGCGGGTCCGCCGCCGCGAGGACCGGGATGTGCGCCTGGCGCGGCGCCGGGCGAACCGGCTGCGCGCTTTCGCGGACGGCGTCGAGACGGTGCCGATCCTCGTGCACGACGACCCGGACCCGGACGCCGTGGCCGCCGCCTTCGGCGTTCGGGTGCTCCTCGGCCGCTCGCCGGAGGCCGCGCCGATCGTGACGCTCGGCGCACCCACGCGTCCCGAGAACCGGCGCCTCATCGAGCTGCTGCACCTGCGCGTCACGGTGGTGCACGCGTCCGAGCTGTACAGCTTCGAGCGGCTCGTGTCGGTGGACACGGCGCCGCGCGGCCTCGAGCCGGCGCGGCTGCCCTGCCTCGCCATCATCGACCACCATCCCCCGGAGGGCGGCTACCCGGCCGAGTTCGTCGATGTCCGCCCGGACTACGCCGCCGCCTCCACGATCGTCGCGGAGTACCTCCTGGCGCTCGATCCCGAGCGGATCGGGCGTGCGCTCGCCACGGCCCTGCTCTACGGCATCAAGACGGACAGCGACAACCTCACGCGGAGCGTCACGCCGGCCGACGTGCGGGCGTACGCGTTCCTCGTCGCGCGCGCCGATCTCGCGCTGCTGCGCCGGGTCGAGCGGCCGATGTACCCGGTGCACCTGATTCGCGAGTTCGGCCGCGCGCTGACCGGCATCGCCGTCGAGAACGGTGTGGCGGCGGTGCACGTCGGGCCGGTGGACGAGACGTCCGCGCACATCATGGCGGAGCTGGCCGACTTCTGCCTGTCGGTGGAGGGCGTGTCGTGGGTGGTGGTGGCGGCGGAGCTCGGCGACGACGTCGTCCTCACGATCCGGCACCTGGGCGGCGGCCCGGGCGCGGGCGAGCTGGCGGAGCGGTTGACGCGGGAGGCGGGGCACGGGGGTGGGCACGCCGCGATGGCGCGGGCGTCGTGGCCGCGGGAAGCCGCGGCCCGGATGCTCCACGGACCCGCCGAGCAGGCCACGAAGGCGCTGCTCCAGCGGGTCCGTGAGGGGATCGAGAGTCTGCGCTCGACCTAGACGTCGTCGTCGTAGACGGGCACGCCGAGCTCCGCCGGCGTCTGGCCCTGCAGGATCGCGGTGATGACGTCGCGGGCGTAGGCCTCGGGCTGCTGCCCGGGGTCGTCGCCACGGATGTGGGCCAGCACCAGGCGCTCGCCGTTGGCGCACTCGAGCCCGACGTACGCGGACGGGAAGACTTCCCTCGTGCCCACCACCGACTCCTCCTCGTACGGCATCCCGGCCACGCCGAGGCGGGCATCCCCGCTCTTCAGCGCGAGCTCCACCCGCTCCCACGTGTCGTCCAGCGGGAAGGCGGTGGCGGCGAGCATGGTCGGCAGTCCCCCGATGATGAGGGCCACGTCCAGCTCGACCTCACCCTCCTCGCGGTCGACGCGGGCGGTGTGAAGAACCGGGAAGGGTCCGGCCAGGAAGACCGGAATCGCCGAGGAATCCATTTACAGCTCCAGCGTGAGACGGCGCGAGCGCGTCCGGCGCTGCCGGCGTCGGAGGCTCGTCCTCAGATACACGCCAGCGAGGGAGAGGGTTTCATAGGAAATTGTCGGCCAAGATAGGCCGCGCCTTAAACGAGGTCCAGAATACCGTGCAGCAGCGCGACGAAGCGCACGCCCTCCCGGACCACGCCGAATCGGCTCAGCTCCCGGCGCGTCCCGCCGGAATGCGAGAACAGCGACGTGATGACCGCCTTCCGGAGCACGCGCGGCGGCAGCGCGGCGCTCACGCGGAAGGCCTCGGTGAACGGGACGAGGCGGTCGTCTCTCCCGTGGGCGACGAAGGTGCGCGCCGCGACGCGGGGCAGGTACGGCGACGGATCGAGCATCGGGTCGGTGCGCACGGCGGCGGCGGCGAGGTCCTGCGCGAGGCGGGTCGCGCGCGCCATGTCCTTGTGCGTCTCGGTGGTGAGCGGCGCGAACAGGTCGTAGACGTCCTGCTCCGCGGGGGAGAGCGTCGCGCGCAGCTCGAGCTTGAGCGGATCGAAGTGCGCATCGGCGGCGTAGATGCCGGCCTGCCCGGCGGCGATGGCCAGCCGGTGCAGCGCGCGGGCGGTGTCGCCGAACCCCTCGTAGCCGGGGATCGCCGTCAGGTAGTTCCCGCCCATGATCCAGCGGCCGTACGGGTCGGGGTCCTCGTGGTACGTCGCCCCCTGCCAGTCGTACTCGCCGGTGATGCCGAAGTGGAAGAGGCGGCCCACGTCCGCGTAGCCACCCCAGGCGGCGACGCCGCGCAGCTCCGCCGCGAGCGCCGGGTCGGCCGCCGCCACCAGCGCCTGCGTGGCGCCGAAGGAGAAGCCGATCACGCCGATCCGGTCGGCGGCCACGTCCCGCCGCTCGCGCAGTGCCGCCACGCCGGCGTGGATGCTCGGCCCGGTCACGTGCGGCGCGACGCGGAGGCGGGTCCACTCCGGGATGTCCGGGACGACGACGACGGCGCCGCTGGCCGCGACGGCGGCGGCGAACTTGACGAGGGAGGGGTGCTCGCGCCCGTGGTACGTGAGCCCGTGCAGCACGACCCAGCCGGGGCGCGCGCCGTGCGCGCCGGCCGGGCGGTAGACCGTGGCGGGGAGCAGCTCGTCGCCGCGGCGGCAGACGGCCGGCTCGGCGACCACGATGCCGGGCCGCGGGCGGAGGTACTGGCGCAGGAACGCGAGGGTCGAAGCCATTCGGGTGTTCAGCTCCCGGGCGCGCGGGGCAGCGTCAACGTGAACGTGGAGCCGGCGCCGAGCGCGCTGGCGGCGGTCAGGTCGCCGTCCATCGCGTGGGCCAGGTTGCGGCTGATGGCGAGCCCGAGGCCGACGCCGTGGCGCGCCGCGGGCTCCTCGGAGCTGACCTGGACGAACGGATCGAAGATCGACTCCAGCCGCTCGGCCGGGATGCCGGGGCCGGTATCGTCGACGTGGATCGCAACCGTCGCCTCGCCCCGCGCCTCGCAGCGCAGCGTGATCGCGCCGCCCGGCTCCGTGAACTTGACGGCGTTCGAGAGGAGGTTCAAGAGCACCTGCTGCGCCTTCTCGATGTCGGCCCGCACGGACACGCCCCCGGGGCACGGCCGGTACTCGAAGCGCAGGCCGCGCTCCGCGAGCTGCGGCTCGATGAGCTCGCCGAGCCCGCCGGTGATGTCCCGGACCGGCAGCTCGACGAGCGTCAGCGGGACCTGGCCGGCCTCGGCGCGGGAGAAGCTGAGGAGGTCGTTGACCAGCGACAGCAGGTGGCGCTGGCTGCGCTGGATCCGCCGCACGAACTCCAGCTGCGTCTCGCTCAGCGGGCCCCGCGCGCCGATCAGCAGGAGGTCGGCGTAGCCGCTGATGGCGGTCAGCGGCGTGCGCAGGTCGTGGGACATGGCCGCGAGGAAATCCGACTTCGCGCGGTTGGCGGCCTCGGCCTCGAGGCGCGCGGCGCGCTCGCCCTCGCGCAGCCGGGCGCGGTCGACCGCCACCGCGACCCGGTCCGCGACGAGCCCGAGCATCCGCAGGTCCGCCTCGTCGAATTCCCGCAAGGTGCGCGAGCCCATGAGCAGCACGCCGACGGGCTCGCCATCGACCAGCATCGGCGCGCCCACGGCGGAGCGCAGCACGCGCCGCAGGCGGGCGGCGCCCAGCTCCGGCGAGCGGGTCAGGTCCGGCACGAGCATCCCCTGGCGGCGCTCGAGGATCCGGCCCGCGATTCCCCGGCCGGCCTCCACGCGGGTCCCGGCGCTCAGCTCCGGCCCGACGCCGTGCGCCGCGCGTACCTCCAGGTCGCGGCCCTCCGCGGCGCACAACAGGACGAGCGCGGCGTCCGCGCCGAGCGCCTGCGTCACGGCCCGCAGCACCTCGCCCAGGAACGCGTCCAGCTCGGTGCGGTGCAGCGCGGCCTCGGTGACGGCCTGGAGGAGCCGGACGCGCCGGGTCGTGGCCTCCGCCTCGGCGCGGGCCTCGCGCTCCCGCTCGAGCTGGAGCGCGCGCTGCGCCTCGCTCGCCCGCAACGCCTCGCTCGCGCGCGCCAGCTCCTCGAAGCTGGAGACGAGCAGGTCGAGGATCTGCTCCCGCTCCGCCCGAATCGTGAAGTGCCGCCCGCGGAACGTGATCGGCACGCCGGCGTCCGGGGGCGCCGTCCGGCGCGCCGCCTGCTCCTCGAAGATGCTCGCGACGCGGGCGAGGAGCCGCTCCGGCTCGACCGGCGTGGCGATGTAGTTGTGCGCGCCGCACTCGAGGCCGCGCACCACGTCCAGCGGATCGCTGAGGCTCGTCAGCAGCACGACCGGGATGTCCCGCAGCGCGGGCTCCTGTCCCACCAGCCGGCAGAGGTCGTAGCCGCTCAGGCCGGGCATGAGCGCGTCGGTGAGCACGAGGTCGGCCGGCCTGCGGCGCAGCTCCTCGAGCGCGGCCTCGCCGCTCCCCGCGATGCGCGCGGCGTAGCCCGCGTCCTCGAGCGCGGCGCCCAGCGCCCGTGCCTGCGCCGGGCTCCCCTCGACGACGAGGATCTCGCGCTGCGTCCGCTCCGTGCTCATGCCTCGGGGCACCCGTTCCAGGGTCCGGCTCGGAATGTGCCCGCGGCGCGGCGCCCCGTCGAGGCTGCCGGCGCGGACGGCCTCGTCGAGAGCGGCGGTCTCCGCGGCCGGGAGGAGCGTGGCGGGATCGTGGACCGGTCGGCCGGGGATCGGGCGCCGCGGAGCGCACATTGCGCGCCACCGGTGCGCTTGCCGCGCCCGCCGCGCCCGGGGCATCTTCCAGCCATGGCGCTCCCCCCCTCGGAACCCGCCTCGCCGCGCGCGCCCGACGCGGCCGACGCGCCGGCACCGGACGCGTCGCGCCGTGGCTTCCTGCGCCGGCTCGGCCTCGCCGCCGGTGCCGGCGCGGCGCTGGCCTGGCCGGAGCGCATCCGCGCGCTCGAGGGCGCGCTGCCGCGCGGCGCGCCGCCGCCGCCGGACGCCGCCTCCCAGGACCCGTGGCGCCGGATCCGCGCCGAGTTCCTCATCCCCGACGACCGGCTCTACTTCAACGTCGGCACGCTCGGCGCGCAGCCGCGCGTCGTCGTCGACGCCGTCATCGAGCACACGCGGCGCGTCGCCATGACGTACCCGCCGGCCGTCGACTGGGACGCCCTGAAGGCGCGCCTCGCCGCGCTCGTCCACTGCGACCCGGCGGGGCTCGTCTTCCCGAGGAACACGACGGAGGGGATGAGCTTCGTCGCCAACGGCCTCGAGCTGCACCCCGGCGACGAGGTGCTGACCACCGACCACGAGCACATCGGCGGGCTGTGCTGCTGGCAGCTCCAGGCGCGGCGCCGCGGCGTCGTGCTGCGCCAGCTCCGGCTGCCGGTCCCGCCCTCCGATCCCGCGCAGGTCGTCGACGTCTTCCGCAAGGCGATGACGCGCCGCACCCGCGTCGTCTCGATCTCCCACGTGAACTTCACGAACGGGCTGGTCATGCCCGTGGCCGAGATCGTGACGCTCTGCCGCCGCAGCGGCGTCATCGTCGTGGTGGATGGCGCGCACCCGCCGGGGCTCGTGCCGGTCGACATCGCGGCGCTGGACCCCGACTTCTACGCGTCCTCGCCGCACAAGTGGCTGCTCGCGGCGCAGGGCACCGGCTTCCTGTACATGCGCGAGGAGTGGCGCACGCGCCTCTGGCCGACGCTCGCTTCCGGCGACTGGGACGACGTGACGCTGGGCGCGCAGCGCTTCAACCACCTCGGCACGTTCGACGAGTCGCGGCTCGCGGGGCTGCTGGCGGCGCTCGCGTTCCACGAGACCATAGGCGACGACCGGGTCCACGCCCGCATCCGCGAGCTGCGCCGGCGGCTCGCCGACGGGCTCGCGGAGCTGCGCGGCGTCCGCCTCGTCTCGCCCCGGGACGACGCGATGGTGGCGGGGATGGTCAGCTTCGCGCTCGACCGCCTCCCCTCGCTCGAGCTGCAGAAGCGACTCGCGGAGCGAGCCAACGCGCGCACGCGGGTCATCGGCGAGTACGACTACGGCTGGATGCGCCTCTCGCCTCACATCTACAACTCGCCGGACGAGATCGACCGGCTGCTGGCGCTCATCGGGGAGGCCGCGGCGTGAGCGGGGACCGACGGGTCCGGGTGACCGTCACGTTCCTGGAGATGACGGAGCCGCCGCGCGCCCCGGCGCCGCCCGCGCCGGCCGGCGCCACGGTGCGCCACGTCCCGCACCCCCCGGCGGAGCTCTACCGCCGTCTCTACGACGAGGTCGGACGCGACTGGTTCTGGCTCGACCGCCGGC
The DNA here is from genome assembly GCA_035715725.1 of Longimicrobiales bacterium. Classification (GTDB taxonomy): domain Bacteria; phylum Gemmatimonadota; class Gemmatimonadetes; order Longimicrobiales; family RSA9; genus JADGGV01. Next base: position 24,982 of record DASTKT010000060.1, on the reverse strand, counting down.
CGCTCTCGGACGCGGAGCTGCGCGCGCTCATCCACGCGCCGGGCATCGAGTTGCACGTGCTGGAGCTGGATGGCGAGATGGCCGGCTACGCGGAGCTGGACTTCTCCCGGCCGGGCGAGGTCCGCCTCATGTATTTCGGGCTGGTACCGAGATTCATAGGGAAGGGGCTCGGGCGCTGGTTCCTCCGCTGGGCGGTCGACCGCGCCTGGTCCACGGGCCCCCGGAGGGTCTGGGTCGACACCTGCACGCTCGATCACCCGCGCGCCCTCGCCACGTACGAGGCGGCGGGCTTCCGTGCGTTCCGGACCCTCGAGAAGGACGTCACGCTCCCGCCGGACTAGCGGTCAGCGGTGCGACGCGTCGCCCGCCGACCGCGTCGCCACCGCGAACCCGGAGGCCCCGATGCGCAGGGACGCGACCCCGGCCCGCCTCGCCGTCGCCGCCCTCGTGGGCATTGCCATGGCCGCGTGCGCCGATCCGGCGCGCGCGCCGACCGACCTCCCCGGCGCCGGCGATCCGCCGGCCGACACCACGCCCACCGACCCCGGCCTCCCCGTCCTCGGCCCGAACGCCACCCTGAACGGCAAGCGGCCGTTCCCGGCGGACAACCCCTGGAACCAGGACATCTCCGCGCAGCCGGTCGACGCGGCCTCGGCCACGCTGATCGCCGCCTGCGGCAACGCCGGGCTGCACCCCGACTTCGGCACCGTCTGGAACGGCGCGCCGAACGGGATCCCGTACGTCGTCGTCTCGGGAACGCAGGGCAGGGTGCCGGTCTCCTTCGCGTACGCCGACGAGAGCGACCCGGGTCCGTACCCCGTCCCGCCGGATGCGCCCGTCGAGGGCGGCGCCGCGAGCACCGGTGACCGCCACGTGCTCGTGATCGACCGCGACGACTGGAAGCTCTACGAGCTGTTCGACGCGCGGCCGGTGAACGGCGGCAAGGCCTGGACGGCCGGGAGCGGCGCGGTCTTCGACCTGGGCTCGAACGCGCTCCGCCCCGCCGGCTGGACCTCCGCCGACGCCGCCGGGCTCCCCATCTTCCCGGGCCTCGTCCGCTACGACGAGGCCGTCCAGCTACGGGCCATCCGGCACGCGCTCCGCTTCACCTGCCCACGGACGCGGCGGGCGTACGTCTCGCCCGCGCGGCACTTCGCCAGCTCGAGCACGGACCCGGCCCTCCCGCCCATGGGGATGCGCGTCCGCCTCAAGGCCGGCTTCGACGTCTCCACGTTCCCGGCGGAGGTGCAGGTGATCCTGAACGCGATGAAGAGGTACGGGATGTTCCTGGCCGACAACGGCAGCGCGTGGTACGTGAGCGGCGCCCCGGATCCCCGCTGGAGCGACGACGACCTCTCCACGCTGCGGCGCGTGCCGAGCTCGGCGTTCGAGGTGGTGAGGATGGGGACGCTGGTCACGCAGTAGGGCGGGGAGGGGGCGCCGCGCCGGCCGTGCCCGGCGTGGGCGCGGGGCGGCGCGAGGCGCCGGCCGGCCAGGCGGGCGTCCCGGCCGCGGGCGCCGCGGTCCCGCGCTCGGCCGGCGCCGGGCGGCGGAGTGCCGGGCGGTCAGGACTCAGGCCGTCGGCGGCGGACCGAGCAGGCCCGCGTCCGGGGGCAGCGGCGTCAGCTCGCCGTCCACGATCCGCGCCAGCTCCTCCTCCTCGCGCCAGCGCGCCTCCAGCGCCGAGAGCTCCAGTTCCAGCAGCTCGCGCTCGGTCTGGTCGTTCAGCGCGATCTCCAGCGCCAGCGACTCGGCCTTCCGCTTCCGGAGCTGCTCGAGCGAAGTGGCGTGGCCGGCCAGCGCGCGGGTGAGCTCGGTCGGCGAACCGGCGAGCTCGATGGTCCGCGTCGCCTCCGTCACCAGCTTCTGCGACGCGCCGTCGAAGTGCCGGTACGCCATGATCCGCCGCAGCACGTGCGCCGCCTCGCCGCCCTCCAGCCGCACGCCGGCTTCCGGCTGCTTCCCGCGGCACTCCGGGCACCACAGCCGGAGCGACCACGAGTCGGCGTCCGCGCCGGGGAGCAGCACCACGCGCTTCGAGTCCGAGAACTTGTAGCGCGTGAGCGGCGCGCCGCAGCGCCCGCACCGCCCCGCCCCGCGCCACGCCACGCTGCCGAACCGCCGGTACCGGATGACCTGCTTGAGTATGCTCTGCCCGTACATCCCGGAGAACGCGCCCGGCGCCAGGAAGCTCATCCCGACCCAGAACGCCGTCTCCACCCCCATGAGGATCAGCGTGGTCCGCCGCCGCCGGGCGAACTCGCGCCCGTAGCGCCACCACGCCTCCTCGTTCAGCCGGGCCGAGCCGACGCGGACCACCTCCAGCTCGCCGGCGTGGATGAGCGAGATGTTCTCGGTCCCGGCCAGCAGCTTCCCGCGGTCCCGGGCGAGCTTCTCCAGCTCCTCCAGCGCCTCCCAGCGCTCCTCGATCGGCGCGAGGTTCCAGCGCGCGCACGACGGACAGATCGCCCACAGCCGGCCGCGCGCCGGGTCGAACGCCACCCGGCGGCCCAGCGGGAAGTACTCCACCTGCTCGTTCCGCGGCAGCTCGCGGTGGCAGAACAGGCAGCGCGTGAACACCGGGCCCTCCCGGGAGTAGGCGCGGCCGTCTCGCGACGGCCGTTCGCGTCGTCAGGCGGTTCGATCCCCGAATCCACGGCGCCGTCGGACCGTTCGACGTCACCGGCACGATGAAGGCAGGCTCCGGCGCCTTCCGGCGAGCCGGCGCGGCCCCGCCGACGGGAGACGAGGTCCCTGCGACGACGATCCGGCGCCGCCCCGCCCGCGACACCCCAACCCGCCGTTCCGAGCCCGCCCCGAGAAGACAGGAGCCCGGGCAGCTCCCGCCACCCAGGCTCCTGACATCCCCATGGCCCGCGCACCGCGAGCGAAGCGAGCGACAGGGCACCGTGCGCGGCGCCGGAGGCGCCGCTACAGCCGCGCAGACGGCGTGCGCGAGCCGCAGGCGAGCGACAGGGAACCGTGCGTGGCGCCGCAGGCGCGACGACAGGGAACCGTGCGCGGCCGAAGGCCGCTACAGCGAGCAACGCGAGCATGCGTCGCGCCGCAGGCGCGACGACAGCGCAGCGTGCGCCGCGCCTCCGGCGCGGCGGTCAGTACCGGTGCAGCTCCTCCACCGCCCGCAGCACATCCTCCGCGTTCGGGAGGATCACTTCCTCGAGCTGCGGCGAGTACGCCACCCAGGTATCGAGCGACGCCACGCGCCGCACCGGCCCATCCAGCCACTCGAACAGCTCGTCGGCGACGCGCGCGGCGATCTCCGCGCCGATCCCCCAGGAGCGGCTGTCCTCGTACGCGATCACGACCTTGTTCGTCTTCTTCACGGACGCGCGGATCGTGTCCATGTCGAGCGGCGAGAGCGAGCGCAGGTCGATGACCTCGCAGCTGATCCCCTGCTGCTCGGCCGTGGCGGCCGCGTCCAGCGAGCGCTTCACCAGCGCGCCGCACGCCAGCACGGTCAGGTCCGTCCCCTCGCGCAGCACCTTCGCCTTGCCGAACGGGATCATGAAGTTCGGGCCGGGGTCGCGCCCCTTGTTGTAGACCTGGCGGTAGAGGTGCTTGTGCTCGAGGAAGAGGACCGGGTCCTCGCAGCGGATCGCCGTGCGCAGCAGCCCGTTCGCGTCCATGGCGTTCGACGGCATGATCACGCGCAGCCCCGGCGTGTGCGCGAAGATCGCCTCGCCCGTCTGCGAGTGGTAGACGGCGCCGCCCTTCAGGTAGCCGCCGTACGTCACGCGGATCACGACCGGAGCCGACCAGTTGCCGCCGGAGCGGTAGTGCATGGTGGCCAGCTCGTCGCGGATCTGCATCATGGCCGGCCAGATGTAGTCGAAGAACTGGATCTCGACGACCGGCTTCAGCCCCCGCGCCGCCATGCCGATGGCGCGGCCGACGATGTTCGCCTCCGCGAGCGGCGAGTTGAAGACGCGCGTGGAGCCGTAGCGCTTCTGCAGCCCGTAGGTCACGCCGAAGACGCCGCCCTTGCCCTTGACGTCGCCGCTCTCGAGGTACGCCTCCCGCGAGCAGTCCGCCACGTCCTCGCCGAAGACGACGATGCGCGGATCCCGCGCCATCTCGTCGCGCAGGCAGGCGTTCAGCAGGTCGACCATGGTCGTCGGATCGCCGCGGAACTGCGGGTCGTCCTCCGTGTCGAACGCCTCGGAGCAGGGATCGACCTCCTCCGAGTAGAGGAACTTCATCGCCGTGTCCTTGGGCGGCTGCGGCTGCTCGAGCGCGCGGTCCGAGGCCAGCCGGATCTGCTCGAGCACGTCCTCCTCGAGCGCCTTCAGCTCCGACTCCGTCGCCAGCTCCTCCGTCAGCAGGAACTGCCGCAGCCGCGCGATCGGGTCGCGCTGCGCCTCGGCCTCCCGCTCCGCCGCCGGCTTGTAGCGCGTCTCCTCGTCGGACATCGAGTGCGAGTACGGCCGGGTCACGCGCGCGTGCAGCAACGCCGGCCCCTTCCGCTCCCGCGCGTAGCGCACCGCCCGCCCCGCCGCCTCGTAGCTGGCGACGACGTCCGTCCCGTCCACCTCCTCGATGTAGAGCCCGGGGAAGCCGCTCACGACCTGGCTGATGCTGCCGCCCGGCGTGTTCACCTCGACGGGCACCGAGATCGCGTAGCCGTTGTCCTCCACCAGGAACACGACCGGGAGCTTCAGGTTGCACGCCGTGTTCAGCGCCTCGTAGAACTCGCCCTCCGAGGTCTGGCCTTCCCCCGTCGTGCACAGCACGACCTCGTCGTCCTCGAAGCGGTCGATCAGCTCCCGCATCTCCGGCACCTTCGCCGCCCGCCACCCCGCCTCCGCCGCGCCGACCGACTGGAGGAACTGCGTCCCCGTCGGCGACGACGTGCTCACGATGCGGGCATCCCGCTTCCCCCAGTGCGCCGGCATCTGCCGCCCGCCGCTCGCCGGGTCGCTCTCCGCCGCGACGGCCTGGAGCAGCTGCTCGTACGAGGTCAGCCCCAGCGCGAGCGACAGCGCCCGGTCGCGGTAGTAGAGGTAGAACCAGTCCGAGCCCGGGCGGAGGTGCTCCGCCACCGCGACCTGGACGCCCTCGTGCCCCGCGCCGGAGATCTGGAAGAAGATCTTGTTCTGCCGCTTCAGCAGCATCTCCTGATCGTCGGTGCGACGTGCCTCGAACATGGTCCGGTACATCCGGATCAGCGCCTCGCGGTCGAGCCCCGCGTACCGCTTCCCACCACGTACCGACTTCGCTTTCGTTGCCATGGTCACCGTGGTTTGAGGAACCGCGCGCGGCGGCCAGGACGAGGCGTCCGGCGCCGGTTTCGCAGGCTCCTATTATACCCGCCGCTGCCGGGGCCGGCCACCACCCGCCGGCCGCCCCGGCGCCCGCGGCGTCCGCCGTGCGGCACCGCGGGTTTACACCCCCTCCGGGCCCGGCTAACTTCCGCCCCCGTACCGTTTGCCCGCGCCCCTGCTACTACACCGGAGCGTCCGCCGGTTGCCCAGTCTGCGCCCGTTCCTCGGCCTCGCCGCCCGCCTGGCGCTCCACCCCATCCGCTCCGTGCGCATCCTCCGCGCCGGCTGGGGCTTCCGCGCTCGCGGCTGGTACCGCCGCCCGCCGTTCCTGCCGCTGCCTCCGGCCGAGTACCTCGAGTGGCGCCTGCACACCGCCTACCGCGACGGCCGCGACCCGACCCCGGCGGAGGCGGAGCGCTACCTCGAGTGGGTCGTCCGCATGCGGCGGCGCTCCGGCCGATGAAGAAGCTCCTCCTCCTCGCCATCGTGCTCGCCGCCCTGGCCGCCGCGCCGCCGGTGCGGGCCCGCCTCGGCGCGCCCATCGCCGCCGTCGTGACCCGCGTCGCGCCGCTCTTCGGCGACGTCGCCTCGCCGCTGCTCCGCTTCCTGGCGCGCCGCGAGGAGGCCGTGATCCGGGACGGGCTCGTCCGCGAGCGCGAGGCCGGCCGCCCGCTCCCGCCGCCGGCGCGGTTCGAGGCGTGGCTCCGCCGAAACGTCGTGGCCGCGCGGGGCGGGCGCGATCCGTGGGGCACGCCGTACCGCCTCGCCCGCTCGCCGGACGGCCTGGCCGTCGAGTCCGCCGGCGCGGACCGCCGCTTCGACACCCCCGACGACGTCCGCACCACGGTGCCGCAGTGAGCCGCCTCTACCGCGTCGGTCTCACCGGCAACATCGCGGCCGGCAAGTCTTCGGTCGCGAACGCGTGGCGCGCGCTCGGCGCCGCGGTCGTGGACGCGGACGTGCTCGCGCGCGAAGCCGTCGCGCCCGGAAGCCCGGGGCTGGCCCGCGTCGTCGAGGCGTTCGGCCCCGACGTCCTCGACCGCGACGGCGCGCTCGACCGCGCGGCGCTGCGCCGCGTCGTCTTCGCCGATCCGGCGGCCCGGCGCACGCTCGAGGCGATCACGCACCCCGAGATCGCGCGGCTGCGCGACGAGGCGGACGCCCGGCTCGAGCGGGCGGGCGAGCGCATCGTCGTCCACGACATCCCGCTCCTCTTCGAGGTCGGGCTGGAGGACGCGTTCGACCTGCTCGTGCTCGTGGACGCGCCGGAGGCCGTGCGGCGGGAGCGGATCGTGCGGGAGCGCGCGCTCCCGGAGGCGGAGGCGCAGGCCATGATCGCGGCCCAGATGCCCGCGGAGGCGAAGCGGGCGCGGGCCGACATCGTCATCGACAACGCCGGCACGCCGGCGGGGCTTCAGCGGGAGGCGGAACAGGTATGGCGGCGGATCCTCGACCGGGCGGCCGCGTCCGGGTAGACATGCACCTGCACACGCGCCGCTCGTCGGACTCGCTGAACGACCCGGACGGCGTGCTGCGGGCGGCGGCGGCGCGCGGCATCGACCGCGTGTGCGTGACGGACCACAACGAGATCGCGGCGGCGCTCGAGCTGAAGGAGCGGCACCCGGACCGCGTCATCGTGGGCGAGGAGGTGAAGACGGCGGAGCGCGTCGACATCATCGGGCTCTACATCGCGGAGCGGATCCCGAAGGGCACGCCGGCGCGCGAGACGTGCGAGCGGATCAGGGCGCAGGGCGGGCTCGTCTACGTGCCGCACCCGTTCGCCGGCGGGAAGGGCGGGGGAGACCGGATCCTCGCCGAGATCGAGGACCTGGTCGACGCGGTCGAGGGCTTCAACGGGCGGATCCACAAGCCGGAGCTGAACGCGCGCGCGGTGCGCTGGGCGGAGGAGCGGAACCTCCCGCTCGGCGCGGGGTCCGACGCGCACACGCTCTTCGAGGTCGGCCGCACGTACGTCGAGGTCCCGGCGTTCGAGGACACGCCGGCCGGCTTCCTCGCCGCGCTGCGGGAGGGCACGATCCACGGGCTCTACTCGTCGCACGTCGTGCACCTCGCCTCCACCTGGGCGAAGGTCTGGAAGCAGCTCCCCGGCGCGACTTGACAGCGCCGCGGCGGGCGCGGCATATCACCGCCGGCTTCGGGCCCGGACACCGCCGGCCCCGATCCTCCCTCTGCCGGGTTCCGACCGCGTGACCTCGACCTTCGACAGCCACGTCCCGGAGCACCGCGTCGAGGGGCTGGAGCGGATCCTCGCGCTCCTCGCCGCGGCGCGGCACGTCGTCCTGACCACGCACGTCAACGCGGATGGCGACGGCGCCGGCTCCGAGGTCGCGCTCGCGCTCTGGCTCGCCGCCCGCGGCAAGGACGTCCGCATCGCCAACCCGACGGCGTTCCCGGAGCTGTACGCGTACCTCCTCCCCGACCGAGCGCTCCTCGCGGAGGGCGCGGCCGCGCGCCGCGCCGTCGAGAAGGCCGACCTCGTCGTCGTCCTCGATACCGGCGAGCCGAAGCGGATCGGCCGCATCCACCCGCTGATCGAGGCGCGCCCGGTCGCCCTCCTCGACCACCACCCCGAGGCGGAGCAGGGGATCGCCGCGGCCGCGGCGGTGCGCGATACCACGGCGTGCGCCACCGGCGAGCTGATCTTCGACCTGCTCCTCCTCGCCGACGGCGACCTCCCGTGGCCCGCCGGCGTCGCCGAGGCGCTCTACGCGGCCATCGTCACGGACACCGGCTCGTTCCGCTTCTCGAACACGACGCCCCGCGCCCACGCCATCGCCGCGGAGCTGCTCCGGCGCGGCGTCGACCCCGAGGCGGCGTACCGACGGATCTACGGCACGGTGCCGCTCCGACGCGTCCGGCTCCTGCGCGCGGCGCTCGACCGCCTGGAGGTGGACGAGCGGCTGCCGATCTCGTGGATCACCGTGCCGCGCAAGATGCTCGAGGAGGTCGGCGCCACCGGGGAGGACCTGGAAGGCCTCGTCGAGCACGCCCGCTCCATCGAGGGCACCGAGGTCGCGCTCCTCTTCCGCGAGACCACCGAGGGCGGGACGAAGGTCTCGCTCCGCTCCAACGGCGGCGTCGACGTCAACGCCATCGCCCGGCAGTTCGGCGGCGGCGGCCACGTCAAGGCCTCCGGCATCCTCATGGGCGCCAGCCTGGACAACGCCACCGCGCAGGTCCTCGAGGCCACGCGCCTGGCGGTGGCCTCGCTTGAGGCGCCTCCCCCGACCGGCTAGTTTCAGGGCGCGCCGGCGCGCCGGAGCGGACGCCCGGAGCGCGGCCGGGCGCGCGTCGCCACGCGCCCGACGACACGACGTCCGTCCCGACGGAAGACACCACCAGGCATATGCCGACCGAATACAGCGCGCCGGACTTCACCCGGCCCGAGCTCATCCGCGCCCCTGACGCGCGCTTCGTCGCCGCGCCCGCGTACGGCGTGCTCCCCGAGGGCTTCTTCTCGACCACGAACCTGCCGACCTACGTGAAGGTGGCCGGCGAGTGGCACCTGCCGCGCACGCCGCGCATGGACGCCGCCATCGTGCTCGAGGCGGACGGCACGCCGCGCGTCCTGGAGGGCCGCTACGTCGAGGCCGGCCAGCCCGTCGCCGTCGGCTACGCCGAGGACGGCAGCGAAGGCATCCTGGTCAACGCCGCCGGCTTCCTGGGGGGCGCCGGGGAGGGGACGGAGGGCGAGTTCCAGTTCATGAGCTCCGCGGTCAGCCGCGAGAAGCCCGTGAACTACCAGGAGATGGCGGAGACGCTCCGCGAGGAGCGCGATCGCGGCGGCCACATCGTCTGGGTCGTCGGGCCCGCCGTCCTCCACTCCCGCGGCCGCAACGTCCTCACCTGGTTCATCGAGCACGGCTACGTCGGCGCGCTCCTCGGCGGCAACGCCGTCGCCGTCCACGACATCGAGCAGGCGCTCCTCGGCACCACCCTCGGCATGGACCGCACCGGCCGCCCCGTCTCCGGCGGCCACGCCTTCCACATGCGCGCCATCAACCAGATCCGCGCCGCCGGCTCCATCGCCGCCGCCGTCGAGAAGGGGATCCTCACCGAGGGGATCATGCACGCCTGCGTCACCCACGGCGTGCCCTTCGTCCTCGCCGGCTCGATCCGCGACGACGGCCCCCTCCCCGACACCATCAACGACGTCGTCCGCGCCCAGGAGATCATGCGCGCCCACGCCGAGCGCGCCAGCGCCGCCATCATGATCGCCACCGCGCTCCACTCCATCGCCTTCGGCAACATGCTCCCGGCGTACACGCTGGACGAGAGCGGAACGCCCCGGCCGATCCCCACCATCGCCGTCGACTCGTCCGAGTTCGTCGTCAGCAAGCTCAAGGACCGCGGCACCCACCAGGCCTTCGGCGTCATCACCAACGCCCAGGACTTCCTCCACGTGCTCCGCTACTTCGTCGAGCAGCTCGAGCCCGCCGCGGAGCCGAGCCGGGCCGGCGCGTGAGCCACGCCGCCGGGCCCCCCGGCCCCCAGCCGGGACCCACCCCCGCCTCCCTCCTCGAGGCGCTCGCCCGCGCCATCCCGATCGCCTCCATCGACGAGCTCTGGCTCTTCCCGCCCCGCCGCCTCGGGCCGGCCGAGAGCACCGTCGTCGTCGTCTCCGCCTTCGCCGAAGACCCCGGGCGCCGCCGCGTCCTCACCGCCCGCTACTCCGTCAGCCAGGACGCCAAGGGCCAGCCCGCCGTCCAGGAGGAGCTCACCGAGCACGGCACCGCCCCCGCCGACCGCATCCCGCGCCTCGTCGAGGGCGTGCTCCGCCGGCTCGACGAACCCGCCGACGCCGCGCCGAAGCACCTCCGCGTCGAGGGGTCGGAGGACCGGTGGGCCCAGGGGCTGACCGCGCTCGAGGAGTAGTGCGAGTCTGCCGTCGCGGGCGGCCGCGGGTCCATCTAGTCTCACACGCAGCCACGAAGTGAACGGAGGAGCCACGGAGCCGGGCACCCGCAGCCGGCCGGGGAACGCATCACACATGCATTCACGGCCCCACCCCGCGCCCCCTCGGACGCCCGGAATGACCCCAACAGAAGAAGGTTCGTACCCCGGGCACCCGCCGCCGCCCCCGGACTCCCCCTCCGCGCCGCCGTGTCTCCGTGCGACACTTTTCCGTTCAAGAACGAAGCAAACGCCCCCGACCCCGGCGCAGCACGCGCGCATCGCATCTCTCCGCCTCCTCCGCGTGCTCGCATGCCTTCGCACCCTCCCACCCCGTTGCGCTCCGCCGCGATCCTTGCTATTAATAATCATTCTCATCTAGCCCGCCCGGGAGGCAGCGCATGGCGTACATTCATCTCTTCCGCCGGTTCCTGCGCGACCAGGGATTGCCGATCACGCAGCAGCGGGAGGCGGTGGCGGAAGCCGTCTTCGCGAGCGACGAGCATCTGTCGGTGGAGGAGATCGAGGCGGAGCTGCGCCAGCGGGGCGAGCGGATCGGCAAGGCGACGATCTACCGCACGCTGGAGATGCTGGTGAAGAGCGGGCTGGTGGCGGAGCGCGACTTCGGGGAAGGGTTCAAGCGGTACGAGCACCTGTTCGGGCAGTCGCCGATGCACGAGCACCTGATCTGCACGGAGTGCGGGAAGGTGTCGAAGCTGGAGAGCGCGGAGCTGGCGCGGATGCAGGAGGAGGCGGCGCGGCGGGTGGGCTTCCAGCCGGCGCGCTACCGGCTGGAGATCTACGGGCTGTGCGCGGGCTGCCAGGCGGCGGGCCGGACGCTGGAGTGGGAGGGGCTGACCTGCCCGATCGAGACGATCTGAGGGCGACGCGGCGCGGCACGGGCCCGGGCACCCCAGGGTGGCCGGGCCTTTTTCGTGTCCGGCCGCGCTCGGCGCGCCGCCCGGCCGCGCGCCGAGCGCCCGCCCGGCGGGGTGCTGCCGCCGCGGCCCGGTCCAAGGGAGCCGGGCGCGCGCGGCTGGGGGCGTCATCGGCCGGGCGCGTGCTTTCCCCCGGGTCGCCCCGCGGCTAATATCCCGCGTTCCCGGCACACTGGCACACGAACCTCGGAAGCACGGCGGAGATGAACTGGACGCTGGACGACGCGAAGCGGTTGTACAACGTGGATGGGGGGGGGATCGGGTACTTCGGGATCAACGAGAGGGGCCACGTCACGGTCCATCCGACCAAGGATCCGCGCGACGGCATCGACCTCTTCGAGCTGGCGATGGACCTGGCGGCTCAGGGCGTCGGCTTACCGCTGCTGCTGCGCTTCTCCGACATCCTGCGGACCCGCATCGAGACGTTGACGGACCGGTTCCACAACGCGATCCGCGAGTTCGAGTACGAGGGCCGCTACACCACGGTCTACCCGATCAAGGTGAACCAGCAGCGGCACGTGCTGGAGGAGATCGTCGCGTTCGGCGAGCGGTTCGGGGTCGGGCTGGAGGTGGGGAGCAAGCCGGAGCTCCAGGCGGTGCTGGCGCTGACGGAGCGGACGGACCACCTGATCATCTGCAACGGCTACAAGGACGAGGAGTTCCTGCGGCTCGCGCTGATGGGGCAGAAGCTCGGCCACACCGTGCTGATCGTCATCGAGAAGAACGGTGAGGTGGACACGCTGCTGCGGGTGGCGGAGGAGATGGGCGTGACGCCGACGGCGGGCGTGCGCATCAAGCTGTCGGCGACGGGCTCGGGGCGGTGGTCGGAGACGGCCGGCGAGAAGAGCAAGTTCGGGCTGAACGCCTCGGAGCTGGTCCGCGTGCTGGACAAGCTGGAGTCGGCGGGGCGGCTGGACCTGCTCAAGATGGTGCACGTCCACCTCGGCTCGCAGATCCCGGACATCCGCAACATCAAGCAGGCCATGACGGAGGTGGCCCGCTTCTACGTCGAGCTGCGCTCGCTGGGCGTGAACGTCGAGTACGTGGACGTGGGCGGCGGGCTGGGCGTCGACTACGAGGGCTCGCGCTCGACGGCGTCGGCGAGCGTCAACTACTCGATCCAGGAGTACGCGAACGACATCGTCTACTCGCTGGCGGAGGCGTGCCGCGAGAACGACCAGCCGATGCCGCACATCATCAGCGAGTCGGGGCGCGCGCTGACCGCGCATCACGCGCTGCTGCTGGTGAACGTCATCGACCTGGAGACGCAGATCGTGGAGGCGCCGGGCGAGATCCCGGAGGAGGCGCACTCGCTCCTCCACGACCTGGAGGCGACGTACCGCGAGATCGACGAGCGCAGCCTGCGCGAGGTCTACCACGACACGACGTTCTCGAAGGAGCAGGTCCAGATCCACTTCAACAGCGGCACGCTCTCGCTGCGCGAGCGTGCCCAGGCCGAGCGCATCGTCCTCGCCATCATGAACCGCGTGGCGCGGTTGGCGGCGCAGGACCCGGAGGAGTACGGCGACATCCTCCCGGACCTCAAGGCGCAGCTCGTCGACCGCTATTTCTGCAACTTCTCCGTGTTCCAGTCGCTGCCGGACCACTGGGCGATCGACCAGCTCTTCCCGATCATGCCGATCCACCGGCTGGACGAGGAGCCGACGCGCCACGGCACGCTGCAGGACGTGACGTGCGACTCCGACGGCAAGATCGACACGTTCGTCGGCTGGCGGCGCCCGAAGTCGAGCCTCGAGCTGCACGCGTTCGACCGCGACGAGCCCTACGTCCTCGGCATCTTCCTGACCGGCGCGTACCAGGAGATCCTCGGCGACCTGCACAACCTCTTCGGCGACACGAACGCCGTGCACATCCGCCGCACCGCCAGCGGCTACGAGGTCGGCGACCTGGTGCACGGCAACACCGTCACCGAGGTGCTCAACTACGTGCAGTTCAACGCCCAGGACCTGGTCGCCACGTTCCGGCGCAAGGTCCAGAACGCCACCGGCCTGACCCGCGCCGAGGCGAACGCGTTCATCGCGGATTACATCGCCGGGTTGGCGGGTTACACGTATCTCGAGGGTTGAGCACGCGTGCGGAGGGCCATGTGCCGAACCGTCGTGACGCGGGGCATCCCGGCCGCGGGCCGATCCCCATCTACAGGTCGGAGGGCAACGGAATCATGAGCGTACCGGAGAAGCTGCGGCGGCTCGGCTGGGAGCTGCCGCGCAACTTCCTGGGGCTGGACGAGGCCGCGAGCGACTTCGAGCGTGCGCGCGCGGTGATCCTGCCGGTGCCGTACGAGGCGACCGTGAGCTACGGCGCCGGCACGGGCGCGGGGCCGAGCGCGATCATCGAGTCGTCACGCTACATCGAGCTGTACGACCAGGAGCTGGACCGCGAGCCGTACGAGGTCGGCATCGCCACGCTCCCCGAGCTGCACCTGACGCACGGCAGCCCCGCCGACGCGCTGGCCGAGCTGCGCGCCGCCTACGACGCCGTGCTCGATGCCGGCCCCGGCAAGTTCGTGGTCACGTTGGGCGGCGAGCACTCGATCAGCAGCGCGCCGGTGCTGGCCTGGGCGGACCGGCTCGCGGCCGACGGGCGCCGGCTCTCGGTGCTCCAGGTCGACGCCCACACCGACCTGCGCCCGGAGTACGAGGGCTCGGAGTTCTCGCACGCCTCGGTGATGCACCGGGTGCACGAGCGGGTCGACCTCGTCGCCGTGGGGATCCGCGCGATCACGAAGGAGGAGCGCGATCTCGTGCGCGCCTCCGACAACATCCACGTCTTCTACGCCGACGACATCCACGACTCCGAGGGCTGGATGGACGAGGTCCTCGCCCGTCTCGGCGACGACGTCTACATCTCCTTCGACGTGGACGGCTTCGACCCGTCGCTCGTGCCGTCGACCGGCACGCCGGAGCCGGGCGGGCTGGCCTGGTACCCGGTGCTCAAGCTGCTGCGCCGCGTGTTCCGCGAGCGCAACGTCCTCTCGGCGGACGTCGTCGAGCTGGCGCCGATCCCGGGGTTCGCCGCGCCGGATTTCCTCGTCGCGAAGCTCGTCTACAAGATGATCGGCTACCGCTACTTCGCGGGCGGCTGAGCCGCCGCCGCGGTCCCGAGCGCTCCGGCCCGCCGCCCCGGCCGGAGCGCCCCCCCTCGAGCAGCCCGGCCGCCGTCGGTGGCCGGGCTGCTCGCGTCGTCAAGGGGACCATCGTCCGACGGTCGTTCCTCCGCGGTTCCCGCAATTTCGGCTGCACCGTCGCGGAGCGTGGACCCCGGCGTCGTCGCGCGCTGGAGGGCCCGCGCTCGCCCGGCGCCGATGCGAAGCGAAGGAGGATACGGCCATGGACACGCGGGGACTCACCCGGCTCGCCGGGATCGGTGCGACGTTGCTGGTGGCGCTCCTGGGCGCGCACTCCGCCCCGGCGCTCGGCTGCCCGCCCGCGGCGCGCCCGCGCGGGCTGACGACCTGCTCGTCGGACGTGGACCTGCGCGCGCTCATGGCGCAGGATCCCGACGCCCGCCGCCTGCGCCGGGAGATCGACTCGATCTTCACGGCGACCGTCGCCGAGGCGGCGCGGCCGACCGCGGATCCGGCCGGGCAGGTCACGCTCCTCGGAAAGATGCTCCTCTACGACAAGACGCTGTCGGTCGACCGGAACATGGCGTGCGTGGAGTGCCACGACCCGCGGACCGGCTTCACGGGCGGCATCGAGTCGATCAACAGGACGGTCGTCGCCTACGTGAACTCGACGGGCCAGTTCGTGAGCCCGCGCAAGCCGCAGAGCATCGCCTACGCGGCCTTCTCGCCCCGCCTCCACTACAACCGGACACAGAAGGACTTCTACGGCGGCAACTTCTGGGACATGCGGGCGACGGGGGTCCGGCTGGCCAACCCGGCGGCGGAGCAGGCGCAGGGGCCGCCGACGAACCCGCTCGAGATGGCGCTCGCGGACCCGGCGTGCGTCGTGTACCTGATGTCGCGGCGCCCCTACCGTGCGCTGTTCGAGAAGGTATGGGGCGCGCAGTCGTTCGGCATCGCGTGGCCGGCGAACGTCGAGAAGGTGTGCTCGACGCCGGGGCCGCCGCCGGCCAACGACCCGTTCCCGGTGCACCTCGACCCGAAGTCGCGCGGGATCGCGTCCTCGACCTACGATGCCATGGCGCTGGCGATCGCGTCGTACGAGGCGTCGCCCGAGGTCAGCCCGTTCTCCTCGAAGTTCGACTCCGCGCTCGCGCACCCGACGCAGCAGGTGCTCACCGCGGACGAGCAGGCCGGGTGGGAGCTGTTCCGCGGAAAGGCGAGATGCAACGCTTGCCATCTCGACGGGACGCAGGCCGGGCCCGCCGCCCGGCCGATCGCGGCCGCGGCGCGGCCGACGACCGACGCCGTCCAGCCCGCGCCGCCCACCGGCACGCCCGTGCGCGGCGCGGTCTCCCCCGCGGACGCCGCGAACGTCGCGCCGCTCTTCACCGACTTCACCTCCGCCAACCTCGGCGTGCCGCGCAACCCGGCGCTGCGCTTCTACTGCGAGAACAAGCCGAACGCGGCCGGCTTCACGCCGAACCCCGACGGCGCCGCGTTCGTCGACCACGGCGTCGCCGGGTTCCTCCGCTCGAAGCAGAACCCGGACCGCGAGTGGGCGCGGCTGGCCGACGGCTTCGACGGCGCGTTCCAGGTCCCGACGCTCCGCAACGTGGACATGCGCCCGCGCCCCGGCTTCGTCCGGCCGTACGCGCACAACGGCTACTTCAAGAGCCTGAAGGAGATCGTGCACTTCTACAACACGCGGGACGTGCTCCCGCGCTGCCGCGGCGAGAACGACCCCGGCGAGAAGGTCCGCTGCTGGCCGGCGCCGGAGGTGGGCGTGAACGTGGATTCGACGGTGGGGAAGCTCGGGCTGACGGACCACGAGGAAGACCAGCTCGTGGCGTTCCTGCGGACGCTGACGGACGTGCTCCCGCCGGGCGCGCGGCGCTAGCGCGTTCGCAGGCGTTCCAAGCTCCGGGAGGGGTCACGCGGAGAGCGCGGAGCTGAACGGAAAGACGCGGAGCGCGGCGGTTGCCCGGCCTGCGCGGGCGTACGCGGCGTCCTCGAACGGAAAAGTGTCACACGGAGACACGGGGAGCACGGAGGGACGGCTGCAGCGCCGGGAACCCGCCGGCCCCGTGCGTACGCCGGTGATGACATCAAGAAATAAAGGTGCGTACTCCGGGCGCCGCACACCGCCCGCGAACCTCCCCCTCCGTGTGCTCCGTGTCGCCGTGTGAGGCCTATCCGTTCCCGTCCCCGCCTGCCCGCCCGACGAAGACCCGGCTTCGCGTTCTTCGCGTGCCGCCATCCCCGTTCAGGAGCGCCCCTTCCCCCGGTCCTCGACCCGCCCCCGCCCGGCGCGGTAGCGCGCCAGCAGCGGGTGCAGGTCGAGCGGGTCGCGGAGCTCGTAGTCTTCCGGGACCACGCCCGGCGCCGTCATGAGGAACGGCCAGAACTGGCGGCCGCCCAGACCGCCGTGCGCGCCGACCTGGTCGTCGAAGCAGACGCACCGGTCGGTGGCGGGGTCGTAGGCGCCGATCAGCACGAGGTCGCCGGCGTTCGGCATGCGCACGAGGTCGAGGAGCGCGCGCCGCTCGACGTCGCCGGTGGCGTACCCGTCGAGCGGGTCGGCGCCCTCCAGGACCTCGTACGCGCCGTCGGCCGCGAGGAGCGCGCGGCCGGCCGGCGTCTCGACGTGCGCGCCGTCCAGCATGCGCGTGACGACCGGTCCGATCCCGCGGTGCGCGACGAGGAAGTAGTACAGCGCGCGGCGCTGCGGGTCGGCGCGGATCTCGTCGAAGCCGAGCGGCCGCGCCGGCTCCGTCCAGTAGACGTGCGCCAGCGAGGAGGAGTAGGTCACGACGAGCTGGTCGCGGGGCGAGACGCGCACGGTCTCGGCCACGAGCGGGAAGAGCTTGTAGTGGCTGCGCAGCCAGCGGCTGAGGCGGAGCCCGACGTGCCGCGCCGGCTTCGACGACGTCTCCGATACCTGCTCCAGCTCGCGCACGAGCAGCTCCAGCCCTTCGCCCGACGGCGCGTAGCCGCCCACCGTCGCGATGGCGGTGACGCCGTGCCGGACCGCGGCCAGGATCGTGTCGCCGAGCGTCTCGCCGTAGCGCACGCGGTACGGCACGGACGGCGTCTGGCCGTGGTCGCTCAGGATGAACAGGTCGTAGGGCCGGCCCGGCAGCCGGCTCAGCATGCGCAGGATCTCGCCGATCCGTCCGTCCAGGTACTTCAGGTTCTTCAGCGCCGTGCGCGACGACGGCCCGAAGTGGTGCGCGAACTCGTCGTAGAGGTTGTAGGTCGTGTAGATGGAGGGGACGCCGGTGTAGATGTCGAGCAGCACGGTCAGCGTCTGCAGCTCGCGCAGCACCACGTTCGTGCCGATGTGCATGAACGGCAGGTACCACCAGTACCAGGTGGAGCGCCCGCGCACCTGGCTGACGAGCCGGTCGCGCTCCTCGAGCAGGTACGTCCAGACGCTCGCCACCACCATGCGCACCATGCGCAGCGGGTGCAGCAGCAGCAGGAGCGCCAGCCGGCCGCCGCCCATCTTGCCGAGCAGCGTCTGCCGCTTGCGGTCGGAGAGCGTGAAGACGGCCCGCGCCGCGCCGCCGTCGTACAGGTTCACGTAGCTCGAGCCGCCGACCAGCACGCCTTCCGCCGGCAGCCGGTCGCGGATGTACTGCATCGACGACGGCTGCGAGCCGATCACGACGCGCCGGTCCGCCTTCTCGTAGAAGCGGAACGCGGGGATGCGCTCCTTCGTGCCGTAGAAGATCGCGGCCTGCGCGGCGGGCGTCGCGCTGGGCAGCCCCGCGGGGTAGCGGCGCAGCTCCCAGCCGTGCTTCTCCAGGAGCCGGCGCAGGTTGGGCATCCAGCCCCGGCGCAGCGCGCGCTCCAGGTCCTCGTGCGCCAGCGCATCGATCTGGATGACGACGAAGCCGCGGCGGGAATCCTCCCGGCGCCGGCGGCGCTCCGCGGCGAAGGGGAAATACTTGAGGCGGTAATAGAAGCGGTAGAGCGCGCGGCGGAGGCGGCGCAGCCGGCTGTCCGCGGGCGTCGACATCGAGCCCCGTCGCCTAACCGAGCACCTCGGAGATGCGCCGCAGCAACTGGCGGGGCTCGACCGGCTTGGCCAGGTAGAGCGTGCAGCCGGCCTCCAGGCAGCGCCGCTTCTCCTCGGCGCCGACCCGGCCGGTGAGGGCGACGATCGGCGTCTCCCGCGTCGCCGGCGCCGTGCGCAGCCCGCGGGCCACGTCCAGGCCGGGCGCGTCGGGCAGGCCGAGATCCAGCAGCACGAGCGACGGCGTCACCTCCGCCGCCGATGCCAGCGCCTCGGCCGCCGTGCCCGCCTCGCGCACGCGGTAGCCGAAGTCCTCCAGCAACAGGCGGAACGCGTCGCGCAGCAGCGAGTCGTCCTCGACCAGGAGGATCGTGCGGAGCGGGAGTGTCGTCATGGGTCGCGCAAAGCTAGACCTCGCCCGAGGCCGCGGCAAGCGGCTCCCCTTCGTCCAGCCCTTCCTCCAGGATCTGGCGGCGCAGCAGCGTCGCATACAGGCCCTTGCGCGCCAGCAGCTCCGCGTGCGTGCCGCGCTCGACGATCCGCCCGTCCTCCATCACCAGGATCAGGTCGGCGTTCATGACCGCCGTCACCCGGTGGCTGACGATCAGCGCCGTGCGATCCTTCAGCACGCGCCGCAGCCCCTGCAGGATCCGCGTCTCCGTGTGCGTGTCCACGGCGGAGAGCGCGTCGTCCAGGATCAGCACCCGCGGATCCCGCGCGATCGCGCGCGCCAGCGTCGTCCGCTGCCGTTGCCCACCGGAAAGGTTCACGCCACGCTCGCCGAGCCGCGTGGCGTAGCCGGCGGGGAACGCGGACACCGTCTCGTCGAGCTGGGCGACGCGCGCGGCCTCCTTCACCGCGCGCTCCCGCGAGGCGCCCGGCGGCAGACCGAACGCGATGTTCTCCGCGATCGACTCCGAGAACACGAACGCCTCCTGCGGCACGACGCCGATCGCGCCGCGGAGCTGCTCCAGCGAGAACTCCGGCAGCGGCACGCCGTCCAGCAGCACCGTCCCCCCCGTCGGATCGTGCAGCCGATCGATCAGCGCCGCCACGGTCGACTTCCCCGAGCCCGTCGGCCCGACCAGCGCGGCCGTTTGCCCCGCCGGCACGCGGAACGACACATGGTGCAGCACGTCGCGCTCCGTGCCCGGATAGCGGAACGTGACGTCGCGGAACTCGATCTCGCCGCGCAGCACCGCGGGCCGCGCGGGCGTGGCCGGCCCCTGGATCGCGGGCGGCGTGCCCAGGATCGCGTTCAGCCGGCCGACGGAGGCGGCGCCGCGCTGGAACAGGTTGATCACCCAGCCGAGCGCGATCATGGGCCAGGTGAGCATGGCCAGGTACATCGCGAACTCGACGAAGTCGCCCACGGAGATGCGGCCGGCCATCGCCTCGCGCCCGCCGACCCAGACGACGATGACGGCACCGAGGCCCGCCAGGAACGTCAGCAGCGGCGAGAAGACGCCGGACGTGTGGGCCAGCGCCATGTTGCGGGCCAGGTACTCGCGGTTCAACGCGTCGAACTCCTCGGCCTGCTGCGCCTCCTGCCGGTACGCGCGTACGATCCGCACGCCCGCCAGGTTCTCCTGCGCCAGCGTCGAGAGCGTGCCGAAGTGCTCCTGGATCGCCTCGGATTGGCGGTGGATGCGTCGCCCGAAGAAGATCATGGCCGGCGGCAGGAGCGCCAGCGGCACGACCGACAGCCCCGTGAGCACCGGGCTGATGCGCATCATGACGGCCAGCGTGAGCACCGAGGCGACGACCGTGTTGACGAGGTACATGACCGCCGGCCCGACCGCCATGCGCACGAGCTGCGTGTCGTTCGTGGCCCGGCTCATCAGGTCGCCGGTGCGGGAGCGGCCGTAGAAGCCGGCGTCCAGCCGCATCAGGTGGTCGAAGAGCGCGTGGCGCAGGTCGTTCTCGACCCGGCGGCTGTAGCCGTTCAGGAGCTGGCGCATGCCGAAGCGGCCGATCCCGCCCAGCACGGCGACGCCGACGATCAGGCCCGCGTAGCGCAGGAGCCCGGCGCGCGTCGCGCCTGGCTGCCGCAGCGTGTCGATCGCGCGGCCCACGAGGTCCGGCGTCCAGACCGCGAACACGTTCGAGACGACCACCAGCACCAGGCCGAAGAAGACCGCGCGCCGGTAGGGTCGGAGGTATGGCAGGAGGGTAAGGAGCTGCTTCATCGGGTCCTTCTCCGGCGCCGCGCGGCGGGCGCGCCGGGCACAAGAACGCGGGCCGCGCCCTGGGAACTCCGCCGCGGCCCGCCTGGCACGTGCGTTGCCTTTTTCCGGGGCCGAAGTTACGCTCGACCGGCCGCCCGACCCGCCGAATCTACCCGGTGGCCGCGCCCCGTTCAAGCGAATACACCGAGGAGAGGCTGATGTCCCGAACGTCGATTTCCGCGGCGCTGCTGTTGCTCCTGCCGCTGGCCACGCTCCCCGCCGGATGCTCCGACAAGTCCGACGACCGGAGCGCGTTGCGCAACGACGAGCTCGGCCGCGATCTCGATCTGGCCCTGCAGAGGGACAGCGCTGCGCCCACTTTCCAGGACACCGCGGTCGCGAGCCCGCCGACCGCCGCCGCCGAGCCCGAGCCGGGGCCGGAAGCCGGCCCGGCGCCGACCCCGCCGCCGCCGGTCCGCCGCGAGCCGCCGCCGGTCCGCCACGAGCCGCGGCCACCGGCCCGTCGCGAGCCCCCCGTGGCCCGCGCGCCCGAGCCCGCCCCGGAGCCGTCGCGCCCGGAGCCCGGCCCGGCGCTCGCCGCCGTGCCCATCGGCACCACGCTCTCCGTCACGCTCAACGAGACGCTCTCGACCCGGACGAACCAGCCCGGCGACGCCTTCTCCGGCACGCTCAAGGGCCCGATCCTCGCCGCCGACGGCAGCGTGCTCGTCCCGGCCGGCGCCACCGTCCACGGCCGCGTCACCGAGGTCGCCAAGTCCGACCACGTGGGCGAGACCGCCGTCATCAAGCTCGCCTTCGAGAGCCTCTCCTTCGGCGGCAAGACCTACCCCATGACCGCCACCGTGATCGAGGCGAACCCGCAGCGCGTCACCCGCGCGACGACCGGCCAGCAGGTCGGAAAGGCCGCCGCCGGCGCCGCCGCCGGCGCGATCCTCGGCAAGATCCTCGGCCACAACACGAAGGGCGCGATCAAGGGCGCCGTCGTCGGAGCCGCGGCGGGCACGGCCATCGCCATGGGGACCGCGGATGTCGACGCGGTGCTGGCGGCGGGGGAGCCGGTCGTGATCCGGACGGACTCGCCGATCCAGGTGGAGGTGGCTCGAAGGTAGCCCGCTCGGGGCGTAAAACGGATGCGCCCGGGGCGCCGCGTCGCGGCGCCCCGGGCGCGCTCTTTAGTTGGGGCAGGGGTCAGGGGCCCGTGCCCCCGACCCCTGCCCCGTCATTTCCCCGCGTACTTCGGCCGGTGGAACAGGAATCCCTGCGTGAGATGGACTCCCAGCTCCCGCACGGTCTCGAACTCCTCGCGCCGCTCGACGCCCTCCGCGATCACCTGCGCGCCCTGTCCCTCCGCGAACGAGACCAGCGTCTCCACGAGGTTCTGCTTCAGGAAGTTCGTGTCGATGTTGGAGATGAGGGAGATGTCGAGCTTGATGTAGTCGGGCGCCAGGTTGGCGATCGAGCCGAGGCCGGCGTAGCCGCTGCCGGCGTCGTCCACGGCGAAGCGGAAGCCGCGCTCGCGGAACGCGGCCAGGTACTCCTGGAAGCGGGGGTAGTCCTTGATCGCGGTGCGCTCGGTGATCTCCAGCACGACGCGGCCGGGGTCGGAGATCCCCAGCTCGAGCGGGTCCATGTCGCGGAACGTGGGGTCGTCGAAGTCGTGCGGATCGACGTTCAGGAAGAGGAACTGGCCGTCCTTCAGCTCGATGCCGGAGACCGCCCGCTGCCGCAGGAGCCGGCCGAGCTCCCAGAGCAGGTTCGCTTCCTCGGCCACCTCGAAGAGCACCTCGGGGGAGCGCAGCTCCTTCTTCACGCCCCGGGCGAGCGCCTCGTAGCCGTAGACCTGCTCGGTCGCCGTGACGATGATCGGGTGGTACTCGATGAACACCGCGCCCTCGCGCAGCGTCGCCTTCAGGTCCGAGACCTTGCGCGCCCGCTCCCACTCCTCGGCGCTGCGCGCGGCGCGCTCCGCCTCCCGCAGCCCCCGGTAGATCAGCCGCTCCGTCCGGATCTTCGGGTTGCGGAAGATCGTCGCCGCCCCGACGTAGATGCCGCACAGCGCCGCGATCTCCTCGCCGTGCACCTCCTCGACCCGCCCGCGCAGGAAGTCCTCCAGCCGCTGCGACAGCGCCTTCAGCCGCTGCTCCGCCACCTCCGGCGCCGCGGCCACCTGGGTGAGCAGGATGAAGTCGTCGTCCGCGATGTGCGAGACCATCATCAGGTTCTCGGCGGCGAAATGCTCCCGCTCGTAGAACTCCTTGACCGCCTGCGCCGTCGTCTCCAGCACATCGTCCAGCTTCTGCCAGCCGTAGATCTCCTCGATCTTCTCGTACCACACGAAGTGGATGTAGAGGACCGTCAGCTCGCCACGCCGCTCGAGCAGCTCGCGCGCCTGCCCCGTCATGACCGGCAGCGTGGGGAGCCCGGTCAGCTTGTCGTAGAGCAGCTCCTCGTAGCGCAGCAGCTCCGCGCGCTGCGCGTTGCGGCGCGGGTTCGCCACCGCCGCCACGCGCTCCCGCGCCAGGTTGATCCGCAGCTCCAGCTCCTCGGCCGAGATCGGCAGCAGCACCCACTCGTCCGTCTCCGCCAGCGCCGCGGCCTCGCACTCCGTCCGCTCGTGGCACGCCACCACCAGCGCCGCGCCCGTGCTCCGCGCGAGCTGCCGCACCCGCGCCAGGTTCTCGTCCGCCTCGTGCTCCAGCACGACGACGTCGAAGCGCCCCTCCGGCCCTTCCTCCTCCGCCGACAGCGCGGTCTCCCGGAGCACCAGCTCCGCGCCCAACCGCTCCACAACCTCCGTCAGGCCTTCCCGCAGCCCCGGGTCCCGCACGCGGGCCAGGATCTTCACGCCGGCCGCTCCAGCGCCTTCAGGTTCCGCTCCACCCGCCGCCCCAGCTCTTCCAGCCGGATCGGCTTCACCATGTAGTCGTCCGCGCCCGAGCGCAGCCCCTGCTGCTTGTCCGTGAAATCGCTCCGCGCCGTCAGCATCACGATGCGCACGCGCCCGAACTCCGGGTGGTTCTTCACCACCCGCGCCACCTCCCACCCGTCCATCCCCGGCATCATCACGTCCAGCAGGATCAGCCCCGGCCGCACCTCCTCCAGCTTCGAGAGCGCCTCCCGCCCGTCCAGCGCCGTCGCGACCCGGTAGCCGCGCGCCTGGAGGTAGGTCCGGACGATGTCCAGCGAGTTCGGGTCGTCGTCCACGACCAGGATCGGTACGTCCTTGATCTCGGCTCCCACGGTCGCGAGCCCTTCCGGTTCGGGGTCGTGGGGCGCCGCTTCCCGCTCCCGACCCGGAGCGGCCGCCCCCCACCCGCGTCCACCCACGGGGTTGAGGCCTACGGTCCGAAAAGACCGCTGTCGGCGCAGCTCCGCAAGTGCGTCCGGGTGCACCGGCAATACGCCTTGTCAGACCAGAAACTCAATTTTTTGGGAGGGGCAAGAAGCAAGCCGGGTGGGGAGCCGAGGGTCGGCGGCGGGTGCGACCTCGGGGGCGGGAGACGACCGCCACCGACCCTCGACGCGGTGCGGTCCGCAGCCCCGTGGGGCCGCGCACCAACGCCGATCCGCTGCAAGGCAAGGGCGGGGCCGTTCCGCGTCCGCGCGAAAATCGTTGCGGCACAACGACTTCCACGCAGCGCCCCGAACGACCGGGTGGGGCACTTCTCCTCAGCACGTCGGAAATCGCGTAGTGGCGCGGAGAAATCGGGGGTGTGGCAAAACGCTACAGGGGTGCGGCGGGGAGGGACAGGATTCCCCGGGGAGATCCGCGCGGGGGGCGTGGCTCCGGGCTCGCGGCCGGCGAGGGGGCGGGGAGGGGAACGGAAGTGCGTCACACGGAGGCACGGAGGGCACGGAGGGACGACGGTGACATACCGGCCACCGCCAGGTTCGCCGGCTCCTCCCGCGGGTCCAGCCAGCCGGTGTTGCACGCCATGTCGAGGATGGAATCGCGCTGCGCGGAGGCCGTCGCATCGGGGGCGACGGTGTTGATCCGCCCGCCGTACGTCGCGAAGCCCAGCATCCCGCCCATGACGTCGTGGTCGGTGCGCGTCAGGTAGTCGTACGCGCCGCCGCTCTGGCGAGCGGTGAAGCGCTTCCTGAGGAGCGCGTCCTTCACCTTGCCGCACACGCCACCCGGCGGACGCCTCCCGCGTGGCCACGACGCTCCGCGCTCGTCCTGCCTCGTCGACGGTGACGACCTCGAGGGCGTACAGGCAGTCCGCGGCGAGGCCGAGCTGGCGGCAGAGAAAGCCGAACGCGCCGCCGGCCACGTGCCCGCCCATGCCGATCCCCGGGGACTCCCCGAGCGGGACGACGACTCCCCAGTTCTCGAACAGCGCCCGGAACGTCGCGCCGACCGTGGCGCCGTCGACATCGTCGCCTCCGGATCGCGCATCATGAACCGAGCTGCCGGCGCCGCTCGATCTCGGCCGGTGTCGGCTCCTCGAGGGCGAAGGAGCCGTACGCGATCGCGCCGGCCCGCTCGTACGTCGCGATGATCACTCCGGTCGTGGAGATGGTGGCGCCGACGAGCTGCAGGTTGCCCG
>DASTKT010000059.1:0-114140 GCA_035715725.1 Longimicrobiales bacterium | reverse complement strand
GCCCGAACCGTCGCATTTTCACCTCGAGCGCGCGCCGCGGGCTCAGGCCGTGGCGATCGCCGGGATCCGGCCGAGCAGCTCGATCCGCTCCCGGATCACCGCCAGCGCCTCGGCTCGATCGCTCCCGACGAGCGGCAGCCGCGGCGGCCGCACCGCCTCGCTCCCCCGGCCCACCTCCGCCTGGACGAGCTTGATGAGCTGCACGAAGTTCGGTAGCGTGTCGAAGCGGAGCAGCGGGAGGAACCACTCGTACAGCCGCCGGGCTTCCTCGGCGTTCCCGTTGTGCGCCAGGTCGAAGAGCCGGACCGACTCCTCCGGGAACGCGTTCACCAGCCCGGCGATCCAGCCATCCCCGCCCATGAGCGTGGCCTCCGTCACCATGTCGTCCAGCCCCGCGAACAGCGCGAGCCGACCGCCGAGCCGCTCGCGCAGCGCCGTCAGGCGCCGGACATCCCCGCTCGAGTCCTTCACCGCATGCACGTTCGGGTGGCGAGCGGCCAGCTCCTCGATGTCCCGGACGGTGAGGTCCGTGCCGTACGCGATCGGATTGTTGTAGAGCATGCAGGACAGCGACGTCGCCTCGATGATCGCCGAAAAGTGCGCCTCCGTCTCCCGCCAATCCCCGCGGTACACGTACGCGGGAAGCACCATCAGCCCGTCGCAGCCGATCGCCTCCGCCGCCAGCGCCAGCTCCACGCATTCCTGCGTGGCCAGCCCGGAGATCGCCGCCACCAGCGGCACCCGCCCCCGGATCGCTGGACGGCAGACCTCCAGGAGCCGCACCTTCTCGATCGCCCGCAGCGTGGCGCCTTCGCCCAGCGACCCCAGCGCCACGATCCCCCGGCACCCGCTCGAGACGAGCCAGTCGACGTGCTCCGCCAGGAACGCCTCGTCCACGGAACCGTCGGGGAGGAACGGCGTGGTGATCGCCGGGAACACCCCACTCCAGTCGCTTTTCTGCATGGCTCAGCTCCCTCGGAGGTCTGCGCTCGGGAAGCCCGCTCCTGCGGCGGCGCGCGTCGCCTCGGCATCGGGCTGGGAACGCTGCGGCGGGTGAAGCGGCAACGGTCCGTCGTTCGGGGCGGTTTCGGATACAATATGCAGCAGCGACGAGGGCGGACAAGAGGGGCGTGCGACGTCGCGGCCGGGGCGCGGGCGCCGGGCGAGACCCGGGAAGCGGCGGGCCCGGTCGGCGGGCGCGCGGCGGCGGCTGCGGACATGGACAGGGTTGCGCGGCCGGCGGGGCCGGCGCAGTATATTGGATAAAATCACACCACCCCCGAGGTTGAGATGACCCGCTCTTCACGACGTGGTGCCGCGTGCGGCCGGGGCACGGCGCGCGCGGAGGTTCGACACCCGTGGGCGTGTGCGCTGGTGGCGCTGGCGGCGCTCGGGGGTGCGGCGCTCCCGGCGGCCGCGCAGTTCCAGGGGCGGGGCGCGCCGCAGGGTCCGCCGGCGTCGCAGCCGGCGCACGTGCTGAAGTTCCGCTACATGGGTCCGCCGAGCGCGGGGCGGGTGGCGGCGGTGGCGGGCGTTCCCGGGGACACGACGACGTACTACCTGGGCGCGGCGTCGGGCGGGGTGTGGAAGACGACGGACGGGGGGCGGAGCTGGGCGCCGCTGTTCGACGAGCAGCCGGTGCAGGCGATCGGCGCGCTGGCGGTGTCGCGCACGAACCCGCAGGTCGTGTGGGCGGGGACGGGGGAGGCGTGGGCGATCCGGGACGCGGACGTGATGGGCGACGGCGTCTACAAGTCGGAGGACGGCGGCAAGAGCTGGAAGAACATGGGGCTGGTGGAGACGGGGCGGATCGGGCGGATCGTGATTCATCCGACGAACCCGGACATCGTCTTCGTGTGCGCGCTGGGGCGGACGACGGGGCCGCAGGAGGAGCGGGGCGTCTATCGCACGGTGGATGGCGGGAAGAGCTGGCGGCGCGTGCTGTTCGTGAATCCGAACACGGGGTGCAGCGGGCTGGCGATGGATCCGAAGGATCCCGACGTGCTGTTCGCGGGGACGTGGGAAGTGGTGATGCACACGTGGGCGATGTTCAGCGGCGGTGCCGGGAGCGGCGTGTGGGTCTCGCGGGACGGCGGCACGAGCTGGACGCGGATCAAGCCGGCCGCGGGGCTGCCGAAGTCGCCGGTGGGGAAGGTGGATGTGGCGGTGGCGCCATCGAGCCCGCAGCGGGTGTACGCGCTCATCCAGACGGCGGACCAGGGCTCGCTGTGGCGCTCGGACGACGGCGGGCGCTCGTGGCGGGCCGCGAGCTGGGACCGGCGGCTGATCGGGCGCGCCGGCTACTACATCCGCGTGACGGTGAGCCCGAAGAACGCGGACGAGGTGCACGTGATGAACAGCAGCTCGCTCCTGTCGACGGACGGGGGGCTGACGTTCCCCCGCGGCGTGGGCGGGTGCGGCGACTGTCACGACGAATGGATCGACCCGCTGAACCCCGACCACTGGGTGACGACGGGCGACGGCGGCGCCGGGATCACGCGCGACCACGGGAAGACGTACGCCAGCATCTCGCTCCCGATCGGGCAGATGTACCACGTGGCGCTGGACGAGCGGACGCCGTACTGGATCTACAGCAACCGCCAGGACGACGGCACCATGCGGGGGCGGAGCGACTCGCCGGTGGAGGTGCCGAACGTGCCGGCGTACGGTGACAGCGCGGGGGTCGGTTCGGGCGGGATCCCGGGAATCGGCGGTCCGCGCGGGGAGCGCCGCGGCGGGGAGGATGGTCAGGGGGGTCGGGGCGGTCCGCCCGCGACGGATACGGCCCAGCGAGGCGGGGGCGAACGGGCCGGCCCGCCCCCCGCGGCGGCCGGCGCGCGGCAGGCCAATCCCGGCGGCCAGGGTGCTCCTGGTGGGCGAGGGCCCGGCGGCGCTCCTCGGGGCGGCCGCTTCGGCCCGGGCGGCGGCATCGGCGCCGGCGTCCCCTGGCAGGCCGGGATTGGCGGCTGCGAGTCGGGCTTCACGCTGCCGCTCCCCTCCGATCCGGACATCATCTGGGCGTCGTGCTACGGGAACACGGTCACCCGGTTCGACAACGGCGTCGGCCGGGCCCGCCACGTGGCTCCGTGGATGCACACGTTGGACTCCGAGCCGAACAAGGCGAAGTACCGCTGCCACTGGACGCCTCCGCTCGCGATCGATCCGTTCGACCCGGAGACGGTCTACTATGGCTGCCAGGTCGTCTTCCGGACGCGGAACCAGGGGCAGAGCTGGGACGTGATCAGCCCAGACCTGTCGACGAACGACTCGCGCTACATCGTCTCCTCGGGCGGGATCATCGGCGACAACCTCGGGCAGTTCTACGGCGAGGTGGTCTTCGCGATCGCGCCCTCGCCGGCGCAGCGCGGGCTGATCTGGGCGGGGACGAATGACGGCCAGCTCTGGTACACGCGCGACGGCGGCGGGAACTGGACGAACGTCACGAAGAACATGACGGGGCTCCCCGCGTGGGGGACGATCCGGCAGATCGCGCCGTCGCACTTCGATCCCGCCGCCGCGTACGTGGCGATCGACTTCCACATGATGGACGACCGCGAGCCGTACCTCTACAAGACGAGCGACTACGGCCGGACGTGGACGAAGATCAGCGGCGGCCTGCCGTCGAAGCACCCGCTCGCGTACGTGATGTCCGTGGCCGAGAACCCGAACCGGCGGGGGATGCTGTTCGCCGGGACGGGGAACGGCTTCTTCTACTCGATGGACGACGGCGCGACGTGGACGCGGTTCAACGAGGGGCTCCCCGCGGCGCCGGTGACGTGGATCGAGGTGCAGAAGGAGTATCACGACGTCGTCGTCTCGACGTACGGGCGCGGCCTCTTCATCATGCACGACATCACCGCGCTGGAGAACGCCGACAAGGTGCCGCAGGTGGCCGAGGCGTACCTGTACCCGCCGCGGGCGGGGGTGCGAGCCGCGCGCACCGGCAACGTCGACATCCTCTACATGGTGAAGGGCGCGCCGGCGGCGCCGCTGCGGCTCGAGATCCTGAACGACGGCGGGAAGGTGATCCGCACGCTGGAGGTCAGGTCGCACGCGGGGCTGAACCGCACGAGCTGGGACCTGACGACCGTCGGTCCGCGTCAGGTGGAGCTGCGCACCACCCCGCCGGACAACCCCCACATCTGGGAGGAGGCGCGCTTCAAGGGGAAGGACACGCGCCCGATCAACCACTGGGGGATCCAACAGCCGCAGCGGGCGGCGCCGATCGTGCCGCCGGGGAAGTACGCCGTGCGCATGACCGTGGGCACGCAGAGCTACACGCAACCGTTCGAGGTGGTGAAGGATCCGTCCATCACCTCGTCGGTCGCCGATCTGGCGGCGTCCTCCGAGACGCAGGAGCGCATCGTGGCGGACATGGACCAGACGGTGGACATGATCAACCGCCTGGAGGTGGTGGGGAAGCAGGTGGAGGACCGGCTCAAGGCCAGGCCGTCCGGCGACGCCGCGGCGGCGCTGCGCTCCTTCGAGCAGAAGCGCATGAGCGTGCTGCTGCAGCTCCTCTCCCGCACCGACCTGCACAGCGACGACAAGTGGTACGTCGAAGCCTACAGGATCTACATGAACCTGATCTGGCTGTACGGCGAGGTGGGGACGGGCGCGGGCGACGTGCAGGGCGGGGCGGAGTACCGCCCGACCGACGCCTCCCTGGCGACGCTGGCGACGCTCGAGCAGCAGCTCGCGCAGGCACGCAAGGACTACGACCGCCTGATGCAGCAGGACCTGGTGGCGTTGAACCAGGCCCTCGCCGGGAAGATCACGATCACGGACGGGGGTACGCCGTGACGCGAGGCGGCCCGGGGTTCAGGCGTGTCGCGCTCCTTGTCGGGGTCGCCGCCGTCGTGCTGGCGGGCGGCATCGGCCGCGCCTCCGCCGGTCCGCCCGCCCCGCGGCCCGCGCACCCGAGGGTCGGGCCGGTGCTGCTGAATCCGCCCGTCGCGCACGACGTCTCCGCGCCGCTGCGGAGCCTCGGCGCGGCGCCGGGTGGCGTGCGCGCTCGGGGCGCGTTCGGCGCAACTGCGATCTCCGGCGAGATGGGCGCTGCCGAGGGTTCCGCGGCTCCCGGGCTCGCGGCTCTCCCGGCGCGAGCCTCCGAGCGCTCGTCGCCTTCTGGCGCGGACGTGGAGCAGAAGGCGCCCGGCCGCGGCCCGGCGCCCGCGCTGGTCGAATCCTTCGACGGCCTCGGCGTGGGCTTCCAGGGGCCGCAGGGCCCCGGCCGGGGCCGCAACCCGTCGGACAACACGCTGGCGGTCGGCCCCGACCACATCGTGCCGATCGTGAACTCGCGCATGGCGATCTTCACGAGGAAGGGGAAGAAGTTCCGCGACACCGGCCGGGCGCTGTACGGCGCGGTTCCGACGAACAACGTCTTCCGGGGCTTCGGCGGTGCCTGCGCGGAGCGCAACAATGGGGACGCGGTGGTCCGCTACGACCAGCTCGCGGACCGGTGGCTGATCGTGATGCCGATCTTCTCGCGGCTCCCCTACCGCGCGGACCAGCCCGCCGGGACGCGTCCAGGCGACCCGGCGGCCGTGAGCATGCCGGCAGTTGCCGGACAGCCCGGGCACGCGGCGGCGCTGTTCCAGCCGCAGACCATGACGGACACGACGCCGCCACAGCGGCGCGGGCCGGGCGGGGAGGGGGAGCGCCCGCAGGAGCCGCAGGGCGTGTACGCCATGTGCTACGCCGTCAGCACGAGCCCGGACCCGCTCGGGTCCTACTACCGCTACGAGTTCCTGCGGCCGTACTTCCCGGACTACCCGCGCCCGGCGGTGTGGCCGGACGGCTATTACGTCCCCACGAGCACCAGCGACAATCGCATCTCCGAGACGGTGGCCACGCAGAAGCACGCGTGCGTGGCCGAGCGCGCGAAGATGCTGAAGGGGGAGCCGGCATCCGAGCAGTGCGTGATCGTGGAGAACGTGAACTTCCTGAACAACGCGGACCTCGAGGGGAAGGAGCTGCCCCCCGCGGGCGCGCCCAACATCATGCTCGCGGCCGGCGGCCGGCAGCTCGACAGCATCTTCCAGGACAGCGTGATCAACGCGTGGAAGTTCCACGTGGACTGGAAGGACCCGTCGAAGACGAGGGTGATCGGTCCGGAGCCGATCCGCGTGGCGCCGTACCATTACCTGTGCGACGGCCAGCTCACGAACTGCGTCCCGCAGCCCGGGACGGACCGGCGGCTCGACGCGCAGGGCGACAAGATCATGGCGCGCGTCGTCTACCGCCGGATCGGCGACCAGGAGTCCGTCGTGGCGGCGCACTCCGTGAACACCTCCGCCAGCGGCGGCGGCGTGCGCTGGTACGAGTTCCGTGTGGGGAAGGACCGCGATCTGGAGCTGCACCAGCAGGGCACCTACCTCGCGGACGGGCTCTACCGGTGGATGGGGAGCCCGGCCATCGACAGACGCGGGAACATCGGGATCGGCTACTCGTTCGGGGGGCCGGACCACTTCCCCGGCCAGCGCTTCGCCGGGCGCCGCCCCACCGATCCGCCCGGCGAGCTCTCCCTGGCCGAGACCGTCCTGGTCGAGGGCGAGGCGGCGCAGACGAACACGCTCCGCTGGGAGGACTACACGCAGACCGCCGTCGACCCCGCCGACGACTGCACGATCTGGTACGTGGGCGACTACCTCAAGAAGGACGCGACCGCGTACTCGACGCGGATCGGCGCGTTCCGCATGCCGGGGTGCGGGAGGTGATGGAGCTCAGTGCGCTGCAGGCCAACAGACAACGGAATTTTATTGGAGCGGAACGGGCCGATGTTGCGGACGGTGAACGCCCGTAGGAGCTGCTCGTCGAGGGTGCGGGCGCCGTGTGCCACGCCGGCGCCGTGCGCCGTGCTCGCGCCCCGCCCCTGCGCCGTGGCCCCGCCCGGGCGGCGGCCGCCGCCCCGGCGGCCGCCAGCAGGAGTGCGCGCCGAAGCCGCGCGGCGCGGATCATACCAGGTTCACCGGATCCGTTCCCGCCTCCGCCTCCACGCCCGCCTCCGCCTCCGAACGGCCGGGAGCGGAGGTGGAAGCGGGCGCGGAGGCGGAAAAGATGAACGGAACTCGCGCGCCTGGTATCACGCGCCGCCCCACCAGACGTACGGGGGATCGTTCGGGCCGTCGTAGAAGCTGGGGTCCATCGCCGGGTCGGCCGGGAAGTCCAGCCCGGTGGCGCGCTGCACCAGGGCGGGCTCGGCGTTCCAGTCCGGCGGCGCCGAGCCGAGGAGCCAGTGGACGAAGAAGTCGTTGCGCTTGCGGATGGCGTACTCCCCGCCGGCGCCGTGCCCGCCGTTCGGGACGACGAGCAGGTCGAACACCTTCCCCGCCTGGATCAGCGCGTTCACGACCTGGTAGCCGGAGGAGGGGTCGACGTTCGTGTCGAACTCGCCGATCACCAGCATCAGGTGTCCCTGCAGCCGGTGCGCGTTCACCACGTTCGAGGACGCCTCGTACTGCGGGCCGAGCGGCCAGCTCATCCACAGCTCGTTCCACCAGATCTTGTCCATCCGGTTGTCGTGGCAGCCGGAGTTGGCGTAGGCGGCCTTGTAGAACTCGGGGTGGAAGAGCACGCCGCCCATGGCGTTCTGCCCGCCCGCGGACGTGCCGTAGAGGCCGACGCGCGTGATGTCGTACCACGGATGCTTCGCCGCCACCGCCTCGTGCCAGAGGATGCGGTCGGGGAACCCCGCGTCGCCCAGGTTCTTCCAGGCGACGTCGTGAAACGCCTTCGACCGGTTGTTCGTCCCCATCCCGTCGATCTGCACCAGGATGAAGCCCAGCTCGGCCATCGGCTGGAGGTTGAGCCCGCCGCCCCAGCTCTTCGGCACGAAGTTCCCCTGCGGCCCGGCGTAGATCTGCTCGACGACCGGGTACTTGCGGCTCGGGTCGAAGTTCGTGGGGCGCACGATGATCCCCCAGATGTCGGTCTTGCCGTCCCGCCCCCTGGCGGTGAAGACCTCGGGCGGCCGCCAGCCGGTGGCCAGCATGGCCGACATGTCGCCCTTCTCGAGCGGCGTCCTGCGCATGTCGCTCACGCGGCGGAGCTCCATGACCGTCGGCAGGTCCACGCGCGAGTACATGTCCACGTAGTACGCCCCGTCCGGCGACCAGTAGAGCGCGTGGTTGCCATCCGCCTCCGTGTACTTCACCAGGCCGGTCCCGTCGAAGTTGATGCGGTAGTAGTGCATGAAGTACGGGTCCTGCCCGGGGATCATCCCGCTGGCGCGGAAGTAGACCTGACGCTTCGCGACGTCGACGCTGTCCACCGCGCGCACGACCCACGGCCCGCGGGTGACCTGGTTCTTCACGCGGCCGGTCGCGCCGTCGTACAGGTAGAGGTGGTTCCAGCCGTCGCGCTCCGACATCCACAGGATCTCACGGCCGTCGTCCACGTCGAAGCGCCATTTCTTCCCGCTGTCCGTGGGGTTGCCCACCGGACGGTAGAAGAAGAAGGTGCCGACCTCCTCGGAGATGAGGGCGCGCGCCTTCCCGGTGGCCGCGTCCACCTCGATCACGCGGTAGACCTGGTGCCCGCGCTGGTTGTACTCGAACGTGAACGCGTGGCCGTCCTTCCGCCAAACCGCCTGCGAGATCTGGTACTCGTTCGGGAAGAGCGAGTTGTCGACCGGCGTCGCCTTGCGGCTCTCGACGTCGATCAGCACCGGCTCGATCACGTCCAGCACGTCGCCGGGCTTGCGGTAGAAGATCGCCGTGTCCCGGGGCTGGAGCTGGTCGGCGGGGGACGAGAGGACGTAGTGGACCATCCGGTCGTAGCCCGGGCGCCGGCGGTACGCCACCAGCCGCTTCGAGTCCGGCGACCAGCGGATGGACATGAGCTGGTAGGCGTCGCCCTCGGAGCCGTCGTAGCTCAGCATCGCATAGTCCGGCGGCTCGGCCGGGACCACGCCGCGGAAGCCCGCGGGGCGGGTGGGCCGGCGCGCCTCCGGACGGCGGGCCGGGCGCACCGCCACGTTGTAGTTCTGGACGAAGGCCTCGAGGCGCCCGTCCGGCGAGATGCAGGAGGTCACCGCGGCGCGCGCCCCGTCGCCGAAGCGCGGGCCGGCGCCGGGGCCGCGGGCGGCGGCGCCGCGGCCGGTCGCGGCCTCCGGCGGCAGGCACGCCGTGGAGGGGGTGGGCGGCTCATCCTCCTCGCCCGCGCTGCGGAACGTGCGCGGGCGACCGAAGCGCCCGCGCGCGCCGAAGCCGTCCGGCTCGCGCGCCGCCCCCACGCGCGTGCACTGGTAGGCCGCGAGCGTGCAGCGCCAGCGCGAGCCACGGGCCTCCACCTCCACCGCCGACTCGCCGTCGGCGAAGGAGAAGTCGCTGAAGGGGAGCGTGACCGCCGTGTAGCCGGTGTCGGCGGCGCTGGAGAGGGCGCTGGCCAGGCGCGCGTGGTCGAACGGCGGACGCTTCGCCCCGGTGGCGGCGTCCACCAGCACGAACTCGTTCCCGCCCGTCACCGACTTGCGATACCAGAAACGGCCGGCGTCGATCCAGGTCGGGGGCTCCGCCACGTTCACGGCGAGGTCGGAGAGTCCGTCGAGGACGTGCGACGCCCGGCGGTAATCCTCGAGCGTCCCCTGGGCGGCGGCGCGCACCGGCGCGAGCAGGCAGACCGACCCAAGCGCCACGGCCATCCATCGGGCGGATCGCATCATCGGCTCCTTCTGGTGGGAGATTTCGTTCGGATCGGTTGTCGTTCCCGCCCCCGCCTCCGGCCGTTCGGAGGCGGCGGCGGAGGCGGGAACGAAGGAACCCTCCGGACCCGGCCTCACCGCGGCCGGATCCACGCCTTCTCGATGTAGTCGAGCTTCGGGTACTCGCGCTGCAGGTACGCGTTGCCGCCGGCCTCGAGCGGCCCCTGCCGCCCGGCGCGCACGCCGCCGCCGGAGCCGTCGCCGTAGCCGGAGTAGAGGCTGTCCACCACCTCCATCCCCTCGCGGACGCGGCCGAACGCGGCGAAGCCCTGCGCGTCGATGCGCGTGTTGTCCCCGGTGTTGATGTAGACCTGCGTCGAGCGCGTGTCCGGGCCCGTCATGGCGAAGCCAATGGTCCCGCGCGCGTTCCCCAGCTTCACCGGGTCGTCCGGGATGTAGCGCGTCTTCCACACGCGGTAGACGGCCGGGTCCCCGTGCAGCCCCCACTGCGCGATGAAGCCCTTGATCACGCGATGGAAGCGGCCGCCGTCGTAGTAGCCGTTGCGGACCAGGTCGTAGAAGCGGTCCGCGCCGTTCGGCGCCCACTCCCGCCGCACCTCGACGACGAAGCGGCCGCGGCTCGTCTCGAACACGGCCTCGTAGGCGTCCGGCGCGTGCTCCGCCCAGCGGGGGTCCTCCGGGTGCAGCAGGATCGTGGCGGGGGTGTCCGCCGCCGGGCTCGGCCGCTGCGGCACGCACGCCGGCTCCCGCGCCTGCGGGCGACGCGGCCGTCCCGCGCGCCGGGCGCTGTCCGCCGCCTCCGCCTGCCGGCGCTGCTCCCGCCGCCACCACGCCGGGTTCCGCTCCCGCACCGTCGTCTCCATCCGCTCCCGCGGCTGCGCCGCCACGTTGGCGCGGAGCGGCAGCCCCTTGTCTTCCGGGATCAGGCGCGCGATCAGCCCGTACAGCCTCGGATCCTCCGCCCTCAGCGCCGCGCGCTCCTTCCCGCCGCTCCCCACGTACCACTCCACCCCCACCGCCCAGTACTCGTTGAACGTGTTCCCCGCGTAGCCCAGCGCCGTCTTCAGGCACGTCGCCTTCGCCGCCTTGTACGCGTCCACGATCTCCTGGAACCAGGCCGGGTCCGCGTTCCCGATCCCCGCGCCCATGATGCCGTGCGAGAACTCGTGCACGCAGATGTTCGTGCCCCAGTACCGCGTCCCGTAGTAGCCCAGGACGTTCTCCTCCGCGCACGTCGTGAACGTCCCGCCCATTCCCCGCGCCCGCGGGTTCCAGTACGCCTCCGGCGTCATCGAGCCCAGCCCGCCCGGCTCGTAGTAGCGCGCCCGCTCCCCGTACGTCAGTCGCGGATCCAGGTACCTGGGCACCCGCCAACGCCGCTGCTCGGGTACGTCCATGGTGTACTCGGTCTCCGCCATGATCCCGATGCGCGCGCCGTGCGCGATCATCGTGTCCCGGATGTCCGGACGGCTCCCGAGCATGTAGTTCACCTGGTCCCGCACGATCGCCAGCGCCGCGTCCGACACCTTCGCCGACGCGAGGATCGGGAAGCCGTTCGCGTCCGCGTACTTCCTGTAGTACGTGGTGTCCAGCTCGTAGCGCGCGACCACCTCCGGCGGCGGCGCCGTCACCACGTACTTCAGGTAGTCGTCCACCAGCGGCTTCGGCCGGTCCCGCGACCGCGTCGGCCGGACGAACGTCTTCAGCCGCGCCGGCGGCTTCCACCCCGGCGGAGCACAGTCCGGAATGCGCGCGCGCGGCGGATCGATCACCCCCGCCGGCGGCGGCGGGCTCGCCGTGTCCGCCACCGTGGCCGCCGCGGGCGGCCGCGGCCACGGGCACGCCACCATGGCCGGCCGCTCCCGCGACCGCGCCCCCGCCCGCGCCGGGCTGCCGGTCCCGGGCCCGGCAGTGCCCGGCATCGGCGCCGCCTTATGCGACGCCGTGTTCTCCGACGACGCAGCGGCCGACGCCGCGTTCGCCGACGACCCAGCGGCCGCCGGCGGCGCGACCGACGACGCCGGACGCGTCCCGGCGGACGCGAGGTCTCCCGGCGCCGCCGCGCGGGCGGCCTCCGCCCCGCGCGCCGCGGAGGCCGTGTCCGCCGGCGCCGCCCCGGACGCCGTGTCCACTCGCGGCGGCGCCGGCGGCGGTGGGGGCTGCCGCGCCACGTGCTCGCCCGGCGCGGCCGGGGACGGTGCCGGCGGGCGGGCACACGCGCCCGCGCCCGCGACCGCGAGCCCGATCCCGAAGAGGACGCTTGCCTTGCGCATGGGACCGCTCCCGCCGCCCTGGGGCGGCCGTCGGCAGTATACTTTATCCGACCGAAGCGGCCGGAATGGGGACACGCGACGCCGGCCGCCGAGCCGCCCACGCACGGGCGCGGCGGCGGCGGCCGGCCGTCTCAGTCGGCCGCGGGCACCGCGACGGGCGCCGCGACCCGCTCGCGCATCGCGGAGCGGAGCATGGCGATGGCGGTGTAGATCACGACGACGACGACGAGCCAGCGAACGAGGTCGAGCGGCAGCGACTTGACGATCAGTCCGGCGACGAGCACTCCGGGCACGCCGCCGATCGCGAGTCCGAGGGCGGCGCGCGGATCGTAGCTCCCCTCGCGGATGAAGCGGGCGCTCCCGACGGGCATGAGGAAGGCGCAGGAGCCCATCATGATGGGGAACGCGGTGAGGGGGGACATGCCGAGCATGCTGATCATGATGAGGCAGGGCGCGTAGAGGCCGATGCCGAGGGTCATGAGCGCGCCGAGCAGGAAGTTGCCGGTGATCCCGAGCCAGAGGCGGGTGCCGGTGAGGGCGAGCGCTTCGCCGCCGGGCGGGCCGATCTTGAGGAGGCTGCCGAGCATGAGGGCGGCGGCAGCGAGGAGCGCGCCGCCCATGCCGAGCTGGACGGAGCGGCGCGGCCAGCGGGCGACCACGCCGGCGCCGAGCCAGGCTCCGGCCACCGCCGCGGCGATGAGGAGGACGAGCGTGCGGACGTCGACCTTGACGACGGCGATGAAGATGAACGCCTGCGCCACGGTGGGGAGGGTGTGTCCGACGTTGAGCGTGCCGGGGATGACGCGGTCGTCCACGAGCCGCCAGAACTTGAAGGCGGAAGTGGTGGTGGCGAAGGATCCGATGCCGAGGGCGTCGAAGAAGTTGGTGACGCAGCCGAGGACCCCCAGGCCGGGCGTGGTGCGCACCCGGGCGGAGCGCCGGCGGATGTCGCGCCCCCAGATGAAGATGTAGGCCGCAGCGATGGAACCGAGCGCGAGGAACAGGAGAGCGAGCATTGCCGGCGTCACCCTTCGTCTGGGGGGGACCTCGCTGCGGCCGCGGGAGTGGTCCCGCGGCCGCGCCTTTTCAGATGCCCGCGGCCTCCGCCATGCGGGAGCGGATGACCTCCACGGCCTGCGCGAGCTCTTCGTCCTGCAGCGGGAGCCGCGGCGGGCGGACCGCGGGGCTTCCCCAGCCGACCTCCGCCTGGACGAGCTTGATGAGCTGAACGAACTTCGGCAGCGTGTCGAAGCGGAGGAGGGGGAGGAACCACTCGTATAGCCGGCGGGCTCCCTCGCGCGCGCCATGGGTGGCCAGCTCGAAGAGGCGGACGCTCTCGGCGGGGAGCGCGTTGACGAGCCCCGCGACCCAGCCGGTGGCGCCCATGGCCACCGCCTCCACCACCATGTCGTCGAGCCCGGCGAAGACGGCCACGCGGTCGCCGAGGCGCTCGACCAGCGCCGTCACCCGCCGCACGTCGCCGCTCGATTCCTTCACGGCCTGCAAGTTCTCGTGGCGTGCGCACAGCGCCTCCACCTCGGCGGCGCGGAGGTCGGTGCCGTACGCCCCGGGGTTGTTGTAGAGCATGCAGGGGAGGGGCGTCGCATCGATGACGGCGGAGAAGTGGGCGTGCGTCTCGCGCCAGTCGCCCTGGTAGACGTACGGCGGAAGCACCATCACCGCATCGCTACCGGCCTCGGCGGAGGCGCGGGCGAGCGCCACGCACTCCGAGGTGGCGAGCCCGCTGATCCCGGCGACGAGGGGGACGCGGCCGCCGGTGGCCTCCCGGCACACCTCGAGGACGCGGACCTTCTCGGCGAACGTGAGGGTGGCCCCTTCGCCCAGCGACCCGTTCGCCACGACCCCGCGGCAGCCATGTTCCACGAGCCAGGCCACGTGGCGGCGCAGGAAATCCTCGTCGACGCTCAGGTCCTCTCGGAATGGCGTAGTGATGGCCGGAAAGACGCCGGCCCACTCCAATGTCTTCATGAGTCGTCCTGTGGTTCTATGTCGGCCGCAGCCGCATGCACGAGCGTGCCGACGGCGGCGGGGGCCACGGGCACGCGCACCCTGTCCGGGGTCCAGTCGAAGAGGAACTGGAGCGCCGCACCGCAGATGCGCCCCTGGCAGGGGCCCATTCCCGCCCGGGTGTACAGCTTGGCCGCGCGCGCGCCCCAGCCCGGGTCGATCCGGCCGAGAGGCACGTCCTCGCAGCGGCAGACGATCGTGCGCTCGTTCGCAAGCGTGCGCAGCTCGTCGCGCAGCGCGAAGGCCGCATCCAGCCGCTCCGCGAAGCGGCGCCAGCGATCGCGGGCGGCGAGGAAGGGCGCCGCCTCCGCCGCTCGGCCCATGGCCGCGCACGCCGCGATCTGCCCCTCCAGCACCGCCGCCTCCACACCGGCAATCCCCGTGGGCTCGCCCGCGCAGAGGATCCCCGACACGCTGGTGTGCTGGTACGCGTCCACCTGGACGCGCGCGCCTTCGATTCGGCACCCCAGCAGCCGCGGCAGCTCCGTGGCGGGCGTCAGGCCGAAGCCCACGGCCAGGAGGTCGCACGGCTCCGTCCACGTGCGGCGCCCATCCGTCAGCGTGGCCTCGCGCACCGTCGCATCACCGTCGGCGCGCATGACCCAGGCGCCGCGACGGTAGCGGGCACGCGGGAAGCCGGCGCGGTAGCGCGCGGCCTGCCACAGCTTCCCGGGCATGCGCCAGAGGCCCGCGGCGAAGCGGCGGACCGCGGCGGGGGAGGCCTGCTCCGCCACGACGGCCACCCGCGCCCCGGCGCCGGCCAGCGCCGCGGCGACGGGAAGGAGGAGCGGCCCCGAGCCGGCGACCATCACGCGCTTCCCCGCCACGGGGGTGCCCGCCTTGAGCAGCGCCTGCGCGCCGCCCACCCCGACCACGCCCGGGAGCGTCCACCCGGGGAAGGGGAGGAAGAGCTCGCGCGCCCCCGTCGCCAGGATGACCCGCTCCGCGCTCACGACGAGCGGCTCGCCCCGGTGCTGCGCCAGGAGCCGGGTCCCCGCCGCGTCCACCACGGTGGCGCCGGAGAGCACCCGGGCCCCACAGGCGTCCAGGCGCTCGATCCAGCGCCGCGCGCCGGGAGGGAGCGTCTCCCGCGACGTGTGCCGCCAGATCTGCCCGCCGGGGCGCGGCGCCTCGTCCAGCACCACCACCCGTGCGCCCGCCTCCGCCGCCCGCACGGCCGCGGCGATCCCCGCCGGACCGGCGCCCACGACCGCGATCTGCGCCGTCACCCGGCGGGGCAAGGCCTCACTCACCGGTGACGACCTCCATCCCGGGCATCACCGGCTCCAGGCACGCACGGACGTGCGGCACGCCGTTCACGGTGACGCGGCACTCGTAGCAGACCCCCATCCCGCACACGGGTCCGCGCGGCGCTCCGGTCACGGAGCGGCGGAAGGCGGACTCGCCGGCGGCCAGGAGCGCCGCGGCGAGGCTGGCTTCCTCGGGGATCCGGACCGCCCGCCCGTTCACGTGGATCTCGATGAGCTCATTCATGATACCGTTCAGGCGCCGCGGAGGTTGGCGCGGGCCACGCGACGCTCCGGTGGGACCCGATCATTCACCGTGCTCCGCCGCGCTCAGCACGCGCATCGGCGCGTAGGGCGCGGGGTCGATCGCGGGGGGCCGCCCCGTGATCAGGTCCGCGAGGATGCGTGCCGTGCCGAGCGACGTCGTGATCCCCAGCCCCTCGTGCCCGGCCGCTACCCACACCCCCTCCGTCTCCTCCCATCGGCCGATCAGCGGGAGCTTGTCGGGCGTCGCGGGGCGGAATCCGGTCCAGACCCGGATCACGGAGGCGGACGCCAGCGCGGGCATGAAGCTCACGGCGCGCTGGAGCATCCGGCCGAGCACGGCGCGGTTCGTGGCGGGATCCCACCCGACCAGCTCGCGGGAGGAGCCGATCAGGACCTGCCCCGTCTTGCGCGGCTGGACGTTGAACGCCACGGACTCGGCGGTCATCTCGTGCGCGCTCTGCAGGTAGCCCAGCTCCACGATCTGGTGCCGGCAGGATCCGGGGTATCGGTCCGTGATGGCGAGGTGCCCCTTGCGCGGGACGATCGGGAGCCCCGGCGCGAGGCTCGGCGCGGCGGCGCCGGCCGCGTTCACCACCGCGCCGGCCGGCAGCGTCTCGCCGGCCACC
Organism: Longimicrobiales bacterium; assembly: GCA_035715725.1. Classification (GTDB taxonomy): domain Bacteria; phylum Gemmatimonadota; class Gemmatimonadetes; order Longimicrobiales; family RSA9; genus JADGGV01. Next base: position 98,032 of record DASTKT010000059.1, on the reverse strand, counting down.
ACCACGGCGCCGGGCCGGATCGCTTCCACCGGGGACCCGCCGCGGAAGACGGCACCCGCGCGGCACGCCTCCGCCAGGAGGTACCGCGCGGCGGCCGGCGGGTAGAGCACGCCGTCGCCCGGCACCAGGAGCGCTCCGGCCAGCGGTCGGCGCAGCCCGGGCTCGCAGGCCGCCAGCGCCGCGCCGTCCAGCACCTCCGCGGCCACGCCCCGCGCCGTGTACGCCTCGTGCTTCCGCCGCACCGCCTCGAGCTGCCCGGCATCGGCGGCGATCCAGAGGGTCCCGCAGGGGTCGAACTCGCACTCCGGGGGGAGGCCGGGCGCGAGCTCGCGCCAGAGGCGGACCGAGTAGGCCGTGAGGGCGAACTGCTCCTCCGAGTCGTCCATCACCACCAGGTGCCCCATCCCGGCCGCGGTGGTGCCGCCGCCCACCTCGGCGCCGTCCAGCACCACCACCCGCAACCCGGCGCGCACCAGCTCGAGCGCGCAGGCCGCGCCCACGATGCCGGCCCCGACCACGACCGCGTCCGGGGACGGGACCACGGCGCTCACGGCGCCAGTCCGGCCCGGAACGGATCAGCGGGATCGAAGCGGAGCGTGGCCTCGCCCGTGATGAACGCCCGCCCGCGGATGTGCGGCACGAGGCCCGCCGCGCTCCCGGTCAGCCAGCCGTGGAAGAGGCTCCCGGTGACGCTCTCCTGGCGCCAGGGGGCGCCGAGCGCGAGCTCGCCGCGGGCGTGCAGCGTGGCCATCTTCGCCGACGTCCCCGTCCCGCACGGGGAGCGGTCGTACTCGCCGCCCGGGCAGAGGACGAAGTTCCGGCAGTCGGCGTCGGCGCGCCGCGGCGGCGCCGACACCTCCACGTGGTCGATCTCCGCGCCGTCCTTCCCGGTGATCCCCTGGTCGCGCAGCGCCGCGAGGATGGCGCGCGTGGCGCCGTAGAGCGCGTCGAGGTTGGAGAGATCGACGGCCAGCTCGGGGAGGTGGGTGATGAAGAACCAGTTGCCGCCGTAGGCGACGTCGCCTACGACGCGGCCGACGCCCGGCACCTCCACGGCCACGTCCTGCGCGTAGCAATAGGCGGGCACGTTCTCGATGGTCACGGCGCCGTCCGCGCCGAGCTCGGCGCCCACCGTGCCCACCGGCGTGTCGATCCGCACCGCGCCCGGCGCCAGCCGTCCGAGGAAGTGCAGCGTCGTCACCACGCCGATCAGGCCGTGCCCGCACATCCCCAGGTAGCCCACGTTGTTGAAGAAGATCACGCCGGCGGCGGAGCCCGGCTCGACCGGCGGCGTCAGCAGCGCGCCGACGACGGCGGAGTGCCCGCGCGGCTCCAGCACCACGCCGCTGCGGAGGTGATCGAAGTCGCGCCGCAGCCGGTCGCGCCGCTCCGCCATGCTCCGCCCGGCGGGCTGCGGCCAGCCGTCCACCACCACCCGGGTGGGCTCCCCCTCCGTATGGGAGTCCACCACCCGGATCGCGGCCGGAAACGCGGGTCCGGCGTCCCGGACCGGACCGGCCGCGACGCTGCGGGTGGAGAGCCTCATGCCGTCCCGCCTGTCAGAAGGGGTTGATCTGGACCGTCTTGATCTCCGTGTAGAACTCCCTCGCGGCGGGGCCCTGCTCGCGGCTCCCGGAACTCGACGCCTTCACGCCGCCGAACGGCGCGTGCGGGTCCACCCCGGTGGTGTCGCCGTTCACCCGCACCAGTCCGGCCTCGATCCGGTGCACGTACGCCAGCGCGGCGTTCAGATCGCGCGTGAAGAGCGAGGCGCTCAGGCCGTAGCGCGTGCGGTTCGCCAGCGCGATGGCCTCCTCCAGGTCCGTCGCCGAGAACGTGGCCAGCACCGGACCGAACAGCTCGTCCTGCGCCAGCGGGGAGGCGGGATCCACGTCGCGGATGATCGTCGGCGAGAAGTAGAAGCCGCGGGAGAAGGGCTCCTCCGCCGGGGCGGAGCCGCCGTAGACCCGCGTGCCGCCCGCCTCCGCCACCGCGCGCCGGATCCACTCGCGCGCGTCCGCGGTGATGAGCGGGCCCACCGCGGCGGCCGCATCCTCCACCGGCCCCAGCGGAAGCGCCTCCACCTGGGCCCGCAGCTTCTCGAGGAACGCCTCCTCGACCGACCGCACCACCACCGCCCGGCTCGTGGCGGTGCACTTCTGCCCCGCGTAGCGCATCGCGCCCGCCGCCGTCAACCGGGCCGCCAGCTCCAGGTCCGCGTCCGGCGCGACGATCACCACGTTCTTCCCGCCCATCTCCGTCTGGTAGCGGATGTTCCGCTCCGCGGCGATCCCCGCCACCGTCGCCCCCACGCGGGTCGAGCCCGTGAAGCTCACCGCCCGGACCGCCTCCTCCCGCAGCAGGCTCTCCCCGATCACCGCCCCCGAGCCCTGCAGCACGTTGAAGACACCCGCCGGCACCTCGGCCGCGTGCGCCGTCTCCGCCAGCAGCTCGCCCATCCGCGGCGAGCGCTCCGACGGCTTCAGCACCACCGTGTTGCCGAACGCCAGCGCCGGCGCCGCCTTCCACAGCGGGATCGCCAGCGGGAAGTTCCACGGAGTGATCAGCGCCACCACGCCCAGCGGCTCGCGCAGGCTGAACTGCAGCGCGCCGGCCGCCTGCGCCGGGATCACCTCGCCCACCGGCCGCACCGCCTCGCCCGCGTAGTAGCGCAGGATCACCACGCACCGCGCCACCTCGCCCCGCGCCTCCCCGATCGGCTTTCCCACCTCCCGGGCCATCTCCCGGGCCAGCTCCTCGCGCCGCGCGTCGATGGCGCCCGCCCAGCGGTACAGCAGCTCCGCCCGCGCCGGAGCCGCCGTCGACCGCCAGCGCGGCAGCGCCTCTGCGGCCGCCGCCACCGCGCGCGCCGCCTCTTCCGGCGTCCCCTCCGGGAGCTGCCCGACCACGTCCGCGGCGTCCGACGGGTTCACGTCCGGGATCAGCCGCGCCGACTCCGCGACGCCGAACCCCCCGCCCACATAGCTCCTGAGAACCGCGCTCATGCACCCTCCGGGCGTGCCTCGCCGGACGCCCCCCGATGGACTCGCAGGAACTCGAGCAGCGCGTGCCCCGCCCCCAGAATGTGCGTGGCCAGCAGCGCGCACGCGTGCTCCACCTGCCCCTTCCGCACTGCCTTCAGGATCGCCCGATGCTCCTCCCGCGCCCGGTTCTCCCCGTGCGTCAGCGAGAGCTGCAACCGCGTGTACCGGTCGCTCTGGTTCCGCAGATGATGCAGGATCTGCATCGTCAGCGGCCGGTCCGCCGGGTTCAGCAGCGCCGAGTGGAACTCCCAGTTGAGCGCGCCCCACGCCGCCACGTCCCCCTGCTGGAACGCCTCGTCGTACGCGTCCAGGATCTCCCCCGCCCGATCCAGGTCCGCGGGCGTCAGCGCCGGCATGGCCCGCCGCAGCAGGTCCGTCTCGATCAGCGACCGGAGATCGAACAGCTCCTCGATCTCGCTCAGCGCCAGGCTCGACACCACCGCTCCGATATGCGGCCGGAACGAGACCAGCCCTTCCACCTCCAGCTGCCGCAGCGCCTCGCGCACCGGGATGCGGCTGACCCCGAGCTCCGCGGCCAACGCGTCCTGTCGCAGCGGCGCCCCCTCGGCGTACTCGCCGCGAAGAATCCGGTCGCGCATCGCCTCCAGCGTGAGCGCGGCCACCGTCTTCCGCTGCACTCCCCCCGTGGGCGACGGCGCACCGGCGGCCCGCCGTCCGTATCTTGTGGAGCTGGGCATGTGAGGCTCCTTGGTTGGATAAAATATACTGAAGACCGGCCCCGCGGCAAGAGCAAATGGGCCCACCACCACTCGAGCGGCCACGCGCTCGACTCCATGTACACCCGGCCCGCCGCATGGCGTACGGCGCCAATGTAATTCTCCCCGTGCGGCGGCGCTGCCTTCTCCGCTTCTGCCGCGGCGCCGGCGTGCGCCGCACGCGCGGCGCCCGGATGCGCCGAGGGGAGCGGAGGTCGTACCCCCGCTCCCCTCGCGTCGAGCCCCGGGCGTGGCTACGTCAGGGCGTGATGGTGCCGGACCGGTTGCCGGTGAGGAACGTCCCTTCGGCGAACGGCGTACCGGCGACCCCACCGGACTGGCTCCACCCCTGGGCGGTGAACGTCCAGCTCGTGGCGGTGCCGGCCTTCAGCCCCCAGTTGTTGTCCCAGGCGGCCGTACCGGTCAGGTCGGGCACGTCCAGCGTGAGGGTGCCGCCGCCGCCCGCGTAGCCGGTCGTCGCCATGATCGTGGCGGTGCGGACCGCTCCGACGGCCGGCTGTACGTAGCTGGCCGTCCAGAACCTGTTGTACTCCGACTGTACCGTGAGGACGGCGCGGAGCCGCGCGTACGGCGAGGTGCTCGGCGCGCTGACCGTGACCGCCGCGGGCACCGGTCCGAGCGTCAGCGTCTGGTTCGCCGACGCGCCGAAGAGCGTCCCCGCGGTGCGGGAGTACGCCGGCGGCGTGCCGGGCGGGACCGCCGTGGCGAAGACCATGTGCAGGTCTCCGGCCGCCTGCTGGCTCGCGGGGAACGTCGCCACCGTGTGGGTCGCGGCGCTCGTCGCCGCGGACTCGATGAAGTACGGCACGACCGAGCGGTTCGCCGTGACGTAGGACGCGAAGAGCTGGGCCTGGTCGGTGCCGAGGTTGTTGAGCGTGACCGTGCGCGAGGCGGGGTCGAACGCCTCCGTGCTCCCGAAGTCGACGGGCGGGAGCGTGCTGTTGTCGGCCGGGTTCAGGTTGCGGCGGACGAGGAGCTTGTTCACGGTCAGCGTGAAGTCCGTGACGTTGATGGCGATGCGGGCGGCCACCAGGTCGACGGTGCCCTGCGGCACGTTCCGCAGCGTGACGAGCGAGCCCTGCGCGGCGCTCGCCGTGCCGACCGCGCTGCCGAGCCCGACGTAGCCGAGGTCCGGGGGCTGGAGCCCCGTGACGTTCACGCTCACCGTCTTGCCCGCGCCGCCCGTGGCGCACGCGCCGGAGCCCTGCGCCTGCAGCTCGGCGGTGGCGGCGTAGAGCACCGTGAGGTGGAAGCCGGTCGTCGCATCACCGGTGACGTAGGCGATGCCGCCCTTCCCCGAGGCGATGTTGAAGCTGTAGGCGTTGGCCGTGCCCGTCACGCGCGTCCAGGCGCCGTTGCCGTCCTGCGCCGCGACCCAGACCGGCGCCGCCGCCGCGCAGAAGTTGAACGTCACGTTGCCGCCGGAGGAAGGCACCGTGACGCCGACGGTCAGCGTCGCCGTCTGGTTGGCGAGGCCCGCCGCGGCGCCCGTGATCGTCACGGGGTAGTTCCCGGCGGCGGTGCCGGCGGCGACGGCGACGGTGGCCGTCGACTGCGCCCCGGTGGCACTCGCCGGGTTGAACGTCACGGTGAGCCCGGCCGGCGCGGTGGCGGTCAGCGCGACGGCGCCCGTGAACGGCGCGGTGCGCGTGATGTTCACCGTGGACGTGCCGCTCCCGCCCGCCTGCACGCTCACCGTGGCCGGATTCAGCGCCAGCGTGAAGCTCCCCGTGGGCGTCGGCGCGGTCACCGTCACGGTCAGCGTGGCGGTCTGGTTCGTGATGCCGGTTCCGCCCGCTCCCGTGACCGTCACCGTGTAGTTGCCCGCGGCCGCGCTCGCCGCCGCCGCGACGGTGAGCGTCGACTGCGCGCCCGTCGCGCTGGCCGGGTTGAACGTCGCGGTCAGCCCCTGCGGCGCCGTGGCGGTCAGCGCCACCGCGCCCGTGAAGCCGCCGGACCGCGTCAGGTTCACGGTGCTGGTGCCGCTCGAGCCGGCCGCCACGGTCAGCGTCGCCGGGTTCAGCGCCATCGCGAACGCCGGCTGAGCCGCGGCCTGGATCGTGAGCGAGAGCGGCGCCGTCTTCGCGGTCACGCCGTTCCCGGTCGCGCGGATCGTGACGGTGGACGTGCCGCCGGCGGCCGCCGCCCCCGCGCTCACCGTCATCGTGCCGCTCGTCTGCCCCGCCGCCACCGTGACGTTCGGGATCGTCACGCTGGCCGGCAGCCCTTCCGCCGCGAGCGTGACCGCGTCGGCGAAGCCGCCGGAGCGGGTGACCGCCACGCTGAACGTGCCGCTCGCGCCCTGAGTCACGCTGAGCGAGGGCGGGGACACCGCGATGTCGATCGCCGGTGTCTGTGGGTTGGTGCCGTTGTCGTTGCCGGAGCAGGCAAGCGCGAGCAGAACTACGCCCGCCAGGCCGCCGCGCCGCGGGCGTGGCACTGTGGGGGAGCGCACCAGGTCCTCCTGGGAAGGGGTACCGCAGTCGAGGCTGCTGGGATGGGTACGAGGAGGGATACGTCCACAATATACGGTACCCGCGAGGCACGGCGGAACAGGTTCGTTCCCGGGCCCGGGCGGCGCGGTGGCGGACTCAGCCGGACGCCTCGACCTCGAGCGCCTCCCGCGCGGGCGGCGCTCGGGGTCGCGAAAGCGCGAGCGGTCTCGGAGGCGTGGCGGGCGGAGAGGGCCGAGCGTACGGCGTAAGGGGCATGCCGGGGCCTCGGTCCCGGCGGCGCCGCGCGGTCGCCGCGGACCCGCGAGCCCGTGGGCCGCTCACGGCCGTGGCGCGCGGGCGTCGCCGGCGGGGCGGGAGCGCGATCCCACCAGCGACGCGGCCGCCGCGGCCCCCATGGCGAGCGCGATCATCGAGAGCGAGAGCCAGGTCGGGACCTCGACGACGGGGGCCAGGATCAGCTTCACACCCACGAACATCAGGATGGCCGCGAGCCCGAAGCGCAGGTAGCGCAGCCGTGGCAGCACGCCGGCGACGAGGAAATAGAGGCTCCGTATCCCGAGCACGGCGAGCAGGTTCGAGGTGTAGGCGAGGAACGGGTCGCGGGTCACGCCGAGGACCGCCGGGAGCGAGTCGATCGCGAAGATCGCGTCGGAGAGCTCGATCACGACGAGCGTGATGAACAGCGGCGTCACGGTCAGGCGGCCGTCCACGCGGCGGAAGAACGCGGCATCGCGGCACTCTTCCGTCACCGGTACGACGCGTCGGACGAGGCGGAGCAGGCCGTTCTCCCCCTCCCCCGGCGCGGGGCGGTGCCGCAGCAGGCGGACGGCGGTGAAGGCGAGGAATGCGCCGAAGATGTAGTCGATCCACTCGAACCGCTTCAGGAGCGCGACCCCGGCGGCGATCATCGCGCCGCGCATGACGATCGCGCCGAGGACCCCCCAGAAGAGGACGCGCTGCTGGTAGGCGGCCGGCACGCGGAAGTACGCGAACACGGCCACGAACACGACGACGTTGTCGAGGCTGAGCGACTCCTCGGTGAGATAGGCCGCGAAGTACGCGAGCGCATCCTCGCGGCCGCGCACTCGCGCCAGCCAGAGGCCGAAGCCGAGCGCGACCGCGATCCAGACCGCGCTCCAGGCCGCCGCCGCGGTGGTCGTGGGCGGCCCGGGGTGGCGGGCCGAGAGCCCGAGGTCGAGGGCGACGAGCGCCAGGACCCCGGCCGTGAAGAGGACGAACGGCCACGCGCCGTGCATTGCGGCGTCGGCCGCTTGCGTCACGAGCGCATCCCCGCAGGCTCCCTCAGACCGTGGTGCCGAAGACGCGCCCGACGATCGCCGTGAGGGCGAGGGCGAGCGCGCTCCAGAACGTGACGCGCAGCGCGCCGCGCAGCCGGTTCGCGCCGCCCGCGCTGGCCGCCACGGCGCCGAGTACCGCGAGGCAGACCAGGGAGCCGACCGCCACGGTGGGGATGATCAGGCGCGTCGGCACGAGCGCCGCGAGCACGAGCGGCAGCGCGGCGCCCACGGAGAAGGTGGCCGCCGACGCCAGTGCCGCCTGGATCGGCCGGGCCTGCTGCGCCGTGGTGATCCCCAGCTCGTCGCGCGCGTGCGCTCCGAGGACGTCGCGCTCGGTCAGCTGCTTCGCGACGCGCAGCGCGAGGTCGGGATCGAGGCCGCGGCCGATGTAGATGTCCTGGAGCTCCCTCAGCTCGGCGTCCGGTGCAGCCGCCAGCTCCTTTCGCTCCCGCGCGAGGTCGGCCTTCTCCGTGTCCGCCTGGGAGCTGACCGAGATGTACTCCCCGGCCGACATCGACATCGCGCCGGCGACCAGGCCGGCGAGCCCCGCGATGAGGATGGCGCTCCGCGAGCTCTCCGCCGCCGCGACGCCGACCACCAGCGCCGCCGTCGAGACGATCCCATCGTTGGCGCCGAGCACGGCGGCTCGCAGCCAGCCGATCCGCTGCGTGAAGTGGCGTTCGACGTGGACGGGGCGAGGCATCGCGGAAGGGGGGCCGAGGGTGAACGGGATCGGGCGGCGCGGGCCGGTGCGTGCCGGCTCGAAGCGGCGCAGCGCCCGGATCGATCTCCCGCATCGACCGGGCGAGGACGGACTGTCGTTGCAAGACGCATGCGGAGGCGGGACGCGGCGCCGAGATCGCCGCCGGCTCGATGGCGCGTCGGGGTTTCTCCCGCCGCCGCGCGGGCACTTCCCCGTTGCCCGGAGACCGTCGTGGCACGACCCTGGAAGTGAAGGACGCAACGCGGCCGCCGCTCGGCGCCCGACCTGAGGGAGGTGACCATGGAGTCTCTGACGTCGCGACCGGCGTTCGGCGCGGAATACCCGGTCGAGGTCCACGTCGACCCGGCGACGGAAGGGCGCAACCGGCTGACCACGGCGTTCCGGCTGCTGCTCGCGCTGCCGCACCTCCTCATGGTGGGCGGCCCCGTCGCGCTGATGGCCTCCTGGTCGTGGAGCTCGGAGGCGGGACCGAGATACCAGTGGAGCGCCGGCGGGGGCGTGCTCGGCGTCGCGGCGGCGGTCGCCTCGCTGATCTCGTGGTTCGCGATCGTCTTCACGGGCCGGCAGCCCGCCGGGCTCTGGAACCTCGCCGCGTTCTACCTCCGCTGGCGGGTGCGCGCGGTGGCGTACACCGCGCTGCTGCGCGACGAGTATCCGCCCTTCGGCGACGGGCCGTACCCGGCGGCGGTCGAACTGGAGCGGCCGGAGGAGCCGCGCGACCGCGTCACCGTCGCCTTCCGGCTGCTCCTGGTCATCCCGCATCTCCTGGCGATCTGGGCGCTCGGCATCGCCTGGGGGCTGACGAGCGTGGTGGCCTGGGTCGCGATCCTGCTGACCGGCCGGTTCCCGGCGGGGCTGTACGGCTTCGGCGTCGGCGTCCTGCGCTGGAACATCCGGGTCGAGTCGTACGTCCTGCTGCTCCACGACCGCTACCCGCCGTTCTCGCTCGAGTAGCGCGGCGCGGCGATCCGTGCCGCGGGCCGCGCCGCCCGGCCACACTCACCCGGACCGGGGCGGCGGAGTCGGACACCCGCCTCAGAGCGACGCCGGGGCTCGCGCCGCCCGCGCCGCGCGGGGCACCTCGTGGCGGCGCTCCGCCGCCAGCCCCGGCGCGTAACCGTCGAAGAAGAGCTTCGCCACCAGCGCCTTGCGGCCGCGGACGCCGATCTTCGCGCAGGCGCGATCCAGGTGCTCCTTGACCGTGTGCGGGGAGACGCCCAGCCGCGCGGCGATCCGCTTGGTCGACTCGCCGCGCGCGACCGCCGCCGTCACCTCGCGCTCGCGCCGCGAGAGGTCGTAGAGGCGCGTCAGGATCGCGGCCCGCTCGCGCGGCGTGGACGGCTGCACCACCACGATCGCGGCGACGTCGCCCGCCGCGTCCGGCTCCGCGAGCATCGCGCGGATCGTGTACCACCGGTCCGAGCGGCCGCGCGCACGGAGCACCACGTCGGCGCGCTCGTCCGGCTCCGCCCGCGCCTGCATCCGCCGCACCCGCTCCACCGCGCTCGTGATGGCCAGCGGGATCCCGCCGGGCGAGACGATGCCCACGTCGGCCAGGTCATCGAGGTAGGCGATCGCCGCCTCCGTGCGGACGGTCGCGCGGCCGCGCGGGTCCAGGACGACGACCGCGGGCGCGGCGGCCGCCCCGTCCGCGCCGCGGTCCTCGAGGCCGCGCTCGATGAGCGACGCCGTCTGAAGCCCTCGGGCCACGTGCGGCGCGACCCGCTCGAGCAGCGCCCGGGCGCGGCGCCGCAGCGCGTCCGAGGCGTCGCGCCGCAGCAGGCAGAACGTCCCCCAGAGGTTCTCCCCCACCGCCAGGTCGACGTGCGCCTCGTAGCGCAGCCCGCTCGCGCGGCACGCCGACGCGATCTCCCGCGACTGGTGCATCATCGAGAAGACCGGGTGCCCCTCCAGGACCATGTCCAGCGTGATGACGGCGGCCTCGTGCGGGTAGAAGTGCGCGCAGTAGGCCGCCACCATCGGCGCCGGCACCCCCTCGACGAGCATGTGCGTGAGCAGTCCGGTATCCGGGTCGGTCGTCGAGAAGGCGTACGCATCGTAGGACACCGCCGGCGCGATGCGCGCGGCCACCTCGCGACGGAGCGTCACCGAATCGAGCCCCGCGTAGCAGACCCGCTTCACGCCGCGGAATACGGCCTCCTCCACCGTGAACCTCCTCTCCTCTGTCGGGTCCCCGAAAGAGGGGACAGCGCGTCCTGCCGCGAGCGGCGAGCCTCCGTGCGGAAACGCCGCGCGCCCCCGGCGAGGGCGCGGGCGATCGCGTCGCCCACGACAGGAGGAACCATGCATCACACCACACCGCATCCCCGCTGGAGCGTGCCGCGCGGGGTGCTCGCGCTCGTGGCACTCCTCTCCGCCGGCCTCGTCCTCGCCGCGTGCGACGAGGGGAGCACCGCGCCCGGGGACCGCCACGAGCTCCTGGGCGAGGCCGTCACGGTGGGGAACGGCGTCGCGCGGACGTTCGCCGTCGACAGCGGCGGGCGCATCGCCTCGGTCGGGATCGAGCTGACCGAGGGCGCACTCGCCGGGCTCCCCTCCACGATGACCGAGTGGATGCTGCCGCTCCCCGCCGGCGTGCAGGCCGCTCCATGGGACCACGCGACGCTCGACTGGAACCCGCAGGGCCACGAGCCCGCGGCAATATATGGGCTCCCACACTTCGACTTCCACGTCTACGCGATTTCCGCCGGAGAGCAGGCGGCGATCCAGGGCGGGCCCGACACCACGACGGTCCCGGCCGCGAATGTCCCGAAGGATTATGCGTCGCAGGTGATCTCGGTTCCACGCATGGGCGTGCACTGGGCGGACACGCTCGCGGCGGAGTTCCACGGCCACCCGTTCGACCGCACCTTCATCTACGGCTTCTACCACGGCCGGCTGGCGTTCGTCGAGCCGATGGTGACGCAGGCGTTCCTGCGGAGCCACCCGGACGTCACGGCGCCGGTCAAGCAGCCGGGGGCGTTCCAGGTGCCGGGCCTCTATCCGGCCAGCTATAGCGTGCGCTACGACCCGGGGACGCGCACGCTCCGCGTGAGCCTCGACTCGCTCGTCGCACGCTGAGCGCCGCAGCGCGAGGGGAAGGGCCTCGATGACGCGCCGCAGCGGGAGGCCGCCGCGGCGCGCTCCCGTTCGGCGGCCGCCAACGGATCGCGCGGCCGAGGGGAGCCCGAGCGAGTCCTCCGCCTGGCTTTCTACCGCGGCGCTCCGATCCCGGCGAGCGAGGTCAACGCCGGTGGCCTGGATGCTATTGCGGTGACGCAACACATCGGCTCCCGGAGCGGCGCTCGCGCCGCTCCGCGGGTGCAGGAGGCCGCCGCGTCGGGCGCATGGAAGTTGCAACCCCGGCTCGTGGTTGGTTCAGTCGGTTCCCACCAGCGGACATCACTTCCTGACGATGTGGATCCCCGCCCCGCGCCCGGCGCGGAGGCTCTTCGCTTCACCGCGACCGTTGCGCGAAGCGGCGCGACGGCGCTCCCGGCTCCGCTCCCGCCGATGCCCGTGGTGACCCGCGCAGCGCGGCCGCTCCGCGTCGCGTACGTGATTCCCGGCCTGCACTACGGCGGGATGGAGCGGGTGCTGCACGATCTGACGCGGGCGCTGCATTCCCGCGGTGTCGAGGTGCACATCGTGGTGGTCGAGGGCTTCGGGCGGTTCGCGGACGGCCTGGGCGAGATCGCCGGGCTGCACCAGGTCCCGCCGATGTCGCGGCTCTCGCTCCTCTATCCCGGGCCGCTGGTGGGGGTGCTGCGGCGGATCGCCCCGGACGTGGTGCACTCGCACGCGGGGGTGTGGTTCAAGGCGCGGCGCGCCGCCCGGCTGGCCGGCGTGTCCGCGGTGGTCCACACCGAGCACGGGCGCCGGGTGCCGGACCGGCTGAGCGACCGTCTCATCGACAACCTGGCCAGCCGCTCGACCGACGCGGTCATCGCGGTGTCGGAGGCGCTGGCCGAGGTGCTGCGACGCCGGGTGGTGCACGACCCGTCGCGGCTCCAGGTCATCATCAACGGCGTCGACGTCGATCGGCTGCGGCCCGCGTCGGACCCGGCGCCGCTCCGCCGCGGGCTGGGGATCCCGGATGGCGCGCCGGTGATCGGCAGCATCGGCCGGCTCGAGCCCGTGAAGAACTACGGGCTGGCGCTGCGGGCGTTCGCGCGGCTGGGCGAGCCGGGTCCGGGTCCCGCGCCGCTCCTGCTGCTGGTCGGCGACGGCAGCGAGCGCGGCATGCTGGAGGCGCTCGCCCGCGCGCTCGGGATCGCCGGCCGGGTCCGGTTCCTGGGCTGGCGCGACGAGGTCGAGCGGCTCTACGGCGCCTTCGACGTCTTCACGCTGACCTCCAGGAGCGAGGGCACGTCGATCAGCCTGCTCGAGGCGATGAGCTGCGGCGTGTGCCCCGTCGTCACGGACGTGGGCGGCAACCGCGCGGTGCTGGGGCCCGACCTCGCCGATCACGCCGTGCCGCCCGGCGACGAGGCGGCGCTGGCCGGCGCGTGGCGGACGTACCTGCTCGAGCCGGAGCTGCGCCGGCGCGCGGGGCGGCGGGCCCGGGCGCGGGTCGAGCGGGAGTTCTCGCTCCAGGCCATGGTCGAGAAGCATGCGACGCTGTACCGCGCGCTCCTCGCCGGGTCCGACGCGAGGCGGACATGACCGCCACCGTGCGACCCGCCACGATCGCCGGATTCGAGGCCCTGGTGCTGGAGAACGGCTCGCTCGGCGCGGCGGTGATTCCCCGCCTGGGCGGGCGGGTGTGGGAGTTGGTCGACCTGGCGCGGGATCGCCAGTGGATCTGGCATCGTCCCGGCGTGCCGCTCGCGGCCTCGCCGCGCGGCGCGTCGTACGACGATGTCTGGGCCGGCGGGTGGGAGGAGCTGTTCCCGAACGATGCGCCGGGGAGCTTCGAGGGGTGTCTGCTGCCGGATCACGGCGAATGGTGGACGAGCTCGTGGACCGTGACCGAGGCGTCGGGCGGCGCCGAGGCGTGCGTCCGCTTGGAGGCCGATGCGCGGATGCGCGGCGCCCGCTGCTTCAAGGAGCTCCGGCTCGCGTCGGACCGGGGGGAGCTGCGGGTCGCGTACCGCATCGAGAACCCGGACGCCGGCGCGTTCCACTTCCTGTTCAAGCAGCACCTCCCGGTCGCGATCCACCCCGGCTGCCGGCTGGCGCTCCCCGGCGGCCGGGTGACCGCGGTCGAGCCGGCGTTCGGCACGCTGCTGCCGGGTCCCGGCCCGTTCGACTGGCCGCGCGCGGGCGAGCGCGACCTGCGCGTCGTGCCGCCGCCGTCGAGCGCGGCGCGGGAGTTCGTCTACCTGACCGACCTGCCGGACGCGTGGTGCGGCGTGGACGACCTCGAGAGCGGAGCCAGCCTGCGTCTGCGGTACGACGCCCGCCACCTCCCGTTCGTCTGGCTGTTCCTCGCCTACGGCGGCTGGCGCGACTGCTACACGGCGGTCCTCGAGCCGTGCACGAACCTGCCGAAGGACCTGGCCGAGGCGGTGCGGCGCGGGCAGAGCGCGTGGCTCCCCGGCCGCGGAGTCTTCGAGACCAGCGTGACGGTCACGCTGGACGGTCTGAGCGGGAGCGAGGCATGAGCGTGGACACGATGTCCGAGCTCCGCGCCGGTACCGGCCGCGGCGGGGGGCTTCCGCAGGCGACGTCGCCCGAGACGAGCGTCGTCATCCGGGCGTTCAACGAGGAGCGCTGGCTGCCGGAGGTCCTCGCGGCGCTCACGCGGCAGACGTACCGCGCCTTCGAGGTGCTGCTCGTCGATTCCGGGTCGGTGGACCGCACGCGCGAGATCGCCGCGGCGTTCGGCGCGCGGATCGTGCGGCTGCGGAGCGAGGATTTCACATTCGGCCACTCGCTGAACCTCGGGATCCGGGAGGCGCGCGGCTCGCTGATCGCGATCATCTCGGCGCACGCCATCCCGACGGACGACCGGTGGCTGGAGCGGCTGGTCACGCCGCTGCGCCGGCCGGAGACCGCCATGGTGTTCGGCGGACAGCGGGGGCACGCGGTGTCGAAGTTCTCGGAGGCGCGCGACTTCGAGCGGATGTTCCCGCCGCGGCCGCAGGTGATGGATGACGACCACGTCTTCGTCAACAACGCGAACTCCGCCATCCGGCGCGACCTCTGGGAGCAGCACCCGTTCGACGAGGGGCTGCCGGGGCTGGAGGACGCCGAATGGGCGAAGTACTGGATCCCGCGCGGCAAGGTGGTCCTGTACGAGCCGTCGGCGTGCATCTTCCACGTGCACACGGAGTCGTGGGCGCAGGTGCGGCACCGGTTCCACCGCGAGGGGATCGCGGGGCGGTGGACGGCGGTGCGCATCATCCGCAACATCCCGGGCGAGGTCCTGCGGGAGCTGTACTGGGCGTGCCTCGACCTCTCGCTTGCCGCCCGGCAGCGGCGGCCGGGCGCGCTCGCCGGCGAGATCGCCCGGTACCGGTACAACAAGACGGTCGGCATCGTGAAGGGGATCCTGGACAGCCGGGTCATCACGAACCCGTCGAAGCGGGCCGAGCTCCACTTCGACAAGGGCTACGGCGCGGTGGTGATCCGGGGTCCCCACGCGGCGGCGCTCGAGCCGCGCTCGATCCCGACGCTCCGGCCGAGCGAGGTGCTGGTCCGGGTGGCCTACGTCGGCATCTGCGCGACCGATCTGGAGATCCTCGAGGGGCGGCTCGGCTACTACAAGACCGGCATGGCGAAGTACCCGATCGTGCCGGGTCACGAGGTGTCGGGGACGGTGGTCTCGCTGGGGAAGAAGGTGACCGGCCTCGAGGAGGGCGACCGCGTCGTCGTGGAGTGCATCCAGGGGTGCGGCACCTGCGACGACTGCCGGCGCGACCGCGCCATCACCTGCCGGGAGCGCCGCGAGGTCGGCGTCATCGGCGTGGACGGCGGCTACGCCGAGTACATGGTGACCCGCGCTCGCTACGTGCACCGCGTGCCGCCGGGGGTGACGCTGGCGCAGGCCGCGCTGGCCGAGCCGCTCGCGGTCGTGATGAAGGCGCTCCGGCGGCTGGGGGCCGTGCCCGGCGGCGGTCCGCGGCGCTGCGCGATCGTCGGAGCGGGCGCAATCGGCCACCTGGCCGCGCGGGTGCTGGCGCTGCGCGGCCACGCGGTCACGGTCTTCGACCGCGAGCCGGCCCGCCTCGCGCTGCTGGACGACGTGGCCCGGACCGCGGCCGCGCCGGAGCGGCTCGCCGAGTTCGACTGGCTGATCGACGCGACCGGTGACCAGGGCGCCCTGGAGCAGCTGCTCCAGCACTCGGCCACCGGCGCGACGCTGCTGCTCGTCGGGCTGCCGTACGCGCAGCACCCGTTCAGCTTCGAGTCCATCGTCGCCTTCGACCGGACCGTGGTGGGCTCGGTCGGGAGCAGCGGCGCGGACTTCGACGAGGCGCTGGCGACGCTCCCCCGGCTCGACACCCGGCCGTTTTTCGAGAGCCGGTACGCGCTGGAGGACTTCGGCCGGGCGTGGGCCGCGGTCCGCGCGCGGGGGCACCTCAAGGTCATGCTCCGGGTCGATGCCAGCGCCGTCTGAGCCCGCCGCGCCTCCGCCTCCGAACCCGGTCCGCGCCGGGCCCGGCTGGCCGGCCGCCGTCATCGCGGGGGCGTACCAGACCGGCGTGCTGGGGGTGCGCTCGCTGCTCCGGCGGGGCGTGCGGGCGTGCTGCTTCGACTGCCACACCGACTACCCCGGGTTCCGCTCGGTGTACGGTCCGGCGCGCGCGTGTCCGGACCCGGACACGGACGCGCGGGGCTGGGTCGCCTTCATGGTGGCGCTGGCGGGCGAGCTCGGCGGGAAGCCGGTCCTGATCGCCAGCGCGGACCAGTTCGTCTCGGCCATCGCGGCGCACGCCTCGACGCTGGCCGCGCACTTCGTGCTCTCCCCCGGCGTCCCGCTCCAGGGTCTGCTGGCCACGAAGCAGACGCAGTACGCGCTCGCCGCCGAGCACGGCATGCCGATGCCGCGCACCGGGCTGCTGCGCTCCGAGGCCGAGGTCCGCGAGTTCGCGCGGGAGGCCCGGTTCCCATGCCTCCTCAAGCCGCTGCATTTCCGGGAATGGCAGGCGTTCCCGGACGGCCATCCGCTGTCGCACGAGAAGGTGGTCATCGCGCCGAGCGCGGAGGCGCTCGTCGAGGCCTGGCGGCTGGCCGCGGCGGCGAACCCGGTCACCATCGGCCAGGAGATCATCGAGGGGCCGGACACGGCGAAGCGGGTGTACGTGGCGTGCTACGACCGGGGCGGCAGGCGGATCGCCAGCGCCATGTTCCGGGGGCTGAGGTGCGACCCGCTGGGCTTCGGGCCGGCCACCGTGAGCGAGCCGGTGCGCGACCCGGAGACCGACGCCGTGTGCGATGGCTGGCTGCGTCGCCTCGGCTACTCGGGGATCTGCGAGATCGAGACGAAGCGCGACAGCCGGGACGGCCGGGTCAAGCTGATCGAGGCGAACCCCCGGCTGACCGGCGGCGGCGACGCGGCGCCCTACGCCGGCGTCGACGTCTGCTGGCTGCACTATCTCGACCTGATCGGACGGCCTGTGACCCCGGTCTCGGCCGAGGCGCGCGACTTCCGGCACATCGTCCTCCGCTCCGACGTCCGGGCGATCCTGGCCTACCGGCGCGCGGGCCTCGTGTCCTGGCGGGAGGTGCTCCGATCGTACCGCGGCCCGCTGGCGTTCTACGACTTCGACCCCCACGACTGGCGCTATTCGGCCGGGACGATCTACCGGATGGCTCGCTCGGCGGCGGGAGGCCTGCTGCGCCCGCGACGGTCCGCGCTCCCGGCGTCGATGCGGTAGCGCGGCGGGCGGCCGGCGCGAAGCGTCCGCGCGACGCGACGCGCGCGGAGATGCCGGGTGGTCCCGCCCGGCTCAGGCGCCTCCGCAGCGCCGAGCTCCTCTCGGACGCTTGCGTGACGCCGGCTCGCCCGCCCGATCCTCACTGTTTGTCGCACCGGCCTCGACTGACTCCATACCACTCGCCGGATGCACTCGGACAGGACCGCGAATACCGCCCACATCCTTGACATCGCCTCCGGCGACTGTCAGATACAGGTCCACGCAGTAGCCCGACCCATCGAATCTCCGCACGTCCCAGCGAGGTCTTTCATGCGCAACGTCGTTCGCGCGCACGCGGGCTGGCTCCTCGGCTTCCTGCTCGGGGCCGCCGCGCCGCTCGCGGCGCAGTCGCAGACGCCGGCCGCCGGGGCGGCCTCGCTCCGGCTGCGGGTGGTGTCGGACTCGACCGGCGCGCCGCTCCCGGGCGTCAGCGTGCAGATCGAGGGGGCGAAGAAGCTGCGCACGCTGACGGACGCGCAGGGATACGCGTCGCTCCGCGAGATCCCCGCCGGCTGGCAGGCCATCGCGCTGGACATGTTGGGCTTCGCGCCGCTGAGCATGTCGGTGGACTTCGAGGCCGGGAAGGAGATGGGCCTCCAGCTCGGGCTCGCGCCGGAGCCGATCGTGCTCCGCGCGCTGGAGATCCGGGCCGAGGTCCGGAAGCGCTGGCTCACGAGCAGCGGCTTCTACGAGCGGCGCCGGACCGGCCTGGGCACGTACATGGCCGACAGCGCGCTCGACGCCGTGGCCGAGCGCGTGAGCCGCCTCAGCGACATGATGCGCGGCGTGCGCGGGGTGCGCGTCGTGGTGGATTCCCACGGCAACGCCCACCTGCTCTCGAGCCGCGGCGCGGGCAGCCTCCGCGGGCCGTGCAGCCCGCGGGTCTACCTGGACGGCCTGCCCGCGGACCAGGTGAACGGGAGGGCGGGGGACCTGGACGGCCTCATCTTCCCGAACGACCTCGCCGCCGTCGAAGTCTACGCCGGTCCGTCGGAGGCGCCGCCGGAGTACGGCGCGAACGCGCCGTGTGGCGTCGTGCTGCTCTGGACGAAGAAGGGAAAGTGAAGGCGTCAGCGTCCGCGGCGGTTCCGCTTGCGGGAGCGTTTGGCCGCCTTTCTCCTGGCCTTGGCCTTCGCCGCGGTCTTCGACGGCGCCACTGGCTCCCGGGCCAGCGCCGGGCGCACCAGCGGGGCGCGAGGCATGAGCCAGGGATGGAGCGGCGGCCGCGGGGTCAGTCGCTCCGGCAGCAGGCCCAGCTCGACCTGGACGTCCTCCCAGTCGCCGTTCACACTGAGGTCCACCGCGTCCTCCGCGAAGGCACGCTCGATCAGCGGCGCGGCCTCGACGGCGTCGAGGTCGAGGAGCGAGCCGATGACGAGCGCGTTCAGCGTCTCGTCCTCCTCGGGGTACCGCTCGAGCTGGGCGACGAGTGCACCGACGACCTCGTCGCGCGCGACCGGGTAGCGCGTCGCGATGTCGCCGAGCCCCTCGGCGGCGGAGGAGCGCGCCCAGAGGTAGCGCGCGGGATCGTGCATGAAGCGGGTGAGCGGACCGATGGCGACGCGTCCGATCATCCCGGCCAGCGCCGGAAACTCGCCAAGGAGCCATTCGTTGTCCGGGGCGTCGAGCAGCGCGAGGAGCGGCTCGACGGCCTCTACGGCCTCGAGCTGCGCGAGCGAGCGCCAGGCGTGGATGGGCGCCCAGGACTCCAGGCTCTCGAGATCCGCCTCGAGCAGCATCCGATCGGACGCCATGCGGATGAGCGCGGGGACGTCGGGGAGGTCGAGGCCGACCGCGCGCGGGTAGTCCAGCCACTCGTCGCGGCGGGCCGACGCCTCGCCGAGCGTCAACAGCCGATCGACCGGCGCCGGGTAGGGTGCCGGCGGCTCGGCGAGAAGGTCCGGCTCGGCGGCCCGCTCCAGCGACGGCGCTCGACGCCCCCCGGGCTGTTCCAGGAACACGCCTTCGCCCCCGTGCTCCCGCAGCCAGGCGCGCTCCTCCGGGGTGCGCGCGGGACGGGTCATCCCCGCGGGATCGATCCGGTGCCGGACCTCGGCGGCGGCTGCGCGCCGCCGGGCCCACATTTCCCGGAGCATGGTCAGATCGAGATCGGAGACGCTCATTCGCCGACTCCTCGCGCCAGGAGGCGCTCCAGCTCGGCACGGAGCACCGGCTCCGTGATCCGCCGACCCGACGTCGCCAGCGCGCGCAGCGCGTCGTACGCGTCCTCGGCGCCCTCCCGCCGCAGGTACGGTCTCAGGACCGCGTCGTCCAGCTCCGGCCCGAACGCCGCGATCATGTCGAGGGCCTGCGCGCCGAAACCGGTGTAGCGCCAGTGCTTGTAGTCGACGATGCGTTCGCCGAGGACGATCTCCTTCCGCAAGACGCGGAGCAAGTACCGACCGACGCGGAACGTCTCGGTCGGGTCCACGATGCGGATGTCCGGGATCTCGACGAACAGGTCGTCGCGCGCCCAGTGGCGCCCGGCGCGCGCAAAGCCGAGGGAAGTGAAGGCATCCTGCAGCGTCGCCTCGAGATCGGCGATCGGGCGAGCGCGTTCGACGACGAGGTCGATGTCGCTCGTCGTATCGGCGCCGGGATCATAGAACTCCACGGCTCCGCCGCCCAGCAGCGTGGCCTCCAACCCGGTCGCACGGAGCGCCTCCGAGACGATCGCCGCCGAGACGGTCAGGCGCTCGACGTGCGGGCGCCCGCTCGCCGCCAGCAGCGCCGTCAGCTCCTCTCGCAGGCGCTCCGGTTCCATCCGGAAAATCTATAACGGGCGAGGAACCCTCGAAATCCGTTCCCGAGAGTGCCTTGGGCATCGACCCGGTGGAGGCCTGCGCCGCCTCACGGCTCCGCTTGCGTATCTCCCGCCAGTGGCAGCCAGAGCGTGAAGGTGGAGCCGCGGCCGACCTCGCTCCGGAGCGTGATGTCGCCGCCGAGGAGCCGCGCGATGCGCCGGCTGATGGCGAGCCCGACGCCCGCTCCCTGCGTGGCCTCGCGCTCGAGGCGGGTGAACTCCTGGAAGACCTGTTCGCGCTTGGCCTCCGGGATCCCGGGGCCGGTGTCGGTCACGCTCACCGCGATCCAGTCGCCGGGGCGGAATTCCCTGCCGCCGTCGCGAACGTCGGCGGCCACCGTGACCCGCCCCGCCGGCGTGTACTTCACGGCGTTGGAGACGAGGTTGCCCAGGATCTGGCGCACCCGGGTGGGGTCGGTCTCGGTGAGCAGCGCGTCGGGTGCGCGGATCTCGACGTCGAGGCCCGCCGCCGTGGCCTTCGGCCGGATGTCCTGCGCGGCCTCCCGCGCCGCCTCGGCGATGTTCGTGGGCACGTGCTCGAGCTCGATCTGCCCGGCCTCCGCCCGGGCCACGTCCAGCAGGTCGTGGATCAGGTCGATCGAAGTCTGGATCGAGCGCCGGATCCGCTGGACGCTCTCCCGTTGCTTCCCGGGCAGCTCCCCCAGGCTTCCCCCCGCGAGGAGCTGGGCGTAGCCGTCCGCCGCGCTCAGCGAATTCTTCACGTCGTGTGAGAAGCCGCGCATCAGCAGGGCGCGGCTCTCGCTGATCCGCTCGAGCTCCTCGCGCCGCGCCTCCGACTCCTCCAGGAGCTGGAGCTTGCGGAGCGCGAGCGCCGCCAGCTCGCCGAAGGTGCGGGCACGGGTGATCTCGTCGGGTGAGAAGTTCGGCCGCCCGGCCTCGCGAACGAGGAACAGGGCGCCGATCGGCCGCTCGACCATCAGGGGGACCACGAGCGCGGAGCACTCGGGGCAGGTATCGACCAGGGGTCCTTCTCGGAGTGGACCCTCGATCTCGGCGAGGCGGTCGATGAGGATCGGCTCCCGGCGTTCGACCACCCTGGAGGTGTAGCTGTCCGCATACGGGCCGTGGCCTTTGATCGGCGGTGGTACGTTCCCGGCGAGGGCGACCACCTCCACATCGCGGCGCCCGGGATGGATCCAGGTCACGAAGGCGCCGTCGGCACCGGTGGCGTCCACCGCGCTCGTCGCGATCTGCCGGCTCACGTCCTCGGTGCTGAACGCGGCGCTGACCGCTCCCACCGCCTCGCGCAGCGCGCGCTCCTCGCGGGCGCGCCGCTCGGCCTCGGCGTAGAGCCGGGCATTGTCGATGGCGACGGCCGCGCGCCGGGCCAGCTCCTCCGCCAGCGCGACGTCCTCGGGGCCGTAGTCGCGCGCCGACTCGCTCGCCAGCGACATGAACTGCATGGCGCCCACCGTGCGCCCGCGCGCGATCAGCGGGACGACGAGGACCGACCGTGGCGCGAGGCGGCACACGACCTCGCGGTGCTCGGGGATGCGGCACGAGGCCTGGATTCCCTCCTCGCCCACGGGAAGGATCTCCGAGCGCCGCATGCGGATCGCGCGGTTGACGGGGTGTTCCTCCAGGGTGGGGTCCGGCGGGTAGCGCCTCATCTCCCGGGCCAGCGCCTCCTTCTGCGGGTCCGCATGGGCGGCGGCGACGCGGCGGAAGGCGCCCCCCTCCTCCAGCACGTCGACGACCGAGAAGTCCGCGAGTACCGGAACGGCCAGCCGGGCCACGATCTTCAGCGTGGTCTCGTAGTCGATCGAGCCCGCGAGCGCCCGACTGGCGTCGCCGAGGAAATGCTGCTGCGCCAGGAGCCGCTCCCGCTCCGCTTCCCCGCGCTTCGCGTCCGTGATGTCGTCGCAGACCATCAGGAAGACGAGCTCGCCGTCGGCATTCCGTAGCGGACGCACGCTCTCCCGCACCCAGAGGACGGTGCCATCCTTGCGCACCTTGCGGAACTCCCAGCGGCAGACCTGGCCGGGCGTGCGCCCGCACTCCGCGAGCTGGCCGCGGAGCGCCTCGTGATCCGCTTCGTGGACGACCTGCAGGAGCGGCCGCCCGCGCAGCTCCGGGACGGTATAGCCGAGGTGCTCCGCCCCGTAGCGATTGACCGAGAGGATCGTCCCCGCCGCGTCCACGGTGAAGTACATGGCGGGGTTGTCCTCGTAGAGGAAGCGGAAGCGCTCCTCGCTGTCGCGCAGCGTCCGGCGTGACTCTCGCTCCGCCCGTTCGGGGCTCGCTCGCCCATGCGGGCCGGGACCGTGCTCGGCTCTGCCCATAACCGGAGCAGCCGCAGCAAGATGGCAGCCAGCCGCGCCGGCCCCCCGGTGCGACCGTGGCCCGGCCTCGCCGGCGCGGGGCGACTGGTCCGGCGCCGACCCCTCACTCGTGCCGCAGCGCCTGGATCGGATCGAGCGAGGCGGCCTTCCGCGCCGGGTAGAAGCCGAAGAACACGCCGACGGCGCCGGCGAAGCCCGCCGCGAGGAACACGGCCCACAGGGGCGTCGCGGTCTGCCAGCCGGTGAGGTGGCGGACGAGCGCCGCGCCGGCGATGCCGAGCGCCAGCCCGCCGATCCCGCCGAGCACGCTCATCACCAGGCTCTCGACCAGGAACTGCCGGAGCACGTCCGAGCCGCGCGCGCCGACGGCGAGGCGGAGCCCGATCTCGTGCGTCCGCTCGGCGACGGAGACGAGCATGATGTTCATGATGCCGATGCCGCCGACGACGAGCGACACGGAGGCGATCGCCGCGAGCAGCCGCGTCATCACGGATGCGGTGCTCGTCGCCGTCTCGGCGATCGCGGTCTGGTCGCGGATCGTGAAGTCGTCGGGCGCGCCGGCCGGCAGCTCGTGCGCGTCGCGCATGATGCCGCGGATCTCCTCCATCGCCGCGGGGATGTCGCGCGCGCTGGCGGCCCGGGCGAGGATCTGCCCGAGGAAGCTGAAGCCGCTCAGCCGGTCCTGCGCCGTCGTGTAGGGCACGAGCACGACGTCGTCCTGGTCGGCGCCGCTCGCGGTCTGTCCCTTCGGCGCGAGCACGCCCACGACGGTGAACGGCGAGCGGCCGAGCCGGATCTGCGCGCCGACCGGGTCCGCGCCGGGGAAGAGGTTCGCCGCGACGGTGCTGCCGAGGAGGACGACCCGGCGCTTGGCGCGCACGTCGTCGTCGCCGAACGCCTCGCCGCTCGCCACGCTCCAGTTGCGGATCTCGAGGTACTCCGTGGCGACGCCGTTCACCTCCGTCCGCCAGTTTCCCTGCCCGCCGATCACCTGCGTGCGCGTGACCACGACCGGCGAGATGGCCGTGATCAGCGTCGCCTCGCGGCGGATCCGTTCGACGTCGTCCGCGGTGAGCCGGTTGAACGAGGCGGCGCCCTGGCTCGCGCCGGCGGCGGAGATGGCGCCCGGCGTCACGACGACGAGGTTCGTGCCGAGGTTGCGGATCTGCCCCTCGATCTGCGCCTGCGCGCCGTGGCCGATGGCGACCATCAGGATGACGGCGGCCACACCGATCACGATGCCGAGCATGGTGAGCAGCGTGCGCGTCTTGTTCTTCAGGATGCTCTCGCCCGCGATGCGGAACAGCGTCGCCTCTCTCATGCCGCCTCCGAGGCCGGCCCGAGCGCGCGGAGATCGTCGAGCGCGCGCCGCGGGCCCGGCACGGGCTCGTCCCGGACGAGCCGTCCGTCCTTCAGCACGACGATGCGCCGGGCGTAGAGCGCGATGTCCGGCTCGTGCGTGACGAGCAGGATCGTGACGCCCTGGTCGTTCAGCTCCTGGAGGAGCGCCATCACCTCGATGGAGGTCCGGCTGTCGAGGTTGCCGGTGGGCTCGTCGGCGAGCACGAGCGTCGGGTCGGTCACGAGCGCCCGCGCCAGCGCGACGCGCTGCTGCTCGCCGCCGGAGAGCTCGCTCGGCTGATGGCGCAGGCGGTCGCCGAGGCCGACGCGCCGGAGCGCAGCCGTGGCGAGCGCCTTCGTGTCGCGCCGCCGGCCGCTGCGGTCGTAGAGGAGCGGCAGCTCGACGTTGTCGAGCGCGCTCGTGCGGGCCAGGAGGTTGAAGCCCTGGAAGACGAAGCCGACCTTCCGGTTGCGGATGTCGGCCAGCTCGTTCCGGCTGATCCCGTCCACGCGCACGCCGCCGAGGGCGTACGTCCCGCCGCTCGGCGCGTCCAGGCAGCCGAGGATGTTCAGGAGCGTGGACTTGCCGGAGCCGGACGCGCCCATGATCGCGATCATCTCGCCGCGCCGGACGACCAGGTCCACGCCGCGGAGCGCCTGCACCTCCGTGCTCCCCACGCGGTAGACCCTGCGCAGGCCGGCGGCCTCGATCACCGCCGCGGCGGGGTCGGCGTCCCGGGGCCCCGGCGCCCGCGGCTGCGGCCCGCTGTCGGCCATGTCGCCTCCCGCGATCTCAGAACGGGCCGGGCGGGCCGCGGCGCTGGCCGCTCGGCTGGAGCGGGCTCCGCGTCGTCGCGCCGGTCGAGGCGGCTGCGCTCCCCTCCGTCGTGCCGACGATGACCGACATGCCCGCCACGATACCGGCGCCTTCCACCGCGGTGCGCGAGCCGTCGGTCAGCCCGGCGCGAACGGGCCGCGCGACCGGCTCGCCGTCCCGGTCCGCGACCCAGAGCGTGTCCAGCCGCCCGCCCGATGCGGGTGCGCCCGACGGGGCGGCGCCCGTGGCGCTCGCCGCGGCGGCTCGACCAGGAGACGCGGGCTCAGGCGCTCGCCGTAGCGCACGCCGGTGGCGTTCAGCTCGTTGATGAACCCGACCACGTCGGCGAAGGAGTGGAGCGGCCGCTCGGGGGCGAGCGCATGGCCGTCGCGTGTGGCGGCGAGGCGGCGCAGGTCGCCGTCGAGGAGGTGCGCGGCGACGTCGCGGACGCGCCAGCGGCCGGCCACGGTGGGGCGTTGCCACGCGGCGGCGTCGATACCGCGCAGCAGCACGACCAGCGCGCGGTGCAGGGGAGGGAAGAGCGGGGCGGTATACACGGGCGTCAACGGTTGCATCGAGGAAACTTGCGGCCGGGTGCCCGCGGGCGCCATGAGGCGGTCGCGGCCACCGTCCCACCGTGGCATGCAGCCTGCCTCCCCGGCATCGCGGCGCGGTACCCCGGGGCGGAGGAGAGGCCATGGCGGGCGACGGGACGTTCAGGGTCGCCATCTCGGGCTCCTACGGCGGATACAACCTCGGGGACGAGGCGATCCTCCACTCCATCCTCACGCAGCTCCGCCGGTCACTCCCGGTCACGGTAACGGTCTTCTCGCGCGACGCCGAGGACACGCGGCGCCGGCACGGCGTCGAGCGCGCGTTCCAGTTCCGGGAGCTGTCGCGCGCGGAGGCGCGGGAGGTGGTGGCCGACGTCGACCTGCTCATCCTGGGCGGCGGCGGGATCCTCTACGACGCGGACGCCGACATGTTCCTGCGCGAGGTGGTGCTCGCGCACGAGGTCGGCACGCCGGTCATGGTCTACGCGATCAGCGCGGGGCCGCTCGTGGAGCCGGCGCTGCGCGCGCGGGTGCGCGACGCGCTCGAGCCGGCGGCCGCCGTCACGGTGCGCGACCGGCACGCGCGCCAGCTCCTCGAGGAGATCGGCGTGCGCCGCGACATCGTGCTCACGGCCGATCCCGCGCTCCTGCTCGAGCCGGAGCCGCTCACGTTCGAGGAGATCGTGCGCGCCGAGGCGCTGCATCCGGAGGCGCACCACGTCGGCTTCTCGGTGCGCGAGCCCGGGCCGGCGGCGCCCGACCTCAGCGTCGAGCACTACCACCGGCTGCTCGCGAACGCCGCCGACTTCATGATCGACCGCTTCGACGCCGAGGTCGTGTTCGTGCCGATGGAGCGCCGCGCGTTCGACGTCCAGCACAGCCACGGCGTGGTGGGGCAGATGAGCCACGCCCAGCGCGCCACGGTGCTCAAGCGGGACTACACGCCGGGGCAGGTCCTGTCGCTCCTCGAGCACTTCGAGTTCGCGGTCGGGATGCGGCTGCACTTCCTGATCTTCTCCGCGCTCGCCGGCGTGCCGTTCGTCGGCCTGCCGTACGCGACGAAGGTGGCCGGCTTCCTGGAGGAGCTGGAGCTGGAGACGCCCGCGCTCGCGCACGTGAGCGCGGGACAGCTCATCGCCCGGATCGATCGCGCGTGGGACCGGCGCCACGAGATCCGCGCCCGCATCCGCAGCGCGCTCCCGGAGCTGCGCGAGCGCGCCCGGATGAACAACGAGATCGCCGTGTCGCTGCTCACGCGGGCCGGCCCGGACGAGCGGCGCGAGGCGGCGGACCCGCCCGGCGGGGCGTAGGCGCGCGACCGCCATGCGCGAGCGGGGAACGGACGTGCTGGTCGTCGGCGGCGGGCTGGGCGGCGTCGCGGGCGCGATCGCGGCGCTCCGGCTCGGCCGGCGCGTCATCCTCACCGAGGAGACCGACTGGATCGGCGGGCAGCTCACGGCGCAGGCCGTCCCGCCCGACGAGCACCCCTGGATCGAGGGGGTCGGCTGCACCGCCAGCTATCGGCGGCTGCGCGACGCGATCCGCGACTACTACCGGCGCAACTACCCGCTCCTCCCCGAGGCGCGGTTCGACGCGCACCTGAACCCCGGCCAGGGGCGGGTCAGCCGGCTCTGCCACGAGCCGCGCGTCGCGCTCGCGGCGCTCCACGAGATGCTCGCCCCGTTCCTGGCGAGCGCCCAGCTCCACATCATGCCGCGATCCCGCCCGGTCGGCGCCGAGGTGGATGGCGACAGGGTCCGGGCCGTGATCGTGCGCGACGAGGACGACGGCGAGCAGATCGCGATCAGCGCGCCGTACATCCTGGACGCGACCGAGCTCGGCGACCTCCTCCCGCTCGCGGCCGTCGAGCACGTCATCGGCGCCGAGAGCCGGCGCGAGACCGGCGAGCCGCACGCGCTGCCGGCGGAGCCCGATCCGCTCGACCAGCAGGCGGTCACCGCGTGCTTCGCGCTCGACTATTTCCCGGAGGAGGACCACACGATCGAGCGGCCGGCCGACTACGACTTCTGGCGGGGCTACCAGGCGAGCTTCTGGCCCGGGCCGCAGCTCTCCTGGGAGTTCACCGATCCGGTCACGCTCGAGTGTCGCCACGAGGCGATCTTCGAGGAGCCGGGCTCCGGCGCGGAGGGGCTGTGGACGTTCCGGCGGATCTTCTACCGCGGCCACTACCCGCCCGGCCGCTACGCGAGCGACATCACGCTCGTGAACTGGCCGCAGAACGACTACTGGCTGGGCCCGCTGGTCGGGGTCCCGGACGCCGAGCGCGCGCGTCACGAGCGCGGCGCCCGGCAGCTCAGCCTCTCCTTCCTGTACTGGATGCAGACGGAGGCGCCGCGCCTCGACGGCGGGATCGGCTACCGCGGGCTGCGCCTGCGGCGCGACGTCGTCGGCACGCACGACGGGCTGGCGAAGCACCTCTACGTGCGCGAGAGCCGCCGCATCCGCGGCGAGTTCACGGTCCTCGAGCAGCACGTCGGCGTCGAGGCGCGCGCCGGCATCGAGGGCGCCGAGCCCTTTCCCGACAGCATCGGCGTCGGCAGCTACCGGCTCGACCTGCATCCGACGACGCGCCAGCGCACCTACGTCGACATCAGCAGCTGGCCGTTCCAGATCCCGCTCGGCGCGCTCATCCCGATCCGCGTCGAGAACCTCCTCGCGGCGGGGAAGAACCTCGGCGTCACGCACATCACGAACGGCTGCTACCGGCTGCACCCGGTCGAGTGGAACGTCGGCGAGGCGGCCGGCGCGCTCGCGGCCTACTGCCTGCGCGAGCGCGTGACGCCGCGCCAGGTCCGCAACACGCCGGGACGGTTGGCGGACTTCCAGCGCCTGCTCAGCGAGGACCTGGGCGTGGAGCTGGCCTGGCCGAACCCCCGGGCCACGGCGCGGTGAGCACGGATGATCCCGGCCGCTCAGGCCGCCGGCGGGAGCCAGAGCGTGAAGGTGGAGCCGCGCCCGACCTCGCTGCGGAGGGTGATGTCGCCGCCCAGCGCACGCGCGGTCCGCCGGCTGTTGGCCAGCCCGACGCCCACTCCGGCCCGGATCTCGGGGTGGAGGCGGGTGCCCTCCTGGAAGACGCGTTCGTGCTTGTCCTCGGGGATCCCGAGCCCCGTGTCGGTCACGCTCACCGCGACCCACTCGCCGGGGCGGAATCCCTCGCCGCCGTCCCGGAGCGCGGCGGCGAGCGTGATCGTCCCCTCCGGCGTGTACTTCACCGCGTTGGAGAGGAGGTTGCCCACGATCTGGCGGACGCGGACGGGGTCGGTCTCGGCGAAGACGGGGCCCGGTGCCTGGCACTCGAGGGTGAGGCCCGCAGCCGTCGCCTGGGCCCGGAACTCGTCGGCGACCTCCCGCGCCACCCGGGCGACGTCCGTGCGCGTGCGTTCGACCTGGATCTCCCCCGTCTCCTCGCGGGCCACCCCGAGCAGGTCCTCGATCAGCCGCAGGCCGGTCTGAATCGAGCGGTGGATCCGCTGGACGCCCTCCCGCTGCTTCGCGGACAGCTCGCCGAGGGTGCCGGCCTCCAGCAGCTCGGCGTAGCCGGCCGCGGCGCCCAGCGGGTTCTTCACGTCGTGTGAGAAGCCGCGCATCAGGTGGGCGCGGCTCTCGCTCAGGCGTTCGAGCTCGTCGCGCCGCCGCTCGGCTTCCTGGAGAAGCTGGAGCCGGCGGAACGCCACCGAGGCCAACTCGCTGTAGGTGCGCGCACGCGCGAGCCCCTCAGGTGACACGGCCTCGGGCTCCGCTCCGACGACGAGGAACAGCGCGCCGATCGGCCGCTTGTCGACGATGAGGGGAGTCACGACGGCCGAGCAGTCGGGGCAGGCGCGCGCCAGCGCCGAGTCCCGCAGGGGACCCTCGAGGTCCGCGAGGCGCGGGATGCCGAGCGGCTCCCGGCGCTCGATCACCTTCCGGGTGTACGAGTTGGCGTAGGGGATGCGGCCCTCGACCGGCGGAGGGATGTCGCCGGCCATCGCAATGGTCTCCACTTCGTCGCGCTCGGGATGGATCCAGCTCACGAACGCGCCACGAGCACCGCTCGCTTCCATCGCGCTCGTCGCGATGCGACGGATCAGCTCCTCGGTCGTGAGCGCGGCGCCGAGCGCGCCGACGGCCTCGCGTAGCGCCCTTTCCTCGCGGGCACGCTGCTCGGCCTCCCGGTAGAGCCGGGCGTTGTCGATCGCGATGGCCGCGCGGCCGGCCAGCTCCTCGGCGAGCGGGATGTCCTCGGGGCCGTAGTCGCGCGCCGACTCGCCCGCGAGCGAGATGAACTGGATGGCGCCGACCGCGCGCTCGCGCGCGATCATGGGGGCGACGAGGACGGAGTGTGGCTCGAGCTGGCGCATGGCATCGAGGTGCTCGGCGCGGTAGCCGGAGGTACGGATCGCCTCCTCGCCGGAGACGATCTCCGAGCGCCGCGTGCGGATCGCGCGGTTGACGAGGTTATCCTTCACGGCGGGATCGGGGGGGTAACGCCTCGCCTCGCGGGCCAGCGCTTCCTTCTCGGGGTCGGCGATCGCCGCGGCGATGCGGCGGAACCCACCCGCCTCCTCGACGACGTCGACGATCACGAAATCGGCCAGCACCGGCACGGCCAGCCGCGCCACGGTGCAGAGCGTCGTCTCGTAGTCGATCGAGCCCGCGAGCGCCCGGCTCGCCTCGGCGAGGAACTGTTGCCGCTCCAGGAGACGCTCCCGCTCCGCCTCCGCGCGCCTCACGTCGGTCATATCGTCACAGACGACCAGGAACACCAGCTGGCCGTCGGTCTGCCGCACCGGGCGCACGTTGTCCCGCACCCAGAGGACGCTGCCGTCCTTGCGCACCTTGCGGAACTCCCAGCGGCAGAGCCGGCCGGGTGTTCGTCCGCACTCCTCGAATTGGCGCCGGACGGCCTCGCGGTCCGCCGGGTGCACCATGTCCGTGACCGGCCGCCCCGTCAGCTCGGGGACGGTGTAGCCGAGGTGCTCCGCGCCGTACCGGGTGATCGAGGTGATCGTCCCGGCCGCGTCCACCTCGAGGTACACCGTGGGGTTGTCCTCGAACAGGAAGCGGAACCGGTCCTCGCGCTCGCGCGGCACCCGCTCCGCGTCCCGCGATCGCGAGAGGCCGTCGGTTTTCTCGCGCCTCGATCGGATGCGCGACTCACGGTCGTGCTCGGCTCGATCCATCACCGATGCGACGGCGCAAGATGGCAGCCAGCCAGGCGTGCGTCCGGCGAGGGCATGGCTGCGCCGTGCCGGGCGCGCGAGATGGGCTCGGCCGCCGGACCGGCGGCGGCGTGGAGGCGAGCCGGCGCTGAGCGCGCCGGCGTGTCTTCGCCGGAGGTGGCTCCCGCCGCGCCGACGGGGGCCGCCCCGCTACCCCGCCGCCCCCTCGATGCTCACCGCGATCGTCCGCCACCTTCCCTGCCGGAACCGCACCACGCTCAGCACGCACCGCGTGGCGTGGCCGACGAGGATCGCGAGCCAGATGTCGATCGGGTCGAGCGTGCTCGTGTGCCGGATCACGAAGCAGATGCCGAGCGGGACGACGATCTGCGAGACGATCGAGATGTAGAGCGGGCTCTTCGTGTCGCCGGTGCCCTGGAGCCCGCCGGTGTAGGTGAGCGCGAGCGCGACGAGGAGCCCGGAGACGCTGAGGACGTGCAGGAGCTGCACGCCGAGCTCGACCACGACGGGGTCGTGCATCCCGAAGATCGCGAGGAGCTGGCGCGGGACCAGGAGGAAGAGGAGGCCGACGAGCGCGGCGCCGGCGACGCCGTAGCGCCCCGCGATGTGCACGGCCTGCTCGGCGCGGTCGGCCTGCCCGGCGCCGAGGTTCTGCCCGGCGACGGCGGCGGCGGCGCCCATGAGGCCGACGGACGTCCAGGTGATGAAGGAGAAGAGCTGCGTGTAGGAGACGGCGAACGCCGCCTGCGCGGCCGCGCTCCGGGCGAGGGAGCCGATGAACGAGAGCATGGCGACGCCGCCGACGTTCATGGCGATCCCCTGGATCCCGGTCGGCAGGCCGAAGCGGAAGAGCGAGCGGATGATCGCCCAGTCGGGTCCCCACCCCTGCCCTCGCGGGAACGACACCACCCAGCCGCCTCGCCAGAGCTTCCACAGCGAATAGAGCCCCAGGATCCCGGACGCGATCACGGTGCCCATCGCCGAGCCGGCGGTGCCGAACGCGGGGATCGGGCCGAGCCCGCGGATCAGGATCACGTTCAGCACCAGGTTCAGCACCGTGAGCGCGATGCCGAGGACCATCGGCGTGCGCGCATCGCCCGCGGAGCGGAGCGCGCCGCTCAGCATGTAGAAGACGAGCATCCCGCTGCTGAACAGGAACATGATGCGGAGGAACGGGAGCGCCTGCGCCTTCACGCCGGGCGCGGCGTTTACGAGGTCGAGCAGCCACGGCGCGAGGAAGAAGCCGGCGGGCGCCATGATCCCGAGCGACATCCCGATCGCGGTCAGGAACGCCTGGTAGACGACGCGGTCGACCTTCTCCTCGTCGCCCGCGCCGGCGAAACGCGCGACGAGGACGCTCATCCCCGTGAACAGCGACATCATGAACGCGATGACGACGATGATGATCTGCCAGCTCACGCCGATCGCCGCGTTCGCGCGGAAGCCGACGAGGTTGCCGACGAGGATGTGGTCGACCATCCCCTGCATCCCGCCGACGATGTTCGTGAGGATCGTCGGCCAGGCGATCTTCCACACCGCCGAGCGCAGCGGCCCGTCGACGATGGAGCGGTCGTAGCGCCGGCGTTCCGGCGGCGAGGGCGCGGCGGCCGGGGACGCGGTCGGCGTGGCCCTCGTCGCCATGCTACTGCCCCCGCATGGCCACGGCGGGGTCGATCCGCGAGGCGCGGAGGGAAGGGAGCCAGCAGGCGCCGATCCCGACGGCCGCCATGGTGAGCGCGACGCCCGCGAGCGTGACCGGATCGTGCGGCGTGATGCCGAAGAGCAGCCCGCGGATGAGGCGTGTGGCGGAGAGCGCGCCGCCGACGCCGAGGAGCAGGCCGAGGGCGAGAAGCACGCCGCCCTCGAGGAGCACCATCCGCTGCACGCGGCGGCTGTCCGCGCCGAGGCTCATGCGGATGCCGATCTCGGTGGTGCGGGCGCTCACGGAGAACGCCAGGCAGCCGGCGATGCCGACGGCCGCGATGATCAGCGCGAGCACGCCGAACGACGAGACGAGCGCCGCGTTCAGGCGCCGCGGCGCGACGCTCTGGTCGCGGATCTGGTCGACGGTCAGCACGTTCTCGATCGGCGCGTCGGGCACGATGTTGCGGACGAGCCGCGTCGCGGCCGGGATCAGCGACGGCGCATCCTGGCGGGCGCGGATCACGAGGCCGCCCGCGTACGGCATCTCCTGGTCGAACGGCTGGAAGACCACGCCGCGCGGCTCGGCGTCGGGGCCGCCGTCCTTCGTGTCGGCGACGACGCCGACGACCGTTCTCCACTCGCCGCTCACGCCGATGAAGCGCAGCACGTCGCCGGTCCAGGCCACGCGCTGCCCGATCGGGTCGCGGTCCGGGAAGAACCGGTCGGCGAGCGTCTTGTTGAGGATCACGACGAGGCCGGAGCCGGTCCGGTCGTTGGCGGTGAACGTCCGCCCGCGCAGGAGCGGGATCCCGGCGGCGCGGAAGTAGTCGGGGCTCGCCGTCCGGAAGTCCGCCCGCGGCATCGCCTCGCCCGCGGCGAGCGGCCGCCCCTCCGCCTTGACCTCGAGCTGGAAGTCCGTCGTGCGCAGCGGCATGGTCGAGCCGACGCCGACGTCGCGCACGCCGGGCACGGCGCCGAGCTCGAGGCGCAGCCGGTCGTAGAGAGCGCGCGCGGCGGTGTCGCTCCGCCCGGCCTCGTAGAGCGGCACCTCCATCGTGAGCACGTTCTCGCCCTTGAGGCCGGTGTTCACCTCGGAGAGCTGCAACATGGTGCGCGTGAGCAGCCCGGCGCCGGTCAGCAGGATCACGGAGACCGCGATCTGCGCGACGACGAGCGTGCGCTGCAGGCGCTGGCGCCGCAGGTTCCCGCTCACGCGGTGCACGCCCGCGGCGACCCAGGCCGCGAGCGTGCCCTCCTTCGCGAGCCGGGGCGCGAAGGAGAGGAGCACGGCCACGACGAGCGTCAGCACGAGCGTGAAGCCGAGCACCGTCGCGTCGAGGCGGATCTCGCCGGCGCGCGGCGAGTAGCGCTCCGCGAGCGCGACGAGGAGGCGGACGCCGCCGACGGCGAGGAGCAGGCCGAACGCGGCGCCGGCGAAGGCCAGCAG
Organism: Longimicrobiales bacterium; assembly: GCA_035715725.1. GTDB lineage: Bacteria > Gemmatimonadota > Gemmatimonadetes > Longimicrobiales > RSA9 > JADGGV01. Next base: position 64,814 of record DASTKT010000059.1, on the reverse strand, counting down.
CAGGTTCTCGGCGAGGAGGAGCCGCCGCAGCCGGGCCTTGCCGGCGCCGAGCGCCGCGCGCACCACGAGCTCGTGCTCGCGGCGCACGCCGCGCATCAGCGTCAGGTTGGCGACGTTGGCGCAGGAGATGACCATGACGAAGGCGGCCGCGCCCATGAGCAGCCAGAGCGTGAGCCGGGCCTTCTCGCCGAGCACCTCCTGGAAGGGGATGACGGTAACGCGGTAGCCGGAGCCGGGGTCATACGCCTCGGGGTACTCGGCCTGCACGCGCGCGCGGATCCCGGCCACCTCGGCGCGCGCCTGCGCCAGCGTGGCGCCCGGGGCGAGGCGCGCGATCATCCCGGTCATGCGGTGCGTGCGCCCCTGCACCATGAGCGCGCTCGTGTGGTGCTCGCTGATGACCATGTTGAGGAGCGCGTCCATCGGCCGCGGGAAGTACGGCGCCGACTGGACGACGCCCACGATCGTCACCGGCTTGCCGTCCACGCGCACCTTGCGGCCGACCACGCCGCGGTCCCCGCCGAAGCGCTTCATCCAGTACTCGTAGGTCAGCACCATGACTGGCGGCACGCCGGTGCCGTCGTCGCGCGAGTCGAGGAGGCGGCCGAGCACCGGCGAGAGGCCCATGACCTGGAAGTAGTTGCCGGTCACGAGGCCGACGTTGAAGCGCACGGCGTCCCGCTCACCCGCCAGCGTGTACGTCATCGGCGAGTACTCCGCGATGCCGCGCAGCGTGCGGGCGTTCTCGCGGAAGTCGAGGATCTCCGGGACGGAGAACGCGATGTCCTCGCCGCCCGGGCCGTTGACCGACTGGCGCAGGTAGAGCAGCCGGTCGCCGCCGCGGTTGGGGAGCGGGCGCAGCAGGACGCCGCGGACGACGCTGAAGATGGCGGTGTTGGCGCCGATTCCGAGCCCGAGCGTGAGTACCACGGCGAGCGTGTAGCCGCGGGCGCGGGAGAGGCTGCGGAAGGCGTAGCGGAGGTCGCGGACGAACATGGGGTCCTCGGCGTCGGGTGCGTTCCGGCCGGCGGGCCGGTCGTGGGTTGAGGAAGCGCTCGCGCCGGCGGGTGTGTCGCCAGCGGAGACCCGGGCGCCGGACCGATCCCCCGACCGGCCGTACCCGGGCTCTACATATACGTCGATCCAGCCAGGACGAATTCGACACGCCGAACGATACGCTTCGCCCGGCGGCTCGCCGCTGCCCAGCGACCCAGCGTACGGCAGGCCGGTCCGCCGGGCGTCATGTTCGACTGCGACTGCGACTGCCGATGCGACCCCGACCGCGGAGGGGGATCCGGGCCGGATCCCGCATCACATCGCGCCGCGGCAGAAGTAGCAGTGGATGCGCTTGTAGTCGTGCTGGTTCAGGAGGCGGGTCACCAGGTCGCCGAGCTGCACGTCGCCGGAGCGGAAGCGGTTGCGGATCGTCACCACGTCGAACTGCCGCGGGCGCGTCTTCGCGGCGTAGACCTTCGGCGCCTTGGCCAGGCCGGTGTTGTACTTCGTGAGCGCCTCGGAGGCGGCGGCCATGTCGCGCATGATCGTGTCGTAGGTCTCGCCCGCCTTGTTGTGGCGCCCCTGGTACTTCGAGAGCTCGTAGTCGAAGCACTTGCGGCCGGGCTCGAGGTGCTCGACCGCGGCGCGCTCCTGGCCCGCGAAGCCGCCGAGGCCGAAATCGGTCTGCAGCGAGCCGTGCGGCACGTAGAAGTAGAGGCCCTCGAAGCTGCCCTGCGTCGGCACGGCGAACTCGGGCGTGTTCTTCGCCTGGTAGCCGCCGTGCGCGGAGATCACGACGTCGTCGTGGTACACGCCGACGTCGGCGAGGAAGAGGTAGACGTCGGTGTCGATGCTCATCTGGGTAGGCATGATGCGTCTCCCGCTGGGGGGTGAGCCCGCAGCGCCGCGAGCAGGGGGTGTCGCAACGATGTCCGGGTGATCGGCAAAGGCTAGGGTTGGGCGGACCGGACGGCAAGGAGGATGGCGATCACGGCGCCGGCGCCGCCCGGACGATGCCTGGCGTCGGAGCATCGGTCGCGGGCGCGGCGCCCGCCGCGGCCGCGCGCACGTACAGCGTGCGCGTCGGGTAGGCGAACTCGATGCCGGCGGCGGCGCAGCGGCGCAGCAGCTCGAGGTTGATCGCCTGCTGCGTGTCCATGTAGCGGTTGTAGTCGGGATCGAGCGTGTAGTAGACGACCTCGAAGTCGAGCGAGGAGGCGCCGTACCCCTTGAAGTGGGCGCGGTCGAAGCGGACGTCGGCCTGCGCTTCGACGATCTCGCGCACCATGCCGGGGATCGCGGCCACCGTGGCCGGCGGCGTCTCGTAGGCGACGCCGAAGCCGAAGACCACTCGCCGCTCCTGCATCCGGTTGAAGTTGCGGACGCGGCTCTTGAGCAGGTCGGCGTTGGAGAAGACGAGCTGCTCGCCGGAGAGGGAGCGGATGCGCGTCGTCTTCAGCCCGACGTGCTCGACGGTGCCGGCGAAGTCGTCGACGACGATGAAGTCGCCGATGACGAACGGCTTGTCGAGGACGATGGAGAGGGAGGCGAAGAGGTCGCCGAGGATGTTCTGCACGGCGAGCGCGACGGCGACGCCGCCGACGCCGAGGCCGGCGACGAGCGCGGTGATGTCGACGCCGAGGTTGTCGAGCGCGAGGAGCGCGAGGATCGCCCAGAGGAGCGCGCGGGCGAGGACGCCGAGCGCGTTCATGGTGGTGGCGCTGGCGGCGTTCTCCTCGGGCGTGCGGGCGGTCTGGCGCTGCACGACGTGGGCGATGACGCCGTTCCCCCAGATCGCGGCCTGGAGCACGGCCGCCAGGATGACGGCGGCCTTCAGGATCCGCTCGGGTGCCGGCGGCAGCGCGAGCCACGTCGCCCCGGCGTAGACGGCGACGGCGCCGAGGAAGAACGTGCGCGTGCGGCGGACGACCTCGACGGCGAGGTCGTCGACGTGGTTCGTCGTGCGCTCGGCGAAGCGGGCGAGCCGCGACGCGAGCACCCGGCGCGCGCCGACGAGCACGAGGTAGAGCGCCGCCGCGCTGGCCGCGGCGGCCGCCCAGTCCCGTAGCGAGCTGCCGTAGAACAGCAGGTCCACCGGTCCGGTCCTTCCTTCGGGTGTGTCGGCGGTCAGGCCGCCTTCGGCGCCAGCATCATCACGAGCTGACGCGACTCGAGCGAGTCGCTGCGACTCTCGACGCGGGCCACCTCCTCGAGGGCCTCCGCGACGTGGTCGAGCACGCGCACGCCCAGCTCCGGGCGGCGCAGCTCGCCGCGCCGGAAGCGGACCGTCGCCCGCACCTTCTTGCCGGCGGCGAGGAAGCGGCGCGCGTTGCGGATCTTGAAGTCGAAGTCGTGGTCGTCCGTCTTCGGCCGGAACTGCACCTGCTTGATGTCGACCGTGTGCTGGCGGCGCCGGGCCTCGCGGTCCCGCTTCTGCTGCTCGTAGCGGAACTTGCCGTAGTCCATGATGCGGCAGACGGGCGGGCGCGCGGTGGGCGCGACCTCGACGAGGTCGAGACCCCGGTCGAGGGCGGCCTGGCGGGCCTCCTCCACGGGCACGATTCCGAGCTGTTGGCCGTCGGGGTCGACGAGGCGGACGGGGGAGAAGCGGATACGTTCGTTGACGCGGATGCGGGGTATCGTCGTCGCAGCGATGATGGCCTCCGGGTGGCGGGTTACAGGATTCTGGCGCGCAGAAAACTCCCTACTCTCCCATACACTTTTGCGCGGAAATCGGTCCGCGCCGGCGCAGCGGCGCGCGCCTGCGCCCGAGGGCGAACGTACGGAATCGCGCGGCCGGGCGCCACCGCGGGCTCGTACTCTCCGCCGTTGATCCGTTCTCGGCCCCGATCCCGGTTCCGGTCCCCATCGAACGGCTCGGGACCGGGACCGAGAACGGATCGGCCGGGCGGAGCAGAATGCCGCTCGTGCGCTCGTGCGCCGTCCGCCGTCCGGCGCACCGAATCCGCCACGCGCCGGGGGCACGCGAGGCGGGTGGCGGGTTGGGCGCGGTATACGAACACGATCCGCCAGCGGCGCTCGCGGCGGACGCACGCGTGGCGGATTCGCGGCGCCAGCCGAACACAATCCGCCAATCGCGCGTTGGCCGCGCGCGCGTGGCGGGTTGAGCGCGCGAACGACGCGCGGATCGAGCGCTACGGCATCCGCCGCGCCGGTTGGGCCATGCCCATTCCTGTGCGCATGCCCGTGCCCATGCCCCTTCCCGTGCCCGTGCGCGGGCCCGTGCCTCGCGCGCGCCCGCGGAGCGCGCCCCCTGACCCGCACCCCCTGCCCAGGGCACTTCCCGAGCCGCGCCCCCGACCCGTGCCCGATGCAGTCCCGGCTCTCGCTTACGCTCCCGCTCCCGCTCCCGGGACACCAGGAGCGCCTCGGCATCCAGCACCCGCAGTTGACCAACCACAACGGTTTGCCGGGACCGGGACCGAAACGGCGATGACCGGATTCGGGCTCACTCCCTCGTGATCTCGAGGATGCGCACGTCGCCGGGCTCGAGCCGCAGGCGCTCGAGGCGCCGGCCGCGCACGAGCGGGTAGGCGCCGGCCGTGCCCGCCAGCGTGTAGGACGTGGCGCGCGCGCCGCGGCGGGGCAGGTCGACGCGCGCCACGGCCGGCGCGTCCCGGGTCCAGATCACGAGCACCTGCGTGCCGTCCGCGCGGTCGAAGAGGTGGTGGTAGATGTCGCGGTCGGGCGGCTCGGCCTCGACCTTCGTCTCGGCGTCGCGCACGACGAACGGCGCGCCGCCGAGCAGCCGGACCATGAGCCGCACCGTGTTGTAGGCGAGCTTCTTCCGCCCGTCCTCCCGCAGCAGCCCGAGGTAGTAGTTCGGCTCGTTGCCGATGACCGGCGTGTTCCGGCGCTGGTCGCGGATCTCGTAGATGCCGATGTGCTGGACGGCGGAGTCGGCGCCGAACGTCGCGATCGCGCGCGCCCACCACGAGGCCTGCTGCCGCTCGGTGCGCCCGGGCGTGGTGGCGTACCCCGCCTCGTTGATCCACAGCGGCTGGGCCGCGCAGCCGCCGGCGAGCGTGCCGAGGTAGTCGTGATGGTAGCCGCGGTCGAGGTAGTTCTCGACGACGACGGAATCCGGCGTCCACGTCTCCGGGTAGGCGTGGAACGCGGCGATGTCGAAGGCGTGTGCCTGGCCGGCGGTCTCGCAGACGGCCTCGAGCCAGCGCGTGTCGGGGAACGTGAAGCCGCCGATGACGACCTGCGCGTCCGGGTCCGCCCGGCGGATCGCGGCGGAGGCGCGGCCGAGCGTGGCGGCGTACTGCGCCGGCGTGCCCTCCCACCAGAGCGGGGCGTTCTCCTCGTTGTAGATCTCGTAGGAGCGCACGTTCGGCTCGTCGCGCAGCGCGGCCGCCAGGTGGGCGACGAACGCCTCCCAGCGCGCCGGGTCGCGCGGCGGATCGTTCCACGCCTGGTGGTCGGCGCCGCCGCCGCGGGCGGCGGCCCACTCCGGCGTGTAGCCGACGTAGGGGCGCAGCTCGATGCCGCTCTTCGCCGCGGCGCGGACGAACCGGATCAGCCAGTCGAAGTCGTAGACGCCCGGTCGCGGCTCGTAGTCGTCCCAGCCGAAGCTGCCGCGCCAGGTGTGGACGCCGAGGTCGCGGATGATGCGGAAGTCCGCCTCGACGCGCTGCAGGTCGTCGCCCTTGTCGTAGTCCTCGAGGACGGAGAAGCCGAGCCGCTTTCCAGGCGAGGCGATGGCGGGGCGGGGCGGCTCGGGCGCGGGGGCGGAGCACGCCGGAACGCCGCCGGCGGCGAGCAGCAGCGAGACGAGGCAGGCGTGGCGCGAGCGTGACATGGGCCGGACACTCCGAGCGGGGTGGTCACGGCCCGTCGCGTCGCATTCTGCGTGCTCGGGCGGGCGGCGCGCTCAGACCGGGTCCGGAGGGTCCGTCGGATATATCCCGCCTCCGCCTCCGCCTCCGATCCGTTCTCGAGGCGTGCCGCGATGCATCAGGTTCGGATGCGAATGCGGATGTGGATGCGAACGCGGGAACTTCCGGAGGCGGAGGCGGGCGCGGAGGCGGAGGCGGGGACGGACTGGACGGAATCGACGTCAGGCCCCGCCGGCGAGCATCAGCGGCTCGACCTGGCGCCGGACGAGCGAGGCGTAGTAGCCGTCCGCGGCGAGGAGCTCCTCGTGCGTGCCCTCCTCGGCGATGCGGCCGTCGCGCAGCACGAGGATCCGGTCCGCGTGGACGACGGTCGCCAGGCGGTGCGCGATCACGAACGTCGTGCGGCCGGCGATCAGGCGGCCGAGCGCCTCCTGCACGAGCGCCTCCGACTCGGCGTCGAGCGCCGACGTCGCCTCGTCGAGGATCAGGATGCGCGGGTCCTTGAGGAGCGCCCGCGCGATGGCGATGCGCTGCCGCTCGCCGCCGGAGAGCCGGCCGCCCCGCTCGCCGACGTTCGTGTCGTAGCCGTCGGGGAGGCGCGTGATGAAGTCGTGCGCGTTGGCCGCGCGCGCCGCGGCCTCGACCTCCGCGCGCGTGGCATCCGGCCGGCCGTAGGCGATGTTGGCGCGGATCGTGTCGTTGAACAGGAGCGATTCCTGGAGCACGACGCCGATCTGCCGGCGCAGGCTGCGCTGGGTCACCGCGCGGACGTCGAGGCCGTCGATGCGGACGGCGCCCTCGGTCGCGTCGTAGAGGCGCTGGAGCAGCGCCATGAGCGTGCTCTTCCCGGCGCCGCTCGGTCCCACGAGCGCGACGACCTCGCCCGGCAGCACGCGGAAGTCGATCCCCTCGACGATCGGCTCGCCGTCGCGGTAGGCGAAGGTCACGGCGTCGAACTCGACGGCGCCGTCCACGCCCGTGATCTCGATGGCGTCCGGCGCGTCGCCGAGCAGGTCCTGCGCGTCCAGGATCGAGTAGATCGTGTCCAGCGAGACGGATGCCTTGCGCAGCGTCTGGTAGACGCCGGTCAGCCCCTGGACGGGGCCGAAGAGGCCGCCGATGTAGCCGAGGAACGCGACGAGGGCGCCGACCGTCAGCTCGCCGCGGATCACGAGGAAGCCGCCGGCGCCGACCGCGGCCAGCCGCGCGAGCGCCGTGACCAGGTTCTTCGCGGCGGCGACGCGGGTGTCCGTGTGCACGCCGCGCACCACGTCCCGGTTCGCGCGGTCGACCGCGCGCAGGAAGCGACGCTTCTCCGCCTCCTCCATGGTGAAGCTCTTCACCGTCACGATCCCCGAGAGGACCTCGTTGAAGCGCGAGTAGATCTTCACCCAGCGGTCGAGGAGCGAGCGCTCGCGCTCCGTCTGCTCGGCGGCGGCGCGCACGCCGATCAGCGCCGGGAGCGGCGCGAAGACGAGCACGACGAGCGAGAGCCGCCAGTCCAGGCGGACCATGATCGTGAGCGCGATGACCAGGTAGGCGACGGCCGGGAGGATGGCCGAGATGATCTGCGTGAGCGCATCGACGAAGCCGTTGATGCCGCGGTCGAGCCGCGTCATCGTGCCGCCCACGCCCTGCTCGCGGTGGTAGGAGATCGGGAGCGCGTGGAGCCGCGTCACGATCACCTCGAGCAGCGTGTAGTGCAGCCCCTGGCGCAGGCGCCAGTAGAGCCAGCTCGAGCGCGCCGTGCTGATCTCGCGCACGACGGCGATCGCGAGGAGCGCGCCGATCCAGACCAGGAGGGCGTGCGCGCCGCCGCTCGCCCCGATGCCGTCGAAGATGCGCATCATGACGAGCGGCTCGAGCGCGTTCAGTCCGGCGCCCACCAGTGCGAGCGCCAGGATGATCAGGCTGGCGCGGCCCTGCCCCTCCAGGAAGGCGGCGGCGCGCCGGAGTTGCCCGAGCCAACTCCCGCTTCGTCGCGGGTGCTCCATATCTGTCTCTGCGGATTTCTGCTGGTCATGCCGCCACGGCGACCTCACCGTGGCCTGGCGGTCCTACCCGGTCCCGGCGGGGCGGTTCCGCGCGCTCCAGATGGACCGCGCCCGCCCCGACTGGGCCGATCCCGGTGAGCCCGCCGCCGCGGTGGTCCCCCGCCTCGCCGCGGCGTGCCGCGCGCCGACCCGGCCGCCGCGAGGAACGAAGCGTGCGCGAGCCCGCAGCGTGGATCTGCATGGGGTGAAGGCGGCCGGCCAGACCGGCGGCGACGAGGGGCGGAGGCCCGGCCCTCCGGTGGAGCGGCGCGCGGTGCCCGGCGCGGGTCACCGGCCGCCGCGGCTCCTCCGTCCGGTCGTGCGCGTCTACGACACCCTGGACCGGTGGTGGAACCGCCTGATCACCGGGCGCGCCTTCGGGTTCATCCTCTCCGGCGCCTTCGTGGGCGCGCTCGTGGCCGTGGAGCTGAACCGGCGCGGGCTCGTGCCGCCGCCCCTCGCGCGCGTCGTGCCGGTGAACCACTTCGCGGCGGTCGCGGTCGCGTTCTGGCTGCTCCTGTTCATGGAGGTGCTCGCGCTCGTCTTCGTGCTGCCGCAGTCGGTCGCCAACTCGGTGGGGAAGCAGTTCGAGCTGCTCTCGCTCATCCTGCTGCGCGAGGCGTTCCTCGAGTTCGCGGCGTTCGGCGAGCCGATCGACTGGGTGCACGGCGCGCGCGCGATCCTGGTCGTCGTGGCGCGCATGGTCGGGGCGTTCCTCATCTTCGTCGTGCTGGGCGTCTACTACCGGCTCCAGCGCCACCGGCCGATCACCGCGGACGAGCGCGAGCAGGCCGGCTTCATCGCCGCCAAGAAGGCGATCGCGCTCGTGCTGCTCGTCGCGTTCGTCTGCCTCGGCATCGCCGACGTGTGGCGCTACCTCCACGGGCTGTCGACCTTCGAGTTCTTCGAGGTCTTCTACACGATCCTGATCTTCAGCGACGTGCTCATCGTCCTGGTCTCGCTCGCCTACACGTCCGGCTACCAGGTGGTCTTCCGCAACTCCGGCTTCGCCGCGGCGACGGTGCTGATCCGGCTCGCGCTGACGGCTCCGCCGTTCATCTCCGTGGCGCTCGGCGTCGGCGCCGCGCTGTTCGCCGTCGCGCTCTCGGCCGCCTACAACTCGTTCGGCTCGGAGGTCCGGGTCACCGCCGCGCCGTGAGCGGGCGCCGGCCGGGGCCTCATCCCGGATCTGGAAGATCCCTCCGTCCGTTCCCGCCTCCGCCTCCGGCGGTTCGCCCGCCTCGCCGCCGTGCCGAGAAACGGATCGGAGGCGGGCGCGGAGGCGGAGGCGGAGGCGACAACGGATCTGGCGGACTCCGTATCAGCCGCCGAACGCCGCGGCGTGCGCGCGGGCGAAGTCGGCGAAGCCGCGGGGCGCCTGGCCGGTGAGCGCGCGCACGTCGTCCGACACGCTCCAGCGGCCCGCGCGCAGGATGCCGAACAGGATCAACAGGTTGTCCGCCATCCAGGGCGGCATCCCCGACTGGAGGAGCGACGCGCGCGCGGCCGGATCGGGCACGTGCACGAAGTCGACCGGCCGGCCGCTGGCGGCGGAGAGCTGCTCGGCGACGGTGTCGAACGTGATCGCCTCGGGGCCGGTGAGGTGGTAGACGCGTCCCTCGTGGCCCCCGCCGGCGAGGACGGCGGTGGCGGCGGCGGCGACGTCGCCCGGATCGACCATGGGGATGCGCGCGCCGCCGGCGGGCGCGAAGAGCTTGCCGGTGGCGCGGATGGCATCGGCCGAGCCGAGCAGGTTCGACATGTAGAAGTGCGGCCGCAGGAGCGTGGCGGGGACCCCGGCCTCGGCCAGGTGCGCCTCGATCCGGCCGTGGCAGTCCCAGAACGCCAGCGGCGAGCCGACCTCGGCGCCGATCGTGGAGAGCTTGACGATCCACGGCGTGCCGGCCGCGGCCGCGGCGTCGATCACGTTCGTCTCGAATTCCCGCTGCCGCGGGTGGTTCGGGGAGGCGAGGAAGACGCGGTCGACGCCGTCGAGGGCGCGGCGGATCGCCGCCGGATCGCCGAGGTCGCCGGCGGCGAGCTCGACCGCGTCGCCCAGGACCGTGGCCGCGCGCGCGGGGTCCCGCACGAACGCGCGGACGGGCACGCCCCGCGCGCGCAGGCCGCCGACCACCCGCGATCCCACGGTCCCCGTCGCGCCGGTCACCAGGACAAGGCTCATCGCACATCCCTCCTTCGGTGGTCGCCGGGAAGGGCGGGGCGCCCGGGTGGGCCCCCGACCCCGCGGTGGCGGTGGCGGCGGCCCGGCGGCGTCCGGCGCGGGCCGCGGCGGCGCGCTCACGGTCCCGGCGGGATGTTCGCGTTCAGGCGGAAGAAGTTCGTCGGGTCGTGGCGGCGCTTGAGCGCGGAGAGCCGCGCGAGCCGCTCGCCGTAGGCGACCTCGACGCCGGCCGCCCCCTCGTCGGAGAGGAAGTTCGGGTAGACGCCGGCGCCGTACGGGCGCAGCGCGTCCCAGCCGTCGCGCACCCAGGCGGTGTGGCGTGCGCCGTCGGGGTCCGAGGGCGTCCACGCGGCGACGATGTTCACCTCGAAGCCGGCGCCCCGCGTGCCGACCGCGGTCGCGCCGGGGTCCGCCCGGCCGACGGCGCCGCCGACCGCCCACCCGCCGATCTGCGAGAGCGGCGACGTGATGGCGTCGACGCGGCCCATGAGCGCGTCGATCACCGCGTCGGGGAGCCCGGGCAGCCGGTGCGACTTCCAGAAGTAGTGCAGCCCGTGGGGCGCGCCGCCGTCGAGCATCGATTGGAGGAAGAGGTACGGCACCGGCCGGACGACGTCGGCGATGGGCGAGCCGATCCGGCGCAGCGGCGCGAGCGTGCGCTGGCCCTCGGCCGGGTCGCCCGCCCAGACCAGGACCAGGCCGAGCACCGGCTTCAGGTGGTGATCGGGCGGCACGAACGGCATCGGCGGGGCGAGGCGCAGCGCGATCGTGACGCCCAACTCGTCCGGCGCGCCGGGCGCGAAGTCCCGCAGGAAGCGGAGCACCTCGGGCGCATCCGCGATCGGCCAGAAGACCGGCCCGCCGAGCACCATCGGCCCGACGGCGTGGAGCCGGTACTCGAGCGCGGTGGCGATGCCGAAGTTGCCGCCGCCGCCGCGCAGCCCCCAGAACAGCTCGGGCTCGGTCTCGGCGTCGGCGTGCAGCCGCGCGGCGTCGGCGGTCACGATCTCGACGGAGAGCAGGTTGTCGACCGTCAGCCCGTGCTTGCGCATGAGGTGGCCGAGCCCGCCGCCGAGCGTCAGCCCGCCGATCCCGGTGTGGCTGATGATGCCGCCGGTGGTGGCCAGCCCGAAGCGCTGCGTGGCGCGGTCGAGCTCGCTCCAGAGCACCCCGCCGGCGGCGCGGGCGGTGCGCGCGCCCGGATCGACGCGCACCATCTTCATCAGCGAGAGATCGATCATCACGCCGCCCTCGCACACGGCGTGGCCGGCGACGGCGTGGCCGCCGCCGCGCACCGAGACGGCGAGGCCGTGCTCCCGCGCGAAGCGGACGGCCTCCACCACGTCGTCGGCGCCGGCGCAGCGCGCGATCAGCGCCGGATGCCGGTCGATGGCGCCGTTCCAGACGCGCCGCGCCTCGTCGTAGCCCTCCTCGCCCGGCCGCAGCAGCGCGCCGCGGAAGCGGGCGCGGAGCCCGGCGGCCTGTTCCCGGCCGATCACCGTGGTTTCCAGCATGGACATCGGAGCCCTCCTGCGCCGAGCGTGCGGCGCGATCGCGGGATGACCCGGTCCCCATCGGGCCTGGAGACGAAGCTGGTGGGGGAGCGTTCCGGCAGCGTTCCGCGCGGCGTTCCGGGCGCGTTCCGGGCGCGTTCCGGGTGCGTTCCGGCGGAGTGGCGTCAGCCCGCGGCGAGCGCCGCGGCCGCGACCAGCGCCGCGGCCGCCTCGCGCGCGTCGGGCGTGCCGGCGGCCGCGGGGAGCGCGTCGAGGAGCCCGGCCAGCCGGTCGCGGGCGTCCCGCGCGGCCGGGTGCCCGGCGCGCTTCAGCCGGTGGCGGAGGAGGGAGGCCGCGGCGCGCAGCTCGAGCATCCTCGCGCCCTGCCGGCGCGCGATGCGGAGCGCCTGCTCCAGCTCCGCCTCGACCTCGGCGGCGGGCGCGCCGAGCGCGGCGAGGAACTCCGCGCGGCGCCGGCGCGCCTCCGCCTCCCAGATGCGGGCCGCCCCGCCCATGGCCAGGGCGCGGTCGGCGGCGGCGAGCCCGGCGCGCGGATCGTCCGCGATCGCGTACGCCTCGAGGAGGAGGCGCAGGAGGATCGCGCGGGCGCCGGGCGCGTGCTCGGATCCGCTCGGCGCGTCGAGCGCGGCGAGCAGCGCGGCGATGCCGGCCCCGGCCCGCCCGTCCAGGACGTCGACGAAGGCGTCGGCCGCCTCGGAGCCGAGGCGGGTCTGCCGCGGGTCGCCCTCGCCGCGGCCGGCCCTCAGCGCGGCGGCGTACGCGCGGTAGCCGTCCGGGTCGCGGAGCTCGAGCGCGAGCACGGTGGCGAAGACGAGCGCCGTCGCGCGGCTCTCCCGGTGGCCGATCTCGTCGGCGAACGCGAGCGCGGCGTCGCGGGCGCGCGCGGCCGCGTCGGGGGAGCCGAGGAACCAGAGCGTGTTGGCGAGCCGGCTCTCGCAGACGACGCGGGGGTCGAGCCCGAAGCGGAGCAGGTGCGTCGGGCCCTGCTCGCGGCGGTAGCCGGCGACGGCGGCCTCGAAGTGCTCGCGCGCCGGCTCGAAGTCACCGTGCCAGAACGCGGCGATGCCGAGGACGTACGCGCCCTCGACGAGGAGCACGCTCTCGCCATCTCTCCGGCCGCGCTCGCGCAGCCGCTCGCCCGAGCGACGCGCGGCGTCGAAGTCGCCCCGCGCCAGGCTTGCGATGGCGAGCGAGCGGAGGAGCTGCGGCGCCGGCTCGACGCCGAGGGAGCGCGCCAGCTCGAGCGCATGCGCCTGTGCGTCGGCGAGGCGGCCGGCGTCGTAGCCCTCGACCGCCGCGAGCGGCGCGAGGAGCGCGACGGCCAGCGCCAGCTCCAGCGCCTCCCGCTCGGGCGTCGCCGGGAGCGCGGGGAGGAGCCCGACCGCGCGGTCGAGGAGCCGGACCGCCTCCGCGTCCGCGTACAGCCGCCGCGCCTCCGCCGCGGCACGCTCGTACCAGGGGATCGCCTCCGCCGCCGCGCCGGCCTGCTCGTAGTGCGCGGCGATCTGCCCGCTCACCGGCCCGGGATCGCCGGCGTGCAGCCGCTTCAGCGCCTGCGCGGCGCGCAGGTGGTGCTGGCGGCGACGGGCCGGGCCGAGCGCCAGGTAGGCGGCCTCGCGGATCCGGTCGTGGCTGAAGTCGTAGCCGTCGGGGCCGTGCTCGCGCAGCATCCCGCCGCGCCACAGCTCGTCCAGCCCGCGGACGAGCGTCTCGCCGTCCGCCTCGCTGGCCGCGGCGAGCACGTCCGCCGTGAACTCGCGGCCGAGCGTCGCCGCGACGCCGACCAGCACGCGGGCGGGCTCGGAGAGCTGCCCGAGCCGCGCGTCGATGACCGCCTGGACCCGCGGGGTGAGCCGGCGCGACCCGGCGTCCGCGAGCGTCCACCCCGCGCGCAGCGCCTCGACCGCGAAGAGCGGGTTGCCCTCCGTCTCGCGGTACAGCTCGGCCGCGTCCGGCTCGCCGAGCGCGCGGCCGGACACCGCCTCGGCGAGCCGCGCCGTCTCCGCGCGCGTGAGCCGCCCCAGCTCGATCTCCGTGAAGCGCTCCAGCGAGCGCAGCGCCGTGACGAGCTCGTCCAGTGGATGCCGCCGGTCCATCTCCTCGCGCCGCGCCGTGGCCGCCACGAGCAGGCGCGGAGCCGGCTCGGCCCGGAGGAGGTAGTGCAGGAACTGGAGGCTCTCCGGGTCGCACCAGTGGATGTCGTCGGCGACGAGGAGGAGCGGCGCCGCGCCGGGCGCGACGAACGCGCGGCGCAGCGCGTCGAACAGCCGGTGGCGCTGCTCGCCCTGCGGCAGCGGCCGCGGCGAGGCCAGCCCCGGGATGTCCGCGAGCAGCTCGGGGAGCAGGCGCGCCAGCTCGGTCAGGTGCGCCGGCTCCAGCCGCTCGAGCGAGCCGCGGAGCGCCTCCGAGCGGAGCCACGCCACGACCGGCGCGTAGGCGAGCACGCCCTCCGCGCGGTACGAGCGCGCCTCGGCCGTCGCCGCGCCGCGGTGCGCGCACCAGGAGCGCAGCTCCTCGACGAGCCGCGTCTTGCCGATCCCCGGCTCGCCGGTCACCAGGACGAAGTGGGCGCGTCCCGCCTCGCTCGCGCTCCACAGCGAGGTGAGGAGCGACCACGGGCCGGCCCGGCCGACGAGCGGCGGGCCGGAGACGCGCCGCGGGTGCGCCTCAGCGGCGGCGTCGTCCCGCTTCGCGGGGAGGAGCGCCTCGTACTCGGCGCGCGTCGCCGCCGACGGCTCGACGCCCAGCTCGCGCTCCAGCGTCGCCGCGCAGACGTGGTAGACGCGCAGCGCCCGGGCGCGGTCGCCGCGCGCGGCGTGCAGCCGCATCAGCAGCCGGTACGCGCCCTCGTCCAGCGGATCGTGCCGCAGGAGCCGGTCGGCGCAGTGGATGGCGCCGGCGGGGTCGCCGCGGGCCTCCAGCCGACCGGCCAGACGCTCCAGCGCCTCGTGGTAGCGGCGGCGCAGCCGGTCCCGCGGCGCGTCCAGCCACTCGTCGTAGCACCCCTCGAGGAGATCGCCGGCGTAGAGGTCGACCGCGGCCCGCAGCGCCTCGAGCGCGGCGTCGTCCGAATCGGCGCGGCCGGCGGCGGCCGACCGCTCGAAGTCCGCGACGTCGAGCCGGAACGGCGCGTCCGCCCGCCAGCGCAGCATGCGCGGCGTGACGCCGAGGAAGCGGTCGGGATCGGGAAGCGCGCGCCGCAGGTCGTGGAGCACGTGGCGGAGGTTCGTCCGCGCCTGCGCCTCCGTCGAATCGGGCCAGAGGAGGAAGGCCAGGTGCTGGCGCGGCTGCGGGGTGTCGGGATCGAGGAGCAGACGGGCGAGCAGCGAGCGGGCGCGCGCCGACTCGAGCGGCGGGAGCGGCGCCCCGTCGAGGCGGAGATCGAAGCCTCCGAGCAGCCGGACGTGGAGGATCGGAGCGCCCATCGGATGCGCTCAGCCGGTCCGCCGCTCCCCGGTCTCCCCCTGCGCGGACGTCTCGGCTCGCTCCATCGGCCGGTGCACCAGGACCGGCGCGTGCGCGCCGCGCACCACCTTGTCGGCCACGCTCCCCACCAGCAGCGCCGCTCGCGGGCCGTGACCGTGCGTCTCCAGGGCGACGAGATCCGCCCGGAACTCGTCGGCGGCGTCCAGGATCGCGCGCGCCGGCTGGGCGTGACGGACCACGCGCGTCTCGACCGCGAAGCCGCGGCTCCGCATCCGCTCGGCCACCGTCCCGAGATACCGCTCCGCCGATTCGCGCAGCTCCGCCTCGTCCGGATACGCCGCGGCGATCGGGTCCATGATGTAGAGGACCTCCTGGATCACGTGGAGCAGCAGGTAGCGGACGCCGGGGTCGCCCGCGATCGCCATGGCGTGGTCGACCGCCTCCTCCGATTCGGGCGACGTGTCCAGCGGCACCAGCACGCGGCCGAACGGGGTCGACGGCATGTCGCGGGAGCCGGATTCGTCCGGCCGGATCAGCAGCACGGGCGCCCGCGAGCCGCGCACCACCTCGGCCGCGACGCTCCCGAGCCAGAGCCGGCTCAGCCCGCCGCGGCCGTGCGTGGTCATCACCACCAGGTCGGCGTGGCGCTCGGCGATGTGCGCGTCGAGCGTCTCCGCGACGCGCCCGTCCAGGAGCGTGGCCGTGACCGGCACGCTCGCCTTCCCCCGCAGCCACCCGGCCACCGAGTCCAGGTAGGAGGCGCTCTCCTTCCGCAGGTCCGCGTCCAGCGTCGGGTCGAGCGGCGGAGCGCCCTGCACGCGGTACGGCGGGATCCTCTCGAAGACGTGCACGAGCTCGAGCTCCGCGTGCTCCCGCTCCGCGATGCGCAGCGCCGTCGGCAGCGCCTGCTCGCCGAACGCCGAGCCGTCGAGCGGCACAACCACGAGTGTCAGCATGACCACCATCCCTCCGTCGAGAGTTGCCGGGTGGGTCCCCGCGGGAGCTTCCCGCCTCAGGCGCTCTCGCCGGCCAGGTCCAGCTCCACGCCGTCGGCGGCGCCGGCGGGCACCGGCTCGCCCGCGCCCGCGAGCGCCGGCTCGAGCACCGGCGAGCGCCCCGCGCGGAAGTCGGCCATCGCCCGCGCGTGGCGCCGCTCGTCGAACGCGCGCTCGCTCTTGCTGATGACCACCGTGGCGACGGCGTTGCCGATCAGGTTCGTGATCGCCCGCGCCTCGCTCATGAAGCGGTCGACGCCGAGCACGAGCGCGAGCCCCTCGACCGGAACCACGCGCATTGCCGAGAGCGTGCTCGCGAGCACGATGAAGCCGGAGCCGGTGACGCCGGCCGCGCCCTTGGACGTGACCATCAGCACGGCGAGCACCGAGAGCTGCTGCACCAGCGAGAGATGCACGCCGAACGCCTGCGCGATGAAGAGCGTCGCCATCGACAGGTAGATCGACGTGCCGTCCAGGTTGAAGCTGTAGCCCGCCGGGATCACCAGACCGACGACGCTCTTGTCGCAGCCGTACGCCTCCATCCGCTCGAGCAGCGCCGGCAGCGCCGCCTCCGAGCTGGACGTGCCGAGGACGACGAGGATCTCCTCGCTGATGTAGCGCAGGAGCTGGAGCAGGCTGAACCCCGCCATCCGCGCGATGAGGTTCAGGCCGACGAAGATGAAGAGCGCCATCGTCAGGTAGACGTCGCCCATCAGGCGCGCCAGCGGGAGCAGCGCGTGCAGCCCGAAGTTGCCGATCGTGTAGGCCATGGCGCCGAACGCGCCGATCGGCGCCACCCGCATGACGATGGCGGTGATGCGGAAGAACACCTTCGAGAGCCGCTCGAGCCCGGCGACCACGGGGCGGCCGGTCTCGCCCATCCCGGCAAGCGCGAAGCCGAACAGCAGCGAGAAGAAGACGACCTGCAGCACGTCGCCCTCCGCGAACGCGCCGACCACGCTCGCGGGCACGATGTGCGTCACGAAGTCGACGAAGTCGAGCTGGTGCGCCGCGCCCGTGTACTTCGAGACGTCGCCCCGCGCCAGCGACGCGACGTCGATCCCCGCGCCGGGCTTCGTGATGTTGACGACGACGAGGCCGATCGCGATCGCGACCGTCGTCACGATCTCGAAGTAGAGGATCGCCTTCCCGCCGACGCGACCCACCTTCTTCGTGTCCTTCATGTTCGCGATGCCGAGCACGATCGTCAGGAAGATGATCGGCGTGATGATCATCTTCACGAGATTGACGAACGTGTCGCCGATCGGCTTGGCCGCCTTCCCCGCATCGGGGAAGAAGACGCCGAGCGCGATGCCCAGCGAGACGGCCACGAGGACCTGGAACGTCAGGTTCTGGTAGAGGCGGCGGCGCGGCCTCGGTGCGGCGAGCGAGTCGGTGCTGAGCGCCATGGGTCGTCCGGTCGTCGGTGGGGCAGGGGTTGGTACAAGCTAGCGCCGCCCGGGGCCCGGCGCACGCCCGCGCCGGCCGCCCCAGGCGACCCGAGGCCGGCGGGTGTGGCCCCGCCCCTCGGGCCGTGGTCCAATGGCCAGCCCGGGTCGGTCGTCCCATCTTCGGGTGGCGGCGAAACCGCCATGCCCTCGCCGGACAGGGGGACCGGCCGGGGCATCATCTCGCGTCTCCCGACTCCCGCACCATGGCCGAGGCTGCGCCTGGGCCGCCGAGCGTCGCTCCATTCGGTGGAGCGAGCGCCGCGCGCGGATCCGGTGCGGCGCTCGATCGACCGTGGCGTCAGAGCAGCGCATGCGACGACCATCCCAGGCCCTGCGCGACGCGGTACGGTCGCGAGGCGAGCACGCCCGACACCGGACCCGCGCCGTCACGTGACCGTGCACCGCGCCGCGCCGACGGCGAGCCTCCTCGCAGCGGCGCGTAGCGCGGGTGACCCGGCGTCACGGCGGGAGCCATCCCGCGGACCGGCCCCGGTCGTCCAGCGGGCCCGACCGCCGCCGAACGCCGCCCTGCGTCCTCGCGGCATCCGGCCGACTCGCGCGCGGCTCCCGCACCGGTGAGCCGCAGGCCGCGCCGCCGATGCGCGCGACATTCCCGAAGGCAGATCCCCGGATTCGACTGGATGGCTGGTCGCGCTCCACGCCGGTCGCGCTGGAGCTGCGGCCGCCACAACCATGAGAGGTGAAACCATGCCGAGGACCGCAAGCCACGAGGAGTCCACGAGCACCCTGAACGAGGAGCCGTTGCGCGAGCGGCTCCGCGACGAGGTCCGCGAGCGGGTGCGCGAGCGGGTGCGCGAGGAGCTCGGGGACGAGCTCCGCGCGCGGGTTCGCGATGAGGTCCGCGAGCGGGTGCGCGACGAATTGGGCGAGCAGCTCCGCGGCCGCGCTCGCGAGCGGATCATGGAAGAGCAGCCGTTGCGCGAGCGGATCCGCGACGAGGTCCGCGAGCGGGTGCGCGAGGAGCTCGGCGAGCGGCTTCGCGGGCGTGCGCGCGAGCGGATCCGCGAGGAGTTGGGCGAGCGGATCCGCGAGGAGGTGCGCGAGCAGGTGCGCGAGCAGGTGCGCGATGAGCTGGGTGAGCGGCTCCGCGGGCGTGCCCGTGAGTGGACGATGGAGGAGCAGCCGCTGCGCGAGCGGGTGCGGGACGAGGTCCGCGAACAACTCCGCGATCAGCTCGCCGGCAGATTCTAGGAGTGTGCCCGGCATAGGGATGCGCTCGCACCCCGCCGCGTGATGTTCGATCGCGCCCACGCCACGCGCCGCATCGTGGCGTGGGCGCGATCCGCCGCCGGCACGTCCACCTCCCGCGTCGCGCGGGGGTGGACGTGCCGGCTCACCGTCCTCGCGCGACCCCTCCATGCACGGCTCGATCGCCGCGACGACCTCGACGAGCCGGCCGCCCGACCTCGCTCCGGTCTGCTTGCCGCCGGGCCGGAGCGCGGCGATAGTCAGGGCGCGCTCCCGCCGGCCCGGCGCACGCGGCGCGCAGCGCCGCGACAGCCGCGCAGACGGCGTGCGCGGCCGCAGGTCGCGACAGTCCAACGTACGCGGCCGCAGGCCGCTGCAGCGCAGCGTGCCTCGCGCCTCCGGCGCGACGACAGCATCAGCGTGCGCGGCGCTTCGCGCCGCAGGAGCCCCATGCCCATTCGCGTTTTCGCCACCGGCGGGACGTTCGACAAGGAGTACGACGAGCTGCGCGGGGCGCTCTTCTTCCGCGACACGCACGTCCCGGAGATGCTGCGGCTGGGGCGCTGCCGGCTGGACGTCTCGGTGCGCACGCTCATGATGATCGACAGCCTCGACATGACCGACGAGGACCGGGCGACGATCGTCGACCACTGCCGGCGCTGCGCCGAGACGCAGATCGTCATCACCCACGGCACGGATACCATGGTCGAGACCGCCCGCGCGCTCGCCGCGGGGGTGAGCGGCAAGACGATCGTGCTGACGGGCGCGATGGTGCCGTACGCGTTCGGCAGCTCGGACGGGCTGTTCAACCTGGGGAGCGCGCTGTCCTTCGCGCAGATCCTGCCGCCCGGCGTCTACGTGGCCATGAACGGCCGCTGCTTCCCCTGGGACGACGTGCGCAAGAACCGAGAGGCGGGCGTGTTCGAGCCGCTGGGGGGGTGAGCGGGCGGGCGCCGCGCCCCCGCCCGCTCGGCGTCAGGTGGCGCTGGCGGAGTCCGGCGCGGCCGGCCGGAACTGGATCGGCAGCGCGACCCAGACGGGGACGGTCTGCCCGTTCTTCAGCGCCGGCGTGAAGCGCATCGCCTGGCCGACGTCCACCGCCGCGGAGTCGAGCCGCGGCTGCCCGCTCGTCTCCTTCAGCACCAGCTTGCGCACGTCGCCGCGCTCGTCGATCAGGAACCAGAGCACGACGCGGCCGCCGATGCCGGCCTGGAGCAGCTCGAGCGGGTAGAGCCGCTGGAGCTGCACGGTGACGTCGCCCCGGTTCGCGAGCGTCGGCGGGACGCTGAAGGGCGTGAAGACCGGCGCGGCCTCGATGGCCCGCAGCGCCGCATCGGGATCGGGCGCGCCGACCGTGGCGGCCATGTGCGGCACCGGCGGGACGCGGCCCGCCATCGGAGCGGACTCCGTGGCGGTGGCGTTCCCCGCGCCCGTGCCGCTCCCCGGCGACACCAGCTCGGTGCCGCGGGTCGGGGCCTCCTCCGGGAGACGGAACAGCATGAACTCGCCGTCCTCGATCGTCGTCAGCGGCCGCGGCCGCGTCGTCACCCAGACGATCGACGAGATGACGAGCGCGTGCAGCACGACGGCGGCCGCGGCGGCCGCGCCCGCCCTGCGGCGGTCCAGCCGGGACGCACTGGCGATGAGCAACCGGAACGGCGTGGGCAGGCCGAGAACCGAACGCGCGGGACCACTCATTCCCGCCTCCTCGACTCGACGATGGTGGGGTTGGACCGCGTGATTGATCGGATAACTGGGAGTGGCTGGCGTCTGATACACCGCCACGCCGGCGGTGGTTCGGCGCCCTACTGCGTCTGCACGATCTCGTCGGTGATCCGGTACTCGCCATCCAGCCAGGCGACGACTTCGCGGGCGCCGGGGTCGTCGACGCCGCCGTAGCGCTCGCGCAGCGTCGTCGCCTTCTCCCCGAGCCGGTCGAGCCCGACGTCCTGGAGCACGAGCAGGTCCTCGCGGATCCGCGCGCCCAGCTCCGGGCCCAGCACCTCCATCGCCGCCCGCCGGAACGACTCGCCGTACTGGTAGTCGGCGCCGAGCCGGTAGCTGTCGGCGAGCGTCAGCGCCGGGATGCGCGTCAGCGTCGGCTGCAGCGCCGGGTTGATGCCGTGCGCCGCGATGTGCTCGCCGATCGACGCCGGCCGGCCGGTGAAGCCGCGCAGGTGCAGGTACTGCGAGAGGCGCTGCCCGTCGTTGACCGGGTAGTTGTCCCAGAGGAACGGCTTGCGGCCGAGCTGCTCGGTCACGCGGCGCAGATGCCCCGCCGACCACTCCCGCGAGATGACCTCCTCGCCCGTCCAGAAGATCTCGATCCCCGGCGCCAGCCCCGCGCCGAGCCGCTCGACGTACCCCTCGGGGCGGCGACCGAAGACGCGGTCGAGCACCGGGTCGTCCGAGTAGTAGCTCGGGCAGACGACGAGGCGGTCCGCCGCCGTCCGCTCCGCCACCCAGTCCACGATCTCGAGCTGGCGCTCCGCCAGGTCCGGCGTGTCGCCCCGCATGTCGTCGAACAGGATCGCCAGGTCGGCCACGCCGATGTCGTCGAAGAACGCGAGCTTGCGCGCCAGCGCGGCGCGGGCGGCCGCGTCGAAGCCGAGATAGATCTCGTACGGGCTGAGACCCACGCCGAAGCGCACGCCCAGCTCGCGGCACCGCGCCGCCAGGCCGGCGAGCCGCGCGGCGGCCTCCGCCGGGTGCGGCTCCGCCCAGCGCCGCCGCAGGTACGCATCCCCCTTCGGTGCATACAGATAGAAACGGTAGCCGTGCGGTGCCAGGAACGCGATCGTCTCCTCGCGCTCCCGCCACGTCCACGGCTTGCCGTAGAAGCCCTCGATGATCCCCAGCTCGACGTCCATGCCGTGTCCGGTCCGCTGCGATGTGCCGCGCCGGCCGACCCGCCCAGGGCGCGCGGCGGCCGGCTGCTCCCCCGTGAATGGCGCCGCCGGGGCCGCTCGCGCAAGGCTCACGTCGAATCGGCGCCGCGGACGAGGCGGCGTGCAGCCCGCCCCGCCGCCCGGCCCCTACAGCGACTTCAGGTACGCGAGGAGCGCCGCCTTCGGGGCGGCCGCGAGCGCCGCGAAGCGGTCCCGCGCCCGCGTCGCCTCGCCGCCGTGGGCGAGGATCGCGGCTTCCACCGTCGCGGCCCGGCCGTCGTGCAGGAACACCGACCGGAAGCGCAGCCCCATGAGCGGCTCCGTCCGGAACTCCGTCGGCGACGCCTGCCGCACGCAGATGTCCGCGAGCCCCGGCCCCATGTCGTGCAGGAGCAGATCGGTGAACGCGCTCACGACGCGGTTCGAGAGCGCCCGCACCGCGCTCGGACCCGTCCGCAGGCTCGGCACGTGACACGCCGCGCAGCCGATCGCCGAGAACAGCCGCTCGCCGTCCGTCGCCGCCCGCGTGAGCTTCAGCGGCGGAGGCGGCGCGAGATAGCGCAGGAACGCATCCAGGTCGTCGAAGTCCCGCGCCGACAGCTCCGGCTCCACGGGCACCAGGTCCACCCCCTCCGGGATCGGATAGCCGCCGATGGAGGACTCCACAGGGAACAGGCGGTTCGTGATCCCCATCTCGTTCAGCGCCGCGTCGGCGTTGAACTCCCGCAGTGTCGGCTCCGTGGCCTTCCGCCCGAAGCGGCCGATCCGCCCGTCGGCCGTGTAGTTCGGCCGGCCGGAGATGCCGTCGCGGTTGGCGTCGTTCGGGTCCGCCAGCGCCCGGATCGTCGCCTCCGGGACCGCGTCCAGCAGCCCCAGCCCGAAGACGGGCGGCGTCGAGCGCCGGGCGAGCGTGCCATCCTCCGGCGTCGACTCCGCCAGGTAGTCCGGCACCCCCAGCGCCGCCATCGCCGCGGTCAGCTCCGGCGTCGCGTGCTGCTGGATCACCATCCCGCCCTCGGCCGCCAGCAGGTCGCACGCGCCGTCCGGCCGGACCCACGCCGCGTGCACCTCGACCTCGTCGCCGACGCCGCCCACCGTCGGATCCTCGTGGCATTCGCCGCACCCCTCCGCGTTGAAGAGCGGCCCGAGCCCGCTCGACGGCTCGAAGTCCCGCGTGAACACCGCGAGACCCCGCTCGAAGCGCGCCCGCTCGCGGGAGCTCAGCCCGGGAAGCGGGCTCCCGAGCGGCACGGCCGCGGCCCGGAGTGGCTCGTCGCCGGCGCTCGGGTCGAATCGACCCAGCAGCGTGGACGATGGATCGGCGCACGCGAGCAGGGGAACGCCCGCGACCAGCACGACGACGGGGGCGCGCGGCATGGGGCCTCCTGGGGGGCGGGGAGCACTGCGGATCGGTCGGGAGGTCGGACGCCCGGAGCAGCGGAGCGGTGGGGCGCTCCGTGGCCGCGCACGGCGGCGCGACAAACATATGGCGGCCGGGGCGCGCCCCGCCAGCCGCGCGCCGCGGCCCGCGCCCGAAGCCGCGAACGCGCCCGCGCCCAGCACCACAGGCGCGGCGCCCGCGCCCGGCGAAGCCGTTGCATCCCCGCGCGCCCGCGTGCTAACCTGGGCCCCGTAGCCCAGCCCTGGCAGCCTGCCGTTCCACTCGAACTCGCCCGGACCGCCGTGTCGGCCGGCGCGGGGGGGAGCCTCCCATCGTGGTCAATTCCGCGGATCTGTCGCGCCTGCGCATCGCGCGCGAGGAGGGGCGCCGCGCCTCGGCGCGCGGCGGTCGCCGCTGGCTGTTCGTCGTGCTCGCCGTCGTGGTCCTGGGGGTCGTGGCCGCGGTGGCGGTGCTGGCGACGCGGGAGCGCGCCGTGGCGGTGCGCACGGCGACGGCGGCGGTGCGGGGCGGTGGCGCCGGCGGCGCATCGGGGCTGACGGCGAACGGCTACGTCGTCGCGCGGACGAAGGCGTCGGTCTCGTCGAAGGTGGCGGGGCGGCTGGCGTTCCTGGGGGTGGAGGAGGGGGACCGGGTGACGGCGGGGGCGGTGATCGCGCGGCTGGAGGCGGCGGAGTACGAGGCGGCGGCGCGGCAGGCCTCGGCGGAGGTGCTGGCGGCGGAGGCGGCGCGGCCGGAGGCGGAGGCGCAGCTCGCGCAGGCGCGGCGGGCGGCGGAGCGGGCGCGGGCGCTGGCGGCGGACTCGCTGCTGGCGGTGCAGGCGCTGGAGGATGCGGAGACGGCGCTGGAGACGGCGGATGCGCGGCTGCGCGCGGTGGTCGCGCGGGTCGGCGCGGCGCGGGAGGCGTACGCGGCGGCGCGGGCGAGCCTGGAGAACACGGTGATCCGCGCGCCCTTCACGGGCACGGTGCTGCGCAAGGACGCGGAGGTGGGGGAGGTGGTGGCGCCGTCGATCGCCGGGGGCGGGCTGACGCGCGGGGCGGTGGTGACGATGGCGGACCTGTCCACGCTCGAGGTGGAGGTGGACGTGAGCGAGGCGTACATCGCGGGGGTGCGGCGGGAGCAGCCGGCGGAGGTGGTGCTGGACGCGTACCCGGAGCAGACGTTCCGCGGGCACGTGCGGCAGGTGGTGCCGACGGCGGACCGGCAGAAGGCGACCGTGCTGGTGCGCGTGGCGATCGACAGCGAGGACGGGCGGATCCTGCCGGAGATGGGGGCGCGCGTGGTGTTCGGCGAGCCGGGGGGCGCGCAGGCGGCGGCGCTGCCGGCGCGCGTGTACGCGCCGGCGGGGGCGGTGCGGAGCGAGGGCGGGAAGGAGGTGGTCTGGGTGGTGGTGGATGGCCGCTCGCGCCGGCGCGAGGTCGAGGCGGGGCCGGTGATGGGTGGGGAGCGGGAGGTGAGGCGGGGGCTGTCGGGTGGCGAGACGCTCGTGCTCGAGCCGCCGGCGGAGCTGACGGACGGGGGCCGGGTGAAGGTGACCGGGGACACGCCGCGAAAGGAGACCGGATGACGTCGCTGGTGGAGGTCCGTGGAGTCACGAAGGTCTATCGTCGGGACAGCCAGGAGCTGACCGTGCTCCAGGGGTTGGACGTGACCATCGAGCAGGGAGAGTTCCTGGCGCTGATGGGCCCGTCCGGGAGCGGCAAGACGACGCTGCTGAACATGCTCGCCGGGCTGGACGTGCCCACGGAGGGGAGCATCCGGGTGGCGGGGGAGGAGATCACGCGGCTGAAGCCGAAGCAGCTCGCGGCGTGGAGGGCGCGGCACGTCGGCTTCATCTTCCAGCTCTACAACCTGATCCCGGTGCTGACGGCGCTGCAGAACGTGGAGCTGCCGCTGCTGCTCACGCCGCTCGGGCGGAAGGAGCGGCGCGAGCACGCGGAGACGGCGCTGAAGGTCGTCGGGCTCGCGGAGCGGCTGCACCACTTCCCGCGCCAGCTCTCGGGGGGGCAGGAGCAGCGCGTCGGGATCGCGCGCGCCATCGTGACGGACCCGACGCTGATCCTGGCCGACGAGCCGACGGGCGACCTGGACGCGCGCTCCGCCGCCGAGATCCTCGACCTGCTCCACCGGCTGAACACCGAGTACGGCAAGACGATCGTGATGGTGACGCACGACCCGCACGCCGCGGAGTCCGCTACCCGCACGCTGCACCTGGAGAAGGGCGCGCTCCTGGAGGGCGCGGCCGCGCCGGAGTCCGTGCCGGCGGGCGGTGCGCCATGACGCGCGCCACGCTGGTCGCCCGCAACCTGCGCCGGCGCCTGCGGCGGACGCTGCTCACCGTGCTCGGGCTCGCGGTCGCGCTCTTCCTGTTCGTCACGCTGCGCACGTTCCTGCGCACGCTCCAGACCGTGGGCGACGTCGGCAGCGAGTCGCGCCTCATCGCCATGAACAAGCTGGGGATGGTCTTCCCCTTGCCGCTGGCGTACCGCACGAAGCTCGCGGCCGTGGATGGCGTCGGGATCGTGAGCTGGGCGTCCTGGTTCGGCGGCGTCTACCAGGACCCGAAGAACTTCATCGCGAACTTCGCCATCGACCCCGAGACGTACCTCGCGCTCTACCCGGAGATCGTCCTGCCGCCCGAGCAGAAGCAGGCGTTCCTGGCCGACCGCGCCGGCGCGATCGTCGGCGTGCGCACCATGGAGCGCTTCGGCTGGAAGCTCGGCCAGACCGTCACGCTGCGCGGCACGATCTGGCCCGGCGAGCACCGCTTCAACATCCGCGGCGTCTACACGGCGGGGCGGAAGGGCTTCGACCAGTCGTCGCTGATGTTCCAGCACCGCTACCTGGACGAGATCGCGCGGGCGCAGGGGAGCGAGGGCACCACCGGCTGGTACGTGTTCGGCGTTACGGACCCGACGCGCGCGCCCGCGATCGCCGAGGCGATCGACCGCTCCTTCGAGAACTCCTCCGCCGCCACGCGCACGCAGACGGAGAAGGCGTTCAACCTCAGCTTCGTCGGCCTGTACGGGAACATCGGCTTCTTCCTGAACGCCATCGGCCTCGCCGTCGTCTTCGCGATCCTGCTGGTCGCGGCCAACACCATGGCGATGTCGGCCCGCGAGCGCTTCGGCGAGGTCGCGGTGCTGAAGACGCTCGGCTTCTCCGACGGCGACGTGCTGCGCCTGGTGCTGGCCGAGGCGCTCGTCGTGGCCGGGCTCGGCCTCCTCCTCGGCCTGGGCGGCGCGCTCCTCCTCTTCAACATCCTGGACTTCGACCTGGGCGGCTTCGTGCCGGGGCTCAAGGTCACGCCCGCCATCGCCTCCGTCGCCGTGGCCATGGCGCTCGGCATCGCGGCGGCCAGCGGCGCGGTGCCCGCCTGGCAGTCCGCCCGCCTCAAGGTCGTCGACGCGCTGAGGTACGTCGCATGAAGATCCCGGTGATCTACAACGTGCGCAGCCTGCTGCACCGGCCGATGACCAGCCTGGCGACGGCGCTCGGCATCGCCCTCGTCGTCGTCACGTTCGTCGGCATGCTCGCGCTCGCGAACGGCTTCCGCACCGCGCTGGTCACGACCGGCCGGCCCGACAACCTCATGCTGCTGCGCAAGGGCGCCGACGCCGAGATCTCCAGCGGCATCGGCCGCGAGCCGGCCGCGATCCTGAAGAGCTTCCCCGAGGTCGCGAAGCTCCCCGACGGCCGCG
Source organism: Longimicrobiales bacterium (assembly GCA_035715725.1). Taxonomy (GTDB): domain Bacteria; phylum Gemmatimonadota; class Gemmatimonadetes; order Longimicrobiales; family RSA9; genus JADGGV01. The sequence goes on along the minus strand of DASTKT010000059.1, from coordinate 38,155 downwards.
CGATCGCGAGCGCCGACGTCTACGTCGTCGTCGCCAAGCCGCGCCTGAACGGCACCGAGACGCACATGCCGGTGCGCGGCGTCGGCCCCGAGGCCACCGCCGTCCGCGACCAGGTGAAGATCGTCGAGGGCCGGATGTTCACGCGCGGCCGCCCCGAGGTCATCGTCGGCAAGGGGCTCGTCGGCCGCATGCGGGACGTGAACATCGGCGACAGGCTCCGCTTCGGGCAGGAGGACTTCACCGTCGTCGGCCACTTCGCCGCCGCCGGCGGCGCGTTCGAGTCCGAGGTCTGGGGCGACGGCGAGGTGCTCATGAACGTCTTCCGCGGCCCGGTCTACCAGTCCGTCGTGCTGCGGCTGGCCGACCCCGGCGCCGCCGAGCGCGTGAAGGCCCGCATCGCCGGCGATCCGCGCCTCCAGGTCGAGGCGAAGCCGGAGTCGCAGTTCTTCGCCGAGCAGGCCGGCTTCCTCTCCACCGTGCTGCGCTACCTCGCCCTCACGATCACGGCGATCATGTCCGTCGGCGCGGTCGTCGGCGCGATCAACACCATGGACGCGATGGTCGCCGCCCGCACGCGCGAGATCGCGCTCCTGCTCACGCTCGGCTTCAAGCCGCGCAGCGTCATGGCGTCGTTCCTCCTCGAGGCCGTGCTCGTCGCGCTCGCCGGCGGGCTGCTCGGGTGCCTGCTGTCGCTGCCGATCAACGGCATCCAGACGAGCACCACGAACTGGCAGTCCTTCGGCGAGGTCACGTTCGCGTTTCGCGTGACGCCGGCGATCCTCCTCCAGGCGCTCGCGTTCGCCGGCGTCATGGGCGTGATCGGCGGTCTGCTCCCGGCGCGCCGCGCCGCGCGCGAGGTCGTCGCGGTCGCGATGCGGAAGGGCTGAGCCCGGCTCGCCGGAGGCCGAACGGGCGCCGTGTCGAATTCGCCGGCGCCCGTTCGACGTGTAGGTAGAGCCATGGTTCAGGACCGTCCGGGACCCGGCTCCGAGCCCGGAACCCGAAGGAGGCACGACGATGCGATTCATGGTGATCCTGAAGGCGACGAAGGAGTCCGAGGCGGGCATCATGCCGAGCGAGGAGCTGCTCGCGGCGATGGGGAAGTACCACGAGGAGCTGGTCAAGGCCGGCGTGCTCCTGGCCGCCGACGGGCTGTACCCGAGCTCGTACGGCGCGCGCGTGCGGTTCTCCGGCTCGAACCGGACCGTGATCGACGGGCCGTTCGCGGAGACCAAGGAGCTGATCGGCGGCTACTGGATCTTCCAGGTGAAGTCGAAGGAAGAGGCGATCGAGTGGGTCAAGCGCTGGCCGAACCTGATGGACGGCGAGCCCGAGATCGAGATCCGGCAGGTGATCGAGCCGGAAGACTTCGGCGCGGAGTTCACCCCGGAGCTGCGCGAGCAGGAGCAGCGCATCGGCGAGCAGATGGCGTCGAACGCGCAGCGGTAGGGGCGGTCGACTGCACCTCATAGCAGCAATTCACCGCAGAGGCGCAGAGGACACAGAGGGCGGAAACGGAAAGCCCGGCGGACGCCGGGTTCGTCGGCGTCGGCCTGCGAACGAAATTTTCACAGGGAGATGGGGAGCGGGGGAGAACGGCGTGAGCCGGCTGGACGCGAGGTTCGTCGCATCCGACAGATCCTTCTGGGGGTTGGACCGGTGGAACGAGGGTCACCGGTGCAACCCCATTCTGGTTCTGCGGCGTCGGCAGCGGAGGCGACTCACTCCGGTTCAGACTCCAAAGCTTATTCGGTCACCGCGAGGCCGGCGGCGCGCCGGGAGAGGTCGTTCTCCGCAGCTCCCCAGCTCCCTGTGAAATGATTCGTTTGCCGTTCGATGCCGCTGCCCCCCGCCGGCTCGTCGTCGCCGTTCTCTGCGTGCTCTGCGTCTCTGCGGTGAATTGCCGTTGATCCGTTCCCGCGTCAATCGATCGGCTTCAGCCCCGCCAGGATCTGCGCGCGGTGCGGCTCGAGGAACGGCGGCAGCGCGATCGCCTCGCCGAGCGTGGCGGGGTCCTCGTCGACGGCGAAGCCGGGGCCGTCGGTGGCGATCTCGAAGAGCACGCCGTTCGGCTCGCGGAAGTAGAGGCTGCGGAAGTAGTAGCGGTCGATCTCGCCGCTGTTCGGGATGCCGAGCGAGTGCAGCCGGTGTGTCCAGCCGTGGTACTCGTCCACGGTCGGCGTGCGGAACGCTACGTGGTGCACGCCGCCGGCGCCCTGGCGGGCCACCGGCAGGTCCGGCTGCACGGCCACGTGCAGCTCGGCGTGCGGCCCGCCATCCCCCATCTCGTAGACGTGGACGTTCGGCTGGGCGCTGTCGTGCGCGTATTCGCGGACGGCGCGCATCTCGAGCGCGCGCGTGAGGATCGCGTCGGTCAGCGTGATGCTCGGCACGCTGATGACGATCGGGCCGAGCCCGCGCACCTGGTGCTCGCGCGGGACCGGGCTCCGGTCCCACGGCTTCGGCGGGTCGCCGGCGCCGCCGTCGTCGATGAGCGAGAGGCGCTGCCCCTCCGGGTCCTCGAGGTCGAGGACGAGCCGGCCGTCGCGCTCCGTGACGCCGCCGTGGGCGACGTCGTGCTCCGCCAGCCAGCCGGCCCACCACTCCAGCGCGGTGCGGCCGGTCACGCGCAGGTGCGTCCGCACGATGCTGTTCGTGCCCCGCCGCTCGCGCGGGACCGGCCAGTCGAAGAACGTCAGGTCCGTGCCCGGCGTCCCGACGGCATCGGCGTAGAAGAGGTGGTAGGCGCTCACGTCGTCCTGGTTCACGCTGCGCTTCACCAGCCGCATCCCCATGACTTCCGTGTAGAAGTGGTAGTTGCGCCGGATCTCGGCGGAGATGGCGGTGAGGTGGTGGATGCCGGTGAGCTGCATGGGTCCTCCTTCCGGGCCCCGGCGAGGCGGGCCCGCTGGGCGGTCGGCGCGAGGGGCTGCGGGCCTGAACCATACCGCCTCGGGCGGATGGTCGACAGCGCGGGTGCGATCGTCACGGCCGCCAGCCGCGGCAGCACGCCACGCGGTGCTCCGCGGCGCGGCCGCGCACCACCCGGACCGGACGGCGTCGCGCACCCCGCGCGACCCCCCACGCACGAAACGCGAGAAAACGACCGCGCCGGCGCATCGATCGTCATTGACGGGGGCGCGGCGCCGCCCTACCGTCGCGGGCATCCCCTTCCAGCATCCTCCAGGCGGAGCCGCCGGCCATGTCGTCGAAGGAAGAGAAGGCGCGGGTTCAGCAGTACAAGGATGCGGCGCTGAAGCGCTTGAACGAGGAGCTCGCCGCGGATCTCGAGCAGCAGCTCGAGAACGACGCGCTGATCTGGGCCCGCACGATCGAGTACGAGGAGCGCGCCGCGGCGAGGACGCTGCTCGAGCGCATCTTCATGCTCCTCTACTACTTCGGCGTGAGCTACCGCGCCGGCGGCGGCTCGGACGACTGGAACCCCTGGACCTGGCCGACCGCGGCGCTCCTCTCCCACGGCTGCCGGGTGCTGATCCAGTACCCGGCGAACGCCGGTCTCGAGGCCTGGCTCGGCTTCAAGGGCGTCATGACGACGCGCTTCTCGACGCACTACATCACGCCGATCACGCACGGCGCCGGCGGCAAGAAGCGGAGCAGCTCGTGGAAGCAGGACGAGGAGAACATCGTCGAGCACGCGGAGTTCGGCGGCCGGAAGTACATCCGCGAGGTCTCGCTGAAGAAGAAGGACGAGACCGGCTACTTCACGGCGCTCCAGAAGGTGCCGAAGGCGGAGGCGCTGAAGCAGCTCTTCAACAAGGGCACGAACTACGGCCTGAACCTCGCCGTCGGCGGGGACAGCGACGCGGTCCGGCGCGCGAGCGGCGAGCTCTGGGTCTGGCTCGACCCGACGCGGCGGCCGATCAAGGCCGACGGCGGACACGGCCACCTCTTCCTGTTCCACCGCGAGAACATCGTCACCGTCGGCGGCGTCGCCTACTCCGGCATCCTGATCGGCTGCGAGAACAGCGCGCCGGCGTTCTTCGGCGAGAAGGGCACGACCACCACGAAGGGCGCGCTGACCGGCGCGCACGGCCCGGCCGGCGTGCGCAACCCGGTCTCCGCCACGGGCGGGTGCAAGTGGAGCGAGATGAAGGATGCCTCGCTCGTGAAGCCCGACAACTTCGACTGCGTCTTCCTGAACATCCACGGCCCGGTGGCGCCCGCGCTGGCCGGCAAGACGTACGACCACCGGCTGCTCGCCACGCCGCCGCAGTCCGGGAACATCCGTCCGGCGCCGAACCTGAAGAGCCTCACGGCCGTCGGCGCGACGCTCTACCACGGCGGCTGGGCTCGCGCGCTGGGACGCTGACGGTCGGCGGGAGGCTACAGGCCGCCGGCCGCCGCATCGCCACCCGTCCCGCCGGCGAGCGCCTCCACGCTGGCGCCGTCGGCCGCGCGGCACACGTAGCCCCGCGCGGCGAGGCCGGTCGCGGCGGCGTAACGGGCACGCACCTCCTCCACGAACGGCTCCGCCCGCGCCACCGCCACGAGCGCCACGGCGCAGCCGCCGAAGCCGGCTCCGGTCATGCGCGCACCGAAGCAGCCGGGCCGGTCCTGCGCGATCTCCACGATGGCGTCGAGCGCGTCGTTCGTGACCTCGAAGTCGTGGCGCAGGCTGGAATGGCTCTCGCTCATGAGCCGGCCGAGCGCGGCGACGTCTCCGCGATGGAGCGCGTCGGCCGCCCGCAGCGTGCGCTCGTTCTCGGTCACGACGTGGCGGGCCCGGGCGAGGGCCGTGGGATCGAGCCCGCCGGAGCGCGACTCGAGCGCCGGCGCGTCCAGGTCGCGGAGCGCCGGCACGCCGAAGTGCTCGGCCGCGAGCTGGCACTGGCGCCGCCGCTCGTTGTACGCCGAATCCACGAGCCCGCGGCGCGTGCCGGTGTCGAGCACGACGACGGCGGCCGCACCGGGGAGCGGGGCGGCCACGATGTCGAGGGAGCGGCAGTCGATGAGCAGCGCGTGTCCGTTCCGCCCGCGGGCGGCGACCAGCGGGTCCATGATGCCGGAGGCGACGCCGATCCACGCATTTTCCACGCGCTGGGCGAGCCGGGCCATCTCCGCCGGCCGCCAGGGGATGCCGGCGGCGGCGGCGAACGCCCGGAGCGTCGCGATCTCGACGGCGGCGGAGGAGGACAGGCCGGCGCCTCGCGGGACGTCCCCGGCCATCACGCCCTCCCATCCCGCCAGCCGGTGGCCGGCATCGCGCAGCGCCCAGGCCACGCCCTTCACGTACTCCATCCAGCTCCCGCCGTCGCGATGGATGGACGTCACCGCGAAATCGAGCGCCGCGTCGTAGTCGAGGGAGTGGACGACGACGCGCTCGTCGGCCCGCGGCCGGAGCGCGATGCGCACCTCCCGGTCGATCGCGATGGGAAGCACGAAGCCGTCGTTGTAGTCCGTGTGCTCGCCGATCAGGTTGACGCGGCCGGGCGAGCGGACCCGGAACGCCGGGGCGCCGCCGAAGCGCCGCCGGAACTCCGCCTCGACCCGCGCGCTCCCGCTCATTCCGGCCGCTCCGCGGAGGCGTCGCGCTCCGACGCCTCGCGCAGCCGCCGGGCGGCGCGCTCCGGCGTGAGGTCCCGCTGCGGCTCGCCCAGCATCTCGAAGCCGACCATGAACTTCCGCACGGTGGCCGAGCGCAGCAGCGGCGGGTGGAAGTGGGCGTGGAGCTGCCAGTGCGCGCCGTCGTCCTCGCCGAAGGGTGCGCCGTGCCACCCCATCGAGTACGGGAACGGCGTCGCGAAGAGGGCGTCGTAGCACGCGAGGAGCCGCTTGAGGACATCGGCCAGCGCATCGCGCTCGACGGCGTCCAGCTCCGGGAGTCGGCGCACGTGGCGGCGGGGGAGGAGCAGCGTCTCGAAGGGCCACGTCGCCCAGAACGGCACGACGGCGAGCCAGTGCGCGTTCTCGGCGACGACCCGCTCCCGCCGCTCGTGCTCGAGCGCGGCGTACTCCACGAGCACGACCCGGCCGGTCGCGGCGAGGTGCTCGCGCTGCTGGCGATCCTCGCGCGCGGGCTCGCTGGGGAGCGCGTCCAACGCCCAGATCTGCCCGTGCGGGTGCGGGTTGGACGTGCCCATCAACGCACCCTTGTTCTCGAAGACCTGCACCCAGCGGTACGTCCGGCCGAGCTCGGCGGTCTCCGCCGCCCACGCCTCCACGACGGCGCGGATCCCGGCCTCCGGCAGCTCCGCCAGCGTCAGGTCGTGCCGTGGCGTGAAGCAGACGACGCGGCAGGTGCCGCGCACCGCCTGGCTGCGCAGCAGCCCGCCCGGACCGCCGTCGTCGGCCGGCGCGTCCGGGAGCAGGGCGGGGAAATCGTTCGTGAAGACGAAGGTGGAATCGTAGCAAGGGTTGCGCTGCCCCGCCGCGCGCTCGTTCCCCGGGCAGAGGTAGCACGCTGGATCATGGGCGGGGAGGCGCGGCGTCGTGGCGTGCTCGACCTGGCCCTGCCACGGCCGCCGCATGCGGTGTGGCGAGACGAGCACCCACTCCCCCGTGAGGGGGTTCAGGCGGCGGTGCGGGAAATCGGACATGTCGCGACGCCGTGGGAGTGCGCGGGCGGGCGCTCGAGGGCGGCCCCGTCCGCGGAAGGATACGGTGGGCGGCGGGGCGCCGCACGTGGCCCCGCCGCCCACCCCGCGCCGCGCTCAGCCGCCGAGGCTCGCGATCACGCGCCGCGCGTACTCGATGAGCGGCGCCGCCGCCGTGTCGGCGAGCTGGCCGGCCCCGACCAGCCCCTGCAGCTCGTTCACGAACGCGCCGAGCGTGTTCGCCGCCGCCGTGCCGCCGCCGGTGCGGAGCTGCGTGTCGGCGCCGCGCAGCTTGCTCCGCAGCGAGGCGATCTCGCCGGCGCCGAGCGAGCCGCCGAGCGCGGCGACCAGGTCGTCGAGCCGCGCGATCCCCTGGAGCGGCGTCTCCACGACCACGGTCGCGGTCGCCATGCCGGTCGCCGCGCCATCGCTCACGCTGACCGTGACGGTGAACGTGCCGGCGCTCGCGTAGGTGTGCTGGAGCTGGAACGTCTTCCCGGCGAGCGCGAGCGCCTGCGCCCCGCCGCCGTCCCCGTAGTCCACCCCGGCCGTCCAGGTGTCCGCCCCCGGGTCCGTGAAGCCGCCCGCGGCCGCGTACGTCTCGCCGGGGAGGAGCGTCGCGCCGTCGAACGGCGCGACCTGCGGCGCCACGTTCGCGATCGTCACCGTCTGAGAGTCGACGCTCTCCCAGCCGTAGGCATCGGTCACCGTCAGCGTCGCGGTGTACGCGCCGTCGTTCGCGAACGTGTGGGAGACGACCTTCCCCGTGGCGCTGCCGCCGTCGCCGAACGTCCAGGCGTACGTCAGCGCCTCCGTGCGGTCGAGGTCCGTGCGCCCGAGGTCCGGGTCCGTCGAGGCCGAGGCGTCGAACGGGGCGGCGCTCCCCTCGCTCGGCGCGCCGCCAACGGCGAAGCTCGCCGCGGGCGCGTGGTCGCCGGCCTCGACCGCGTCCTGGAACGCCGTCGCCAGGAGCGACAGGATGTCGTAGCCCGTCGCGGCCTCGATCCGGTCGACCGTCGTGAGGTACTTCGTCCACGGGTCGTTCCGCACGCCGGCGACGTTCGGCATGTCGACCGCGAGCACCGTCGTGCCGGCGAGGTCGTTCCACGACTGGATCGACGAGCGCGTGAACGGCGCGACGCCGGAGCGCGGCCCGATAAACGCGACCTTCCACGTGCTGTCCGGGATCGCGACCTTCCCCTCGCCCTTCAGGAACGTCAGCCCGTGCGAGCGGCTGTAGAGCGGGCCGGTCACGATGTAGACGGCGCGGCCGGCCTGCGCCGAGTCGCCGAGCGCGTTCTCGAACTGCGCCCAGACGCCCTGGTTCAGGTCGGCCGCCTGCGGCACGATGTTCGTCAGGTAGAACGTCGTCGCGTTGTCGACGTTCGCCGCCGTGCGGTCCGCCGAGCGCGCCATGTGGCCGCGGTCGTAGCCGCCGTTCGTGTAGTCCGACGTGAAGATCTGCTTGGCGGCGGGGAGGAGCGGATCGGCCGTGAAGCAGTTGCAGCGGTCCTCGCCGCCGAACTGGCGCGCGTCGAGCTCGTAGGAGACCCAGTTCGGCGTGCCGCGCGAGGCGTTGTACGAGATCGTGTACTGCGGCCGGACGATGAGCAGGTCGTCGAGGTCGCCGGCGCCGGCGGGCGTCGGATCGCCGAACTCGTCGTTGTCGCCGTAGATCGACGCCGGCGCGGAGACGGGCGTCTCGACCGTGATCGGGTGCGTCGTGAACGTGTACGACGGCCCGCCGCCGATCGGCGTCGCCGTGATCTTGAAGCCGGGCCTCGTGGTGCCGTCGGCCGGCGGCGCGACGGCCGTGACGAGGCCGGTGTTCGACACCGTCGCGATCGTCGCGACCTGCGGGTCCACGGCCTCGAACGTGAACGTCGCCGGGATGATGGTGCCGCCGTTCGCGGTGCGCGCCGTGGCGAAGAGCTGCGCCTGGAAGCCGGGCGGGAAGCTCGTGCTGGACGCGCTGACGTCGATCCAGTTGATCCCGGGGACGGCCACGGTGAGCTGGATCGAGCCGGTCCTCGTGATCGTGTCGTCGACCGCCGTCGCCGTGATCGTCACGGGCGTGGCGCTCGCGGCGACGCCGGAGACGAGCCCCTGCGCGTCCACGGTCGCGAGCGAGGGATCGCTCGAGGACCACGTGATGCTCGCCGAGGCGACGAGCTGGTTGCTCGAGTCCTGCGGCAGCGCCGCGAGCTGCGTCGTGCTCCCCACCAGGACCGTCGTCCCGCCGGCGACCGCGACGTGGTCCAGCGGGCCGACCGGCACGAGGCCCGGGCAGAGGTGGACCGCGGTGGCGGCGTTGCGCGGCGCGGGCGCGCCGGTCGCGAAGTCCGCCGACAGGTCGCCGGTGACGCGGCACCCGGCATCCAGGCGGAGCGCCGCCGTGGTGTTGCTCAGCGTGGGGGTGGTCTTGAAGCCGCAGTCGGTGGCGGTGGTGCCGAAGCTGACCTGGTCGATGACGGCGGCGCCGGACGGGCAGGTCCCGCTCTGCGCCGCCGTCGCGGCGACGAGCCAGACCTTCCCCGCGCCGGCGGCCATCGGGATCGAGCCCGTGGCATCCGGCGTCGGGAGCGCCGTCGTCCCGCCCGCCCCCTTCGCCTCCTGCACCAGGTAATACGCCCCGGGCTGGATCGTCCCCGACAGCGCGGTGACCTGCCAGGTCGACCCGACCGCCGACGCGTACTGCACGCTCCAGCCGTCGACCGCGACCGGCTGCGCCCCCGGATTGAACAGCTCGATGAAGTCGTTCGTGTACGTCGCGCCCGAGTTGCCGCCGCCGCCGTAGACCTGGCTGATGACCAGCGTGGGCACGGAGGTCGTCGCCGAGACCGACGCGGCCGGCGCCGGCACCGAGACCGGCGCGGACCGCGTCGGGGTGAGGGGCGTTTCACTGCACGAGAGGCTGCTCGCCACCGCGAGGATCGCGAGCGTACGGCGTCCCGGGCTTCGTCGCATAAAGGGTGGTCCTCTGTCGGGCGATGGGGTGGGTGCCGCGGCGCGTCGCGATCACAGCGTGCGAGCGTTCGGCGGCGGCATCGCGCGACTGGGACCCGATAGTGGCGGCGGTTCTGGGCGTCCAATTTGACGTCTGTCGGGCGGGCGCACAATCGGCGGGCGCAACACGACGCCATCGATCCGGTAACGGTTGGCCGGAGCGGGGACCGCCGGCGCGGCGGCCCCCCGGAACCTCGACCAGCGGGCCCTACCGGTTGAACCAGTAGGCCACCTTCACCAGGAACGTGTTCGCGGGATGCAGCGAGAAGAGGTCGCCGTACTCGGCGCGCCACGAGCGGTCGGACGCCACCGCGTCGGAGCCGTCCCGCGCATGGCTCCAGACGACGTACACCGTCGAGCCCGGCGAATACTCCCAGCGCACCACGGCGTTCGAGCGGAGCTGGCGGAAGTCGAAGCCGGTGTCGCTGCCGTCGGGAGGCACGTACGGGCGGAACCGGTCCGCGTAGGCCGCCGCGCGCGGGTCGTCGCTCAGCTCGCGGATGCGCGAGTAGCGCCCGGTGCTCGTGAACGGCTGCGCGTAGAAGTCGAACGTCAGCGTGGGCGAGGCGGCGTAGGAGACGCGCGAGCTCAGCGAGAGCGTCCGCTGGTCGAGGTGCGCGAACGCGTAGTGCGTGACGCCGGCGTCGTCCGTGAAGTTGCCGTACCACTGGGCGTCGTCCACGTTGTGCGAGGCGTCGACGCCGAGGCTGGCCTGGAGCCGCGTCGAGAGCTGGAAGCTCACGTACGGGCTGATGTTGGCGGACGTCGAGCGGCCTTCGTCGCCCCGCCAGAGGTTGATCCACACGGACGGGATGACCGGCCGCCGGTCGTCGCCGCTGATGCCGAACCAGGGGCTCAGCGTCGTCGAGCGGCGGAGCGCCGGCCCGCCGCGGCTGCACCGGTCGCACGCCGTGCCGCCGAGCTGGCCCAGTGTGCCGCCGGCGTGGATCCACCAGTTGTTCCGGAGCCCCATGTGGAAGTTCGTGTTGACCGCGGTCTCCAGCCGCAGACCGTCCGTCGTCCACGTGTTCCACTGGTTCCCGTTGATCTGCAGCGACTTGTAGATCCAGCGCGGCTTGCGGAAGGACAGCGCGCCCCAGGTGTTCCAGCTCTGGACGTCCGCCCGCTGGAGGTAGCCCAGGTCGTTCGGCTCGAACCCCGCCGTCTGCCGCTCCAGCGCCGTCTCGAAGCGCGTCACTCCGCCGCCGTACTTCCCGAAGATCAGCTCCTGCGACACGCCCGTGAGCGACGTCCGCGTCGGATCGTACCGGTCCGGCCCGTCCGGACGCTGGTAGTAGTGCACGCTGCTCCGCTGCGTCGCCGCGATCGCCTCCGGCGTGCCGTCCACCCGGCTCCCGACCAGCGCGCCCGAGAGCTGGTAGCGCCCGCCGCCGAAGCGGTGGCGGAACCGCCCGCCCACGACCAGCGCGCTCCGCCGCAGCGTCGTGTCCGTCCAGACGTCCAGCGAACGGTTCACCGCCGTGGCGATCAGCCCGATCCCGCTCTCCCCGCCGCGGAAGTCCTGCTGCGCCCGCACCACCGCGTAGTTCGTCAGCGGCTCGATCGTCCGGTCTTCCGTCCCCGCCACGCGCCCCGTCACCGCGTCCAGCGCACCCAGCGTCAGGCTGCCGCTCGAGCGCCCCGTCAGCTTCGCCGCCGCCAGGATCGGCGTCGCGATCGACGACGACGCGTCGCCATACTCGTCCGCAAGCTGCGGCGCCCGCCCGATCCGCCGCGAGTAGAACAGCCCCTCGTTGCCGCAGTCGTGCACGATGTAGCAGTTCAGCTCGAAGCGGTACACGCCCGTCCCCTCCACGAAGAACGGCCGCCGCTCGTCGAAGAACGTCTCGTACGCCGTCAGGTTCACCACCGCCGGGTCCGCTTCCACCTGCCCGAAATCCGGGTTCACCGTCGCCGTCAGCGTCAGGTTCGGCGTGATCCCGAACTTCAGGTCCGCGCCCGCCGTCTGCTCCTGCGCCCGCGTGAAGCCGTTGCCCCCATCCCGCGACAGGTTCTTCGCCAGCACGTACGGCGTCACCTCCAGGTGCCGCGGCGAGCCGATGTCGCCGATCCCCGACAGCTCCCCGAGCTGCGACGCCAGCCCCGACCGGCTCGGCCGGAAGAGCGGCCAGCTGCTCCGCTCCTTGTACCGCTCGATGTCCCGCCACACGCCGAACCCGAACGTCTGCGTCGGCGCCGCGCCGTAGCGCAGCTGCGAGAACGGCACCCGGAACTCCGCCGTCCACCCCAGCGAATCCACCTGCGTGGCCACCTCCCACACGCCGTCCCACGAGTCGTCCTCGTGCGAATCGTCGTAGATCGCGAAGTCCCGCTTCACGCCGTCCGGATTCACCGCCAGCTCCACCCCGCTCCGCCGGTCGTGGAACGAGTCGATGATGATCTTGAGCTGGTCCGACGGACCCCGCACATCCCGCCGGCTCAGCGCGTGCATGATGCTGTCCGGGTGCGGATCGTACGCCCGCACGAACACGTACAGGCTCCGGCTGTCGTAGGCGACCCGGAACTCCGTCCGGAAGCTCGGCTCCCCGTCCTCCCGCGGATCGAACTGCCGGAACCCCGTCGCCACCGGCGCCTCCCGCCACACCGCATCGTCGTCCCGACCGTCCAGCACCGGCGCCGCCGCCGCGCGCACCGCCGCGGCCCTCGCCTCCGCAGGTGGCTTCGTGCTCCCCGGCGCCTCGCGCGGACGCGACGCGGCGGGCGGGCCGGATCTCGCGGCGAGATACGCCAGCGAGGCGACGAGGGCGATGGCGGGCAGCGGCATTTTCGGCTCTCCTGGATCGGGATACACGTTCGACAGCGGAACCGCCGAAAGGGTTGGGGGGGCCGCCGGCGGTCGCCCCGGTTCCTCCTCAGTCACCGTCCGCGCTACGGCGGGCGATGCTGTTTTTTTAGCATCTGCTGGAATTTTAGCACGGCGCGTCCGGGAGTCAAGGGGACTGCGGGCGGGGAGTCAAGAGGCGGGCCGGGGCATGGGCGCGTTCGCACGCCCGGGGCGTGGGCATGGGCGTTCGGATCTGCCAGGCACGGGCGCGATCGCGCGGCCCGGGCGCACACAATCCGCCACGCGCGAGCGCCGACGGCACGGCTGCCGGGTTGTGTCCACCTGGCGCACCGAACCCGCCACGCGCGCTCCCGCTCCGAGCTCCGCTGGCGGATCGTGCTCGCGTACCGCATCCAATCCGCCAGCCGCCTCGCCGGCCCCCGCGCTTGGCGGATTCCGCGCGCTGGGCCGGGCGGCGGACGAGCGATCGCCGGCCCTTCGCCGCCCCGTTTGTGCCGCGCCCGGTCGGTGCCGCGCCCGCCGGAACCGCCGCGCGCGCCCCGGAACCGCCGCCGCGCCCGCCGGAACCGCCGCGCGCGCCGCGGAACCGCCGCCGTGCCCGCCGGAACCGCTGCCGCGCTCGCCGGAATCGCTGCCGTGAACCCCGCACGCACGGACGCCGAGGCGACGCTTGCGGCGATCACGGCGATAATTCCCGTGAACGCCGCAAGGACGTTTGGAGGAGCGCACCCTTGCGGGGTTGACGGCATTCCCGTCGCTGGCCCGTGCGCATCCCCAGGCCGGAGCGCGGCGCAGCCCAGCGCCCGCGCCCGGAGCCGTTCCCGCTCTCGCTAACGCTCCCGCTCCCGGGAGGCCCGAAGCGCCTCGGCGTCGAAGGGCCGCAGTCAATCCGGCGGGAACGCTTCCCGGGACCGGCCCGCGCCCGGGAACCCCCCTCGCCGGCCCGGACGACGGTCTGGACAACAACCCTGTCCCGATAGTTGTATTCCCCTACGGGCAATGCAGCCGGACCTCCGCCCGAATCCAATCACCCGCACAGCTCACTCCGATGACGAACCGAGCCACCGCCGTACTCACGGCCGTGTTCCTGGCCGCCTGTTCACATTCGCCGAAGCCGGCGGCGCCGACGCCGCGCGGGGCGGTCGGCGGCCCGGGCGCCGCGCAGGCGCGCGGCGGTCCGGGCGCGCCGGGCGCGGAGGCGGACAGTGGCGGCCGGGCCCCGGCGGCGCGGCCGCGGCCGTACGCCCGGGTGATCACGCCGGATGCGAAGACGCACCGCGGGCTGTTCACGGTGCACGAGGTCGGGGACCGGCTGTACTTCGAGATCCCGCGGCGGGAGCTGAACAAGGACATGCTGCTGGTCGGGCGGTTCGCGCGGGCGGCGGCGTTCGACCCGACGGAGCCGCAGGGGGGCTTCGGCAGCTACGGCGGCGACCAGTTCGGGGAGCACACGCTGCGCTGGGAGCGGAACGGGACCCGGATCGTCGTGCGCTCGCCGTCGTTCGCGATCACGGCGGACACGTCGCTTTCGGTGTATCGGGCGGTGCAGGCGTCGAACTACGGCCCGGTCGTGGCGGTGCTGAACGTGGAGGCGTGGGGGCCGGACAGCGCGGCGGTGGTGGATGTCACGCGGCTGTACACGACGTCGGTGGCGGAATTCCAGGCGATCCGGGGCAACATCGACGAGCGGCGCTCGTACGTGGAGCGCGCGCTTGCCTTCCCGGACAACGTGGAGATCGAGGCGACGCAGACGGGGACGCCGAGCGCGAGCGCCGCTGGTGGCCAGGGAGGCGCGCCGCAGACGGGGGCGCGCGGCCCGACGCCGGCGCAGAGCGTCCTTGCCCACTGGAGCCTGGTGCGCCTGCCGGAGGAGCCGATGATGCCGCGCCGCTTCGACGAGCGCGTCGGCTTCTTCTCGATCCGGCAGGTGGACTTCGGCGCGGAGCAGCGGGCGGCGCCCCGGGAGTACATCACGCGCTACCGGCTGGAGTGCTCGGACCGGAAGATCGGCGACCTGTGCGTGCCGAAGGAGCCGATCGTCTACTACGTCGATCCGGCCACGCCGGACCGGTGGAAGCCGTGGGTGCGGAAGGCGATCGAGAGCTGGCAGCCGGCGTTCGCGGCCGCGGGCTTCGAGGACGCCATCGTCGCCAAGGACCCGCCGGCGGACGACCCGACCTGGTCGCCGGAGGACATCCGGCACACCATGATCCGCTGGCTCCCCTCGACGGTCGAGAACGCGGTCGGCCCGCACGTGAGCGACCCGCGCACCGGCGAGATCCTGAACGGCTCGGTGCGCATGTTCCAAAACGTGCTGAAGCTGCAGCGCGACTGGTACTTCACGCAGGCCTCGCAGCTCGACGCGCGCGTGCGCAAGCTGCCGCTCCCCGACTCGCTCATGGGCCGGCTGCTCGAGTTCGTCGTGGCCCACGAGATCGGGCACACGCTCGGGCTGCAGCACGACCAGATCGGCAGCTCGACGTACCCGGCCGACAGCGTGCGCAGCGCGACCTGGGTGCACCGCATGGGGCACTCCCCCAGCATCATGGACTACTCGCGCTTCAACTACGTGGCGCAGCCCGAGGATGGCATTGCGCTCGAGGACATCATCCCGCGCATTGGGCCATACGACCGCTACGCCATCGCGTGGGGGTACAAGCCGATCCCGGAGGCGACGACGCCGGATGCCGAGAGGGCGACGCTCGACCGCTGGGCGCTCGTGCAGGACACGGTTCCGTGGTACCGCTTCTCGGCGCAGAACGACTTCGGCGGCTACGGCACGACGACCGAGGCGGTGGGCGACGCCGATCCGGTGAAATCGACGGCGCTCGGCTTCAAGAACATCCGCCGCGTCGTCGGCTACATCTCCGCCGCCGCCGTGCGGCCGGGGGAGGACAACGACGACATGGCCGAGCTCTACGACCGGACCGTCGGCCAGTGGGCGACGGAGGCGAGCCACGTCGCCACCGTCGTCGGCGGCGCGCAGGTACAGTACAAGTCGGGGAGCCAGTCGGGCCCGGTCTACACGCCGCTCTCGGAGGAGCGGCAGCGCGAGGCCGTCCGCTTCCTGAGCGAGGAGGTGTTCCGCACGCCGACTTACCTGATCCGTCCCGAGATCGCCCGCCGCGTCGAGGCGGACGACATGATCCGTCGCATCAACTCCGCCCAGACGCGCGTGCTCGGCACGCTCTTCAACAACGAGCGCATCAACCGGATGCTCGACACGGAGGCGCTCGCCGACGGCGAGTCGTGCTACACGCTGGCGGACATGCTCGAGCAGGCGAGCGACGGCGTCTGGACCGAGCTCTCCAGCGCGCACCCCGCGATCGACCCGTACCGCCGCGGGCTCCAGATGGCGTACCTCACGCTGCTGGAGGGGAAGCTGAACCCGCCTCCCGCCAGCTCGGCGCCCGCGCCGTTCCCGGGCTTCCGGCGCCCCGACCCGCTCACGGACGAGGCGAAGGCGCAGGTCCGCGGTCAGCTCCTCTCGCTCCAGGCGCAGATCCGCCGCGCCGCCGCCCGCGCCACGGACCGCGAGACGCGCTACCATCTGCTGGGCGCGGACCACAGGATCGAGGAAATCGTGAACCCGAAACGGTAGCCCGGCGAGGGCAGTTCCCGCTCCCGCTCCCGCTCCCGCTCCCGCTCCCGGGACAGCTTCGCGCCGGACCGGCCAACCGCGGTCACGGATGCCGAGGCGCTTCTGGTGTCCCGGGAGCGGGAGCGGGAGCGTAAGCGTAAGCGGGGACTGCGGTTTCGGGCAGGGGTCGAAAGGCAATGAGGCACATTCAGGGGCAGGGGCAAGGGTCGAGCCCCGGCGCCGCGGCCGTTCGGCCCATTCCCCTGCCCCTGCCCGAGCCGGTCCCCCGGCTTCGAGAACCCCGGGGCTCGAGCGGCTCGCCCGGAGGGATATCCGCGCCCGCAGTCCCCGCGATCATCACGCCGCCGGTGTTTCCGCTCCCCGAGACGCGACGGATCCACGCCACGAACGCGGCCCGGAGCACCGGCAGAGTCCGGAACGGCCGGCCGGGGCTGGCGCCACTGCGCCCCCAGCTACGTCCGGTGCGAATGCCGCGACGTGCTGCCGGTTCGCGATCGAACTCCCCGAGGCGATGCGTGGCCGCGATCCGGCCCCGAGCCGGGGTCTCGGCTCTCCGGGCGTGGATGAGTGTCAGGCGCATCGTCTATCGGCGTGGTGCGTGCTCGGATATGATCGTATATTCGACGCGTGCATCCGCTAATCGATCGAACCCATGTCGATGGAGGCCGTCGTGCCGCGTATTGCCGTGCTCGCGACCGTCGTGATGGTTCTGAGCGGGGCGCTGGCAGCATGCTCGCCCGATGCACTCCCGTCCGATCCGTCGCGCGAAGGTGACGATCCTCCTGGTCGTCCGCCTGCCGTAGAGGCGGGCGTGGTGCGGTTCACCGTGGATCGGGCGGGCAATGCGGAAGACCCGAGCGGGTTCCAGATCCTGTTCCGCGACAGCCTCTACGGGCTCAGGTCCGGCGACACGCTGGTCGTTCGCGACGTCGCGCCGGGGAGCTACACGGCCCGCCTGGCAGATGTCGCCGCGCACTGCTTCACCCATGCGGACACCCTCGGACTCACGATCCGGGGCGCGGTGACCACGACCGCCGGCTTCCGCGTGGAGTGCTACGGCGACTTCCTCTACTCGGAGTGGTACGGGCAGTACGTCGACCAGCTCTTCTACATGGACGCCAGGGGGGTGCGCCGGAAGCTGACGCCGGCCCAGGATGGCGGCCAGTGGGGCGCGACCTGGTCGCCCGACGGCTCGAGCGTCGCCTTCGTGAAGACGACGCCGGGTGACCAGGACGTCTATGTGGTGGACCTCCACGGGACCATGCGCGCGCTGGCGGCCATTCCAGGGGAGGGCGAGTCGGACCTGGACTGGTCGCCGGACGGCCGCTGGATCGCGTACGGGCTCCGCGATTCGGCCGCGGGCGCCTTCACCCGCTCGAACCTGCATCTCGTGCGGCCCGACGGCTCCGAGGACCGCGTGGTCTTGCCCGGCGAGCGGCTCGACCTCGGGCCCGTGTGGTCGCCCGATGGGGCGTGGCTCGCCTTCGCCTGCTGGAGGCCGCAGCAGACGATCTGCCTGGTCCACCCCGATGGCACGGGGCTGACGGTGGCGCCCGTGACGCTCTCCTTGCCGCAGCACCTGCAGTGGTCGCCCGACGGTAGCCGCCTGTCCTTCGAGTCGTTCGTCGGCGGCCGGCAGGCCGTGCAGATCCTCCGGCTGGCCGACTGGTCGGTCGTGAACACGACCCCCGACCGGGTCGGCTACGGCATCAGCCGGTGGTCGCCGGACGGCGCGGCACTCGTGGTGAGCACAGGGGACGCCGGCAACTGGGGACTGGAGGTGCACGACGCCGACGGCGGGGGCCGCCGGGTGCTGACGAACGCCCTGCGGTGGGGGGCGAGCTGGTCGCCAGATGGCGGTCGCATCCTGTTCGGTGCATCCGCGGCCTCTGCGGTGGACCTGGCATCCCCCGACGGCGGGGATCCGCACTCGCTCGTGATGGGGGGCCAGACGGTGTTGAATGCGTTCTGGCGGCCGGCGCCGAAGCCCGGCGGCCCCGCTCCGACCCGCGCTCCGACCATCCTCGGACCACTCCCCGCGCGCCGCCCCGAGGTCGCCTCCATCGCGTCGTCGGCGTGCCGCTACGTGGCCCTGGAGGGCGGTCGCGCGGGCTACCGCGCGCTGTGTGCCGGGCGCTGATCGACCGCCGCGAAGCCATCCCGGGAGCGGGAGCGCAAGCAAGAGCGGGAGCGGAGATCCGGGCCGTCGGCCAGGGCCGGCGGCGGGCTCCGGGCGGCGCCCACCTGCGCTCCGCGGTTCCTCACGCCGTGGGGCGCTTCCCCCCGAACACGCGACGGATCCACGCCACGAACGCGGCCCAGAGCACGGGCAGGACCCGGAGCGGCTGGGCCGGAGCCGGCGCCGCGGCGACCGCGGCGGTCGGGGGTGCCGCCGCGGCCCCGGAGGCAGCCGGCGTCGCGGTGGCCATCCCCGCCGGTGCCGGCGCCGCGCCCACGACCGCCGCCGTGCCGGCAGCCTGCGCCGGCCCCGTCGCCTCCAGCGTTGCGCGGGCGCACTCCGCGAACTGGCGGAACAGCTGGCGCGAGACCTCCTCGATCAGCCCGCGGCCGAACTGCACGACCTTGCCGACGACATCGACGTCCACGTCCACGCGGACCTCGGTCCGCCCGCCCGGCAGCTCCACGACCTCGCTCGTCATGGTCATGCGGGCCGAGCCGGCGCCGGCCGTCTCCTGCCCCGCGCCCGTGAGCCGGGCGCGGCGCTGCGCGGCGTCCGTCTCGAGGAAGCGCGCCTTCCCCTTGTAGGCGGTGGTGACCGGCCCGACCTTCACCTTCATCCGGCCGAGGAACCCGCCGTCCGCGGTGACCTCGAGCAGCTCCGCGCCGGGGAGGCAGCGCACCACCCGGGTCGGATCGACGAGGTAGGACCAGACCCGGTCCGGCGGCGCCGCGACCTCGAAACGTTCCTGGATCCGGATCGCCATCAGGACCTCCTGGCTGCGCGTGGCGGGAGCCCGGTGGAGGGCACGGGCGGAGGCGGCCGGCGCCGAGCCGCGGCGGCGGCCGATTGTCGTTGGCAGGCTTGCAATCGAGGCGATCGCCGGGTAACATGCTGGACGGGTGCCCCCAGCGTCAATGATCCCTCCACGCAGCACGGCTGCCGGCGCCCCGGAATCCGTCAGATTGCGGCTCGGGCCGCTTCTTCTCTTCTCCCTCGACAGCTCGCGACGCCGCGCGTTGCCAGATCGCCGGTGATTCGGACCGCCCGCCGCGGTCCTTTTCGTCCGGGGTGTGGCGCAGCGGCGTCGCCGGCGCGGCGCCAGCCCGCTCCCCGGCCTCCCCCAGCGGAGGTGCCGCGCCATGATCCCGCCCCGCTTCGATTACGTTGCCCCCTCGAGCGTCGACGAGGCCATCGCCATCCTGCACACGGAAGGCGACGAGGCCAAGATCCTCTCCGGTGGCCAGAGCCTCCTCCCGCTGCTGAAGCTCCGCCTGGCCTCCCCACGCGTCCTGGTCGACATCAACCGCATTCCCGGGCTCGACCGGTTGCGCGAGGACGCGGGGATGCTGCGGATCGGCGCGCTCGTGCGCGAGAGCGACGTCGAGGCGTCCGCGATCGTCCGCGCCCGCTACCCGCTGCTCGCGGACACCGCGGCCGTCGTCGCCGACCCGCTCGTGCGCAACCGCGCGACGATCTGCGGCAACGTCGCGCACGCCGACCCGGCCAACGACCATCCCGCCACGCTCCTCGCGCTGAGCGCCGTCATCGTGGCGCGCGGTCCGGCCGGCGAGCGCGCCATCGCCATCGACGACTTCTTCACGGGGCTGTTCGCCACCGCGCTCCAGCCGGACGAGGTGGTCGTGGAGATCCGCGTGCCGACGCCGCCGCCGCGCAGCGGCGGCGCGTACCTCAAGCTCGAGCGCAAGGTCGGCGACTTCGCGACCGCCGCGGTCGCCGTGCAGGTGACGCTCGCCGCGGACGGCGTCGTCGAGCGGGCGGGGATCGGGCTCACGAACGTGGGGCCGATGCCGATCCGCGCCCGCCAGGCCGAGGCCCGGCTCGCGGGCCAGCGCCCCGACGACGCCGTGCTGAAGGACGCCGCGCGCCTCGCCGCCGCCGATGCGCAGCCCGTCTCCGACCGGCGCGGCAGCGCCGACTACAAGCGCGACGTGGTGCGGGTGCTGGCGTACCGCGCGCTGCGGCGGGCGGTGGAGCGGGCCGGGTGAGGGCCCCGCTGGCGCGGGGCCGCAAGAGGTCGGGCTTCGCCCTCCCGCAAGAGGTCGCGCTGGCGCGCTCCCGCAAGAGGTCGGGCTGCGCCCTCCCGCAAGAGGTTGGGCTGCGCCCTCCCGCAAGAGGTCGGGCTGCGCCCTCCCGCGAGAGGCGCGGCCGGACGGCCGGCGCCGCGAGAGGTCGGCCTCCCGCCGGCGACCCGAACACCCAGCAGTTCCGCAGTGAAAGGCGGCCGGGCGAAGCCCGGCCTCTTGCGGCGCCGGCCGTCAGGCCGGCCGCCTCTTGCGGTCGCCCGCAGGGCGACCTCTCGCGGCCCCGCGCCAGCGGGGCCTCTCGCGGCCGGCGGAGCCGGCCGAAAGGAGGCCCATGTCGAGTCATGACATCCACGTCACCGTCAACGGCGAAGTGCGGAGCGCGCGGGTCGAGGCGCGCACGCTCCTCGTGCACCTGTTGCGGGAGCAGTTGCGCCTGACCGGCACGCACATCGGCTGCGACACGAGCCACTGCGGCGCGTGCACCGTGCTGCTCGACGGGCGGCCGGTGAAGTCGTGCACCGTGCTGGCGGTGCAGGCGGACGGCCGCGAGGTCGCGACCGTGGAGGGGCTGGCGCAGGGCGGCGTGCTGCACGCGGTGCAGCAGGGCTTCCACGAGGAGCACGGGCTGCAGTGCGGCTTCTGCACGCCGGGGATGATGATGACGGCGGTCGCGCTGCTGGCGCGC
Source organism: Longimicrobiales bacterium (assembly GCA_035715725.1). Lineage (GTDB taxonomy): Bacteria > Gemmatimonadota > Gemmatimonadetes > Longimicrobiales > RSA9 > JADGGV01. The sequence goes on along the minus strand of DASTKT010000059.1, from coordinate 17,276 downwards.
AACGCGAACCCGAGCGAGGCGGAGATCCGCGGCGCGATCTCCGGCAACCTGTGCCGCTGCACGGGCTACGTGAACATCGTGAAGGCCGTGCAGTTCGCCGCCCATCGCCTGAGCGAGCAGGCGGCGGCTCCCCCCGCGGTCCCCGCCGAGGCGGCCGTCGCCGCCACCGGCGACTAGAGAGGAGGCGCACATGGCGACGCGCACGACCCCGGACGTCGGCGGGATGGGCCATTCGGTGAAGCGCAAGGAGGATGCGCGCTTCCTCCAGGGGCGGGGGACCTACGTGGACGACGTAGTGCTCCCCGGGATGCTGCACCTGGACATCGTGCGGAGCCCGTTCGCGCACGCGAAGATCACGTCGATCGACGCCTCGGCGGCGCTGGCCACGCCGGGCGTGCTGGCGGTGATCACGGGCCGGGACCTCGAGAAGTACAACCTGCACTGGATGCCGACGCTGATGTCGGACACGCAGATGGTGCTGCCGACGGACGAGGTCATGTACCAGGGGCAGGAGGTGGCGGCGGTGCTGGCCACGGAGCGCTACGCCGCGGCCGACGGCGTGGAGGCGGTCCGCGTCGAGTACGACCCGCTCCCGCCGGTCGTGGACCCGTTCCAGGCGCTGGAGCCGGGCGCGCCCGTGCTGCGCAAGGACAAGGGGAAGACCGACAACCACATCTGGCACTGGGAGGTGGGGGACGCCGCGGCCACGGAGCAGGCGTTCCGGGCGGCGGACGTCGTCGTCGCCGAGGACATCTACCTCCCGCGCATCCACGTCAGCTCGATCGAGACGTGCGGCTGCGTGGCGTCCTACGACAAGGTGATGAACCAGCTCACCGTCTGGATGACGACGCAGGCGCCGCACGCGATCCGCACCGTCTTCGCCCTCGTCGCCGGGCACGTCGGGCTGAAGGAGAACCGGATCCGCATCATCTCGCCCGACATCGGCGGCGGCTTCGGTGGGAAGGTGCCGGTCTACCCCGGGTACGTCATCGCGGTCGCGGCGTCGGTGCTGACCGGCAAGCCGGTGAAGTGGGTCGAGGACCGGATGGAGAACCTGATGGCGGACTCGTTCGCCCGGGACTACCACATGCACGCGGAGCTGGCCGGCACGAAGGACGGCAAGCTCACGGCGCTGCGCGTGAAGACGCTGGCGGACCACGGCTACACGGACGCGGCGGCGAACCCGTCGAAGTTCCCCGCGGGGCTGTTCCACGTCTGCACCGGCTCCTACGACCTGAAGGCCGCGCACGTGGCCGTGGACGCGGCGTACACGAACAAGCCGCCGGGCGGCATCGCCTACCGCTGCTCGTTCCGCGTCACGGAAGCCGTGCACATGATCGAGCGCATGGCCGACGTCATGGCGCACCAGCTCGGCGTCGATCCGGCGGAGTTCCGGCTCAAGAACTTCGTGCGCCCCGAGCAGTTTCCCTACCACTCGGTGCTCGGCTGGGAGTACGACAGCGGGAACTACGGCGCCGCGCTCGAGCTGGCCATGGAGAAGATCGGCTACGCCGAGCTGCGCAAGGAGCAGGCGGAGAAGCGAGGGCGCGGCGAGCTGATGGGGATCGGCATCTCCAGCTTCACGGAGATCGTCGGCGCCGGCCCGTCGAAGCACTTCGACATCCTCGGCATTAAGATGTTCGACTCCTGCGAGCTGCGCGTGCACCCGACGGGGAAGGCGATCGCGCGGCTCGGCACGAAGTCCCAGGGGCAGGGGCACGAGACGACGTACGCGCAGATCGTCGCCGAGGAACTCGGCATCCCGGTCGACGACGTGACCGTCGAGGAAGGCGACACCGACACCGCGCCCTACGGTCTCGGCACGTACGCCTCGCGCTCCACGCCGGTGGCCGCGGCCGCCGCCGCCGTCGCCTGCCGCAAGGTGCGGGACAAGGCGCGCAAGATCGCGGCGCACCTGCTCGAGGTGCACGAGGACGACCTCGAGTGGGAGCCCGGCCGCTTCCACGTGAAGGGCGCGCCGGACCGCGGCGCCACGATCCAGGAGATCGCGTTCGCCGCGTACACGAACCACCCGCAGGGGATGGAGGCGGGGCTCGAGGCCGTCGACTACTACGACCCGCCGAACCTGACGTACCCGTTCGGCAGCTACATCTGCGCGGTCGACATCGACAAGGGCACGGGCGAGGTGAAGGTCCGGCGCTTCGTCGCGGTGGACGACTGCGGCAACGTGATCAACCCGATGATCGTGGAGGGCCAGGTCCACGGCGGGCTGACCATGGGGCTGGCGCCGGCGCTCTTCGAGGAGATCCAGTACGACGAGTCCGGCAACATCCAGGGCGGCTCGTTCATGGAGTACCTGCTTCCGACGGCGGCCGAGACGCCCGCCTGGGAGACGTACCGCACCGTCACGCCCTCGCCCCACCACCCGCTGGGCGCCAAGGGGATCGGCGAATCCGCGACCGTCGGCGCCCCCGCCGCGATCGCGAACGCCGTCGTGGACGCGCTGTGGCACCTGGGCGTGAGGCACATCGACATCCCGATCACGCCGTACAAGGTCTGGGCGCTGCTGCGCGAGCATGGCGTCACGGATTAGGCCGGGAACGGAGATTTTCACCGCAGAGGCGCAGAGGGCGCAGAGAACGGCGGGAGCCGGCGGGGCGCAGCGCTCACGGCACCCGCACCGAGTTTGAAGTTGGAACCGGGCTACGCCGCCTCCAGCGCCGACGCCAGGAAACGAATTGGGGTTGCACCGGTGACCCGCGTTTCACCGGTCCGACCCCAGAGGATGTCTCAGCTACGACGACCCGGCGCCGCCCGGCTTTCCGTTGCCGTTCTCTGCGCCCTCTGCGCCTCTGCGGTGAAATTCCGTTGCTGTTGGATGTTCGAGGACCCCGTGCGGCCAGCGGAATAGCCGGTTGGGAGGACGCCCATGGACCTCTGGTTGGAGCAAGCCGCCGCGCTCAAGCGCACCGGCTCTCCCTTCGTCCTCGCCACGATCGTGGCTCGGGAGGCCCCGCAGTCGGCGCGGGTGGGAGCGCATGCGCTCATCCACGCCGATGGGCGGGTCGAGGGGTGGATCGGCGGCGGGTGCCTGCGGCCGACGGTCGTGCGGGAGGCGCTGGCGGCGCTCGCGGAGGGCCGGCCGCGGCTGCTGCGGCTGAATCCGGCGGCGGAGCCGGATTCGCGGGACGACGTGCGGGTCTTCGCGCTCACGTGCCAGGGGGAGGGCGCCGTGGATGTCTACCTCGAGCCGGTCCTGCCGGCCGCCGTGCTGGTGGTGCTCGGGACGACGCCCGTGGCCGAGGCGGTCGCGCGGCTCGCGCCGGAGGCCGGGCTGGAGGTGGCGCGCCCCGGCGCCGCCGAGCTCCCGGCCGGCGACGAGGGCGTGGCCGAGCTGGCCGGCCGGATCCGCGCCGCCGCGGGCGACACGGAACGCCGCTTCGTCGTCGTCGCCACGATGGGGGAGGCGGACGAGGAGGCGCTGGAGGCGGCGGTCGGCGCCGGCGCCGCGTACATCGGGCTGGTCGCGAGCCGGAAGAAGGCGGAATCGCTGCTGGCGTACCTGCGGGCCCGCGGAGTGCCCGCCGACGCGGCCTCGCGCGTGAAGGCGCCGGCCGGCCTCGACCTGGGCGGGAGCGCGCCGGGCGAGATCGCCGTCAGCATCGTGGCGGAGGTGGTGCAGGCGCGGCACGCTGGACGGGCGGCCGATGGCGGGCGGGCGCCGACCGCCGCGGCCGCGCCGGCGCCGATGCCGGTCGCCCCACCTCCGGCCTTCGCCACCGACCCCGTCTGCGGCATGGCGGTCGATCCGGCGTCCGCCCGCCATACCTCGACGCTGGCGGACGGCCGGACCGTCTACTTCTGCTGCCCGCACTGCCGGGCGGCGTTCGAGCGGGAGCCGGAGCGCTACCTGGCTGGCGCCCACTGACGCGGTGCGCGGCGATCGGCCCGCGGCCGGGCCGGCGCGCCGCGGCGGTGCACCCGAACGACACGACCGGCGGAGAGAGGTGGCGTTGCGAGAAGAGGTCCGTCGCATCCAGGAGCTGCTCGAGCGGCAGGCGTACGTGGCCGATCCGGAGGTCGCCACGGCGGTGCACCTGGCCATCGCGCTGCGGAAGCCGTTGCTCGTGGAGGGGCCCGCCGGGGTCGGCAAGACCGAGATCGCGAAGGTGCTCGCGCAGGCGCTCGACACCGAGCTGATCCGGCTGCAGTGCTACGAGGGGCTCGACGCGGCCGCGGCGCTGTACGAGTGGAACTACCCGAAGCAGATGCTGCGCATCAAGATGGAGGAGCACTCGGCCCGCTCCGTCGAGGAGAAGGAGGCCTCGATCTTCGGCGAGGCGTTCCTGCTGCGCCGGCCGCTCCTCCGGGCCATCACGCACCCCGACAAGCCGCCGGTCCTGCTCGTCGACGAGGTGGACCGCGCCGACGAGGAGTTCGAGGCGTTCCTCCTCGAGGTGCTCTCCGACTTCCAGGTCACGATCCCCGAGATCGGCACCATCCGCGCCACGCACCACCCGTGCGTCATCCTCACGTCGAACCGCACCCGCGAGCTGTCGGACGCGCTGCGGCGGCGCTGCCTCTTCCTCTGGATCGACTACCCCTCCTACGAGAAGGAGCTGCGCGTGGTCCGCTCCAAGGTGGACGGCATCGGCGACGCGCTCGCCGCCGAGGTCACCGCCTTCCTCCAGTCGTTGCGCCGGCTCGAGCTGGCCAAGGTGCCGGGCGTCTCGGAGACGCTCGACTGGGCGCGGGCGCTCGTCGCGCTCCACGCCGCGCACCTCGATCCCGCCGTCGTGCGCGAGACGCTCGGCTGCCTGCTCAAGGAGGAGGCGGACCTGCGCAAGGTCGCGGCGGCGCTGGACGGCGGCGGGCTCGAGGCGCTCGTCGGGGCGCCGGCATGAGCGCGGAGCCGGCGGTCCCCGTCGCGCGGCCCCACGGCGGGGCCCCGGGCGGCGCCGCGCCCGCCCCGCCCGCCGACGCCGACGCCCGCGACCTCGTCGCCGCGACGGTCCGCCTCTGCCGCGCGCTGCGCCGCCGGGACGTGCCCGCCACGACGGGCGAGGCGCTGGCGGCCGTCCGCGCGCTGGCGCGCGTCGACCTCGCCGACCGCCGCGAGGTCTACCTCGCGCTCCGCACCGTCCTCGTCGGCCGGGTCGAGGAGTACGCCGCCTTCGACGACGCGTTCCGCGAGACATGGGACGCCGGCGCCTCGCCGGTGCCCGCGCCGCGGCGCCCGAAGGCGGCCGGCGGCGAGCCCGCCGACACGGAGCCGCCCGCCGTCGAGGCCTCCCGCGGCCGGGCCGCCGCGCTCTCCCTCCAGCAGTGGGCACGCGGCGACGAAGGAATCGGCGAGCCGACCGGTGTGCCGCTCGCCAGCGCGCAGGAGGTCCTCGCCGAGAAGGACTTCGCCGCGTTCTCCGCGGACGAGCTGGACGCGGTCCGCCGCGTCGCCGCGCGGCTGGCCCGCCGGCTGGCGGCCCGGCCGAGCCGCCGCTGGACCCTGAGCCGGCGCGGCCCGCGCGTGCACCCGCACCGCACGCTGCGCCGCTCGCTGCGCACCGCCGGGGACGCCGTCGAGCTGGCGCTGCGCGAGCGCAAGCCGAAGCGCGTCAAGCTCGTGCTGCTGTGCGACGTCTCCGGCTCGATGGACCTCTACTCGCGGTTCCTGCTCCAGTTCGTGTACGCGCTGCAGAACTGTTTCGCGCGCGTGGAGACGTTCGTCTTCGCCACGCGGCTGAGCCGCGTCACCGACCAGCTCCGCGGCTCCAGCTACCGGACCGCGCTCGGCCGGCTCTCCCGGGACGTCCGCGACTGGTCCGGCGGCACGCGCATCGGCGCGTGCCTGGCCGCGTTCGCCGCCGGCTGGCCGCGGCTGCTGGACCGTCGTACCATCGTCGTCGTCATGAGCGACGGCTGGGACACCGGCGATCCGGCGGAGCTCGCCGCCGCGCTCCGCGGCTTCCGGCGGCGCGCCGGGAAGGTCGTCTGGCTGAACCCGTTGCTGGGGAGCCCCGGCTACCGGCCGCTGACGCGCGGGATGCAGGCGGCGCTTCCCCATCTGGACGTGTTCGCGCCGGCGCACAACCTTGCCAGCCTGGAAGCGCTGGTGGACCACCTCCGACTCTGAGGGGCGGATGAAGGAAATGCTCGAGCAGCTCGACGGTTTCGCCGGTCGCGAGACGCGCGTCGCCATGGCCACGCTGGTTGCCACGCGCGGCACGTCGCCCCGGCGCGAGGGCGCGAAGATGTGGGTCGGCGAGCACGGCGGGATCCTCGGCTCGGTCACGATCGGCGGCTGCGTGGACGCGCGCGTCGTGGAGGAGTCGGCCGAGACGCTGGGCTCGCGCACGCCGACGCTGCTCTCCGTCGATCTCGGGGAGGAGGACGCCCGCGAGATGGGGCTGAGCTGCGCCGGCTCGGTGGACGTCTTCCTCGAGCCGCTCGCGCTGGACGACCCGGCGGACCCGACCGTCGCGGCGTACGCCCGCGTGCGTGCGCACACCGCCGCGGGCGGCCGCGCCGTCGTCGCCACGCCGCTCCGCGCGGGCGGCGGCAAGCTGGTCGTGCTGGACGACGGCACCGTCTCCGGCGACGTCGGCGACCCCGCCCTCGCCGCGGAGCTCGTGCGCCAGGCCGGGGACGTGCTGCGGCGGGGCAGCTCGCGGACCCTCGACGTCGCGGGCGTCCCCGTGTTCTTCGAGGTCCACGCGCCGCCGTACGCGCTCGTCGTCTTCGGCGCCGGGCACATCGCGCAGCAGCTCGTGCGGCTCGGCCGCGCGCTCGGGATGCGCACGGTCGTCGTCGATTCCCGCGAGCGCTACGCGAACCGCGAGGCGTTCCCGGACGCGGACGAGATCCGCGTCGGCATCCCGTCCGAGGTCGCGGAGCAGTTGCGCTTCGGCCCGCTCAGCGCGGTCGTGCTCGTCGCGCACGACTACAAGTTCGACCTGCCCGTGCTGCGCCGCGTGCTCCAGAGCGACGCGGCGTACATCGGCATGCTCGGCAGCCGCAAGCGCGGCGAGACGATCCTGCGGCTGCTGGCCGAGGATGGCGCGTCCGCCGAGGCGCTGGAGCGGGTTCGCACGCCGATCGGGCTCGACGTCGGCGCCGAGACCGCCGCGGAGCTGGCCGTCAGCATCCTGGCGGAGGTCCTGGCCGAGCGCGCCGGCCGGCCGGGTACGCCGATGCGGCTGCGGGGGCGCGCGTGAGCCGCGGGTCCGCCCGCGCGGCTGCGCCCGGGCTCGGCGGAGGAGGGCGCGCGTGACGCTCTTCAGCCCCACGGTCCTCGAGCACTTCCGCCGGCCGCGCAACCACCGGCGGCTGGAGGCGCCCGACGTCGCCGAGGAGGCGTACAACGCCGTCTGCGGCGACCGCATCCGGCTGGAGCTGCGCTTCGCCGACGGCGTCGTCGCCGAAGCCGCGTTCCGGGGCGACGGCTGCGCCCTCAGCATCGCCGCCGCCTCGCTGCTCACGGAGCTGCTCCCCGGCCGGACGCTCGCGGACGCCGGCGCCCTCGGCGACGCCGAGCTGCTGGCCGCCCTCGATGCGACGGTCCCCGCCTCGCGCCTGGCCTGCGCGCTGCTCCCGCTCCGAGCGCTGCGCGGCGGCCTGGCCGCCCGCGGCGCCGGCGCCTGACCTCGAAGCCGAAGGCCCGCCCCGCCCGGGGCGCCGCCGTCGTTCCACCCTCCACGCGAGGAGGTCCCGTGGCCAGGGTACGCATCACCGTGAACGGCAGGGTCCACGAGGACGAGGTCGAGCCGCGCCTCCTTCTCGTACACTACCTGCGAGACACGCTCGGCCTCACCGGCACCCACGTCGGCTGCGACACGAGCCAGTGCGGCGCGTGCCTCGTGCACCTGGACGGCGAGGCCGTGAAGTCGTGCACCCTCTTCGCCGTGCAGGCCGACGGCGCCGAGGTGCTCACCGTCGAAGGCCTCGCCCGCGACGGCGCGCTGCACCCGCTGCAGCAGGGCTTCTGGGAGGAGCACGGCCTGCAGTGCGGCTTCTGCACGCCCGGAATGATGATGGCCGCGCTCGACCTGCTCGCCCGCGAGCCGAACCCGACGGAGGCGCAGATCCGCCACGGCCTCGAGGGCGTGATCTGCCGCTGCACCGGCTACCAGAACATCGTGCGGGCCGTGCAGTCCGCGGCCCACCGGATGTCGGAGGGCGCCGCGGTCCCGGCCCCGGGCACCGCGGAGGCGCCCGCCGTCCCCGTCCCCACCACCTGAGGAGGCGCCATGGCGACGACGAAGGCGCCCGCGGGCGCCAGGATCCTCGGCTCGAGCATCAAGCGCCGGGAGGACCCCCGGCTGATCACCGGCCGCGCCACGTTCACGGACGACGTGAAGCTCCCCGGCACCACCTACGCGGTGTTCGTGCGCAGTCCGTACGCGCACGCGCTCATCCACGGCATCGACGCGTCCCGCGCGCTGGCGCTGCCGGGCGTGGTCGCGGTCTACACGGGGAAGGAGCTGGCGGATGCCGGCGTGAACCCGATCCCGACCGCGTGGGTGCTCCCCGGCATCAAATACGGCCAGCGGCGCGCGCTGGCGCTGGAGCGCGCCCGCTTCGTGGGCGAGGGCGTGGCGATGGTCGTGGCGGACGACCCGTACACCGCGCGGGACGCCGCGGAGCTGGTCGACGTGGACTTCGAGCCGCTGTCGGCCGTGGTGGACGCGGAGCGCGCGCTCGAGCCCGGCGCGCCGCAGGTCTACGACGACGTGCCCGACAACCTCTCCTTCGACTGGTCGATCGGCGACGCCGCGGCCGCCGACGCCGCGTTCGGCGCGGCCGCCCACGTGGTGCGCCAGCGGTTCGTGAACCAGCGGCTGATCCCGAACGCCATCGAGCCGCGCGCGAGCCTGGCCGCCTACAACCCGGCGACCGACGAGCTGACGCTCTGGACCACGTCGCAGAACCCGCACGTGCACCGGCTGATCATCGGGGCGTTCGCGCTGGGCATCCCCGAGCACAAGCTGCGCGTGATCTCGCCGGACGTGGGCGGCGGCTTCGGCTCGAAGATCATGATCTACCCGGACGAGGTGGCCGTGGCGTGGGCGGCGCGCAAGCTCGAGCGTCCCGTGAAATGGACGGCCGAGCGGCGCGAGAGCTACCTCACGGACTGCCACGGGCGGGACCACGTGACCGACGCCGAGCTCGCGCTCGACGCCGACGGCCGCATCCTCGCGCTCCGCGTCCGCACGATCGCGAACCTGGGCGCGAACCACGGCCTGTTCGGCACGGTCACGCCCACGTACCTGTACGCACCGGTGCTCTCCGGGCAGTACCGCATCCCGACCGTCTGGTGCGGGGTGCGCGGCGTCTTCACGAACACCGCGCCGGTGGACGCGCTGCGCGGCGCCGGCCGTCCCGAGGCGACGTTCGTCATCGAGCGCCTCGTCGACCTCGCCGCCGCCCGGCTCGGGCTGGATCCGCCGGAGCTGCGGCGCCGCAACTTCATCCCGCCGGAGGCGTTCCCCTACGCCAGCTCGCCGGCGCTGACGTACGACAGCGGCGACTACGCGCCGGCGCTGGAGCGCGCGCTCGGGATGGTCGGCTACGCGGCGCTGCGCCAGGAGCAGGCGCGGCTGCGGCGGCAGGGGCGCTATCTCGGGATCGGGCTCTGCACCTACGTCGAGGCGTGCGGGCTCGCGCCGTCGCGCATCATCGGCAAGCTCGGCGCGGTGGCCGGCCTCTACGAGAGCGGCCAGGTGCGCGTGCACCCGACCGGGAAGGTCAGCGTGTTCACCGGCTCGCAGCAGCAGGGGCAGGGGCACGAGACCACGTTCGCGCAGATCGCGGCCGACACGCTCGGCGTGCCGGTCGAGGACGTCGACGTCGTCCACGGCGACACCGGGCGCATCGCGTTCGGGATGGGCACCTACGGCAGCCGGAGCGGCACGGTCGGCGGCAGCGCGGTCTACCTGAGCGCGCTCCGCGTCCGCGACAAGGCGCGCAAGATCGCGGCGCACCTGCTCGAGGCGGCCGAGGAGGACATCGAGGTCGAGGACGGGAAGTACTTCGTCCGCGGCTCGCCGGACCGCGCGAAGACGTTCGCCGAGATCTCGCTCGCCGCCTACATCCCGCACGCGCTCCCCATGGAGATCGAGCCGGGGCTCGATGCGACGGTGTTCTTCGACCCGCCGAACTGGGTCTTCCCGTTCGGCGCCCACGTCGCCGTCGTCGAGGTCGACGCGGAGACGGGGGAGGTCGAGCTCCAGCGGTACGTCGCCGTGGACGACGTCGGCAACGTCGTCAACCCGATGATCGTGGACGGGCAGCTCCACGGCGGGATCGCGCACGGCATCGGCCAGGCGCTCTGGGAGCACGCCGTCTATGACGATGCGGGGCAGCTCGTGACCGGCTCGCACATGGAGTATCCGCTCGGCCGGGCCGACGCCTTCCCGACGTTCGAGCTGGACCGGACGGTGACCCCGAGCCCGTCCAACCCGTTGGGCGTCAAGGGCGTAGGCGAGGCCGGGACGATCGCCTCGCCGGCGGCGGTGGCCAATGCCGTCATGGACGCGCTGGCCCCGTTCGGCATCACGCACCTGGACATGCCCTACACGCCGGCCAGGGTCTGGCAAGCCATCCACGCCCAGCGCGGGAGGTGAGCCGTGTACGCGACGAGCTTCGAGTACCATCACGCCGCCACCGCCGAGGAGGCGCAACGGCTACTGGCCCGCTACGGCGAGGACGCCAAGCTGCTGGCCGGCGGGCACAGCCTCGTGCCGCTCATGAAGCTGCGGCTGGCCCGGCCGTCGCACGTGATCGACATCCGCCACGCCGCGGGGCTGCTCGGGATCCGGGAGGAGGATGGGCATCTCCGGATCGGCGCCGCCACGCGCTACCGCGAGCTGGAGACGTCGGACCTCGTCCGCCGCACCGTCCCGGTCCTCGCCGAGGCCGCCGCCACGATCGGCGACCCGCAGGTGCGGGCCATGGGCACGATCGGCGGCAGCCTGGCCCACGCCGACCCGGCGGCGGACCTCCCCGCCGTCGTGCTCGCGCTCGACGCCGAGCTGATCGCGGTCGGGTCGACCGGCGAGCGCACCATCGCCGCGGCGGACTTCTTCCGCGGGATCCTGACCACGGCGCTCGAGCCGACCGAGCTGCTGCGCGAGGTTCGCATCCCGGTGCCGCCGCCGGGCACGGGCGGCGCGTACGAGAAGCGCGCGCACCCCGCCTCGCGCTTCGCGGTCGTGGGCGTGGCCGCCGTCGTCACGCTCGGCGGCGACGGCCGGATCGCCCGGGCGCGCGTGGCGCTCACGGGCGTCGGGGCGCACGCCACGCGCGCGACCGCCGTCGAGCAGGCGCTGGTCGGCACGGACGCGGCGGGCGGCGACGTCGCCGCGGCCGCGGACGGCGCGACCGACGGGCTCATGCTGCACGCGGGCCGGCGCGGCTCCGTCGAGTACCAGGCCAACCTGGTCCGCGTGCACACGCGGCGGGCCGTCGAGCGGGCGATGGCCCGCGCACGCGGCGCTTGAGCCCGCCGGACACGCCCGCGAGCCGGCGCACGGCCGTCTCGGCCGTGCTCCTGGCCGCGGGCGCGTCCCGCCGCTTCGGCAGCCAGAAGTTGCTGGCTCCGCTGGACGGCGTGCCGCTGGTCCGGATCGCCGCCGAGCACCTCCTGGCCGCGCCGCTCCTCGAGCTGGTCGTCGTGGTCGGCCGCGAGGCGGCGGCGGTGTGCGCGGCGCTGGCGGGGCTGCCCGTCCGCTTCGCCCCGAACCGCCGCTGGTCGGCCGGGCTGAGCGGCTCGCTGCGCGTCGGCATGCGCGCCGTCGCGGCCGGCGCCGACGCCGCCCTCGTCGCGCTCGGCGACCAGCCGGCGGTCACGCCGGAGGTCGTCGGGCGCCTGGTCGCCGCCTACCGGGCGGGCTCGGCGCCGATCGTCGCCCCCGACTACGCCGGCGTCCGCGGCAACCCCGTCGTCTTCGACCGCTCCGTCTTCCCCGAGCTGCTCCGCCTCCGTGGCGACGTCGGCGCCCGCCGGATCGTGGCGGCCGACCCCGCCCGCGTCGAGCGGGTCCGCTTCGAGTTTCCCCCACCTCCGGACGTGGACACGCCGGCCGAGTACGCGCGCCTCCTCCTCGAGCGACGCTGAGGCGCCCGGCGCAGTGCCCGCCGCCCGCGGACGGGTGGGCCGGGCCACGGATGCCGCCAGCCGGCGCCGCCGGTACGAGGTCTGCACCCCTGGGACCTGCCGGACGTCGAGTCCGGACGCGATTCCGGCACGCCCGCCGACGGTGCGCGGGGGGGAGCCGCGCGGTACGGCGTGCCCGGCCCGGGACCGTCCCGGGCCGTCCGCGGTGTGGTCTCAGGAGGTGAACGATGAAGATGCTGACGACCTTCGCGCTGGCCCTCGGCCTCGGCACGGCCGGCGCGGGGGCGCTCGCGGCCCAGCAGCCCGCCCCGCCGGCCCGAATGTCGATGCAGCGGGCCCAGGCCATCGCGCTGGCCCGCGTGCCGAACAACCAGGGAATCAAGTCCACGAAGCTCAAGACCAAGGACGGCATCCTGGTCTACGAGTTCGACATCGAGACGCCGGGCCCCGGGCACCAGGAGGTGCGCGTCGACGCCCGGACCGGCGCCGTCGTCGCCAACAAGCACGAGGACGACCTCGTCGGCACCGTCACGAGCGAAATCGGCAAGACCGTCGACCGCGTGTTCAACGGGGACGAAGTCGAGCACATGCACCCGAAGATCTCGGAGCGGCGGGCACGGGAGATCGCACGGCGGCAGGTCCCGAACGCGCCGATCAAGGACGTGGACCTCGAGACCGAGAACGGCGTGCTCGTCTGGGAGATCGACCTCGACACCGCCGGCCCCGGCCACGCGGAAGTCCTGATCGACGCGAACACCGGCCGGGTGCTCCGGCAGAAGCACGAGGGCTGAGCGACGCCGTCGCCGGGAACGAGTCGGCCCGCCGGCCGGGTCCCGCGCGGGGCGCGGAGCCCGAGCCCGGCTGGCGGCGTTCATCGGCGTTCGCGGGAACGACTGCGTGCGGGAACGGAAATTCTCACCGCAGAGGCGCAGAGGGCGCAGAGGAGTGGCGGGCGGCGGAAGCTCGCCGGGGGAACGCACCCCCCTGTGATGTCATGTCCGGCGTACGCCGGCGACTCGGGGTGCGGCCGGAAGGGTGTGGTCCCCCTCCGCGTCTCCGTGGCTCCGTGTGAGATTTTTTGGAGCTCGGGCCGCCCGCGGACGTGAGGCCGGGCTCCGGCTCCGCGCCCGCGGCGCTGGGCTCGGGCCCGTCGTCGGGCGCGCGATCGAGATCGACACCGCTCCCGGAACGAACGGCGCCCGGTGGGTTGCTCCCCACCGGGCGCCGTTCACATCCCCGGGTAACTCTTCGCCGCCCGGCCAGCCTCCGCGGCTCCGAGACTTCGCGTGCGATCCTCGGACCTCGGAGTGCCCGCGAACGTGACGCGGGCGGTGGACTTCCTACGCCGCCGCCGTCCCTCGCTTCAGCGGTGAGAGCCGGAGCTGGACCAGGAAGTAGGAGCCGAGAACCAGCAGTGCCGCGCCGAGCTGCGCCAGCAGCGTCTCCACCGTCGGGAAGACCGCGAACCACAGCTCCATCCACCCCGGGATCACCCGCGCCAGCGCCGGGATCTCCGTCACCGGCAGCCAGTGCGCGAGCTGCATCTCCTGCACCTGCTCCCCCACCATCACCAGGAGCACCCCACCCAGCATCACCCCCGTGAAGACCAGCATCTTCCGGTACGGCAGCCGCCGGTTCGCCACGAACGTCAGCGCCCCCACCACCGTCGTCAGCAGCAGCCCCACGAGCACTCCGTTCAGCACCGGCGTCCCCCCCAGCTTCAGCCGGTAGCTCTGCAGGAACAGCACGACCTCGAAGCCCTCACGGTACATCGACGTGAAGCCGAGCAGGCCGAGGCCGAGAAGCAGCTTCCGCCGCGAGCCCGCCGGCCCCGCCGCCGTCTTCAGGATCTCCTTCTTCCGCCGGTTGTGGAAGCCGATCCACCCCGTCCAGTACGCCTTGTGGAAGAACCAGTTCATCACCACCAGCAGCACCACGATCGCCAGCAGCCCCGTCGCCGCCTGCAGGTCCAGCGCCGACACGTTCTCCGCCAGGCTGTCCATGATCCCGACCGCGACCAGCCACGTCACCAGCGTCGCCCCGAACCCCAGCCCCGCCCCCGCCGCCACCGGCCGCCGGTGCGCCCGCGTCTCCCCCACCATGCTCGCCGTGATCGCCGCCAGCACCAGGATGCATTCCAGCCCCTCCCGGAACACCAGCACCCCGATGTCCAGCACCGCCGCCGTCCGCCCCGTCCCCGGCGCCAGCGGGTCCGGCGCACCCGCCGCCGCCAGGATCTGCCAGATCAGCACCGCGGCCACGAGCAGCGCGCCCGTCGTCAGGAGCGTCGCGACGGCGGTGCGCGCTCGGCTGCGGGAGGAGTTCGTCTCGGCCAACGGAGCTCCGAAGCTAGGGGTGCGCATGGCTTTGAGAGTCATTCTCAACGCGTGCATTCTACCCGCGCCGGGGCGGACGTGTCAAGAAGCGCGGCGGCGGGCGGGCAGGGAGGCGGTGGCGCCGGGAAGGCGTGGTCGGGGGCGGCGCGCACGACCCCGACGAGAATCCGCCGTGGGTCCGGCGGCGCCGTGAGCGACCGGCCCGGCGCGGCCAGCGAAAGCACGGAACTTGCTTCGCGCGCCCGGGCCCTGATCACCATTAGCCAGTCGACATTCGATAGTCGGCCTCGCGCACTCGCTTCGCGACGGAGGTGCGATGATGCAGGGTCCACCCGCCCCGCCATCCGGGCTCGGCCTCACGCGCGCGCTCGGCCTTCTCGTCCTCGCGCTCATGCTCGTCGCCGTGGTCTACTCGGCGTGGATCGGCGTACGCTACTTCGGCCACATCGGCGTGTAGGAGGCGGCGCATGACCAAGCGACAGACGCGCGCCTTCTTCTACGCCGGCACGGGCGTGTTCACCGCGATCTTCCTGGCGCTCACGATCGACAGTCATCGGCAATTCCCGAGGTTGACGCACTCGGACCGGATCACGGCGGATGTGGTCGCGGGGAAGCATGTGTGGCACCGGAAGAACTGCATCAACTGCCACACGCTGCTCGGGGAGGGTGCGTACTTCGCGCCGGACCTGACGAAGATCACGCAGCAGCGGGGGGCGGCGTACCTGAAGGCGTTCCTGAAGGACCCGTCGAAGTTCTACTCGGAGGAGCGCGACCGGCGGCTGATGCCGACGCTGAACCTGAGCGACCGGGAGATCGACGAGCTCATCGCGTTCCTGGACTGGGTGAGCCACATCGACACGCAGGGGTGGCCGCCGCGGCCGATCCTGGTGTCGGGTGCGGCGATCCCGGGGACGGCGGCGCTGGGCGCGGCGCCGCCGCAGCCTGCGTCGACCGATCCGGTGGCGCTGGGCGAGGCGCTGTTCCGGCGGACGCCGCCGGGGTGCTTCGCCTGCCACTCGACCGCGCCGGGCGTGAACCTGGTGGGGCCATCGCTGGCGAACGCGGCGACGACGGCGGCGCAGCGGGTGAAGAGCCCGGACTACCATGGCCAGGCGAAGGACGCGGAGGGCTACCTGCGCGAGTCGATCCTGGACCCGAACGCGTACGTGGTGCAGGGGCCCACGTTCTCGAGCGGCGGCCGTTCGCTCATGCCGGCGGACTTCGCGCGGACGCTCGAGCCGCGGCAGGTGGACGAGCTCGTGGCCTACCTGATGACCCTGAAGTAGGGAGGGGACATGCGGTACCGGACACAGGCGGTGGCGTATCCGTACTGGGTGGTGGCGCTCCTCCTCTACGGCCTGCAGATGGTGTTCGGGCTCCTTGCGATCGCGAAGTACCTGGGCCCGGACCCGATCCGCTCCTTCCTCCCCTTCGACGTGGCGAAGGCGATCCACACGAACCTGCTGATCGTGTGGGTGCTGACGGGCTTCATGGGGGCGGCGTACTGGCTGGTGCCGGAGGAATCGCGCGCGGAGCTGTACTCGCCGAGGCTGGCGTACTGGCAGCTCGGGCTGTGGACGGCGGCGGGCGTGACGGCGGTGGTCGGCTATCTCTTCGGCTGGACGGCGGGGAACAAGCTGCTCGAGCAGCCCTTCCCGGTGAAGATCGCCATCGTCGTCGTCATGCTCATGTTCCTCTACAACCTGGGGATGACGATCTGGAAGGCGCGCCGCCTCACGACGACGGCGGGCGTGATGGTGGCGGGGCTCGCCGGCGCGGCCATCCTCTACCTCCCGGCGCTCCTCGAGTTCGACAACTACACGGTGAGCATCTTCTACCGCTGGTGGACGGTGCACCTGTGGGTCGAGGGCGTATGGGAGATGATCCAGGGCGGGCTGCTGGCGTACCTCCTGATCCGCCTCTCCGGCGCGGACAGGGAGGTCATGGAGAAGTGGCTCTACGTCATCGTGGCGCTCACCTTCATCTCCGGGATCCTGGGGACCGCGCACCACTACTTCTGGATCGGCGTGCCGGCGTACTGGCTGCCGATCGGCGGCATCTTCAGCGCGCTCGAGCCGCTGGCGTTCCTGGCCATGGCCATCTACGCCTACTCCGCCACGCGGCGCACGGGGCTCGCGCACCCGAACCGCATGGCCGTGCACTGGACGCTGGGGAGCGTCGTCTTCTCGGCGCTCGGCGCCGGGATCCTGGGGCTCGCGCACACCTGGCCGTCGGTCAACAAGTGGACGCACGGCACCATGATCACGGCGATGCACGGCCACATGGCCTTCTTCGGCGCCTACGTCATGATCGTGCTCGCGGTGATCACGTACGCATCCCCGATCCTCTTCGGCCGGCCGCACGAGGAGCACGAGACGGCGATCGGGCTCTGGGCGTTCTGGCTGCAGGCGGCCGGGATGTTCGGCATGACCATGGCGTTCGCCACGGCGGGGATCACGCAGACCTACCTCGAGCGGATCATCGGGCTCGGCTACCTGGAGACGCAGCAGAAGATCCAGGTGCACTTCCTCATGCTGCTGCTGACCGGGATCCTCTTCAGCGTCGGGGTGGCGCTCTACCTCTACGACTTCTTCTTCCTGATGCCGCGAGGCCACCGCGAGCCGGCGCCGTGGCCGGCGGCGGAGGCCGAGGCGGCGGAGGCGTGACGCCGTGAGCTCGCCGCAGACCACGCTGCTGCGCCCGTGCGTCCCGCAGGGGCTGCGCTCGCTGCACGCGGAGCCGTACTACCTCCCCGTGGGCGACGAGGTGGCCCTCTTCGAGCAGTGTCACCGCCGGGGCCTCGACGTCATGCTGAAGGGGCCGACCGGCTGCGGGAAGACGCGCTTCGTGGAGTACATGGCCTGGCG
>DASTKT010000058.1:0-108517 GCA_035715725.1 Longimicrobiales bacterium | reverse complement strand
GAGTCCATGTCGACGAAGAGCGTGTCGATCGGCCGGCCGGCCTTGTTCACGAACGTCTGCAGGCCGGTGAGGCGGAACGCGCGGCGCTCGGGGAAGAGGTCGGCGCGCACCTTCACGTCCACGAGCCGGGGCTGCGGCAGCGAGCGGTAGCTCCGGTACGCCTTCTCGTAGCTGGCCTGCCGCCGCTGCTCGTCCTTCGACGTGCGGTACGTGTTCAGGATGTTCGTGTTGTAGAAGATGAAGCCGCCGCAGGCGAACGCGCCGGCGGCGCCGAGCCCGCCGACCGCCCGCGCCCGCCAGCCCCAGCGCTGCTTCAGCGCCCGGATGCGCTGCTTCCACGCCGTGTCGGTCCCCCGCACCCAGAACAGGTAGGCGACGACGCCGAGCACGAGCCCGAAGAACGTCCAGTACGCGGCGAGCCAGGCGATGTCGGCCGTGAAGTGGCCGAAGCCGTTCATGTCCGAGTAGGTGAAGCCGGCCCAGCTGCCGTAGTTCCAGAGCTGGTGCTCGAAGCCGAGCGTGAAGAGGACCTGCGTGGCGACGTAGTAGACGATGAGCAGCACGTGCCCGACGTACTTGTTGTCGACGACGCTGTGGACGAAGAACGAGAGGAGCGTGAGCTGGACGAGCACCGGGAAGACGATGCCGAACAGGAAGCGCACGTAGAGCCAGGGCTGGAAGTCGAAGAAGCCCTTCGCCACCTGCACGCCCATGCCGGCCACCATGAGGAGGAGGAGCAGCACGATGTCGGCGAGGACGAGGCCGAGGAGCTTGCCGGTCATGGTCACGCCGGTCGGGACCGGGAGCGCGTCGGCGGTCTGGCTCGTGCCGAGCTGGCGCTCGCGCCACGCCAGCTCGCCGGCGTAGACGGTGGACAGGATGATGAAGAAGAGGAAGAAGCCGCCCTGGATGACCTCGGCCATCAGGTACGTGACCGGGTAGACGGTCACGTCGTAGAGGCGGTCGGAGTACCAGGCGCCCATGACGACGTTGATGATGCCGATCGTCACGATCGCGGCGAACGCCTTGTCCTTCACGATGTTGAGGAAGGAGAAGCGGACCAGGCTCGCGAGCTGGCGGGCGCGAGCGGCGGCGTCGAAGGCGCGGGCCGCGGGCGGGAGCCGGAGCGCGGCCGGCCGCGGCGTCGTCGCCTCCGGGGTCACGGCCTTGCGCCGGCGCCGCAGCGTGCGCGGGCGCACGTCGAAGCGGAAGAGAGCGTAGGTCAGCGCCAGGATCAGGACGGCGACGCCGACCCAGAGCAGGCGGTTGGCCAGGAGCACGCCGCCGGCCGGGAGGAGGAGCCCGTTCTTCTCGGCGACGGTCCAGTAGCGCGTGGTGTAGCCGAACGTGACGAGGCCGAACGGGTCGGTGAACGCGGCGAGCCGGTCGCGGTCGAGGTTGCCGAGGATCTGCTGCGAGATGCTCCAGGCGACGAGCAGGAAGATGCCCTGCGTGTAGATCGCGAACTGGCTGCGCAGCAGCGCGCCGACGGCGAAGAAGAGCGCGGTGACGAAGAAGAGGCTGGGGACGATGAGCAGCAGGAACGGGTTCGCGTAGCTGGCGAAGGAGAACGCCTGCAGCTTGTCGTGATCGACCCAGGGCATGAGCGTGCCGACCATGGCGCCGAGCGGGATCGCGACGTACACGAGCAGCATGGCCAGGTAGACGCCGAGGAAGCGGCCGCCCAGGTAGTCGAGCTTGCGGATGCGCGTGGTGAAGAGCAGCTCGTGCGTGCCGTACTGGTAGTCGCGGAGCACGGCGTTGCCGACGAGCGCCGTCGTGATGACCTGGCCGATGGCCATGAGCACGCCCATCACCCGCGCCAGCACGTACGGCGAGTTCTTCATGACCTTCCCGGTGGCGCCGCCGATCTCCACGGCGTCGGAGGCCACGAAGAAGAACGCCATGAGGAAGAGCATGGCGAAGTAGAGGTACGTGCTGGGGCGGCGCAGGTGGTAGCGCAGCTCGAAGCGGAAGACGGTGCCGAACATCGTCGCCTCTCCGTCAGGACGCCGGGACGAGCTCGGACTCCGCGGCCGCGGCGCCGATGCGGTGGAAGTAGACGTCCTCCAGGTCCGGCTCGACGGCCATGAAGCCGTCCCCCGGCGGGACCTCGCTGTAGACGTGGATCACGGGGGAGCCGGCGGCGAGGCGCGTCGAGATGACCTGGAAGCGGGCACGGTACTCGTCGAGCTGCGCCTTCGGCACCTCGCGCTTCCAGATCCGGCCGCGGATCTCCGCCAGCACCTCGCGCGGGTCCCCCTCGAGCACGACCTGCCCCTGGTCGATGATGGCCATGCGGCTGCACAGCTCGCGCACGTCCTCGACGATGTGCGTGGACAGGATGACGACGACGTCCTCCCCGATCTCCGCGAGCAGGTTCAGGAAGCGGTTCCGCTCCGTGGGGTCGAGCCCGGCCGTCGGCTCGTCCACGATCAGGAGCCGAGGGCTGCCGACGAGCGCGATCGCGATCCCGAGCCGCTGCTTCATCCCGCCCGAGAAGCCGCCGACGTTCTTCTTCCGCACGTCGTACAGGTTCGTCTGCTGGAGGAGCGCGGCCACCAGCTCCTTCCGCTCGCGCGAGGCGACGACGCCCTTCAGCGTCGCGAAGTGGTCGAGCACCATCTCCGCCGAGAGGTTCGGGTAGAGGCCGAACTCCTGCGGCAGGTAGCCGAGCGCGCGGCGGACGGCGTCGGGATCGCGGAGCACGTCGATGTCGCCGAGCGTGACGGCGCCGCGGTCCGGCTGCTGGAGCGTGGCGATGGTGCGCATGAGCGTGGACTTGCCGGCGCCGTTCGGGCCGAGGAGCCCGAACATCCCCGGCGGGATCGTCAGCGAGACGCCGCGCAGCGCTTGCACGCCGTTCGGGTAGGTCTTCCAGAGGTCGCGGATGACGAGCTGCACGAGGGCCTCCGACTCGGGGGGGCGACGACTGCGGAAGGGGTGCGCGCGAGGAAGGCTTGCGCCGGGGGGCGGGGCAAGTCAAGGCCGTTCGGGGTCGGCGGCGGCGACGGAAGGGGCGCCACTCGAGGACGCGAAGCCGTGTGCGAGGGCGGCCGCGGGTGAGCGCGACCGAAGCGATGCTACCGCGGCCGCCCGCCGCCCGCCTCCGCGTGCAGCCGCCGGCTGCGCTCGACGAACGCCTCGTAATCTCCCTCGACGACCCGCGCCCGAGGGATCACGAACGCGTTGTCCTCCCCCACGTAGAGGAGCGTGAACGCCGGCTCGGTCACGATCCGGTCGATGGCGGGCCAGCGCATCCGCACCTCGGCGCTCCCGGTCCGGAGCGTGAAGCCCTCGGCGTCGACGGTCATGTGCTGCGGCCCGAGCCGGCCGCGCTTCTCCGCCTCGGCACAGACGCGGCGGAAGTGGCGGCGGTTGCCGGTGCGGAGCCGCCAGGGGAGGTAGAGCATCCAGCCGACGATGGCCACGCCGACCGCGATCCAGCCCGCGGGCCGCCGCGTCACGCCGAACGCGACGCAGACGAGCACGACCAGCGCCGATCCGACGACGGCGTTGAAGACGAACGACCACCGGTGCCGCCGTCCATGAGCGGCGTGGTACTCGGCGACCGCGACGCAGTCGTCCGGCGTGAGCGAATAGCGCAGCGAATCCATCACGTCAGCGCGACGAGCGCGGTCCGGTGGAAGCGACGGCGCACGTACAGGGTGATGACGGCGGCGAGCACCCAGGCGACCGCGCCCAAACCGGCCACGAAGGCCGGACCGAGGTAGATCACCCCCGCGATCTGCCCGATCACCAGCAGCACGATCGGGAGCACGACCAGCCCGCTCGCCTGGAACGCCTCCTGGGCGGTGGCGACCCGCGCCGAGACGAAGACGACGATGCCGAGCGTCAGCACCGCCACCGCCGGCGCCACCCACAGCACCAGGATGAACCACGAGAGCGGCGGGAAGAAGATCCGCCCCATCACCGGCCACCCCGCGGCGTTCACGACCACCGCGTAGACCAGGAACCCGAGCACGGCCACGAGCATCGCCGGCACGAGCGCGCCCACGACCTTGCCCGCGAACAGCTCGGCATCGGA
Source organism: Longimicrobiales bacterium (assembly GCA_035715725.1). Classification (GTDB taxonomy): domain Bacteria; phylum Gemmatimonadota; class Gemmatimonadetes; order Longimicrobiales; family RSA9; genus JADGGV01. Next base: position 104,469 of record DASTKT010000058.1, on the reverse strand, counting down.
CATCGGCGTGTAGAGCAGCGCCTCCAGCGTCTTGCGCTCGCGCTCGCCCGCGAAGCTGTCCGCGGCGATCCCGGACGTGACCACGATCGGGACGATCAGGAACATCGGCGCGAACATGTACGTCGTCGCGTACACGACCCCGGCCTGCTCGGGCGAGAGGCCGGCGAGCGCCGCCCGGAGCGCGCCGGGCAGGCTCCGCAGCAGCTCCGCCGTCTTCAGGTCCGCCGACGGTCCCGCGATCAGCGGCATCAGCGCGAGCCCGGCCGGGATCACCACGAGGAAGAGCGCCGGCACGAGCGCCATCGACAGCATGACCAGCCGGCTCCGGCGCACCACCCGCAGGTCCCGGCGCGCCACGGTCCACACGAGCGGCCATCTCACACCGCACCTCCGCTGCCGAGCAGCCCGAAGTAGATGTCCTCCAAGGTGGCCTCCGCGGACGCCGCACGGTACACCGGGATCCCGTCGGCGACGAGGGCGGCGACGATCGCCGGCACGGCATCCCGCCCCACGCCGCGGATCGTCAGGGCGCCGCCGGATCCGGCGTCGATCGCCGCAGCGGGAACCGCCCGGGCCACGACCGACGCCGCCTCCGCCCGACGCGACGGATCCACCTCCACGCCGACACGCGCCGCGCCCAGGCGCCGCCCCAGCTCCGCCGTCGTGCCCAGCGCCAGGATCCGCCCGCGCCCCAGCACCGCCACCCGGTCGCACAGACGCTGCGCCTCCACCAGGTTGTGCGTGCACAGGAAGACCGTCCGACCCTCCCGCCGGCTCATCGCCTCGATCAGCTCGTGGACGTGCCGCGCCGCCAGCGGGTCCAGCCCCGCCGTCGGCTCGTCCAGGAACAGCAGCTCCGGCCGGTGCAGCAGCGCCCGCGCCAGCGCCAGCCGCTGCCGCATCCCCGTGCTGAACGCCGACACCCGGTCCCGCGCCCGCTCCGCCAGCCCGAACTCCCGCAGCAACTCCGCCGCCCGCGTGGCCAGCTCCCGCTCCGGCAGCCCGTAGAAGCGCCCCCAGAAGAGCAGGTTCTCCTCCGCCGTCAGCCGCCCATCCACCGACGACGTCTCCGTCAGCACGCCGCTCTGCTGGCGCACCTCCACGCCGTCGCGCACCGGGTCCAGGCCCAGGACCTCGACCGCCCCGGACGCCGGCTCCAGCACCCCGTTCAGCAGCCGCACCGTCGTCGTCTTCCCCGCCCCGTTCTGCCCCAGGAAACCGAACACCTCGCCGCGGTGCACATCGAAGTCCAGCCCGTCGACGGCGACGACGTCGCCGAAGCGGCAGGTGAGGGCGCGGGCGCGGATCACGGCGTCGTCGGGCATGGCGGTGCGACCCCGGGTTCGGGCGGCGGCCGGCGGCCGGCGCGGGATACTTAGATCGATTTCTAAATATAGGATGGGTGGGAGCGGGATGCACGGGAGCGCGCGGCGGTGGGATGCCGTCCGGGGCCGGCGACGGGATGCGTGTGCGGGATCGACGGAAGGAGAACGGCTGTTCTTGACAGGATGTCGTCATCCCTCCCGATCCCATCCGAGCCGCACGACCGGGCTACACGTCGAATCCGGGCTTTCCGAAGCCTCCTCCGCCGGCGGCGCGGCGGGGCGCCCTGGAGAACCGGCCGGTGCTCGACCGGCTGACGCGCTTTTCGGCGACGAGCGCCTCGAGGACGAGCTCGGCGGCGGCGGCGGAGTGGCCGGGGGAGTCGTCGCTCCAGAGGCCGGTCTCCTTGACGGCGGCGAGGAGTCCGGGGACGCTCTTGAAGCCGTCGAGGAGGGCGGAGGCGGAGGAGTCGTCGCCGAGCTGGAGGACGCCGCCGCGGTCGAAGTACTCGACGACCTCCTCGAGCTGGTCCTCGGCGGCCTCGCCGCCCCAGGCGCGGAAGGTGTCGCCGGCGGCGCGGGAGACGAGCTCGCGGGCGATCTTGTCGCCGCCGACGAGCTCGCCCTCGTACTCGAGCTCGAGCTTGCCGGTGATGGCGGGGAGCGCGGAGTAGATGTCGCTGATGCGGGGGACGACGCTGTCCTCGCCCGAGAGCAGGGCGCGGCGCTCGGCGTTGGAGATGGCGTTCTCGGTGACGGAGATGGGCATGCGCTGGCTGACGCCGCTTCTCTGGTCGACGCGCTTGTCCTCGCGGGCGAGGAACGCGATGCGCTCGATGGCCTCGGCGATGAAGTCGGGGATGTCGACGGGGAGCGCGTCGCGGTCGGTCCAGGCCTCCTGGCGGGTGATGGCGACGCCGGCCTCGACGGACTCCGGGTAGTGGGTGGCGACCTCGGCGCCGATGCGGTCCTTGAGCGGCGTGATGATCTTGCCGCGGGCGGTGTAGTCCTCGGGGTTCGCGGTGAAGACGAGGAGGACGTCGAGCGGGAGGCGGACGGGGTAGCCTTTGATCTGGACGTCGCCCTCCTGCATGATGTTGAAGAGCCCGACCTGGATCTTGCCGGCCAGGTCGGGCAATTCGTTGATGGCGAAGATGCCGCGGTTGGCGCGGGGGAGCAGGCCGAAGTTGATGGTCAGCTCGTCGGAGAGGACGTGGCCGCCGCGGGCGGCGCGGATCGGGTCGACGTCGCCGATGATGTCGGCGACGGTCACGTCGGGGGTGGCGAGCTTCTCGACGTAGCGCTGCTCGCGGGGGATCCAGGCGATCGGGGCCAGGTCGCCCTCGGCGTCGACGAGGCTGCGGCCGTACTTCGAGAGGGGCGCGAAGGGGTCGTCGTTGACCTCGCTGCCGGCCAGGATCGGGACCTCGTCGTCGAGGAGGGAGACGAGCTGGCGGATGATGCGGCTCTTGGCCTGGCCGCGCAGCCCGAGCAGGATGAAGTTCTGGCGCGAGAGGAGCGCGTTGACGATCTGCGGCACGACGGTGTCCTCGTAGCCGACGATGCCGGGGAAGAGCGTCTCGCCCGCCCGCAGCTTGCGCAGCAGGTTCTGCCGGATCTCGTCCTTCACGGAGCGCGGGCAGAAGCCGGTCTTCTTGAGCTCGCCGAGTGTGGCCGGTCTTGCGTTCGCCATTCGGGGGTCCCTTCGCGTTCTCGGAGACTTCAGTCGTCGACGATGATGCCGATGCCCTCGGCGGTGCGCACGAGGCGGGGGAGCACGGTGGCGACGGGGCGGCCGCGGAACGCGTCCAGCGCCGCTTCCACCGATCCGTGCGCGTAGAGGGATTCGAGCGTCCTGACCGTGGGAAACACCATGGGGAGGTGTCCGTCGCGGAAGCGGCGGAGCGCCTCTTCGGGGGAGAGCCAGAGGGCGTCGGTCATCTCCCTCGGGTCGAGCCGCTCCTCCCTGCCGGGCGGCATCGCCGCCAGAAAGAAGCGCGTGTCGTAGCGCCGGGGTTCCGCGAGCGGCGTGACCCAGTGGGCGCAGTACACGATCTCGTGCAGGTCCGCCTCCAGCGCCTCGGCCTCGAGCAGCTCCAGGAGCGTGGCCTCGTCGTCCATCAGGCGGGCGCGCCAGCGCTCGAGGCGCGGCTCGCCGGCGGCATCGGGCGCCTGCCGGCCGGCGGCGTCGCGGGCCAGCAGCACGCCCGTCTCCTCGAAGACCTCGCGCACCGCGGCGAACCAGTAGGGCGCAGGCGGCTCGGGCGCCTCGCCGAGCCCCCGCGCGCGGCCCGCGAGGCGCGGGTCGGCGTCCGCCGCGTCCACGCGCCCGCCCGGGAACACGTACGCGCCGGGCACGAACCCGCTGGAGCGGTGGCGCTGGAGCAGCAGCACCTCCGGCCCGTCCGCGCCATCCCGCAGGAGGACCACGGTGGCGGCGGGCCTCGGCTCGGCCGGCGGATCGGGCGGGCTCTCGAGCGTCCGCGCGAACCCGGGCGGCAGACGGTCCTCGGGGATCACCTGCGTTCGAACGATCGGGTGTTTTTCTGCGTCCATCGTATCCTCGAGTGGGGGAGTGGGAGAGCGGGGGAGTGGGGGATGGACGTTGCGGTGTCCCCCACCCCCCCACTCCCCCCTCACCCGCTCTGCCGTTTGAATTCGCGCGCCCGCCTCAGCCATCCGGCGACGTCGCTGGGGGTGACGATCCCCTCGACGACGCCGTCGCGCGTCACGAGGACGCGGTGGGCGGGCGAGGTCTGCATGCGCTCGAGGACGGTGATCATGCTGTCCTCGGGGCGGACGACGAGCCCGTCGGCGGGCGTCATCACGTCGGCGACGGTGCGCCGGTCCCACTCGGCCTCGGGGACGTCGCGCACCTGGTGGAGCGTGACGATGCCGGCGGCGTGGCCCTCCGGGTCGGTGACCGGATAGCCCTGGAAGCGCCGGTGCAGGAAGCGGCTGGAGACGAGGTCGCGCAGCGAGAGGCTGGCGGGCACGGTCTCGGGGGCGCGCGTCATGAGGTCGCGGGCCGGCACGTCCTCGAGCGCCGACTGGAGCCGGAACTGCCGGTAGCTGGTCATGGCGGCGTTGCGCAGGAACCAGCCGATGAAGACGAGCCACATCCCGCCCGTGAGGTTGCCCGCGAAGACCTGGTAGATGCCGAAGGCGACGACGGCGTAGCCGATCCACATGCCGCCGTTCGTCGCCCAGCGGGTGGCGCGCTCGAGGTTGCCGGTGAACTTCCAGAGCGCGGAGCGGAGCAGGCGGCCGCCGTCGAGCGGGAAGCCGGGGAGCAGGTTGAAGACGGCGAGCGCGACGTTGATCTCGGCGAGGTAGGCGGCGACACCGGTGAACGCGACGCTGACCTGGGCCCGCTCGCCGGCCCACGCGAGCACGGCGAAGAGCCCGCCGAGCGCGACGCTGGTGAGGGGGCCGACGCCGGCGATGACGAACTCGTCGCCCGGGGACTCGGCCTCCATGCGCGTGCGGGCCATCCCGCCGAAGATGAAGAGCGTGATCCCCTCGACCGGGATCCCCTTGCCGCGGGCGACGAGCGAGTGGGACAGCTCGTGGCCGAGCAGCGACATGAAGAAGAGGATCGTGCCGGCCGCGCCCATGGCGAGGTAGACGCCGCGCGGCAGCCCCGGGTACGCCACGGGGAAGACGCCGAAGGAGAGCGTCCAGAGGATGAGCAGGACGATGACGAACCAGGAGTAGTCGATCCGGATCTCGAAGCCGAGGACCGATCCCAGGCGGAAGCTACCCATACACCCTTCCCGGCTCGAGACGCTTGCGGCCCGGCCAAGGTAGACGGCGGCGCGAGGCGCCGCAAGTCGCGTCGGTGGGCCTATTTCGGCGCGACGAGATCGAGGCGCAGGATGTCGCCCCGCTCGAGGTGTACCACGGCCGAGCCGCCGAGGACGCGCCTCCCGTCGGGGCGCGTCCGGAACGCCTGGACCGTGAGCCGCCGGTCGGGCGGGACGCCGCAGAGCGTATAGCGCCCGGCGGCATCGACCTCGACCTCGAGGCGCGTGCCATGCGCGGCCAGCATCCGGGGGTGCACCTCGAAGTCCTCGAAGAGGCCCGCGACGCGGAACGGGGCCACCAGCGGGTCCACCTGCTCGAGCTGGCCGAAGACGATGCCCTGGTCCGGCTCCTGTTCCGGGCACACGGCCTCGCGCAAGGACGCGCGCCCCGGGATCGCGAGCGAGGCGCGGACCTCGCCGGCGGAGTCCACGGCCACGGTCGCCGGGGCGGCGTAGACGGGGGCGGAGTCGGCGCGGGGGTGCGAGAACGCCAGCGCGTACGTGCCCGGCGGGATGCTGTCGAGGCGGAAGCGGCCGGCGGCGTCGCTCGTGGTGGCGTAGCCGGTGCCGGAGAGGAAGACGGAGGCGCCGGCCAGCGGCGCGCCGCGCACGCTGTCGAAGACGAGGCCGGCGATCGCGCCGCGGGGCCGGCTCTCCGCGGCGTCGTCGACGCGGACGATCTCGCCGCCGGTCTCGTCCAGCGACTCGACGTGGTAGCCGCGGTGGGTGCCGAGCGGCGTCATGGACGTGGTCATGCCGATGGCGGGGGCGCGCACCCACCAGCGTTTGATGAGCCAGGCGCCGGAGGGGAGGCGCTGGAACTCGACGCGGCCGCCGGCCTTCTCCAGCGGCAGGTCGCGGTCGAGGCCGGTGTAGCCGAACTCGATGGCGCGCAGCTCGGCGGAGCGGCGGTCCAGCCACATGACGCCGTCGATGTCGGGGTTGCCGCGGGTGGAGACCGGGCGGAACGCGACGCCGATGAGCTCGCCGTGGTCGGGTCCGCCGGCGCGCAGCTCGAGGCAGTGCGTGTCGAGGAACTGGTCGGAGAGGAGGACGTCGGCGTCGGGGCCGTAGTACGTCCAGGCGTTGCCGTCGTAGGTGACGTAGCCGTCGCGGGCCAGGTTCTCGAGCGCGATCGCGGCGAACGGCCGCACACCGGCGCCCTCGCTCGTGTCCCGCGTCTCGCGGCGCACGAGCAGCGTCTGCGGGTCGAGACGCCGCGTCGTCCGGACCATGGTGTAGCGGAACGGGCGCTGGCGGCTCCACGAGTGGATGCTGAGCGCCTTGCGGGCCTCCTCCCAGACGCGGGCGGTGCGCTCGCCGGCGCCGGGGTGCACGACGCAGCGCCGCTTCCCGGAGACCTGGATGGGCGCCAGGTCGATGGCCGCGACGGGCGCGGTCAGCGTGATCGAGCGGGACTCGTCGGCGGCGAGGTCGAGCGGCGCGCTCGTGACGCTCTCGCGGCCGATCCTTTCGGCGCGCACCCGGTAGCTGCCCGGCGCGGGCGCGCGCAGCACGAAGCGGCCGGCCGAGTCGCTGAGCGACGCGATGCGGGCGCGGCCGGCGGGGTCGAGCAGGCTGACGAACGCGCCGGGGACGCCGGCGCCGTCCCGCGCCTCGACCACCCGGCCGACGAGCGTCTGGGCGGCCGCGGGGGCCGGGTACCGGAGGCTGGCGAGGAGGAGAAGTCCGACGACGGCGGTGGGACGACGAGGCATCGGGTCCGTCCGGCTCGGTGAGGGACGCGCCCGAAAGCTAGGCCCCCGCCGAGCCGGACGGCAAGCGTCAGGTCCGCAGCAGGCGCACGCTGCCGGAGCCGGTGTCGATGTCGATCGTGCCGCGGCCGTCGCCGATGGAGCCCTCGAGCCGGTCGCGGCGCCGCCGGGTGAGCTGGAACGGCAGGTCGGTGGTGATGCCGCCGGAGCCGGTGTCGACGCGGACCTGCGCGCCCGCGCTCGCGGGGAGCCCGACGCGGACGCCGCCGGAGCCGGTGTCGACCTTGAGCTCGTCGACATCCGTGGTGAAGCCGACGTCGACGCCGCCGCTGCCGGTCTCGAGGCGCGCGACCGGCGCCGCGACGCCATTGAGGCGGATCCCGCCGGAGCCGGTCTCGGCCTTGAGCTGCGAGGCGCTGATGCGGCCGCCCTGGATCGTGCCGGAGCCGGTCTCGAGCGAGACGCGCGAGCCGCGGGCGCCGTCCAGTCGGATGCCGCCGGAGCCGGTCTCCGCCCGGATCTCGCCCTCGAGGTCCGTCAGGTCGAGCGAGCCGGAGCCGGACTCGGCCCAGAGCACGCCGCGCGTCCGCGTCGCGGTCACGCCGCCGGAGCCGGTGGAGACGCGCAGCCGCCCGTCCACGTTCTCGACGGTGGCGCGGCCGACGCCCACGAAGACCGCGACCCGCTTCCCCTGCGGCACGTTCACCGTCAGGTCGGCGTACGCGTGCAGGCCGCTTCCCCGCCCCGAGATCTGCACGCGCTCGCCCTCCGAGCGCTCGCGCCCCTCGTCGCCCTCGGGCCAGATGCGCGGATCGCCGAACGTGCCGTCCTCCCGCACGCGCAGCTCCGTATGCCCGCCCATCCACCCCATGCGGTCGTAGACGATGCGGTCGTCGGGGAAGATGACGCGCAGCGTCTGCCACGCGCCCGTGCGGCCGGTGGCGACGCGGAGCTTGCCGGCGTCGTCGCCGGCGGGCTCGACCTCGACGACCACGGACGGGCCGGAGGATGCGCGCACGCGCACCTCGCCGGCGAGGTCGTAGATGGCGACGTCGTTGCCGGAGAGCGCGACACGCTGCTGCGCCGCCGCGGGCACGGCGGCGAGCCCGGCGAGCGCGGCGCCGAGGGCGATCTTTCGGGTCATGGGGAGCTCCTGCGGTGGAGGGTACGCGCCAACTACGGCGGGCCGGGCGGCCGGGTTTCGCCCCGCTCCCGCCGGCGCCCTCAGTTGGACGGCGTCGCCTCTCCGGGGGTTGGAACGCCCCGGCCGGCGACGCGGCGGAACGCCTCCAGCGCGTCCCGCTCGAGCGCGTGGCGGCGGGCGTCGACGCGGCGGACGCCGGCGACCCAGACGTCGCAGACGACGTCGGCGGGCGCGCACAGCGCGAGCGTGGCGGCGAGCGAGTCGTCGGTCCAGCCGGCGAGGGTGGGGTGCTCGAGGTCGATAGCGACGAGGTCCGCGCACGCGCCGGCGCGGAGGCGTCCGGCATCGAGGCCGAGCGCGCGGGCGCCCGCCGAGGTGCCGGCGGCGAGCAGCACGGGCGCGACCTCGAGCCGCTCGCCGCGCGGCTCGGTCAGCAGCACGCGCCGCTCGCGGCGCAGCCGCTCGTTGTACTCGAGGAGGCGGATCTCCTCGAGCGGGTCGAGCACGGTCTGGCTGTCGCTGCCGACGGCGATGGCGACGCCGGCGGCGCGGAGCGCGGCGCCGGGGAGGAAGCCGTCGCCGAGGTCGCGCTCGGTGGTCGGGCAGGCGCACACCGTCGAGTGCGTCTCGCCGAGGAGCTGGATCTCGGACTCGGACACGTGGGTGGCGTGCACGCCCGTGAACGTCGGGGAGAGCACGCCCTCGGCGTCGAGCAGCTCGACCGGGGCGAGGCCGTAGCCGGCGCGGCTGGCGCGGACCTCGGCCGCCTGCTCGCTCACGTGCATGTGCAGCGGGAGCGCGTGGGCGGCGGCCCATTCGGCGGCGGGGCGCAGCCACTCGCGGGGCACCGCGCGCACGCTGTGGGGCGCGAGTCCGACGGTGACGAGCGGGTCGTCCTTCACGGCCGCCCGCAGGTCCCAGACCTGGGACAGGAACGCGTCCAGGTCGGGCGTGGCGAAGCGGCGCTGCTCCGGGCGGAGCGGCTCCCCCACGCCGCCCGTGGCGTAGGCGACGTCGAGGAGCACGATCCGGATCCCGACCTCGCGCGCGGCGTCCACGACGCGCAGCGCCAGCTCGTTCGGGTCGGCGTACGCCGAGCCGTCGCGGTCGCGGTGCAGGTAATGGAACTCGCCGACGGTCGTGGTCCCCGCGCGCAGCATCTCGAGGAAGCAGAAGCGCGAGACCGCCAGCACGTCCTCGGGGGTGAGCGCCAGCGTGGCCGCGTACATCGCCTCGCGCCAGCTCCAGAAGTCCGCCTCGGGCGCATCCGCCGGGCGCCACTGCGTGCGGCCGCGGATCAGGCGCTGGAACGCGTGGGAGTGCGCGTTCACGAAGCCGGGGAGGAGCGCGCGGCCGGGGAGGCGCTCGAGCTGCGGGCCGCCCGGCACGTACTCGGGGACCGCGGCGCCCGGCACCAGCTCCGCGGCCGGCCCGCCGGCGACGAGGTCGTCGTTCCCGCGCGCGAGCAGCTCCGCCTCCGCGCCGACCCGGACGATGCGGCCGGTGTCGGCGTCCACGTCCACGCCGAGGCCGCGGCGGAACGCGCCGTCGACGTAGAGGAGCTCCGGCAGGAGGATGGGCATCGCTACTCTCCCAGCATGGGCAGCTCGATCCCCTGCTCGCGCGCCGTCTCGAGCGCAATCTCGTAGCCGGCGTCCGCGTGCCGCGCCACGCCGAGGCCGGGGTCGTTCGTGAGCACGCGCTCGATGCGCCGGCGCATCTCGGGCGTGCCGTCCGCGACCAGCACCTGGCCGGCGTGCAGGGAGTTGCCGATGCCGACGCCGCCGCCATGGTGGAACGAGACCCAGCTCGCGCCGGAGGCCGTGTTCAGCAGCGCGTTCAGGATCGCCCAGTCCGCGATGGCGTCGCTGCCATCCTTCATCGCCTCCGTCTCGCGGAACGGCGAGGCGACGCTGCCGGTGTCGAGGTGGTCGCGGCCGATGACGATCGGCGCCGTCAGCTCGCCGGCCGCGACCAGGTCGTTCAGCGCGACGCCGAACCGGGCGCGGTCCCCCTGCCCGAGCCAGCAGATGCGCGCCGGCAGCCCCTGGAAGTGGACCTTCTGCTGCGCCATCGTGATCCAGCGCCGCAGGTGCTCGTCGTGCGGGAACAGCTCGAGCACGAGCCGGTCGGTGCGGTGGATGTCGGCCGGGTCGCCGGAGAGCGCCACCCAGCGGAACGGCCCCTTCCCCTGGCAGAAGAGCGGGCGGATGTAGGCCGGCACGAAGCCGGGAAACGCGAACGCGTCCTCGAAGCCGGCATCCTTCGCCTCGCCCCGCAGGTTGTTGCCGTAGTCGAAGGTGACGGCGCCGCGGCGCATCAGGGCCACCATCGCCTCGCAGTGGCGCCGGATCGAGGCGCGGGACCGGCGCAGGTACTCGTCGGGATCGGCTTTGCGCAGGTCGGCCGCGTCCTCGAGCGAGAGGCCGGCCGGCACGTAGCCGTTCAACGGATCGTGGGCGGAGGTCTGGTCCGTGAGCACGTCCGGGACCACGTCGCGCCGGAGCAGCTCGGGGAGCACCTCGGCGCAGTTGCCGACGAGGCCGACGGAGAGTGGCGTCCCCGCCGACGTCGCTTCGCGGATCCAGCCGAGCGCCTCGTCCAGGTCGGCCGTCATGCGGTCGCAGTAGCCGGTGGCGACGCGCCGCTCGATGCGCTTCGGATCGACCTCGACGACGAGGATCGCGCCCTCGTTCATGGTGGCGGCGAGCGGCTGCGCGCCGCCCATTCCGCCCATCCCGCCGGTCAGCACCCAGCGGCCGCGCAGGCTGCCGCCGAAGTGCTCGCGAGCGATCGCGCCGAACGTCTCGTACGTCCCCTGGAGGATCCCCTGCGTGCCGATGTAGATCCAGGAGCCCGCGGTCATCTGGCCGTACATGATGAGCCCCTTCCGCTCCAGCTCGCGGAAGTAGTCCCAGGTCGCCCAGCGGCCCACCAGGTTCGCGTTCGCGATGAGGACGCGCGGCGCCGCCGCGTGCGTGCGGAAGACGGCGACCGGCTTCCCCGACTGCACGAGCAGCGTTTCGTCGTCCGCCAGCCCCCGGAGCGTGCGCACGATGGCGTCGAACGCCTCCCAGCTCCGCGCCGCCTTCCCCGTCCCGCCGTAGACGACGAGGTCCTCCGGCCGCTCCGCGACCTCCGGATCCAGGTTGTTCATCAGCATCCGGAGCGCCGCCTCCTGCGTCCACCCCTTGCAGCTCCGCTCCGCGCCCCGGGGGGCCCGCACCACCCGCGCGCCGGCGGCGGGCATCTCGGTCGTGGCCATGGCTCCTCCTTCCCGCTCGTTGGCGGGAGAATGGGCGCGGCGGCGGGGAATCTCAAGGGGCGCGCGCCCTCGACGGAACGCCCATTGCAGCGGCGCCGTATATTGCCGGAAGCAGGAGCTTCCGCGTACCCGAGGATCCGATGCAAGCGAGGGGAGGAAACCGGTTCACGCGCCGGCCGCGCGTGCCGCGGCGATGGGGGATGCGCAGCACCACGGCGGCGGTCTCGCTGGCGGCGCTCGCCCTGATCGGCCTGATGGGCTGGCTGCTGGGCCGGCAGGGGGTGAAGGGCGACGCCTCCCGGCTGGCCGACTACGCGCGCGAGGCCCACGTGGCGCCGACGCGCCTGCTCGTGGACGGCGCGCGCACGCACCGGATCGTCGTGCTCGGCGACGTGGCCGGCTCGTCGGCGGCCAAGCGGATCGCCGCCGACGCGGTCCGGGCCGTAGCGCTGGGCCCCGGCCTGGACGCCGTCCTGCTCGAGGTCCCCTCGAACCTCCAGCCGGACATCGACGCGTACCTCGACACGCGCCCGGAGGCGGCGTCGATCCTGCTCGCGCACCCCGGCCTGCTCCCCGGCACCGCGGCCGACGACTACCTGCGCATCTACCGGCAGGTCTGGCAGCTCAACCAGCAGCTCGGCGCGGACCGGATGATCCGCATCGTCGCCGCGGCGCCGGCGGAGACGCCGGCCGGCCGGGCCCGCGCGCCGCGCGCGGCCGCCGTCGCCGTCGCGCAGTTGCAGGATACCATGGCCGCCACGCTGGAGAACGCGGTCTTCTCGCGGGATCCGAAGGCCCGCGTCCTGGTCTTCGCCGACGGCTACAGCGCGCTGCGCGGCGGCCAGGGGCTGCTCGTCGTGGGTGGCGGCGCGCCGGTGCAGGTCCACTGGCTCGCGGCGCAGCTCGCCGACCGCTACCCGGGCGAGGTCTACTCGGTGCTGCAGGACGGACCGCCGGCCGCGGCCGGCGGCGCGCTCGCGGGTCGGTACACCGGCACGCGCGCCTATGGGGTGTTCCGCGACGCGGCCGGAGGGCTGGCGTCGCCTTATGGCCTGCCGGTCGGGGAGCACTTCGATTTCCTGCGGCAGCCGGTGCGCGAGAACGCGGTCCCCGGCACGAGCCTGGACCTCCGCCCCGCGGATTACCGCCTGAGCGACGTCGCCGACGGCTACATTTACCTCGGCCCGCACTGAGCCGGGGGTCTGTCTCTTGCGACCGGCGCCAGCCGGCACCCCAGCCTGGAGACACCGATGGCGAGAACCACCCTGGACCGAGCGGGCAAGGCCGGCCGCGCCGCGACCGCGAACATGCGCGCCGCCGTCCGGAGAGTCGTCGACGAGGCGGCGGGCGGTACGGAGGACGTGGCCTTCTCGTCGCTGCAGTGGATGACCGCGGGGATCTTCCTGGTGGCGGGCGCCGACGCGGTGCTGCGCGAGCGGAGGACGCCGGGCCGCCTGACCGAGCTGGTGCGCTGGGCGCCGTTGCTGGCCGCGCCGCTGGCGGGCGCGGCCCACGCGGCCCGCGCGCTCCGCCCGAACCACGCCACGCGCCTGGCCGCCCAGGTGCTGGACGGGCTGGCCATGGGAGTGGCCGCGGCGGGCGTCGGGCGGGTGCTCTACGAGACCGCGGCCGAGGGCTCGGCGGGCGGCCCGTGGACGTCGGGGCCGCGCCACCGGGCGCGGGTGCTCTCCCGCACGGTCGCGCCGCTCACGTTCGGCGCCACCGGCGTGCTCGGCCTGATCCTGGACCGCGAGGAGCAGGAGGAGCAGGCCGCGCAGCGGCGGCTGCGGCGGCGCGCCAGCGTCGTGGAGCGCCTGGTGCCGAAACGGCGGCCGCGCCTCGATCACGTCGTGGTCCACATCTGATGCCCACGCTCAAGCTGTGCGTCACCGGGATGCGGAGCCGGGCGGACGAGGCCCGGATCGAGGATGCGCTGCGGGCCGAGCCGGGCATCTACGGCGCCGTCGCGAACCACGAGGAGGGCGCCGCCGAGGTCGACTTCGACGACGACGAGCTGGATCTCGCCCGCATCCTGGCGCTCGTGCGCTCCCTCGGCTACGAGGCCGCGCTCGGCGGCTGACCGCCTACTCGTCGCCCTGCCGCTTCGGCGGCACGTCCTGGACGCGCAGCGCCTCCTCCTCGAGCTGCTCCAGCAGCCGGGCCATCTGGCTCCGCTTCATCAGCGTGGCCAGGTGGCCGATCAGCCCCACGGCCAGCGTGGCCCGGTCCGGCACCGTCAGCCGGTCCTTCACCTGGTGCATGATGTCCCGGATCGCGTCGTAATCCGGGTTCTCCGTCTCCGTCGTGCGCGACGGCTGCGTCATCGTCCCTCCTCGCCGCGTACCCTTCGCCGAGGTCCACGCCGCCGGCGGGCGGCCGGTTGGCCGGGCCCGCCGGCGGCCCCGGGGCTCACTCCCGGACCACCCGCACGAGCGGCGCCGTCTCCGCCGGCGGCGCGAGCGGGCGCGCCGTCTCGGTGCCAGGCGCCGCATCGGGCGCCGCCTCCGGCGCGCCGTCCCGCAGCACCGTCTCCGGCGCCGGCGCCGCGTCGCTCGCGCCGTGCTCCGCGAGCCGGAACTCGCTGCGCGCCTCGCGCGCCGGCACCATCGCCAGATCGAGCTTGTCGAAGAGGTGCAGCAGGTCGAGCACCGGCTCGCCGAACTGCGCATCGCGCCAGACATCGCGGTGCTGCCGCATGGTCTCCATCAGGAAGAGCGCCACCTCGCGCAACTGGAATACCGTGAACGGTCCGCCCTCCCGGACCGGCTCGCCCTGCCCGAACGCGGCCAGCCGGAAGCGCCACTTCCGGCCGCCGGCCTCGACCATCGCCTCGCCCGCGCGGATCAGCGTCTTGATCGTCTCGCGGATCGGCTCGTCGAAGCCCGCGTCCACGCGGCGGAGCGTGGCGTACAGCACGTCCGGGTCCCGCAGCGCGCCATTCAGGCGCGGCTTGCCTTCCTTCACCTCGCCGATGATGACGTCGACCGTCTCCAGGCGCAGCCCGAGGCGCGGGTCGACGTCCAGGTTCAGGTCCTCGTCGTAGGGGCGCCCGCCGTCCCGCGGCACGACCACCGCCGCGCGCGGGAAGCGCAGCGCGATCACGTCGATGTCCGTGGCCGTGTGATAGCGGTACGGCCGGCCCTCGCCGATGAAGATCGGCTGCTCCGGCGCGGCGACGTAACCGTTGAAGCGCAGGTACGCGCTGACGAGAGCGACGGCGGTGTCCATGGATCGATGACCTCCGGCATCGGATGCGGCGCGCGTCGGCGGGCGCCACGGTACGGGTCGCCTTTCCAGAGCGACATCCGTGCCGGAACCGGGAGGCGACGCCGGGGCGGGAAACGCGGCGCGCCGGCGAGGCGGGAGCCTCGCCGGCGCGCTGTGGTGGCGGCGAGCCGCCGCTCAGGCGTGGCCGAACGACGCGTCGATGGCGGCCCGGATCTGCTGCAGGCTCTTCCCCTGCTGGTGCATCCGGTAGGCCATGACCACTTCCTGCATGCAGACGTCGCAGCCGGAGCCGTGATCGCTCTCGAAGCAGGAGAGCAGCGAGCGGTGGCCGTAGTGCTTGTGGCAGTCGCAGTAGCAGTAGATCCCGTCGATGACGTCGGGGATCTGGCGCGCCATCTCGTAGACCTCCGCCACCTCGGGCTCGCCGGCGAAGCGGAACGCCGGCAACACCTTCTCGGCGGTGACGCCGGGGCGCGGGTCGGGGTGCGCGGCCTCCGCCTCGCGCGGCGCGAGGAGCCGGTACGCGACGGCGAGGACGAGGACGCCCAGGAGGAGGTAGATCCAGCGGGGAACGCCGCCGGACTTCGCCGGCCGCTTCTTCGAGTTGGCCATATCGTCCTCTCCCTTGGAGTTCGGTGGAGGAATATGGCGCTCCGGCGCGGGAATTACCAGGGCGCCCGCGCGGTCGCGCGGAGCCTGGCACGAACCGTGATAAACAGCCGCGATTACCATGAAGGACACCGACACGAAAGGCTGGTGGCGGCGTACCGGCTCCAGGGAGCAGGGCTTCCGCTACCTGAAGGTGGACGGCCGGCCGCTGACGTCCGAGGCCTCGCTGCGCCGGATCGAGGCGCTGGCGATCCCGCCGGCGTGGACGGACGTGCACATCGCGCCGACCCCGACGCGCAAGGTGCAGGCGTGGGGATACGACCAGAAGGGGCGCAAGCAGTACATCTACAGCGCGGATCACGTGGCGAGCCGCGACGGCCGGAAATGGGGGCGCGTGGGCGAGGTCGCGCGGGTGCTGCCGCGGCTGCGGGCGGTCACGAACGAGCACCTGAAGCGCCGCGGGCTGGGGCGCGAGAAAGTGCTGGCGACGGTCGTGCGCCTCATGGCGCGCGCGTACTTCCGCGCCGGCAGCGAGCGGTACGCGGTGAGCAACAAGACGTTCGGCATCTGCACGCTGCGCAAGAAGCACGTGCGGATCGAGGGGCGGAACCTGGTCTTCACGTACGCCGGGAAGCGCAGCAAGGACCAGCGGCAGGTGGTGGCGGACACGCCGCTGGTCAAGATCATCCGCCGGCTCATGCAGCTGCCCGGGGACCGGCTGTTCCGCTACCTGGGCGAGGACGGCGAGCTGCACGACGTGACGGCGAAGGCGGTGAACCGGTACCTGCAGGACGTGCTGGGCGGCCGCTACACGTCGAAGGACCTGCGGACGTTCGGCGGCACCGTGCGCGCGGCCACCGTGCTCTCGGACCTCGGGCCGGCGCGGACCCCGACGGAGGCGAAGAAGAACGTCGTCCTGTGCTGCAAGCTCGTCTCGCTGGACCTGGGCAACACGCCGACGATCTGCCGCCAGGCCTACATCCACCCGACGGTCCTCGAGCAGTACGAGCGCCACGGCCGCACGATGGAGCCGCTCATGCGGCGCGAGCCGCGGCCCGTCGAGGCGCAGGAGCCGGCCAGCTACTACCCGGAGGAGGCCGCGCTCATGCGCTTTCTCGAGCGGTACGGCTGATGGAGGAGAGGCCGAGCCGGGACGCCGGCGCGCTCGAGCGCCGGCACGGCGAGCGGCGCCGCGAGGATCGGCGGGCGTGGCCGCGCCCCGTCGCGGTCCGCGCGGACGGACCGTCCCACGGCCACGTCGTGCCGCGCATCCTGTCCCGCGGGCTGCGCCGGATCACCGAGGCGCCGCTCGTCCCCGGCAATGCCGCCGAGCTGCTGGTGGACGCCCCCGTCGCCTATCCGGCGATGCTGAAGCTGATCGCGGAGGCGCGGCACTCGATCGGCTTCGAGAACTACATCATCCGCGACGACGACGTCGGCCGGGAGTTCGCCCGCGCGCTCGCGGAGCGGGCGCGCGCCGGCGTGAAGGTCCGCGTCCTCTACGACTGGTTCGGCTCCTTCAAGACCGCCGCCTCCCACTGGAAGCACCTGGTCGAGGCCGGGTGCGAGGTGCGCAGCTTCGGCGCGCCGGTCTTCCCGAAGCCGTTCCGGATCTTCACCCGCGACCACCGCAAGCTCCTCGTCGTGGACGGCCGCTCCGCCATCGTGGGCGGCTTCTGCGTCGGCGGCGAGTGGCTCGACGACGGCGGCCTGGGCTGCTGGCGCGACACCGGCGTGCGCGTCGAGGGGCCGGTCGCGCAGGCGATCGAGGCCGCCTTCGCCCGCATGTGGCGGCGCGCCGGCGGCGACATGCCGTGCCCCGAGGGCCCCGTGCCCGAGCCCGTGGGCGACGTCGCGATCCGCGTCGTCGACGGCCCGCCCGCCCACGCCCGCGCCTACCGCCTCTACCAGCTCCTGTCCGCGCTCGCCGAGCGCACGCTCTACGTCACCGGCGCCTACCCGCTCGCCCCCGCGCCGCTCCGCCGCGCGCTCGCCTCCGCCGCCCGCGCGGGCGTCGACGTGCGCCTCCTCGTGCCCAGCCGCTCCGACCTGCGCCTGCTCAACCAGGCCGCGCGCGCGCACTACGCCACGCTGCTCAAGGCCGGCGTGCGGATCTATCTGTGGAACGGCCCCATGCTCCACGCCAAAACGCTCGTCGTGGATGGCATGATCGCGCTCATCGGCTCCAGCAACCTCAACCCCTGGAGCCTGATGGGCTGCTACGAGCTGGACCTTCAGCTCGAGGACGGCGGCGTGGCCGCGGCGCTCGAGAAGCAGTTCCTGCGCGACGTCCAGCGCGCCCGCGAGCTGACGCTCGCCGACTGGCGCCACCGCCCCGCCGCCGAGCGCTGGAAGGAGCGCCTCGGCGCCGGCCTCCTCTGGCTCCCCTACAAGCTCTACAGCGGCTGACCGGGCGACGCCGGCGTCGACCCGATCCGTGGGGTCCGTCCGGCGGCGCGGAACGGCGCGCCCGACGTCGCCGTCGTCGCCCTCGACAAAGGCGCCGCCCGGGACGCATCCTGGTGGACCTTCCACCCGACCCGCGCACCCAGGAGACGCCATGCCCGAGCACGACGCTCGCCTCCGTGAGCTCGCCGCCGCCCGCCGCCGCATCGCGCTGCTCCTCACCGGCGCGGTCGTCCTGCTGTACTTCGGCTTCATCGGCCTCGTGGCGTACGACAAGCCGCTGCTCGGGCGCGTGGTCGTTCCGGGCCTCAGCCTCGGGATCCTGCTCGGCAGCGTGGTGATCCTGGCCTCCTGGCTGCTCACGCTGGTCTACATCCGCTGGGCGAACCGCCACTACGACGCGGCGCTGCGCGACCTCGAGCGATAGGAGACCGAGCCCATGCCTCATCCCTGGATCCAGGCCGCGGCGCCGGCCGCCGCGATCGGCCGGCCCGACGCCGTCGCCCTCGGCTTCTTCTTCCTCTTGATCGCCATCACGCTCGGGATCACCTGGTGGGCCGCCCGCCGCACCAAGACCACGGAGCATTTCTACGCGGCCGGCCGCAGCGTCAGCGCCGCGCAGAACGGCCTCGCCCTCGCCGGCGACTACATGAGCGCCGCCTCGTTCCTCGGCATCGCCGGGCTCGTGTCCACCACCGGCTTCGACGGCCTGATCTACTCCACCGGCTGGCTCGTCGGCTGGCCGGTCGTGCTCTTCCTGATCGCGGAGCCGCTGCGCAACCTCGGCAAGTACACGTTCGCCGACGTCGTGGCGGCGCGGCTGCGCCAGTCGCCGGTGCGCATCGCGGCCGCCCTCGGCACGCTCGCCACCGTGCTCTTCTACCTGATCGCGCAGATGGTCGGGGCCGGCTCGCTGATCCGGCTGATGTTCGGGATCTCGTACGAGACGGCCATCGTCGCCGTCGGGCTCGCGATGCTGGCGTACGTGCTCTTCGGCGGGATGCTCGCCACGACGTGGGTGCAGATCGTCAAGGCCGTCCTCCTCCTCGGCGGCGCCGCGCTCCTCGCGCTGCTCGTGCTCGCCCGCTTCGGGATGAACCCGCTGGCGCTGTTCGCCGCCGCCGCCGACCGCTACGGCGCCGGCGTGCTGGCGCCGGGGAAGCTGATCGCGAAGCCGGCGGACGCCGTCTCGCTCGGGATGGCGCTCATGTTCGGCACGGCCGGGCTGCCTCACATCCTGATGCGCTTCTACACGGTGCCCGACGCGACGGCCGCGCGCACGTCCGTGTTCTACGCGACGGGGCTGATCGGGTTCTTCTACCTGATGACCTTCATCCTCGGCTTCGGCGCGATGGTGCTGGTCGGGCCCGACATCATCACGGGCATCGACAAGGGCGGGAACATGGCCGCGCCGCTGCTCGCCGGCGTGCTGGGCGGGCGGGCGTTCCTCGGCTTCATCGCCGCCGTCGCGTTCGCCACGATCCTGGCGGTGGTGGCGGGGCTGACGCTGTCGGGCGCGGCGGCGCTCTCGCACGACCTGTGGACGCACGTGGTGCGGCGGGGCGAGGCGTCCGGGCCGGAGGAGCTGCGGGTGGCGCGCCTGGCCACCGTGGTCCTGGCCGGCGTGGCCATCCTGCTCGGCATCACGTTCAAGGGGCAGAACGTGGCGTACATGGTCTCGCTCGCGTTCGCGATCGCCGCGAGCGCGAACTTCCCGGCGCTGGTGCTGTCGATCTTCTGGCGGCGCTACACGACGGCCGGCGCGGTCACCAGCATGCTGACCGGGACCGCGCTCACGCTCCTGCTGATCTGGCTCTCGCCGACCGTGCAGGTGGACGTGCTGCACCGCGGATCGGCGCTGTTCCCGCTCAAGAACCCGGCGCTGGTCACGATCCCGGTTTCCTTCCTGGCGGGGATCGTCGTGTCGCTGCTGAGCCGGGAGCCGGTCGCGGAGGCGGGCTTCGCCGCGGCCGAGCGGCGCATGCACCTCGGCGTCACGGAGCCGGCGGCCCCCGCGTACGAGCCGCGGTGACCTCGGCGCGGCGCGCGGCGGGCGGGCCGCTTCAGCCCGCTCGCCGGCGTGCCGATCCTTCGAGCGTCTCCCTGCACACGGCGCCGCCGCCCGGCCGAGACCCGGACGGGCACGCGGATCGGAACGAAGACCGAGCCATGATGAAGCTGATCATCGCCATCGCCGTCGTCGCGGCCCTCGCGGCCGCGTTCATGCCCGCGCGCAGCGGCATGACGGGGGACTGGAGCGTCGACACGCCGAGCGAGAGCGCGAGCCTCTGGCTGCTCGAGCACGGCGACCAGATCGACGGTTACGTGATCCTGCGGCCGGAGGAGCGCCCCGCCACCACGACGCGGGTGCACGGCAACCGCGAAGGGAACCGGTTCTTCCTCGAGTCGAAGGAGAAGGGGCTCAGGGTGAAGGGGAAGATCCGCGGCGACACGGCGGACGCGCGGGTCTGGGGCGACTCGCTCGACCAGAAGCTCACGTTCGTGCGCTGAGCGCCGCGAGGCGCGGCGGCAGGATGGCGGGCGGCGGGCTCCGGGGCGAGCCTGCCGCCCGCCGGTCGTTCAGGACGCCGCGAGTTGCGCGGCGGCGCGGCGGTCGGGCGCCGGCGCGGTCCAGATGCGCAGCGCCATCCCGTTCGCCTGCAGCAGGGGAAGAGCGACGTTGTAGACCGGGATCCCGGCGGGGGTCACGCCCTGCGGCGTGCCCCGATGGGCGTGCCCGTGGAAGATCACGCTGGCGCCGTACGTCTCGAGCGGCGGCAGGAACCGGCTCGAGCCGAGGAACGGGTAGATCTCCTCCGGCTCGCCCCGCACCGTTTCGACCACCGGCGAGTAGTGCATCACGACGACCTTGAGGTCCGTGCGGAGGTTGCGCATCGCGTTCTCCAGGCGGAGCGCCTCCTCGATGGCGAGCTGCACGAAATGCTTGAGCTCCTTCTCGCCGAACGGCGCGAGCGAGCGGCGGCCGAAGCCCCCGACGAAGCCCTTGGTGCCGACGAAGCCGATGCCGTCCAGCATGATGCCCTCGCCGTCCAGCACATGGAGGCCGCCGCCCTTCAGGATCGCGTGCAGCTCCTCCTCGCACCCCGCCTCGTGGTCGTGGTTGCCGAGCACGGCGACGACCGGGATCTCCACGGCGCGCAGCTCCTCCACGAGCACCCGCATCTGCTCTGGCTTCCCGGAGGCCGTCAGGTCGCCACACAGCGCCAGGTAGTCGGCGTTCCGGTTGATCCCCGCCAGGACGTCCAACAGCTCGCCCCGGCTCCCCTCGCTGACGTGCAGATCGCCCACCGCCGCGACCCGCACCTGCCGCCCCTGCGGCGCCTCAGGCTGCATGGCTCGTCTGTCTCTCCTGCCAAACGTCGCTGGACACGATCTGCTCTACGACCGGCGTGCGGCACGCGGCGGCGATCGTCGCCGCGCGCGGATCCTCGAACTTCCACTCGTTGACGTCGATGTTGAACGAGAAGCGCGAGATCATCGGGCCGTTGCAGATGCCCGGGTCGCCCGTGGCTCCGAGCTCCTCGTAGGCGCGCTCCATCAGATCCTGGCGGATCCACTCCGGGATGCGCTTGCGGTGGCCCGGGTAGACGTAGTCGAAGAGGTGGATCTGGGCCAGCAGCAGCCGCCAGTGCTCGCCGACGCGGCGGACCAGCCGCTCCCAGTTCAGCTCGTCGCCCCGCGCGAGGATCAGGTGGACGATGTCGGCCATGTCGTAGCGGTGCCGCTCGCTCACGAAGAGCCGGTGCCAGATCAGCTCCTCCGGCGGCGCGATCCGCACCGGCTCGGCCGCCAGCACCCCGGTCCGGGCGTGCCGGTACCACGCCTCGTCGATGAAGGCGAGACCGTTGCCCATCCCGTAGATGAGGTCCACCAGGGCCTCCCCCTTCACCGCCTTGGCCAGCCAGTGCGGCTGCTCGACGTGCACGTGGAAGCCCGCATCGCGCAGCACGCGCGCGGCCGGCACGACCCGCTCCGGCTCGAAGAAGAGGTCGAGATCCTTGGTCTGGCGGTAGATGCCCGTGTACTCGTAGATCGCGTAGAGCCCGCTCACGACGAACGGCACGCCGGCCCGGTTCAGCGCGCGCAACGCCTCCTGGTAGGCGACGCGCTCGTTCTCCGGAATCCAGAACTCGCCGTGCGTCAGCGATCTCCGTTCTTCGATCGTCATCGGGCTCGGCGGCTGCGGGCCCGTCGCCGACGGAGGGCCTGGCCTCTCGGATCTCGCGTTCAAGCGATTCGCCCTCCGGTCGGGGTCGGCCCCCCGAAGCGCAAGTCTCGGGCCGCTACCCGACCCGCCGGAGCCGCGTTAACTTCCCGCCATGTTTGAGGATTGGAAGGCTGCCTGGCGCGAAGCCGTCGAGAGCTTCCACCGCGAGCTCAACGAAGGGGAAGGGCCGGTGAACGCACGTCTTCACGCGATGCGGCGGGAGATCTCGGCGGCGAACGGCGAGCTGCGGCGGCTCGAGACGGAGCTGGCCCGCGCGCGCAAGGCCGTGGACGAGGAGCGGGCGGAGGAGGCGGTCTGCCGCCGGCGCCAGGTGGCCGCGGAGCGTATCGAGGACGCGGAGACCGCGCGCATCGCCGGGGAGTGGGCGGACCGCCACGCGCGCCGCGCCCGCGTCCTCGAGCAGAAGGCGGAGGCGTTGCGCGCCGAGCACGAGATGCGCGCGGGAGACGTCGCGGAGATGGAGGCGGCGCTCGCCGCGGCGGGGGAGGCCGCCGCGGCGGAGGCCGGACCGGCGCAGGCGGGCGCGGGAGAAGGCGCCGGCGGCGCCGTGCCGCCCGGCCGCTCCGCGGAAGAGGAGGAGGCGAAGGCGGCGCAGGATCGCGAGTTCCGCCGCCTCGACCGCGAGGCGCGCGAGCGGGCGGCGGAGGCGCGGCTCGAGGAGCTGAAGAAGCGGATGCGCTAGCCGGAGCCGGCGGCGTGCCACCACCGCCGGCTCCGGCGCGGCCTCACGGCTGGAACTGTTCGGCGGCCGTTCCCTTCTGCAGCAGCGCGGCGGCCGCGCGCGCAAGCGGGCGGCTCGCGTCGTCGGGATCGCCGGACGGGTTGAGCGCGCCGCTCGTGAACGTCCCGGCCACCGGCGGGGCGACGAGCACCGCGACGCGGATCACCGCGGAGTCGCCCGGCGCCAGGCGCAGCGGCCCGGCCGTCACCGCCATCCGGTAGTCCTGCGCGAGCGTCGGCACCGGGCCGAGCTTGGTGCCGGTGCGCGTCGAGCCCTTGCCGCTCAGCACGTCCCACCCCGTAGGCTCGTTGCGCTTCCCGAGGAACCAGTCGGCGGTCCGGTTCCAGCTCGTGAGGACGACCGTCGTCGCCTGGGGCGGCGCATCGAGCAGCCGCAGCCCGAGCAGCGCCGGGCGTCCGGCGTCCCCGCCGAACGCCAGCTCCTGGAAATCCCCATCGTACATGGCGACGGTGCGTTGCGCGGGGAAGTACGCCACCAGATCGTCGCCGGAGTCGCCGACGTCGCCATCCATGGCGAAGCCGATGTAGGCGTTGTCGTACGTGAGCCCGTTCGGGGTGATCACGCCGTCGAGCGCGCGGTACGATTCCCGGTCGGTGATGTTGCGGAAGACGACGCGGACGACGATGACGCCGTCGACGTCGCCGCGGCCTTCCAGCCGCTGGTCGATCTCGAGCCCGCGCACCGTGGTGATCCCGAGGAAGTACTCGGGCGGCACGATCCAGAGGGTCTGGCGGTGCACGAACCGGTTCCCGGCCGTGCTGTCCGACGGCGCCGCGCGCCCGGTCCAGTACGGGACCGGGTTCGCCTGATCGAACGGGTAGACGCCGAGCGAGACCGGGTCGGGGCCGCCCTGGCTCGGAAAGCCGGCGAAGACGGCCGAGCCGAGCGAGGCGTAGCTGTTGCCGCTGGCGGCCGGGTAGACCAGGCCCCCGCCCGCGCCGTCCCGATAGAATGGCATGGCGAGCGGGTTCGTGGCGAAGCGCACGCCGGCGATCTCGTGGAACGTGCTGAACTGCGGCAGGCACCCGGGCGTCTGGCAGCGGGCGAGGAGCGGCAGGTTCAGGCTCTGCACGCCGCCGCCCTGCGCGACCTGCACCGAGCGGCTGACGCCGTAGGAGATCCCGCCGCTGTCGAGGCGGATGCCGATGACGTGCGTGCCGGGCGTGAGGTTGGCCACGGTGTCGGGCGTGCGGAGCCCGGTGTCCCGGTCGTCGACGCGGATCTGCGCGCCCGCCGGGTCCGAGGTCACGAAGACGCGTTCCGTCCCGTCCACCGGGCCTTGCCCGCCATCCGTGTTGCCGCAGGCGAGGGCGCCCGCCAGCCCGAGGAGCGGCGCCCACCGACCGATGCTGCCGTGCATGTCGAATCCTCATCGGCTTGCCGCGGGCGCCCATGGCGCGGTGGCCGGCCCACCGCGCCGCCGTGCCGGCGGCGAAAGGGGAACGCGCGAGCCCCCGGTCTCCGGACGCGGGTGCCCGCGCGGCCGCGCGCGAGGCGCGGCGCTCATCGGCGGGAATATCGGTCGGCGCGCGGCGGAGGCAACCGATCCGCCGGGAGGGGCGTCCGCGCGGGGCGAGCGCCCCGGACGGCGGGGCGAGCGGCGAGAGCGGCCGGCCGGCCGCGCCGATCGGGCGCGGCGGCGCCGGCGTCAGAAGCGCGCCCGCAGCACCGGCAGGTAGATCCCGGGCTCCGCGCCGCGGCGGTCGTCGCGCCGGAGCAGCGTCGGCATCGGCGTGGGGGCGGCCAGGTGCAGCTCCCGGCCGTCCATCTCGAGGAGCGCGCCCGCGCCGCCTCCACCGCCGCCCCCACCGCGGCCGCGGTCCATCGCCCGGGTCCAGGACGTCCCCGCGGCCAGCCCGGCGAGGCTCGTCGTCATCGGGATCAGCACGTTGACCTGCTTGCTGTCCGACTGAAGGAGCAGATCGGCGCCGACGCCGACCAGCAGTCCGGCCAGGCCGGTGATGCTGATGAGGCGGGCGCGCTCCCGCGACAGGGTCCAGTGCGGCGAGGTGAGCGCCGCCAGAGCGAGGGCCGCATCCCCGCCGACGAGCGCGCCCGTGAGCACCGGGTGGCGGTCGTCGGCGCCGAACAGCCAGGCCACGCCGGAGCCGTAGGCGGCGCCCCAGAGCGCCGCGAAATTGACCGCCGTGGCCGTGCCGGGCGCGATCGGCCGGCCGTCCGCGATGACGCCGCCGATGCCGATCCCGGCCAACCCGCCCAGGATCATGGAGGTGAAGACGGCCTTTCCGGAGGGATCGTTGCTCGCGAAGCAGGGCTCGCCGGGCGGCGCTCCGGCGCAGTGGTCGCGCCCGAGGTCGAGGATGTAGGCCAGTGCGAGCCCGTGCCAGGTCCCCCACGTCCCGCCGAACGTGACCGCGCGCGCCTGCCCCTCCGTCACCTCGAACGTCTCGGCGTACGTGCGGGAGGCGGCGTAGCCGGCGGGCCCGCCGAGGATCAGCCCCGCGCCGTACGGCCCCGGCTTGTCGGCACCGACCGCCGCCGGCACGGCCGCGCCCAGCCAGAGGCCGTACAGCGTGCCCCAGACGATCAGCTCGGTCTTGCCGGAGCTCTCGCCCGCCACGGCCCGCGGCGCCGCGCCGGGCGCGCCCGGCCGCACCGTCACCAGCAGCCGGTCCGCCTCGGCCGCCGCCGCCGTGCCGGGGAACCGGTCGCGGATCTGCGCGAGCAGCGCGCGGGCGCTCTCCCCGCGCCCCGCCCGCTCGAGCCGGCCGGCCGCGTCCAGCAGGATCGCGGCGCTGTCGGCCGGCGTCTGCGCCCGCGCCGCCGACGGCGCGAGCGCCGCCAGCACCAGCACCAGCAGGCCGGCGAGACGCGTGGCGCGGAGCCACGCGCCCGCCTCGGAGTCCCGCTCCGGCCTAGACGTCATCGGGCTCCCGCCGCGTCGTCCAGTCCAGGACCACCTTCGCCCGGCGCGCCGCGTCGACGGCCGATTCCAGCTCGTTCACCAGGTAGCGGGCGCGGCGGCTCCGGTCCTCCGCCTGCATCCCGTCGCCATCCATCTCCGTCACGGCCTCGATCGCGTGACACGCCCGCCGCACCACCTCCCAGAGCTGCTGCTGATCGAAACGGTCGTCGCAGTGGTGCATGCGCTGCTCGGCGCTCCGGTCGATCTCCTGCGCGACCATCTTGATCTGGTCTCGGGCGAGCATGACACCTCCGGGTTCACGTGAATCGTGAGGTCCACCGACTCCGCACGCGAGGCGCGCCCCGCGGCCCGGAGCGTCGGACCACGGAGCGCGCCTCCGTTGCGGCTTCCGCGCGGGCGTCGAGGGGCGCCCTATGTCTGTCTCCCGGCGCGGCCGGGCCGCGCACGGCGGCCCGGCCGCGCCGGCATGCGCCTAGCGCCGCGCCGGATCCTCCGACGCCATCATCCGCCGGATCGGCACGACCAGCAGCCCGATGACCGCCGCGGCGATGAAGAGCGAGAACGCCGTCTGCTGGAACAGCTGCGGCATCTCCTGCAGGTTCTCCGGGTTCACGTGGCCGCCGACCAGGCCGGCGATCAGGTTGCCGAGCGCCGCGGCCATGAACCAGACGCCCATCATCTGCCCCGTGAACTTGCGCGGCGCGAGCTTCGTCATGGAGCTGAGCCCCACCGGACTGAGCGACAGCTCGCCGAGCGTCTGCAGGAAGTAGCTCGCCACCAGCCACCAGGGCGAGACGCGCACGCCGTTGCCGCCGCCCCCGATCACCGTGTTCGCCGCCCACACCATGATGAGGAAGCCGAGCCCGGCGAAGAAGAGGCCGAACCCGAACTTCGCCGGGCTCGACGGATCCTTGTGCCGCCTCCCGAGCCCCGTCCAGACCGCCGCGAACACCGGGGCCAGCGCGATCACGAACAGCGAGTTCGCCGACTGCAGCCAGAGCGTCGGCATCTCCCAGCCGAACACCACGCGGTCGGTGTAGTCGCGCGCGAAGAGGTTCAGCGACGTCGGCGCCTGCTCGAACGCGGCCCAGAAGATCGTCGCGAACAGGAAGAGCACGACGATGACCGCCACCCGCTTCTTCTCCCCGGTCGTCAGCCCGCCCAGGAAGAACAGGTAGGCGAAGTACGCCAGCGCCATCGTCAGCATGACGTAGCTCATGCTCTCCGCGACGGCGACCGGGTGGATCGTCATCACGCCCGTCATGGCCAGCACCACGACGCCCGCGACGATCGCCAGCCCGGCGAGGAGGCCGGTCTTCATGCGCCGCTCGTCGCGCGCCTGCTTCACCGGGTCGCGGTCGCGCGAGGGCTCGACGCCGATCGGCCCGAGCGTTCGGTCCGCCCGCAGCTTGTACGTGATCACGCCGACGAGCATCCCCACGCCCGCCGCGCCGAAGCCCCAGTGCCAGCCGATCTTCTCGCCCAGGAACCCGGTGATCAGCGGGGCGACGAGCGCACCGACGTTGATCCCCATGTAGAAGATCGAGAAGCCGGCATCCCGCCTCGAGCCACCCTCCGGGTAGAGGTCGCCCACGATCGCCGAGATGTTCGGCTTCAGCAGCCCCGTCCCGAGCACGATCAGGATCAGCCCGAGGAAGAACGCCCGGTGCGCGAAGACCAACGACAGCGCGATCGACAGGTGACCGAGCGCGATCAGGATCGCACCGTACCAGATCGCCCGCCGCAGCCCGAGCAGCCGGTCCGCCACCCAGCCCCCGGGGAGCGCCGCCAGGTACACGCCGGCCGCGTAGATCCCCACGATCGACGACGCCGACGTCCGATCGAAGCCGAAGCCGCCGTCCAGCAGCGCCGCCGTCATGAACAGCACGAGCAGCGGCCGGATCCCGTAGTACGAGAACCGCTCCCACATCTCCGTGAAGAAGAGCGTGGAGAGGCCCCGCGGGTGCCCGAAGAACCCCCGGTCCGACGTCACCCGCTCGAGCGCCGGCGGGGGCGCGTCGAGCGCGACGCCGACAACCTCGGGCTCCGTCAGCAGCGGCTTCGTTTCTCTCGCCATGATCCGGTTTGGTGAAGGTCAACGGCCACGCCACCGGTCGGTGGCGCGGTGCTTTCCGACGCAGGACCGACACGCCGGACGGGTCGGGAGGGACCCGCGAATCTAAACCGCGCTTCGACCCGGACGCCACCGAGCCGTCCGAAATCCCGCGCGAGTCGTGCCACGTCCGCCCCATCCCGCCATGGTCCCGCCCGCCCGACCGCCGCACCCTCCCGCGACGATTCGACAAGGAGGACCATGGAAGCCCCGCACCGCATCCTCGGAACCAGCAGCGAGGCCGAGTCCATGCGCGACTTCGTCCGTCGCGCCGCCACCGTCGATGCCCCCGTCCTGCTCACCGGCGAGAGCGGCACCGGCAAGGGACTCCTCGCCCGCGCCATCCACGACGCCTCCGCCCGCGCCCGCCGACCCTTCGTCGGCGTCAACTGCGCCGGCGTGCCCGAGACGCTCTTCGAGAGCCACTTCTTCGGTCACGACCGCGGCGCCTTCACCGGCGCCCACGCCGCCTACCGCGGCCTCTTCGAGCAGGCCGACGGCGGAACTCTCTTCCTCGACGAGGTCGCCGAGCTCACGCCTGCGCTCCAGGCCAAGCTTCTTACCGCGTTGGAGGACGGTGAGATCCGTCGCCTCGGCGCCGAGCGCACCGTCCGCGTTCACGCCCGCGTCATCGCCGCCGCCGGCTGCGACCTCCTCGACGCCGTCCGTCGCAACGCCTTCCGCCGCGACCTCTACCACCGCCTCCTGGTCCTCTCCTTCCACCTCCCCCCGCTCCGCGACCGCCCCGGCGACCTGGACC
The DNA here is from genome assembly GCA_035715725.1 of Longimicrobiales bacterium. Taxonomy (GTDB): domain Bacteria; phylum Gemmatimonadota; class Gemmatimonadetes; order Longimicrobiales; family RSA9; genus JADGGV01. The sequence continues at coordinate 76,223 of DASTKT010000058.1, read as the reverse complement.
TCCTCCTCGACCACTACCTCGCCGCGCACGCGCGTCGCTACGAGCTGCCGCCCCGCCGCTTCGACGCCTCCGCCCTCGAGCGGCTCCGCCGATACCCCTGGCCCGGCAACGTCCGCGAGCTCGCCCACGCCATCGAATCCGCCGTGCTCAGCTGCGAGGGCACCCGCATCCTGCTCCGCGACCTCCCCCGCGCCGTCCGCGAGGGCATGGCCGCCACCCCGCTCGATCCACCCCCGCGCGCACCGCACGCCCCCGCGCCCCCACGCCCCGGCCGCTACTCCTTCTACGGCTCCGCCGGCGAGGAGCGCGGCCGGATCCTGCGCACGCTCGCCGAATTCCACGGCAACAAGACCCGCGCCGCCGCCGCCCTCGGCATGGCTCGCAACACGCTCCGCGCCAAGCTGCGCATCCTCGGCCTCGACGACGCCCATCCGCCCGTCGAGAGCCAGCCGGCCGCCGCCGCACCCACCTCGGCCCATTCCGCCATGGACTTTCCCTGAGCCCGGCGCCATCGAGCACGGCGGCCCACCCGCTCAGCGCCCGGGCAGAAGCGCGCCGAACCGGTCGCCCGGCGTCGGCGGCGGGTTCGTCGATGACCGCGCAAAGCATTGATAATGCACAATTTAGCACGACGCCGCAACCCGGCGCGCCGCGTGCCTTCACCCCGGGACGGCCCCACCCCAATGAACCGTCAACCGGAGGTGAGACATGCTGGACGCCAGGGATTACGCGGTGGTGGAGCTGGGCGCGGGGGAGGCGGCGGAGGCGGTGGGGGGCGACGACTCGCTCGCCTACTACGTCGGCCAGGCGATCGGGTTCGCGGCCGGCCTCGTCTACTGCTTCTACGCCGGCGGCACGGAGAGCAGCTGGTCGGCGTGGCACGGGTGATCGACGAGTGACGGACCCGAACTTCGAGGGAGGCCGGTAATGGACACGTGTGCGATGGACCTGAGGGCGTGGGGAGTGACAGCGCTCGGCGCGAGCGCGGAGGCCGTGCGGGGCGGCGACCCCATCGACATGCTGATCGGCGCGCTGATCGCCTACGGGATCGCGAACTACGGTTCGTTCATCCAGGGGCTCGAGGACGGCTTCGACATGGGGACGCACAACTAGCCGCTCGGCCGCGGCTCGCCCCTGGACCGCCGGGAAACCGGGGTGGGGACCGTGGCGGTCCAGGGGCGACCGTTCTGGCGGCGATGCACGGCATGACATGAAGGATCGACGGGGCATCGACCTGGCAACCACGTTGGCACGATGGAGGGTAGCCGTATGATGAACGGGGCGATGGAGAACTTTTCCGCGGGGTTGGGCGACTGGGGGGTCGTGCCGCTCGAGGCGGCGGCCGGGACGCACGGCGCCGGCGACGACAGTCTTTGGTACCTGATCGAACCTTGCGGAGACCCGATCGGGTTCTGGCTCGGCGTGCGCGACGGCTTCCTCGCTGCCTTGACGAGCTGAAGCGGGAGGCGCGGGCGTCGAGGTGGAGCCTGACCCAAGCGCCACCGGAGGTGGAGCGCAGCAAAGTGACACGATGCACGAACCGCCCTGCCCGCGTGGTCGGGCGGTTCGACCCTTCACCACCCTGAGGAAGCTCCCCGGAGGATGCATGGCGATTCGGTCCCGCCGACTCGAGCGCGTCCATAAGTCCGCCCCGCGGCGCCTGCGTAGGATCGTGGTCGGGCTCGCGTGGTCTCAGCTCTGGCTCGGCCTCCTCAACGTGGGCCTCTTCTTGAGCCCCGGGGTGTCGGTCCCCTGGACCGCGGTGGTCGCCGGGATGTTTTGGGTCTGGACCCTGCAACCCGGCCGCCTCGGCCGACTCCGCCAGGCCGCGCGCTTCCGGCTCCGCCCGGTAAGCTCCGGGGGGCGGTGGATGACGTGGACGGTGGCGGCGACGATCGGCTACGCGCTCGCCGTACTGATCGCGGCTCCGGTGGTTGGCTCCGCTACCTCGATGCGATCGATGATCTTCGACCGGCTGGTCAGGCATCCGAGCGCCGGCATCCAACTCCTCCTCCTGGTGGTGACGCTCGGTCCGTTGCTCGAGGAAATCTTCTTCCGGGGGTACATCCAACGCACGCTGGAGCGCGGCGTCGGAGCTCCGGTCGCGATCGCCATCACGGCCACGATCTTCGCGCTCGCGCACTTCGCTCGCCCGCTGCCCCTCGCGCAGATCGCACTGGGAATCGTCACCGGGTACGCCGCGTACGCAACGCGATCGATCTGGCCCGGCGTCGTGGTGCACGTGAGCTACAACGCCACCGTCGTCGTCTCCGCGGAGCTCGGCCGCTGGGGAGGGATCACGCTCCCCCACTCGACGATGCTCGGCGCCGCGGGCGGCTGGGCGGTCGCGGCGCTCGCGGGCACGCCGCTTCTCTGGCTCCTGCGCCGCACCGGACAGGCACAGCGGGCCGCGCGGCAAGGCCGCGCGAGGCCGCGCCCGGCACTCGTCACCTCGTCCACGGAGCGAGCGGCCCGATAGGCGAACCCTCCTCCCCGCCCCTGCGTCACGCGACCCCGCGCAACGCCGGTCAGAGCCGCGCAATGACGCGCCGTCCTGGGCGCCGCCACTGGCACCAGGACATTCACAACAGATTTCCACATCTACATTTACACCATCCTGACCGACGGTCCGCCGCCTGCATTCCCCCGCCGCCGAAGACAACCCGTCAGCCCTCCCGAGGAGGTGGACCATGCGCATCTATCCACACCCGCTCACCGCCGACCTGATCGAGCTCGAGGCATCCGAGGCCTCCGCCGCGAGGGGCGGCGGCGCGGCGATCCGGTATCCGTTCGAGACCATCACGATCGAGCCGCCGCTGCTGCCGGTGACGATCGTGCTGGTCGGTGTCGACCTCACGGGGGCCGCGGCATGATCGCGGCCGCGCCGACCGAGGGGCGGCGACCGGCCGGCGCGGGGTCCTGGGGCCCGGTGATCGTGCCGGCGGAGCGGGTCGAGGACACGGTGGAATGGCTTCTCGCGCAGCAGGCGGTCCCGGGCGGCGCCGTGTACGTCTCGGTGCTCGCCGTGTTGCTCCTGGGACTGGCCTCGCTCCCGGTGGTTCGTGTGCCGGTCTCCGTCCGGGGGACGGGGCTCGTACGGCCGGTCGCGGAGCGGCAGGAGGTGCGCGCGGGGCTGGGCGGGCTGGTCGCGGAAGTCCACACCCGGGAGCACGCGGCGATCCGGGCCGGGGAGGTGATGCTCACACTGCGGTCCGGGGCCGCGGAGGAGCGCCGCGCAGCGCTGCGCGGGCGGATCGCCGAGCTGCGCGGCGCCGTCGCGGACCTCGAGGTGCTGACCGGCTCGGACACGGAAGGCCCGGCAGTGACGGCCGCGCGGCTCCGGCTACGCGCGTACCGGCGGGCGTACGCGGAGTCGCGGGCGGCGCTCCGCGCCGAGTCGACGACGGTCTCCCAGGCGGCGGCCGACGCGGAGCGCGTGTCCCGGCTGGCGGCGGCGGAGCTGGCGGCGCCGGCCGAGCTGGAGGCGCGCCGCTCGGCGCTGGCCGAGGCCAGCGCGCGGCGCGCGCTGGTCGCCGAGCGCTACCGCGCGGGGTGGAGTGCCGATCTCGTCGGGGTGCGGCGCGAGCTGGCGGACCGGCTCGCCGATCTCGCGGCGGCCGACCAGGAGGCGGAGCTCTACCGGGTGCGGGCGCCGGCCGACGGAACGGTGGAGGAGCTGGCGCCGCTGGCGGCCGGGAGCGTCGTGGCGGCGGGTCAGCGGCTGGCCGTCGTCTCGCCCGACACGACGCTCGTCGCGGAGGTGCTCGTCTCGCCGCGCGATGTCGGGCTGCTGCGCCCCGGAATGGCCGTGCGGCTGCTGGTGGATGCGTTCAACTATCGCGACTGGGGCGAGCTGGCGGGTCGCATTACCGCCATTGGCGGCGATGCCGCGCTGGCGGACGGAAAGCCGGTGTTCCGGGTCCGCTGTGCCCTCGCGGCCGACCACCTCCGCCTGGCGAACGGCGTCGTCGGCCGGCTGCGGAAGGGAATGACGCTGCAGGCGCGCTTCCTCGTGGCGCGCCGCACGCTGCTGCAGCTCCTGCGGGACCGGGCGTCGGATTGGCTCGATCCGGACGCGGCGCCGTCGGCGAGCGCGGCTGCGTCGAGCGAACCGGCGCCCGCCGGGCAGAATGCGTAAGCGGTTTCCGCGGGTTCGCCAGCGCGACGGCAGCGATTGCGGCGCCGCCTGCCTCGCCGCCGTCGCCGCCTACCACGGCGCGCGGATCCCGATCGCGCGGATCCGGCAGCTCGCGGGCACCGACCGGTCGGGGACCAGCGCGCTCGGCCTGGTGGAGGCCGCCGGCCGGCTCGGGCTCTCCGGCAAGGCCGTCCGCGGCGGACCGGACAGCCTGGCCAGGGTGCCCAAGCCGTGCATTGCCCACACGACGAGCGGGCCGGGGCGCACGCACTTCGTCGTCGTCTGCGAGGCGTCGGAGCGCTCGATCACGGTGATGGACCCGGCGCAGGGCCGCCTCCGGACGACTCCGCTCGACGGCTTCGTCGAGCGCTGGACCGGCATCCTCGTGCTGCTCCTGCCCGCGCCCGACCTGGTGCGGCGAGACGAGGTGCGCTCCACGCCGGCGCGCTTCCTCGACCTGCTCCGGCCCCACGGCGCGGTCGTCGCCGCCGCGCTCGCCGGCGCCCTCGCCTACACGATCCTCGGCCTCTCGACCGCGGTCTTCGTGCAGAAGCTCGTCGACTACGTGCTCGTGGACGGCAACACCGAGGCGCTCAACGTGATGGGCGCGGCGATGCTCGCGCTGCTCGCCGCGCAGGCGTTCATCGGTTGGGTCAAGGGCCGGCTCACCATCGACACCGGCCAGCGCATCGACGCCCGGCTCGTGCTCGGTTACTACCGGCACCTGCTCGCGCTGCCGCAGCGCTTCTTCGACACCATGCGCGTCGGCGAGGTCGTCTCCCGCGTGAACGACGCGGTGAAGATCCGCGCGTTCATCAACGACGTGGCCCTCGACCTCGCGGTCAACACGCTGGTCCTCGTGTGCTCGCTGGGGCTGATGGTGGCGTACTCGACGAGGCTCGCGGCGCTGGCCGCCGCGACGGTCCCGCTGCATGCCCTCGTCTACGCCCTCGCGAACCGGCGCAACCGGCGGGGTCAGCGCGCGCTGATGGAGCGCGCGGCGGAGCTGGAATCCCACCTCGTGGAGTCGATCGGCGGCGCCGGCACGCTCCGCGCCTGCACCGCCGAGGCGCTGGCCGCGACCGCCACCGAGGCGCGCGTCGTCCGGGTGCTGCGCGCCGCGCAGGGATCGGCCACCACGTCCCTCGCCGCGGCGACGGCGTCGCAGAGCGTGTCTCGCCTCTGCACCGTCGGCGTGCTCTGGGCCGGCGCGCGCCTCGTGCTGCGCGCCGAGCTGACACCCGGCGAGCTGATGTCGTGTTACGCCCTGCTCGGCTACCTGAGCGGCCCCGTGCTCGCGCTCGTGTCGGCCAACCGCGTGCTCCAGGACGCGTTCATCGCGGCGGACCGGCTCTTCGAGATCCTCGAGCTGGACGCCGAGGAACGGAGCGGACTCAGCCTGACGCCGGACCTCGTCGGCGACGTCCGGCTGCGCGGCGTCGCGTTCCGCTACGGCACGCGCCCGCGCGTCTTCGACGGGCTCGACCTGACCCTCGCGCGCGGCGCCATTACCGCCATCGTCGGCGAGAGCGGCTGTGGCAAGAGCACGCTCGCGGCGCTCCTGCTCCGCGCATATCCGCCGGAGGCGGGCACGGTCGAGATCAACGGCTACGACGTGCGCCACGTCTCGACCGCGAACCTCCGGCGGATCGTGGGCATCGTTCCCCAGCGCGTCGAGCTCTTCGCCGGCGACGTCGTGCACAACATCGCGCTCGGCGACTTCGAGCCCGACCTCCGGCGCGTCCTGGACGTCTGCCGCTCGCTCGGCCTGGATGAGCTGATCGAGCGGCTGCCCGCCGGCCTGCGCACCCCGCTGGGCGAGGGCGGCTCGCTCCTCTCCGGCGGGGAGCGCCAGCGGATCGCGATCGCCCGCGCACTCTACCGCGACCCCGAGATCCTCGTCCTCGACGAGGCGACGTCCGCCCTCGACTCCCACTCCGAGAGGATCGTGCAGGAGGTCCTGCTCCGCCTGCGCGAGCAGGGGAAGACCGTCGTCGTCATCGCGCACCGGCTCAGCACCGTCGCGCGCGCCGATCGCATCGTGGTGATCGAGGCCGGAAAAGCGGCCGAGGAGGGCACGCACCGCGAGCTGCTCGCCGCGGGCGGGGCCTACGCCCGCCTCTGGCTCGCGCAGTACCCGGACTGGCCCGCCGCCGCCGATACCGAAAGCGTCGCGGGCGAAGGCCCGTGCCTGCCTCCGCCCGCGCGACCCGCCTCACGGTAACCGGCGCGCGCACTACCACCAGCCCCGGCCGTACTCCCGGCCGTATCCCCGCGGCGGGGCGCCGCGGAACTGGCTGCCATAGCCGAACCCGCGTTCCGGCCTCGGGCCGAACCCCCGCTCCGGCCCCGGTCCGAACCCCGGGCGCCGGGGCCGCGGTCGGAACTCGCGACCGTACCCGGCGAACGGACGCGCGCGGCCGCGGAACTCGTCGGCGTAGTCGCGGAAAGCGCCCGGAATCATCCGGATCGGCGTGCGCCGCGCGCGGTCGCCGAACGGGTCGCCCGCGTCCGACCGAAGCCGGTCGAAGTCCTGCGCGTAGCCGCGGTATTCCCGGCCGTAGCCGGACCGGAAGCCCCCCGCCCGGTGGCGCGGGCGCTCGAAGTCGCGATCGTAGCGACCGCCCAGCCTGAACATCTCGTCATACCATGCCATGCTCGTCCTCCCGTCGGGGATCCCGTCGGGCCGCCGGCCCGGCGTCTGCGGCGCGCAGAGGCGGGGGACCGCGCGCAATATTCGGTCCCGCCATGTGTTTGTCGGACACGCCGGCGCGCCGAGCACGAGCCCGTCCCGAGCCCGCCCCGCGTCGGCCGCGAGCCCGTCCCGAGCCGACCGTGAGCCGGCCCCGGGCCAGTCGGCGAGCCCGCCCCGCACCGGCCGCGAGCGAACCCCGAGCAGGCCCCACACCGGCCCGATCCACGCCGCATCCGCGCCCGATCCACGCCCGCGCGCCGCGCCGGCGCCCGCGGGGGTGGCCCCGAACGGCCGATGGCGGGTACAATTCCCGCCTGCCGCGGGGCATGGGGCCCCGCGGTCGAACGTGGAAGCGATGGACCATGGACGAGACGATCCTCGGCGCGCTGCGCGGCGCGTCGCTCACGCGGGGCCTCACGGAGGCCGAGCTGGAATACCTGGCGGGCCTCGCGCGCCGGGTCTCGCACGCCCCGGGCACGTACCTGTTCCACGAGAGCCAGCCGCGCCGGGAGTTCGGTGTCGTGGTGAGCGGGCAGGTCGAGATCCGGAAGGGCCGTCGCGGGCGACCGGTCGTGCTGGCGGTGCTCGGCCCCGGGGACACGCTGAACGAGAGCAGCCTGCTGGACGACTACCCGCACTCCAGCTCCGGGTGGGCGCGGGAAGCGACGGATCTCGTGGTCGTCTCGCGGGACGCGGTCGAATCGATTCGAGAGGCGGAGCCGCGGCTGTACGCGAAGCTGGTGGCGGCGGCGGCCTCGACGATCGCGAGCCGGCTGCGGACGACGACGCAGCGGCTGACCGGTCGCGGGGAGGTCTACCTGTCGGGCACGCTCCGGCGGGAGAAGGACCTGCTCGGGGAGCGGGACGTCCCGGACGAGGACTACTTCGGCATCCAGACGCTGCGCGCGGTGGAGAACTTCCCGATCACGGGCATCCCGATCGCGCAGTATCCGCGGCTCGTGGAGGCGCTCGCGGCCGTGAAGGAGGCGGCGGCGGAGGCGAACCGCGAGCTCGGCCTGCTCGACTCCGAGGTCGCCGACGCGGTGGTCCGGGCGGCGCGCGAGATCCGGGCCGGCAACCTCCACAACCAGTTCGTCGTGGACGTGATCCAGGGCGGTGCCGGCACGTCCACGAACATGAACGCGAACGAGGTGATCGCGAACCGCGCGCTGGAGCTGCTGGGCCGGCGCAAGGGGGAGTACGACGTCGTCCACCCGAACAACCACGTCAACCTCTCGCAGTCGACGAACGACGTGTACCCGACGGCGCTGAAGATCGCCGCGAACTGGTCGCTCCGGGACCTCGAGAAGGCGATGGCGGGGCTGCGGGAGGCGTTCCTGCAGAAGGCGGAGGATTTCGCCGACGTCGTGAAGATGGGGCGCACGCAGCTCCAGGACGCCGTGCCCATGACGCTCGGGCAGGAGTTCCACGCCTACGCGACGACGATCGGCGAGGACATCGACCGGCTGGGCGAGGCGGCGGCGCTGATCCGCGAGATCAACATGGGCGCGACCGCGATCGGCACAGGGATCAACACGGACCCCCGCTACGCGGAGGCGGTCCGGAGGCAGCTCTCGACGGTGACCGGCCTCGAGCTCGTGACCAGCCCCGACCTCGTCGAGGCCACGCCCGACACGGGCGCGTTCGTGCAGCTCTCCGGCGTGCTGAAGCGCGTGGCGGTGAAGCTCTCGAAGCTGTGCAACGACCTGCGCCTGCTCGCCAGTGGACCCCGCGCCGGACTGGGTGAGATCAACCTCCCGGCGATGCAGCCCGGGTCCAGCATCATGCCGGGGAAGGTCAACCCCGTCATTCCCGAGGTCGTCAACCAGGTCTGCTTCCAGGTCGTCGGCAACGACCTGACCGTGACCATGGCCGCCGAGGCCGGCCAACTCCAGCTCAACGTCTTCGAGCCGGTCATCGCGTTCAACATCTTCCAGTCCGTCGACATGCTCACCCAGGCCTGCATCGTCCTGCGGGAACGCTGCATCGTGGGCATCACGGCGAACCGGGACCGGATCCGCCAGTTGCTGGAGCGGAGCATCGGCATCGTGACCGCGCTCGTGCCCTACATCGGCTACGAGCGCTCGACGGCGGTCGCGCGGGAGGCGCTGGAGACCGACCGCGGCGTCTACGAGCTGGTGCTGGAGAAGGGATGGCTCACGAAGGACGAGCTCGACGACATCCTCTCGCCGCAGGCCATGACCCGCCCGCGGCCAATGCCGGTGCTGAAGGGGCGCCAGGACGCGCAGGACGAGAGCGCCGGCGCGCCGACGCCCGCATGAGCGCCGGTGCCCGGCCGGCCGCGACGGCGCGAGGACCCGGCGACTTCGGCAGCGACGGCGGGGTGAGCCCGCGGCCCCCGGCTACGACCGGAGCGGCACGCGGAACGTGAACGTCGAGCCGACCGCCGGCTCGCTCGACACGCGGATCTCGCCGCCCAGCAGCTCGCCCAGCCGCCGCGAGAGCGCCAGCCCCAGGCCGGTGCCGCCGTACAACCGGGTGGACGAGCCGTCCACCTGCCGGAACTCGTCGAAGATCGCGTGCTGGTCGTGGGCGCGGATGCCGATTCCCGTGTCACGAACCGCCCACTCCACCGCGGGCGCGCCGTGCTCGGGCGTACCGGTCCGCCGCACCGTCACCACAACCTCCCCCTGCGCCGTGAACTTGAAGGCGTTCGAGAGCAGATTCTCCAGCACCTTGGCGACCTTCTCGCCGTCGACCCGGAGCGGGATCGCGCCGTCGGGACACTCGACCCGGAACTCGACGCCCGCCGGCGGCGGTCCGACGATGTCCGCGGCCCGGTGCACCAGCGCGACCGCCTCCTCTTCCTGCTCCGCCAGCGCCGTGCGGCCGAGGCTCAACTGGGAGAGGTCGAGCAGGTCGTTGATCAGACGCAGCAGCACGGTGGCCGCGCGGTCGATCTTGCGCACCGCCGCCTGCTGGTCGGTGGTCAGCGCGCCCATGTGCGAGGCGTCCAGCAGGAACGTGTAGCCCAGGATCGAGGTCAGCGGCGTCCGCAGCTCGTGGCTAATGTTGGCCAGGAACTCCGTCTTCAGCCGCTTGGCCTGCTCCGCCTCGCGCACGCGGTACTCCAGCTCGTCCTTCTGCCGGTGCAGCTCCGCGTTCGCCGTCTGCAGCTTCTCGATGAGGTGCGCCCGCTCCACCGTCGCCGCGAGCTGCCTCGCCACGAGCGCCAGCAGCGTCCGCTCGTGGTCCTCGAACGCGTGCGCCGCGTCGAAGTAGAACGTCAGCGCGCCCGAGACCTCCCCCTCCAGCGCGAGCGGCAGCGAGATCAGGGAGGTGAAGCCCAGCTCGCGGGCCGGATCCCACCATTCGCGCAGCGCCGGGTCGGCGAAGACGTCCTGCACCTCGACCGCCCGATGCTCCGCCACGGCGCGGCCCGTCGGACCACGCCCTACGCGGATGCGGAGCTGGCTGAGAAAGCGCGCGGAGGATTGCGGCCAGTTCTGCGCACAGACGAGCTTCAGGAGCGATGGATCGGCGGGATCTCGCAGGAAGACCGAGCTGAAGCTCGCATCGACAAGCGGAGTCACACGCGCGAGAGCCAGTCGATAGACCTCCAGAGGTCGCGTGGCCGTCAGGAATGCCTGCGCGATCTCGCTGGCTATCTCTAATTCGCGTTGCCGCAACGACTCCGATGGACTCGGCGCACCCGATGGCTCGCCCTGCGGTGTTCCAGACCGACTCACGGTTCGATTTTACCCATCGAGTGCAGGGGGCGAGGAGCGATTTTTCCGCGCACCGGCGCAGAGGAACGCCCTTGACGATCCGTGGGCACCGCCCTAGTGTATCGGAGATTTTGGCGGAAAGAACGACTCGGCGGCTCCGCCCGGCGTCGAGGCAAGAAGTTGAAGATGCCGGCTGGCCCGCGCAAGGGCGGGTGCACCCGGGTCTTCCGCCGGGCGCGGAGGCCCGTAATCCGGTGAACGGCCGGTGTCGGACTTTCACCACCTCCAGATGAGGAGCGATCCATGAACAAGTCGGAGCTGATCCAGAACCTGGCCAACAAGACGAAGATGACGAAGGCTGAGGCTTCGCGGGCCATCGACGCGCTCTTCAACCCGGGTGATGGCATCATTTCCGCCAGCTTGAAGAAGGGCGAGAAGGTTCAGATCACCGGCTTCGGCACTTTCGAGACCCGTGCGCGCCAGGCCCGTACCGGCCGCAACCCGCGCACCGGCCGTGAGATCAAGATCGGTCCGACGACCAGCGCATCGTTCCGTCCGGGGAAGGCGCTCAAGGACAGCGTCAAGCCCCAGGGCAAGGGGCGCTGAGCCGACACCTCGTTGGAATTCGAGAGCCCCGGCGCCGCGCGGCGCCGGGGCTCTCTTCGTTTCCGGCCGTTTTCCTGATCCTGGGCGCGCCGCCGGCTCGACGAGCCCCGCCCCGGCGCCGGCCGGCGCGCGAGCGCCAGCCGGCCGCGGCGCGAGGGCGCCTACTCGCGCCGGGCCCGTCCCGCACCGGGCCGCCGCGGCCCCGCGGGGCGCCCGCCTTCGCGCCCACCCTCGCGCGGCCCCGCGCCACCCGTCCGCTTCCGGTCGTAGTCGACGCGCACGCTCCGGCCGCGCAGCGTCGTCCCGTTCAGCGCGCGGATCACGCGGTCGCCCGCCTCGCCCGGCACCTCGACGATGGAGAACGTGTCGCGCACGTCGATGCGGCCGATCTGGTCCCCGCTGAGCCCGGCCTCCCCGGCGATCGCGCCCACCAGGTCGCCGGCGCGCACGTTGTCGCGCTGGCCGACGGAGATGAAGAGCCGGACGTACGCGGGCGGCGCGGCGGGCGTGCGGGCCGCGCGCGCCGGCTCGGCGGCCCGCGGCTCGGCCGCCGCGGCTCGCTTGCGGAGCAGCGCGCTGGCGGCGGCGGCCACCTCGGCCGGCGAGAACTCGTCGAAGAGCGGGTCGAGCACGAGCAGTTGCGCGGCGAGATCCTCCTCGCGGGCCGCCTGCGCCACGCGACGGCGGAACGCCTCGAGCGCGCCGGCGGCGGGCGCGGCGCCGCGCCGCGGGAGCACGGCGAGCGCGGCCTCCCGCGCGATGCGCTGCAGGTGCGGCAGCTCGCGCGGCAGCACGAGCACGACGCCGCCCCGCTCCGCGTGCCGGCCGCGGAGCTGCGCGGCGTCGAAGGGCACGTCCACGCTCAGCGGGCGCGCGCCGGCCATCTCCTCGGGCGGCGCCGTCGCCGCGGCGACGACCACGTCGGTCTCGGGCTCGCCGAGCGCGCCGATGCGAAAGCCCCGGTTCGCCAGCGCCTCGGCGATGTCGGCGGCGCGCTCGTCGGTGCGGGAGAAGACGACCGTGTCCGTGCTCTCCGCGATGATCCGGGCCGCCGCGGGGAGCTTCTCCTCCTCGCCGACGACGAGGTAGGCGACGCTTCCCGTGGTCTCCGGGCCGGCGCCCTCCTCGGCCGCACGGGGCGGGATGCGGAGCGCCTTGCGGACGTGCCGCTCGGCGTAGTCCTCGACCTCGCGCGTGAGCGGCAAGGCCACGAGGACGCGCTGCGCCTCGCGCGGCACGGAAGCGGTGAGCGTATCGAGCGCCTCGGCGCCACCCAGCGCGAACAGGCTGGAGGCGCCCATCACCACGAGCGCCTCGAGGCCGTCGAGCTTGAGCGCCGAGGTCTGCACACCCTCCAGCGCACGCGCGGGCGTGGACACCACGATGTCGGCACCGGCGGCCGGCGCCCACCCCGGGGCCTGCGCGGCCACGCGCAGCCCCTCGGCGAGCGCGAACGGCGCGAGCGCTTCGGCCAGGCGACTCGCCGCGTCCTCGGTCGGCGCCAGCACGAGCGCCAGCAGCCGCTCCCCTTCCCCTCCCTCCCTCACCTCGGCGAGCCGGTCGAGCAGCGGCAGCCCGACCGCGGCGGTCACACCGGCGCCGGACGACGCCTCGACCACAGCGTTGGCCCCGCGCCGCAGCACGGGGATCGTCGCCTCCTGCAGCGGTGTCGGCCCCGCGAACCCCGCCTCTTCCGCAGCCCGAACCAGCCCGGGCCGAAGTCCCAAATCCGAGAACATCCCAGCCATGCCACCCCCGCGGTTGTGCATCAAGGTCGGCGAAATATACGGGGTCGCAAGTTGGCTGCCCAGGCGGGGCGGCGCGGCCGGCCGCGCCGTTCGCGGGCGCACGCTCGGGCGCCGGCGGGGGGAAGCCCGGGGCGGAAGGAGGCGGGAGACGGCTCGACGGCCGGTCGGGTCCCGCGCCGGCGGATGGAGGACTAGCCGGGGCCGGCGTCGCCAGGCTGGTACGGCAGCGTGGTCATGAAGTACTGCACGTCGAGGTCGAGGCGCGAGGTCCGGAGCTGGTCCGTCGAGGCGATGACCTCGGTCTCCAGACCGTGGCGGTGCGCCGTGATCGTCGCGGTCCCGTCGCCGCCCGTCAGCGTGACGGAGTGCCGGTCCTCCGTCTCCTTGCGGAGCGGCAGCCGCGCCGTGAGCACTTCCTCCGCCTGCCGCAGCACATCCGCGATCGGCGCCGCCGTCAACCGATAGTAGCTGGCCATGTCGTCCGAAGTCGTCAGGTTCCGTCGTCGCTCTCGCCGCGCACCCAGGCGCGGAGCACGGAGTAGGGCTGGAGCCCCACCAGCTCGTCGTCGCCGGCGACGAACGTGGGGACACCCAGGATGCCTCGCCGCACCGCCTCCAGCTCCGCCGCCTCGACCTCCGGCGCGTAGCGGTCCACGTCCAGGACCACGCGCGTCTCCGTCCGGTCGAGACCCAGCTCCACGCCCAGCTCCACGAGCACGTCGATCCGGCCGATGTCGCGGCCGTCCCGGAAGAACGCCCGGAACAGCGCGTCGTGCATCGCCGGGAAGACGCCCTTCTCGCGCGCGAAGGCCGCGGCCTCGTGCGCCTTCCGCGAGCGGGGCTCCACTCGCGGCCGCCGGATCTCCACGCCGAGCGTCTCCGCGAGCGGCAGGATCGTGCGCTCCCAGCTCTCGGCCAGCGCCGGGTCCGCCGGATCAGGGAGCGGCGCCGGCGCGGGGCGCAGCTCGAAGGGCCGGTACTCGACCTCCAGCCCCTCCTCCGTCCTCAGCCGCGCCAGGCCGGCCTCCGCCAGATAGCTGAACGGGCAAACGTAGTCGCTGTAGACGACGAGGCGCGGCATGGGGCGCTAATCTGGCCGCGCCTCCCGCGGGCGGCAAGGCGCGGTGGCGGGAGGCCGGCGCAGCCGCGCAGTGCCTCCGCAGCCAGCTCCGTGCGCCGCCGGTGTCGCGCCGGCCGGGCGCGGCCGGCGCCCTGGCGGGCGGGCGCCGGCCGCGGCAGCTTGCGGCGAGCGGCGGCGGGAACGGCACCCCCGCGCGCCCGGACGCGTCCGCGGGAGGAGAACGCCATGAAGCCCAGCGAGAACATGCGCGGCATCGCCCCCTCGGCGACGCTCTCGGTGGCCGCGCGGGCGCGCGAGCTGCGCGCGCTCGGCCGCGACGTGCTGGACCTGAGCGCCGGCGAGCCGGACCTCCCGACGCCGGAGTTCGTCCGGCGCGCCGGCATGGCCGCCATCGAGCGCGGCCTCACGCGCTACACCCACGTGGCCGGGCTGCCGGAGCTGCGGCAGGCCATCGCCCGGGAGCTGTGGCGCCGCACCGGCGCGGACGTGGACCCGGCCGGCGTCGTCGTCAGCGCCGGCGCGAAGCAGGCGCTCTTCAACGCCTGCTTCGTCCTCTTCGGCCCGGGCGACCGCGTGCTGGTGCCGAGCCCGTACTGGACGAGCTATCCCGACATCGTGCGGCTGGCCCGCGCCGAGCCCGTCTTCGTCCCGGGCGACCCGGCGCGCGGCTTCAAGGTCGGACCGGCGGAGCTCGGCGCCGCGTTCGATGGGCGCGTCCGCGGCCTGATCCTGAACTCGCCCTCGAACCCCACCGGCGCCGTCTACGGCCTCGACGAGCTCGAGGCCGTCGTCGGCTGGGCCGCCGAGCACGGCGTCGTCGTCCTGAGCGACGAGATCTACGGCCAGCTCTGCTTCACCGGCCGCCGCGCGCCCAGCGTGCTGGACCTGGAGCCGGAGCCCCGCGCCCGTATCGTGCTCATCGACGGCGCGTCCAAGGCGTTCGCCATGACCGGCTGGCGCATCGGCTTCTCGGCCTCCTCGCCCGCGCTCGGCGTGGAGATCCAGGCGCTGCAGAGCCACATCACCTCGAACGCGGCGACGCCGGCGCAGTACGCGGCACTCGCGGCGTTCTCCGCCTCGGCGGAGGAGCGCCAGGCGTTCGAGGCGATGGCGCGGACGTTCCACGCGCGCCGCGACCTGCTGCTGCGCCTCTTCGCCGCCGAGCTGCCCGGCCTCGAGCTCGTGCGGCCGGACGGCGCGTTCTACGTCTTCTTCCGCGTCCCCGGCGGGGCCGGCTCGGTCGCGTTCTGCGAGCGGATGCTCGAGGAGGCGGGCGTGGCGCTCGTACCCGGCGCCGCGTTCGGCGAGGACGGGTACGCGCGCCTGTCGTTCGCGGCGGCGGAGGCGGTGCTGGTCGAAGGGGTGCGCCGGCTGGGCGAGGCGCTGCGAGCGGCGGCGGCGGCGTACTAGCTCGACCTTCGGCCACCACCCGGCGGGGCGGCTCACTGGCCAGCCGGCGCCGTCGCGGCCGGCGGGTCGTCGGTGCGCCCGTCCGCGCGCGTCAGGCCGGCTCACTCGCCGGCCGCCGCCAGCGCCGCCAGCGTGCTCCCGACGTACCCCGCGCCGAACAGGTTCACGTGGACCAGCAGGTAGTAGAGCTGGTAGACGGGCCGGCGCGCCTCCGCATATCCGGGCAGGAGCGGCCACTCCTCCCGGTACGCCTCGTGGAAGCCGCGGCCGAAGCCGCCGAACAGCTCGCTCATCGCCAGGTCGACCTCGCGATGCCCGTGATACGACGACGGGTCGATGAGCGCGGGCCCGCCGCCGGTCGCGTGCACGTTCCCGCTCCAGAGATCGCCGTGCACGAGCGACGGGCCGTCCTCCGCGCCGGCCGCGAGCCGGCCCTCCAGCCGCGCGCCCAGCCGCTCGAAGCGACGCCGCTCCCCGCCCGAGAAGTGGCCCGCGTCGAACGCGCGGCGGAGCTGCGGCAGCAGGCGCCGCTCCCACCAGAACGCCGCCCAATCGCCGGTCCGCGCGTTCTCCTGCGGCAGCGGGCCGATGAAGTTGTCGGCCGGCCAGCCGAAGCGCTCGGCCCGCCGCCGGTGCAGCCGCGCGAGCCCGCGGCCGAGCGTCGCCCACGTCTCGGCCCGCGCCGGCACCGGCTCGAGCCACTCGAGCAGGAGCCAGCCGGTCGCCCCGGGATCCGCGCCGTCGGCGTCGCCGACGCCGAGCACCGCCGGCACGCGCAGCGTCCCCGTCGCCTCCAGCGCCGCGAGCGAGCGCGCCTCCTCGCGGAAGAGCGCGGCGGGCGTGCCCCACTTCAGGAACGCGACGTCGGCTGCCGCCGACTCCACGCGCGCCGCCGGGCTGATGCACCCGCCGCCGACGCGCCGGGCGTCCCGGATCTCGGCCGGCCGGCAGAGGCGGGCGGACCACGCTACGGCCACGGCGAGCCGGACGTCCGGCGGAACGCTCAGAGCGCGTGCTCCTGTCGGATGTGCGCGAGCAGCCCGAGCGCCGCCCGCTCGACCATGTCCAGCACCTCCTCGAAGCCACCCGGCCCGCCGTAGTACGGGTCGGGCACGTCGAGCCGGGCCGCCGCCTCGGGATCGAACTCCCGGAACAGGCGGATCTCCGCCCGGGCCGCCGCGTCCCGCAGCCGCTCGATGTTCTCCAGGTTCTCGGAGTCCATGGCCAGGATGTAGTGGTAGCCCCGCAGGTCGTCCGGGCGGATCTGCCGCGCCCGCCCGGTCAGGCGGATTCCCCGCCGGTGCGCCGCCGCCGTCGCCCGCGCGTCCGGCGGATCGCCGACGTGCCACGACCCCGTGCCGGCCGAATCGATGTCGAAGCGCTCCGCCAGCCCGGCCGCCGAGACGACGTGGCGGAACACACCCTCGGCCGTGGGCGAGCGACAGATGTTGCCGAGGCAGACGAACAGGACGCGGATGGGACCTTCACTCATATCGGCACAGCCCTTCGGAGCGGAGGTGAACGCGACGGGGAACGTGTCGCGGACCCGGGCCGGTCCCGCAAGGGCTGGGACGCCTCGGTCTCCGCCACCGCCCACGCTCCCGCCGGCGCGGAGCGACCGGCGACCGCCCGGTTCCGCGGCGCCGGCGGCACGCGCTCCCGCCCCCACGAGCGCCTCCCCCGGCAGTCCGGGCCGCTCACCGTCACGCTTGACCCCGCACGCGCGCGAGAGCAACTGTTGAGTCTGCCACCCGTAGTCCTCCGCCCACCCGCCGGACCCCCACACTCCATCGGAGACGTACCCATGCGTCGATCTCGACTCCTCCCGCTCGCGTTGCTGATGGTCCTCGTGCCCGCCTCGCTGGCGGCGCAGGCCCGCCGCGTGTCGGGGCAGGTGAAGGACCCGGACGGCCGGCCGCTGGACGCCGTCCGCGTGTTCGAGAAGGGGACGCTGAACGCCACGCTGACGGATGCGCAGGGCCAGTTCACGCTCCGCTACGCGTCGCCGGAGGCGGTGCTGGTGTTCAGCCGCTTCGGCTACGCGGACCTGGAGCGCAGGCCGGCCGGCGAGGCGACGCTGGACGTGGTGCTCACGCCGAACCTGTCGATCGCGGCGCTCGAGGTGGTCGGCTCGCGGCGCGCGCGGCGCACGGAGACGGAGACGCCCGCGCCGGTCGACATCATCGACATGCGCGAGCTGAGCACGTCGACCGGGCGGCTCGACGTGAACCAGCTGCTGCAGTACGTGGCGCCGTCGTTCAACGCGAACCGGCAGTCGGGGGCGGACGGCGCGGACCACATCGATCCGGCCACGCTGCGGGGGCTCGGCCCGGACCAGACGCTCGTGCTGGTGAACGGGAAGCGGCGGCACCAGTCGTCGCTCATCAACCTGTTCGGCTCGCGCGGCCGCGGGAACACGGGCACGGACCTGGACGCGATCCCCGCCGCGGCCATCGACCACATCGAGATCCTGCGCGACGGCGCGAGCGCGCAGTACGGCTCGGACGCGATCGCCGGCGTGATCAACATCGTGCTGAAGTCGAACACCGACGGCTTCACGGGGAGCCTGGGCAGCGGCACGCACAACGCGCACCCGCCGTCGTCGTTCGACGTGACGCGCAGCGACCGCTGGGACGGGACGGAGCGGGACGTCAGCGGCAACTACGGCGTGCGGCTCGGCAAGGACGGCTTCGCGAACTTCACGGCCGAGTACCTGAACAAGGGCCACACGAACCGGCCGGCCGACCCGGCTCACTTCGACATCTTCCGCCGCCAGTTCGGCGACGCGAAGCTCGACAACGCCGGCGCCTTCGTCAACTCGCGCCTCCCGCTCTCGGATGCGGCGGCGCTGTACGCGTTCGGCGGCTTCAACTACCGGCACACGGACGCGTTCGCCTGGACGCGGGACCCCGACTCCGACCGCAACATCCCCGCGATCTACCCGAACGGCTTCGACCCGCGCATCGTCTCGCACATCGCCGACCCGTCGCTCTCGGCCGGCGTGCGCGCCCGCATCTCCGGCTGGGACCTGGACGTGAACAACACGTTCGGGCTGAACCGCTTCCACTACTTCGTGGACGGGACGCTGAACGCCTCCCTGCTGGAGCGCTCGCCCACGCACTTCGACGCCGGCGGCTTCCTCTTCAGCCAGAACGTGACGGCGCTGGACGTGTCGCGCTTCTTCCCGCGCGCCCGCAACGGGCTGAACGTGGCGTTCGGCGTCGAGCACCGGCTGGACCACTACAGCATCTTCGCCGGCGAGGAGGGCTCGTGGCGCAACTACGGGCTCGCGGACACGGTCATCGACGGCGTGCCCACGACGGTCGACCGGCTGGGGCGCGCCGGCGGCGCCCAGGGCTTCCCGGGCTTCCAGCCGTCCAACGAGCTGAGCGAGAACCGCGACAACGTGGCGGCCTACACGGACCTCGAGCTGGACGTCACGCCGGCGTGGACGGTCGGCGCCGCCGGCCGCTTCGAGCACTACAGCGACTTCGGCAGCACCTGGAACGGCAAGGTGGACACCCGCCTGAAGCTGTCCGACGCCGTCGCGCTGCGCGGCTCCGCCAGCACCGGGTTCCGCGCGCCGTCGCTCGCGCAGATCTACTTCAACTCCACGTTCACCGACTTCGTCTCCGGGCAGGCGGTCGACAAGCTGATCGCGCGCAACGACGCCCCGATCACGAAGGCGCTCGGGATCCCGCCGCTCGAGCAGGAGACGTCGCGCAATCTCAGCCTGGGGCTGACCGCCCGCTCCGGCCCGTTCACGGCGACGGTCGACGGCTACGCGGTCAACGTCTACGACCGCATCGTGCTGACCGGCGCGTTCGAGGACACGGACGAGCAGATCGGCGCCGAGCTGCGGCGCCTCCAGGTCGGCGCCGCGCAGTTCTTCACGAACGCGCTCGACACCCGCACGCGCGGGCTGGACGTGGTCCTGAACTATGCCGAGGACTTCTCCGGCCGGCGCCTGCGCGCCTCCCTCGCCGGCAACTTCAACGACATGAAGCTGGGGGCGATCCACACGACGGCCAAGCTCGCCGGCAAGGAGGACATCTACTTCGGCGCCCGCGAGCAGCACTTCCTGCTCGCCTCCGCGCCGCCGCGCAAGATCACCGGCTCGCTCGGCTACGGCGTCGGCAACCTGGACGTCGACCTGCGCGCCACGAACTTCGGGCGCGTCGTGCTCATCGACTGGGAGGACAACCCGGACGTCTACAAGGCCAAGACCGTGCTCGACCTGACCGGCACCTACCGCGTGTCCGGCAACCTCAGCGTGAGCCTCGGCGGCGCCAACCTGCTGAACGTCTACCCGACGCAGCAGGACACGCAGACCGAGACGGGCGGCCTCTGGGACGCCGTGCAGATGGGATTCTCGGGGGCGTTCTACTTCGTGCGGCTGAACGTCAAGTACTGAGGGGGGAACGGCCGGGGCGTACGTCGGAGGGGGTGAGTGGAGGAGCGGGGGAGTCGGGGATCGCGCCAGCCCCCACTCGTCCACTCACCCGCTCGCCCCCTCGGAGCGTTGCGCCAGCCGGTCCAGCTCCAGGCGCGCCGTCTCCGGCTCGCCGATGCGCTCCGCGAGGAACGCGATCTCGCGCGCGACGAGCAACTGCTGCGCCGACGTGAGCCGGGCGTGGGAGCGGGCGCGGCGGAGCCAGCCGATGGCCTCGGCGTCGCGCCCCGTGCCCCGGAGCAGCCAGGCGATCTCGAGGTAGGCGTCCGGGTCGTCCGGCTCGCGGCGGACCCGCGCCTCGAACGCGGCGAGCGCGGCCTCGTGCTTGCCGGCCGCCGCGAGTGCGCGGGCGCCGGACGCGCCACTCGCGCCGGACCCGCCCGAGCCGCCGCCGAGCACGAACAGGAGCACATCGTCGATGACGCGGCCGCAGAAGAGCTGGCCGACGACGAGGCCCCAGGCGGCCGAGAGTCCGGCGCCGGTGAAGACGGCCCGGCCGGCGTCGGCGTCGAGGACGAGCCCGAGGACGTGGCCGAGCCCGCCGCCCACCACGAGGTCGGAGACGAGGGCGACGAGGATCGGGACGCCCCCGTCGCCTGCGCCGACGGCGGCGGCGAAGAGCGTCTCCAGGCGCTCGCGCGTCCAGGTCGAGAAGACGAGCGTGAGCGCGCCGGCGAGGCAGGCGGCGGGGAGGGAGGCGTGCCAGCGGAGCGCGGCCGCGGCGCCGACGATGAGCGCGGCGGCGATCCCGCCGGGCACGGTCACGAGCCGGCGGCAGAGCGCCGCCGGGACGGTGGCATCCAGCTCCGAGCCCGGCGTTGGGCTACCTCGTTGCTTCACAAGCATCTCCGTCCGGGGCTGCGCTTGACGGGCGGCGGGTGGGGCGTCCATCCTACGCGGTCCTCGCACGTGCATCAACCCTCTTCGACAGGAGCTCGCCCATGCGCCGCAGGGCACTCGTGACCGCGGCGGGCCTCGCCCTGGCCTGGACCGGCGCGGCGTCCGCGCAGCAGAAGCGACCCCTCGTGGCCGAGGACCTCTACCGGCTGCGCTTCGCGTCCGACGTGACGGTCGCGCCGGACGGGCGATGGGTCGCCTACGTCGTCTCGCGGGCGGACTCGGCGAAGAACCGCTACGAGCGCGAGCTGTGGCTGGCGGCCGCGGACGGCTCGTCGCGGCGCCAGCTCACGTACACGGCGGGGGACGGCGCGGGCTCGCCCGCGATCTCGCCGGACGGGCGCACGCTGGCGTTCACGGCGCGGCGGCAGGGGGACGAGCGGCCGCAGCTCTACCTGCTCCCGCTGGACCGGCCGGGCGAGGCGCGGCGCGTGACGACGCTGGCGACGGCGGTCTCCGGTCCCGTCTGGTCGCCGGACGGGACGCGCATCGCGTTCACGTCGTCGCTGGCGCCGGCGGAGCTGGCGAAGGGGGACGCCGCGAAGGGCGACTCCGCGGCGGCGGAGAAGAAGACCGCGGCGACGCGCCGCGAGCGGCTCGCGCTGGCGGCGGAGAAGGGCGACCCCCACGTCGTCACGCGCCTCGGCTTCCTCGCCGAGACCGGCCTCGCGCCGGACCAGTGGGGGCAGGTCTTCGTCGTCGACGTGACGAAGGAGGGCGCGAAGCCGGTCCGGCTGACGAGCGGCGCCTTCCCCCACTCGGCGCCGTCGTGGTCGCCGGACGGGAAGTGGATCGCGTTCGCGGCCCGGCCGCCGAAGGGGAGCTATGAGGCCGACTACGAGCAGGACGGCGACATCTGGCTCGTCGCCTCCGACGGCTCCGGCCAGCCGAGAAACCTGACCGGCGCGGACGCGCCGCCGGCGGGCGTGAAGCCGCTGGCGCTTCCGGGGCCGGCGCGCGTCGCGGCGTGGGACGACCAGCGCCCGGCCTTCTCGCCGGACGGCAAGCGCATCGCCTACGTGCGCAGCATCGTGGGCGAGAACGAGTCCGCGGCGAACAACGAGGTCACGGTGCTGGACGTGAGCGGCGCGGCCCGGCGGTGCGTGTCGTGCACGCTGGACCGGAGCGCGGGCTCGCCGGTCTGGGATCCAAAGAGCGGGGACCTCCTCTTCTCGGCCGGGGACCGGGGCTCCGTCGCGGTCTACCGCGTCCGCCCGGACGGCTCGGCGCCGAAGGCCCTCGTCTCCGGACCCCGTGGCGCGCTCTCCTTCGACCTCGCCGGCGGCACGCTGGCCTGGTCCGAGATGAGCCCGCAGGACCCGAGCGAGGTGTTCGCCGCGAAGGCGGACGGCTCCGCGTCGCGCAAGCTGACGCAGCTCAACGACTCGCTCCTCGCCGCCGTGCACGTGCAGCCGTACGAGGAGATGTGGTACCGCGCGCCGGACGGCACCCGCGTGCAGGGGTGGATCGTGCGCCCGCCCGACTTCAGGCCGGGCATGCCGCTGGCCGTCGAGATGCACGGCGGCCCGCACGCCATGTGGGGTCCCGGCGAGCAGAGCATGTGGCTGGAGTACGAGACGCTGGCCGGGGACGGCTACGTCGTCTTCTTCTCGAATCCGCGCGGGAGCGACGGGTACGGCTTCGACTGGAAGAAGGCGATCCACGACAACTGGGGCGAGCTCCCCATGGGCGACGTGCTGGCCGGCGCCGATTCGGTCCTGGCGCGCGGCTGGGCCGACTCGACCCGGCAGTACCTCACCGGCGGCAGCTACGCCGGCTTCCTGACCGCGTGGATGGTCGGCCACACGAACCGCTTCAAGGCCGCCGCCGCCCAGCGCGGCGTCTTCGAGATGACCGCGTGGTACGGCATGGCCAACACCTGGCGGCTCTACGAGAGCGAGTTCGGCGCCGTGCCGTGGGAGGACCACGAGAAGGCCTGGAAGGCCTCGCCCCTCGCCTACGCGAAGGACATGACCACGCCGCTCCTCATCCTGCACGGCGAGGAGGACCGGCGCGTCGGCATGGGCGGCGCCGAGGCGCTCTACAAGGCCCTGAAGGTGCAGGGCAAGGAGGTCGAGTTCGTGCGCTACCCCCGGGAAGGACACGAGCTGACGCGCTCCGGCGAGCCGCAGCACCGCGTCGACCACATGAACCGGATCGTGGACTGGTTCGACCGCCATCGCCCGGACCTGGCCCCGACCAAGGCGGCGGGAACGGGGCGCTGAGCCGATTCGGGAGGGGAACGGGTGGTGGTGGAAGAAGCGACGAATCGGCGGTCCGACGGCGCGGACGCGCGGACGCGCGGCCCGCGCCGTCCTCGTGTTCTCGCCCGTGCGGCGCGTCGCCTCGCGTTGGCCGCCGCGCTCCTGGCCGGTTGCGGCGCCCCCGGCGAGCGCGCCGCCCCCGATCGCGATCACGCCGCCGCGCCGCCCGCATCCAGCGCCGAAGCCTCGCGGCGCCTCGAGCCGGAGACCCCCTGCCCGACCCTCTCCGGCATCACGCCGCTGCCGCTCCCACTCCGCGAGACCAGCGGCCTGGCCGCGAGCCGGCGCCACCGCGGCGTCCTCTGGACGCTGAACGACTCCGGCTCCACGCCCGACGTCTTCGCCATCGACACGGCCGGCCGCCTGCTGGGCCGCGTGCGCGTCACCGGTGCCAGCAACTTCGACTGGGAGGACATCGCGCTCGCGCCGTGCCCCGGCGGCGACTGCCTCTACATCGCCGATACGGGCGACAACGCCGAGGACCGCGCCGGCATGGTCGTCTACCGCATCCCCGAGCCGGCGCCCGCGGACGGCGTGTCCCGGCCCGCGCAGGCGTTCCCGGTCGTCTACCCGGATCGGCCGCGGGATACGGAGGCGCTCTTCGTCACCGACGCCGGGCGGATCTATCTCGTGAGCAAGGGACGGAGGGATGCGGTGAGCGTCTGGCGCTATCCCGGCTCGCCGGTCCCGGGCCGGCGGCGAACGCTGGAGCCGGTCCAGTCGCTCACGCCGGGGAAGGTCGAGCTGCCGGACCTGGTGACCGGCGCGAGCCTCCGCGGGACCACGGTCGCGATCCGGAGCTACACCGGGCTGCGCCTCTACCGGCTCACGCAGCGCGGCACGCTGGCGCCGCTCGCCGATTCGGCCACGAGCCTCGCGCCGCTGGCCGAGCCGCAGGGGGAAGGCGTCGCGCTCGGCGACGACGGCGCCCTCTGGTTCACGAGCGAGGCCGGTCCCGGGGGCACGCAGGGCACGCTGTCCCGGGGCATCTGCCGCCTGCCGTAGGCCTGGCCCGCGCGGCGCGGGGTGGGCTCACGGCCAGCGTGAAGGTGCGGGCGGCGCTGATCGGCCCGCGGCGGCGCCGGCCGCGCTGATCGGCCCGTGCGGCGCCGGCCGCGTTGATCGGCCCGTGCGGCGCGCCGGCCGCCCGCCTCAGGCACCACCCACCGGCTCGAGGCCGAGCGCCCGGGCCGCGGCCGCCGCGATCGCCGCGTCCTGCACGCCTACGCCCGTCAGGTCGCATACCGTGAGCTGGTCGCCGGCGGTTCGCCCCGCCACCCGCCCGATGATCACCTCGCCCAGCTCGCCCGCCACGTCGGCGGCCGACAGCACGCCCGCGTCCACCGCGTGGTGCAGCTCGCCGAGCCGCAGGCACTGCCCCAGGTGATCGGCGAACACCCGGTCCGCCCGCGCCAGCACGCCCACGTCCAGCTCCTGCTTCTCCGGGCCGTCGGAGCCGACGGCGGTCACGTGCGCCCCCGCCGACAGCCACTCCCCCCGCACCAGCGGCGTCCGGCTCGGGGTCACCGTCACCACCAGGTCCGCGTCCCGGACGGCCGCCTCGACCGACGGCGCCGCCGCGGCATCCACGCCCAGCTCGGCCCGCAGCTCCGCCGCGCACGCGGCCGCCCGCGCCGCGTCCCGGCTCCAGACCTCGACGCGCGGCACCGCCCGCACCGCCGCCAGCGCCCGGACCTGGAAGCGCGCCTGCACGCCCGCCCCCACCACCGCCACCTTGCGCAGCTCCGGCCGCGCCAGCCAGCGCGCCGCCACCGCGCCCGCCGCCCCCGTCCGCAGCTCCGTCAGGTAGCCGTTGTCCAGCAGCAGCGCCACGGGCAGCCCCGTGGCCGCATCCCCCACCAGGAACAGCCCCGCGCCCGTCGGGAGTCCCCGCAGATGGTTGCCGTAGAAGCCCGTCGCCACCTTGAACGCGTAAAAGGGCGCGCCCTCCAGATGCGCGCCCTTCACGTGGATCTCGCCCTGCGCCTCCGGGATGTCGAGGTTGATCACCCCCGGCAGCCGGGCCTCTCCCCGCGCCAGCGCCGCGAACGCCTCCTCGACCGCCGTGATCGCGGACTCCTGCGCAACCGCGGCCCGGACCTCCGCCTCGTATACGATCCGCAGCGGCGGCGCCCCCTCACGCATCCCACTTCTCCGGCGCCGCATGCCGCTTCCCGTTCATCCGTGGCGGCCGCGCCCACGACTGCCGCTCCCGCCGCCGCGCCAGCCCGAGCACCTCCGCCGGCGGCTCCGCCTTCCGCCGCCGCGCCCGCCCCAGCTCCACCGCCGTCTGCCACACCCAGCGGACGAACGCCGCCAGCGTCGCCACCCCGACCACCGCCTCCGGCCACCCGAACCGCTCCCGCACGTCCAGCAGCAGCAACAGCACCGTGAGCAGCGCGCACGAGACCGCGCCCCAGCGCAGGCTCGTCCACCACACCTCGCCCCCGCCCCGCCGAAGCCGCCGGTCCAGGTAGAACAGGGCGCCCGTCCACACGGCGCCGGTCACCACCGGGATCCGGCGAACCAGACCGTCCGGCAGCCAGACCGCCAGACCGGCGAAGACGAGGGCAAGGGCTAGGAGTGCGACCAGCAGACGACCATGACGGCGGATTCGAGGCATGGGCAGCCGGCTCGGTTGGATCGTGAATATCGGGCCGTGCTGGTACACCGGGCCCGGCCGTGGGGTCCGGCCGGGAGCGGACCCCCGGCCGACCCCCAGCCGACCCCCGGCCGGCATCCGGCCGGCATCCGCGGTCGCCGCCGGAGCGCCGCCCGCGCACGCCCCGCCAGGCCCGGCGGCGATCGCGCCGAGCCGGGCATGGATAGTGCGTTAAATTTCTGCCGTGCACCAACTTATGTCGCAGCAGCCGATGGGACCATGAGAGACCCGAGACGCACACGAGAAGCCCACCGCCGGGGCCACCGGCTGCCCCGCCCGGCGCGGAGCTCACGCTCCGCGGAGGCGGCCCATGTGCACGACCTCATCGCGAGCGGCTACGACCCGCGTCGGCCGGGCGGCTGGGGCCTCGCCTTCGATGCCGCGGTGCCCGAGGGCGACGAGTGGCGCGGCCCGGAGCGCCGGCACCAGCCTTCGCTCCCGGAGCCGCCGCTGGCGGAGCGCCGCGGGAATCTTCTCGCCCGCACCCGGCAGCTGGCGACGAAGTTCAGGGAGCCGCTGATCGGGCTCGGCCTTGCGGGCGTGTCGATGCCGCTGCTGAAGACGATCCACGGGCCGGCCGCGGCGCCGCCGGCGAAGGAGGCCGTGCCCGCCGCGGCGCCGGCCGCGGCGCCCACGCCTCCGCGCCGTGACGTGGAGGCGGAGGCCGCCTCCCGCTGGGCGAACGCCGAGCGGTACCAGACCGTACAGGCGGCGATGAACCGCTACGGCATCGGCGAGGATCTGGCCAGCGACATCTTCGACCACGCGAAGCAGCAGGGGGTCGACCCGAAGCTCGCCTACGGGCTGGTCAAGACGGAGAGCGCGTTCAAGAACGAGGCGGTGAGCAACGTCGGCGCGCGCGGCCTCACGCAGCTCATGCCGCGCACGGCGGGGTGGCTGGAGCCGGGCACGAGCACCCGCGACCTCTACAACCGGGAAACGAACCTGCGCCTCGGCTTCCGCTACCTCCGGCAGCTCCTGGACAAGTATCACGGCGACCGGCGCCTGGCGCTGCTCGCCTACAACCGCGGACCCGGCATCGTGGACCGGCTGGTCCGGCAAGGTAGGAACCCCAATAACGGGTACGCGGACCGGGTGCTCGGGGACCGACTGCGGTAGCGGCGCGCGGTCGGCGCTCCGACGGCCCGGGTGCGTCCTCGACGCGCCCGGGCCGCGGCGTTGGTGGAAGGCACTCCGCCTCCGGTCGCGGGGTAGGCACCGTCTCGACCCGCACACCGGAACGTGGAATGACCCGATTCCTTCGGCTGCTCCTGCTCGGCCTCGCGCTGCCCACCGGCGCGGCGGCGCAGGGCATCGACACGCTGGCCCTGCGCGGCCACACCTATTTCCTGTCCCACGACCTGCTCGAGGGGCGCGGGACCGGCACGCGCGGCGAGCGGCTCGCGGCCCACTACATCGTCAGCCAGCTCATGCGCCTCGGCCTGCAGCCCGTGGGGCCGAACGGCAGCTACGAGCTGCCGGTCCCGCTTCGCGCGGCCCGCATCGACAACGACTCGACCCGCCTCACGGTCGGCACGGGCGCCAACGCCGTGGCGTTCCGCAGCGGGCGGGACTTCGTCGTCAACACCGGCGGGGCGGCCGCGCTCCACGACTTCGCCGGAGAAGCGCTGTTCGTCGGCACGGCGGCGCAGGCGCGCCGAGCGTTGGCCGCCACCGGCTCGCTCCAGGGCAAGGTCATCGTGACGCTCGGCTCGCTCGGTGGCGAGGCCCGAACGCTCGTGCCCGATTGGATCGCGCGTGGCGCCGCCGGCGTCGTCCATCTCGTGCCGGACCCGACGAGCTTCGCGCTCTACGCCCGCAGCCGCGGAGACACCCGCTACTTCGTCAACGCCGCGGTCGACGACCCGGTCTGGCAGCCGGCCCTGCCGATGGCGATCGCCGGTCCGGACGTCGGGCGGGCGCTGCTGGCGGGCGCGCAGCTCCCCGACTCGGTGCTCGATGGCAAGGCGCCGGCCCGCGCCCTCCCGCTCGGCCACCGCCTGGACGTGCACGTCCGCGCCACGACGAGCGACGTCCCGTCCAGCAACGTGGCCGGCCTCATCCCCGGCCGCGATCCCGCCCGGCGCGACGAAGTCGTCGTCTATACCGCCCACTACGACCACCTCGGCATCTCGACGCCCGATCCCCGCGGCGACTCGATCTACAACGGCTTCTCCGACAACGCCGCCGGGAGCGCGATGCTCCTGGCGATCGCCGACGCGCTGCGCCGGGAGCCGCCGGCGCGCTCCGTCCTCTTCCTCTTCTTCACCGGCGAGGAGAGAGGGCTGCTCGGCTCGACGTACTACGCCACCGCGCCGGCCGTACCGCTCGCCCGCACCGTCGCCGTCGTGAACCTGGATGCCGGCGCGCCGCCCGCGCCGCCGACCGAATGGCGCTTCGCCGGCGGCGAGAGCTCCAGCCTCGGCGCCGCGGCGCAGAAGCTCGCCGCGTCCCACGGCTGGACCGCCACCCTCGGCGGCGCCTCCCCCAACTCCGACTACTGGCCGTTCCTCCAGCGAGGCGTCCCGTCGATCTTCATCATCCCGGGCGCCGCGTGGGAGGGCGTATCCGGTGCGCAGCAGGAGGCGCTGCGCCGCCGCTGGGACCACTACCACGAGGCCGGCGACGAATGGGCCGCCGACTTCCCGTTCGCGGGCCTCGAGCGCTACGCGCAGATCGCCCTCGAGCTCGGACGCACCGTGGCCGACGCGCCCGCGCGGCCGGCGCTGCTCCGCTCCGCGCCGTAGTCCCCCGGGCGGCCGGGCTTGCCCCGGCCGCCCGGGCTCCTAACTTCCGCCCGTCACGTCACGTCGCGGCGCCGCGCTCCGGCGCCGCGACGCGTCTACGGCTTTCACTCAGGCGCGGGAGGGGATGATATGGCAGGCGAGAGCAGGGCCGAAGCCGTCTGGCGGGGGAGCCTCGCCGAGGGTGCGGGCAGCGTGCGGCTGGCAAGCGGCGCCGCCCCCGAGCTGAACGTGAGCTGGAAGGCCCGCGTCGAGCGGGACGGCACCAACATGACCAGCCCCGAGGAGCTGATCGCCGCGGCCCACGCGGCCTGCTTCTCCATGGCGCTGTCCAACGGCCTGACGCAACAGGGCCATCCGCCGCGCGAGCTCGACGTGACCGCCACCGCCACGTTCGCGAAGGGCGACGGCGGCTTCGCCATCAGCCGCATCCGGCTCCAGGTCGTCGGCGACGTCCCCGGCATCGACGCCGCCGCGTTCCAGCAGGCCGCTCAGGGTGCGAAGGATGGGTGCCCGGTGTCGAAGGCCCTGAAGGGGAACGTCCCGATCGAGCTGGAGGCGAAGCTGAAGGGCTGACGCCGTCGGGAGCGGGAGGCCGGCGCGGTCCGTTCAGTCCCCGGCCTCCACCCGCTCCCCGAGCGCCCGCTCCGCCGCGGCCGCGAAGCGCCGCACGATCTCCCCCGCCGGCTCGACCGCCGTGACCCCGGCGACGCTCTTCCCCGCCTGGAAGTAGTCCTGGTACGCCGAGCCGTGCAGCGAGGAGCGCTTCAGCTTCCACGCCGACTGGAGCGAGTAGAGCAGCCGCATCCAGTGCTTCGTGCGCCGGCCGCGCAGCATCCACCGGGCGAGCCACCCCGCCTTCGTGCCGACCCGCTCGATGTACGGCGTCCGGATCACCGCCAGCGGCACGCCGGTCACCTTCTCGGTGAGCACGATGTCGTCCTCGGCCGCCTCCAGGATCGCGCGCTTGTAGTCGGGATGCACCTGGCACTCCGTCGTGGCGATGAAGCGCGTGCCCATCTGCACCGCGGCGTACCCCATCCGCAGCGCGCGCACGAAGTCCTGCTCGTCGCCGATGCCGCCGGCGCACACGAGCGGCACGCCCAGGTCGCCCAGCTCCCCCAGCAGCGCCTCCGGCGTCTTCGGCCCCGCGTGCCCGCCGGCGCGCGAGTTGACCGCGATCAGCCCGTGGACGCCCGCATCCATCGCCTTCAGCGCCCACTTCCGCTCGGTGACGTCGTGGTAGACCACGCCGCCCACCGCCGTCGCCCGCTCCACGATCCAGCGCGGGTTGCCGAGCGACGTCACGAAGAAGCGAACTCCCTCCTCCAGCGCCGCGTCCACCCAGCGCTCCATCCGCTCCTGATAGATCTTCTGCGACCGCTCCACGATCACGTTCATCCCGATCGGCTTCGCCGTCAGGCTCCGGATCCGCCGCAGCCCATCCCGGAACTCGTGACCGTAGACGTACACCATCGACATCGGCTGGACGACGCCGATGGCGCCCGCCTCCGAGGCGGCCGCCACCAGCTCCGGATTGCTGCACGGGTACATGGCCCCGCAGATGATCGGCACCTCGACGCCGACCTGGCGCGTGAACGGCGTGGCGATCACGATCCGTCCCCCGCCGGCGCGGGTTCCCGGGCCGAGCCGGGCCGCGCGCCCGTCGCCGGCGCCGCGTCCGCCGGCTTCGGCCCGATCAGCCAGCGCGCCACCGCGCGCACCACGACATCGCCCGCCTCGTCCCGCACCACCGACTCGAAGGCGTACTCCGCCCGGACCGAGCTGTCCGGCACCTCCAGCCGGCACTCCGCCTCGAGCGTCCCCCGCCCCTTCTTCAGGTAGTCGATCGAGAGCCCGATCAGGATCGCCCGCGCCTCCGCCGGGAGGCCGTACGTCAGTGCCAGCCCCGAC
The DNA here is from genome assembly GCA_035715725.1 of Longimicrobiales bacterium. GTDB lineage: Bacteria > Gemmatimonadota > Gemmatimonadetes > Longimicrobiales > RSA9 > JADGGV01. Next base: position 45,922 of record DASTKT010000058.1, on the reverse strand, counting down.
GTCAGCTCCGCCAGGTTCGCCAGCGCGATCGCGTGGACCGAATTCAGGTGGTTGCGCACGCGCTTCCGGTCCCGCATGCGGATGCGCGCGTACCCCGGCCCCAGCTCCTGCACCTCCGGCCGGATCGTGGCGCTGTACGGGACCAGCCGCGCGATCAGCTTGCTGAAGACCCAGCGTCCGCCGGTCCCCCGCCCCACCAGGCGATCCCACCCGTCCCGCACCTGGCTCGACGGCGATTCCGCCATGCTGCCTCCGTTCGCAAGGCGCCGCGGCCGCACCGCTCGTGCGAAGCGCCTCCGCAACATTCGCCCGCCGCCGCGCGCCGGGCAAGCCGCCGCACGCAGACTTGGACCGCGCCGCCGGCGGCCGTAGATTCGAGGATGGGCCGCCGCCGGGAGCGGCCCCACGCCTCACCCCTTCCCGCGGTCCCCGCGGCCGCGGCCGATGAGCGCAGAGCGATGTGGAGCGGGCTGTTCGGCCGAAAGAAGGAATCGGGCGCCCCGGCGGACAAGGGGCTGGACCAGCAGCTGCTGCAGTTGGAGGCGGAAGCGCAGCGCGCCGCCGGCGTCGAGCTCCAGGCGCAGCTCTTCAACCGCGCCGGCGACCTGTGCGCCCGAAACCAGCAGCGCCCGAAGGCGCTCCACTACTTCGGCCGCGCCGTCGACGCCTACCTCCAGGCCGCCTACTACGACGCCGCCGTCGCGATGTGCCGCAAGATCATCCGCTTCGAGCCCGGCATCGTCCGCGCCCACTGCACCCTGGCCATGCTCGCCGTCGGCAACCACATGCTCGGTGACGCCGAGCAGGAGATCGACGCCTACGTCCACGCCGTCCACCGCACCGGCACCCGCCACCTCGCCATCCCGCGCCTCCGCCTGATGGCGCAGGCCACCGCGAACGCGCGGGTCCGCCGTCGCATCGCCGAGCACCTCCGCGTCCTGGGCGACGAATCCGGCGCCGAGGTCATCTTCGCCGCGCTCGAGCGCCCCGAGGAGCCCCGCATCGACGACGCGCAGCAGTGGGAGCGGCTCCTCCGCGTCGCCCTCACGACGGCCGACAAGCTCCCTGACGCCCGAGGTCAGGCCGACGCGTAGCCGGCCCGTTTTTCGCCCCCCGCACGGCCCATCGCGCCCGCCCGGCGCGCCCCGCCTCGCCGCTAAGGTTTCCTCCCGACGCGCCGATACTAGCAGCACGGGTCCAGCCCCGCCTCGCGCCCCGTCGGCGCCGCGGCGGGGTGCCCGCGCAACCATGAACCGGATGCCGGGAATGCGGAAGATGCTCAAGCGCTTGTTCGGAAAAAGGGAGACGCCGGTCCCGGCGGGCACGCCGCTGCTCGATGAGGAGCTCATCAAGCTCGAGCGCGAGGCCTCGACGGCCGACGACTTCCACCGCGCGCAGCTCTTCAACCGCGCCGGCGACCTGTGCGCTCAGGACCGCGAGCGTGTCCGCGCCATGTCCTACTACGGCCGCGCCATCGACGCCTACCTCGTCGCCGACCACTACGATGCCGCCGTGGCCATGTGCCGCAAGATCATCCGCTTCGAGCCCACCGTCGTCCGCGCCCACTGCACGCTCGCGCTCCTCGCCGTCGGCAACCGCTTCCTCGGCGACGCCGAGCGCGAGATCGACGCCTACGTCGCCGCCGCCAGCCGCAGCCGCACCGAGCACCTTGCCATCCCGCGCCTTCGCCTGATGGCCGAGGCCGCCGGCAGCGGCCGCGTGCGCCGCCGCGTCGCCGACCACCTGCACGCCCTCGGCGACGACGCCGGCGCCGAGCAGGTCCTCCTCACCCTCGGCGATGTCCCCGAGGTCGGCGATCCCATCGCCTGCGACGGCGAGCAGTGGCAGCGCCTGGTGCGCGTCGCGCTCACGGACACCGTTCCGCTCTGGGGCGAGGCCGGACCCGCCGCCCCGACCCACGGGTCACCCGGCGGCGGCGCACCCCACGTCATCCCCACGCCCTCCGTGGCCTGATGCACGACGAGGCGCCCGACCGATCCCGGCCGGGCGCCTCTTCGTTGGATCATCCGCCTGCGGGCCCCGAGCCCGCCACCGCTCAGTTCAGGTGCGGCTCGATCCGCTCCGCGAAGCTCGTCCGCGCACGATGCAGGCGGCTCTTCACGGTCCCCAGGTTCACACCCGTGATCTCCGCGATCTCCTCGTAGCTCTTCCCCTCCAGCTCCCGCAGCCGGAAGACCAGCTGGTGATGCTCCGGAAGCTGCTCCACCGTCCGCTCCACCAGATCCTGCAAGAAACGCTTCCGGTACAGGTCGTCCGGCCGGTTCCCCAGGTCCTCGAACTGCAACGGCCGGTGCTCCGACTCCCAGTGCGTCGTCAGCTTCTGGAACAGCACCAGCGGGCTCCGCGACCGGTTCCGTAGCTCGTTCTTCGAGAGGTTCCCCGCGATCGTGTAGATCCACGTCGAGAATTTCTTCGACTGGTCGAAGCGGTGCAGGTGCCGCGTCACACGGATGAACGCCTCCTGCACCAGGTCCTCCGCACGATCCCGATCGCCCGTCTTGCGCGCGATGAAGTGCACCAGCTTGTCGCGGTACCGCTGGTACAGCTCGTTGAACGCCGTCGGATGGCCGGCCAGGTGAGCGGCCACCAGCTCGCCGTCATCCAAGGCCTCCACCGGCATCATCGCCTGCGTCTCGCGCTCTAGCATCATCGTAGCCAATGGATCTCCTTTCGCGGTGACGCCCGACCTGCCAGACCCCGGGCGCGTCGCCGCTGTTCCTGCTAAATCCACGGTTTTTTCGGAATGTTCCAGAACCGGCGTCCCCTCGCGGAAACTGTTACAAGATAAAAGAAACTGCCCCGGGACTCAAGGGGTTGACACGCCAGAAGATTGCTGGTTTCCAACTTTCGTTGAAAACCCGCGCGGCCGTGCGCCCGCCGCGGCCGTCGTGCCGGACGAGCCCCGTCGGCAGACGGCGCCCGGGGGCACGACGAAGTGCACATTCCCGGCGAGCGCCGCGGCCGCCGACGGACCCCCGGGCACGACGACGAATCCGGAAATTTCACAGGCTCGACCGGGCAGCAGCGCCCGGTCGAGCCCCGTCGCGGCGTCCGCCGTGGTGCGCCCGGAAACGGCGGGAGGGGAGCCGGCGCCGCCGGCTCCCCTCCCGTCCTACCAACCTCACGGCCGATCGTGCCGGCCGGCGCGCCGCCGGTCAGCGGCCCGTGCCGGGCTTTGCCGGCGCGGGCCAGTCCCAGGAGGCGGTCCGGCTCGTGCGCCCGAACACCTCGGCGCCCTCGCGACCGGGGAGCACGACCTGCACCCGGATGGCCGCGGGCACGGCCACCAGGTACTCGACCTGCTTCGCGCCGACGGCGGTCAGCGTCATGTGCCCGCCCTCGAGTGTCGGCACGCCGATCCCGGAGAAGCCCTCCGTCGCTCGGGCGGTGACCTCGACGACGCCGTTCGCGCCATGGATCAGGCGGATCCGGCCGGCGGCGTCCGCCACGACGTCGATGGTGAGCGCGTCTCCGAGATAGGGGAAGGAGCGCCGCAGCGTCTCGGTGTTTGCTCCCTGCGCCGCGGCCAGCCGCGGGAGCCCCAGCAGCAGCACGACCATCGTCGCCAACGCCGACCGTCTCATCGCGCACCTCCGCCAGTGCATGGCCCGGAGCGCTCCGGGCGCCTGTACGATGCAACCCGCGCCCCCGTCCCGGGGATCCCACGGGCGCCTTCCCGGATGCAAGACGGGCGCCCCCTGATGGAGGGCGCCCGCTCCTGGCGGCGCACCGGCGCGTCTACCGGCCCTTGGCGCTGTCCCGCGCCGCCGGCGCGCTGGCGGCGCCCGGCGGCGCACCGGCCGTGGCGCCGGTGGCCAGGTAGAGGTCCTGCACGACCGTGGCGCCTTGCTCCGGTGCGTACTTCGCGGCGGACAGCCACCGGCCGGCCATCCCGCCACCGGCGCGCCTCAGCACACCGGTCACCCCGGTCACTTGCCGGCCGCTCTTCGGGGGCTGGTCGGTCGCCACCCAGATCACGGTCCGCGAGGGGGTCCTCAGCCAGAACCCCTGGTTCGTCGGCTCGCCCACCGCCTCACCGGCCGCCAGGACGGTTTGTCCCTCGTCCTCCGCCCCGAGCGGCATCAGTGCCTCGAGCTGCGCGGTCGCGGGCGGCGCCGCGGCGGGTGGTTCGACCGCCGGCGCGGCCGGCGAGGTGGGCGCCGGAGCCGCCACGTCGGCTCCATTCGTCACCGCCGCCGCCGCCCGATCCTTCCCGGTATCCACGAGCTCCGCGATGGCCCAGATCAGCAGCCCGAGCACGACCAGTCCGATGATCCACGGCCAGATCCCCGCCCCCCGCCGGCGGTCGAGGTGTATGTCCGCCATGCCAGCTTCCCTCGGGGTCGCCTGCCCGGCCGGAGACATCCCGGCCGCGGCGTCCCAGACGGGCAAGTTGCATTCCCCGCGGGGGCGCTTGGACCGCGCCCGACTACTCCTCCCGCTTCTCGATCCGGATCCCGCGCTTCTGCAGCTCCTGCACGTACTCCTCGCCCGGGATCGCCTCGTCCGGCGTCATGACGCCGACACCCCGGACGCGCCGCTCCGCCTGCATCTGGCCGGTGATCGACAGCGAGAAGCCCGTCGTGCGCTCCATGGCGCTGATCCCGGTCGCCTCGTCGTAGCGATCGATGCAGTCGTAGACGATGCGGCGCCGCTTTCCGTCCCGGGTCCCCTCCACCTCGACGCGGAGCGCCACGAGGTCGCGGCCTTCCGGCTTGGTCAGCCGCGGCCCGACGATGGAGATGAAGACGTCGCGCGGCACCACCTGCTGCTCGCCCACCTTCACCGGATCCAGCGAGAGCAGGCCGAGGTCGCGGATGGCGCGCATGATGGCCGCGTGCCCCGGGTAGCGCAGCGTCTTGTACTGCATCTCCCGGAGCTGCCCCTTGTAGCGCCACGGCAGCGTGGACAGCCCACCACCGGTCTGGAACGCTTCGAGCGTGCCGAGCGGCGCCGGGAACTCGACGTCCTCCATCTCGGAGAGCGCGTCCACCTGGCGCGGCTCCCCATCCCGCAGCACCCAGGCTGGCGTCGTGTAGTAGTCGAGCACGCCGTGCAGCGAGTAGACGATCTGGTAGTTGAGCGGCGGCACCGGTTCCTGTGGCAGCCCGCCGACGCGGATCTTCACCGTCTCGGCCTCGTCGAGCTGCTCGATGCCGAGTTGCGCCAGGATGTTGACCATCCCGGGGGCCAGCCCGCAGTCGGGGATGACGCTGGTGTTCTTCGCGCGCGCCTGCCCGTCCAGCTCCTTCTGCTGGAACACGATCTCCGTGTTCCCCCCCAGGTCGCAGTAGTGCACTCCCGCCGCGACCGCGTCCTCGGTGACCGCCAGGTTGAAGTAGTACGGCAGCGCGTTCATGCAGGCGTCGACATCCGCCATGAGCCTCCGCACGGCCGTGCGGTCGCGCGCGTCCACGCGCTCGACGCGCAGGCGGGGATCGCCGCGCAGCCGCTCCAGGAACGGCGGCAGCTTGTCCACGTGCAGATCGCCCACGATCACCTGCTCCACGTTCGGGTTCTGGAGCAAGTCGAACGCACAGGCGGAGCCCTGTAGCCCCGCCCCGAGCACCAACATGCGCATCGGGGTTCCTCCGGCAAAAACGGGAGAGGCCGACGGGCCTCGTTCTTCGTACGTCCTGCCCGCGAGCGGGCCCGGTATCGACCCGGTATCGGACCTGGGAAGCCCTTCAGCTTGGCGGGCGGCAGCCGTTCTGTCAACTCGCGTTAGGACTTAGCCCCGAGTCGCGCGCCGCCGCCCCCCCGGCGCCCCCTACACCGCCTGCGCCATCCGCGCCGGACCCGCGACCGGCCCGTGGCGGCGCCCCGCCTAGCGCGGAACGCCGGAGGTGTCCGCCGGCGGCGCGGCGGGCGCGGTGTCCGGCCGCGGTACCGGCACCGGCGCGCCCGTCGAGTCCGGCACCGACCGCGGCCGCCGGGGCGTCGGCGCCTGGCCCGGCCGGACCGGGCGGCCGAGTAGTCGGCTCCCGTCCACCGGCTTCGGCGGCACCAGCCGCAGGGTGTCCGGCGGCACCGGCCGCAGCGTGTCCACCGGCGCCGGTTGGACCGGCGGCTCGGCCGGCAGCGGCTCGCCCGGCACCGGCGTCGGTACGCCCGAATCGATCGGCGCCGGCTGCGGCTCGGCCGCCGGCGGCGCGCCGGACGGCGGCGTCCCGAACAGCCGGCGCCGGAGCCGCTCGATCCACCCGTCGTCGTCGGACGCCATCGTGTCCGCGCCCATCAGCGTGTCGCCCCACACTCCGCCATCACTCGCCGCGTACCCGGCCGGGTAGCAGCCGGCCGCCGGCGCCGTGCCCTGGACGAACCACATGCTGTGCGCATCCCCCGGCGGCGGACAGTCGGCGGCGAGGACGTTGCCCGTCGGCTCGACCCACAGCTTCTCCACGCCCGGCGGCGGCTGCCACCCGCCCGCGCCGCCCGCGACGCGAGCCATGATCCGCCCCCAGATCGGCGCCGCCAGGTGCCCGCCCGAGGCGTCGCCCGTGATCGGCCGCGGCTGGTCGAAGCCGATCCAGACCCCGCCCACGAGGCGCGGCGTGAAGCCGATGAACCACGCGTCCGTGCCGTCGTTCGTCGTGCCGGTCTTGCCGCCGGCCGGATCGGCGAAGCCCGCCGCGCGCACGGCCGTACCCGTCCCGCGGTTCACCACGTCCTGCAGCATCGAGTTCATCACGAACGCCACCGCCGGATCCAGCACCTGGGCCGCCTGCGGCGCCTGCGCCCAGACGACGTTGCCGTCCCGGTCCTCGACCCGCGTGACCAGCCGCGGCTCCGGCCGGTTCCCCAGCGTCGCGAACGCCGCGTACGAGTCCGTCAGCTCCAGTGGCGTGACACCGCCGACGCCCAGGGGCAGCGACGGCACCGCCGGCAGGTCCGAGCTGATCCCGAGCTGGTGCGCCGTGTCGATCACGCGGTCCAGTCCGACGGCCTGCGCCAGCTCGATTGTCGGCACGTTGCGCGACTCCGTCAGCGCCTGGTCCATCGACACCGGACCCTTGAACACCCCGTCGTAGTTCTTCGGCACCCAGGTGCGGTGCCGGTCGAGGGCGAACTGGACCGGCGCATCCGACAGCCGGTACGTCGGCGGATACCCGGCCTGCACCGCCGCCGTGTAGACGAACGGCTTGAATGCGCTCCCGGGCTGCCGCCTCGCCTGCGTGACGCGATCGTAGCGCGAATCGCCGAAGTCCCGGCCGCCGACCCACGCCAGCGCATCGCCGCTCGAGGCGTCCAGGATGACGAGCGCCCCCTGGAGGTAGCTCGGGCCGTCGCCATCCTCCGCCTCCGACGCCGGATTGCCATAGCGCGGCCCGCGGAACGAGCCGTACGCGCCCCGCTCGATCGCCTTCAGCTGCCGCTCCAGCTCGGCCTCGGCCACCTTCTGCGTGGGCAGATCCAGCGTCGTGTGGATCCGCAGTCCGCCCGTGTAGACCGCGTCCCCGAACTGCTGCTCCAGCACCTGCCGCACCGCCTCCAGGTAGTACGGCGCGTTCTGCTCCGCATCGTCGTTGCTCCCTCGCCGCAGCTTGATCCGCGCGTGCTTCGCCTGCTCCGCCTGCGCCGCGGTGATCCACCCCTGGTCCGCCATCTCCCCCAGCACCAGGTTCCGCCGCTCCTGCGCGGCCGCCCGGTTGTTGCGCGGGTTGATCCGCGACGGCGCCTGCGGCAGCGCCGCCAGGAGCGCCGCCTCCGGCAGCGTCAGCTCCTTCGCCGGCTTGCCGAAGTATTCCTGCGCCGCCGCCTCGATGCCCCACGCCCCCTGACCGAAGTAGATCTGGTTCAGGTACATCTGCAGGATGTCCCGCTTGCTGTACCGATGCTCGATCGCCATCGCCACGCGCATCTCCGCCACCTTCCGCACCGCCGTGCGCTGCCGCGCCGGCAGCCGGTCCGGGAACAGGTTGCGCGCGAGCTGCATCGTGATCGTGCTGAACCCCTGCGCGATCCCCCGTGACTTCACGTTCGCCAGGAACGCGCCGGGCACCCGCTGCCAGTCCACGCCCCCATGCTTCCAGAACCGCTGGTCCTCCACCGCCACGAACGCCGCCGGCACGTACTCCGGCAGCGAATCCAGCGGCACGATCCGGCGGTTCACCTTGTACAGCTTGCCGATCTCCGCGCCGCGCCGGTCCAGCACGACCGACGCCTCCTCCGGAATGTACGACCGGAGCGTCTTCACGTCCGGGCACCCCCGGAACCCGCACGTGAACCAGAGCGACGCCATCGCCGCCACCGCCAGCGCCATCATCACCAGTAGGACGGCCAGTACGTTCGGGCCGCGCTCCGGCTCCGGCGTCGGTTCGATCTCGATCGGTTCGCTCGGTGCCATGTCCAATCCTCGCCCGTGCCCGGCTGGGTCGTTTCCCGTCCGACTCGGATCGGGTTATCCGGGGCAAGGACGATACCACCACGACGGGCGCTGGCAGGCGCCCGTAAATCCCTCCGCCAGAATGTGTTGCGCAAATCAAACAGCGGCGTCGGCGAACCGCGAGCCGACCGTCCGAACCAGGCCATCCTCCGCCAGCCCGACCAGCGCGTCGGGGAGCGCGCGGTCCACTCCGCGGCGCAGGTGGTACGCCGCGAACGCGGCGGCCAGCGCGGCTCCCGCGCCCGCGATGGCCGGTGCGAGCGGGGCCGTGCCGAGCTCGCCGGCCACGGCCAGGCCGCAGAGCGCGCCCGTGGCGGCCCGTCCGAGGAGCGGCAGCGGGTCCGTCCGAGCGGGCGCGAATGGGAGCTTGTCCGCCACGATCTCGCCGAGCGCGGCGATGCGCAGCGTCCGCGCGGCCGCCGGGGAGGCGAGTACGCGGCCGAGGCGCCCGCGCCGCCGGCGCCGGTGCGACAGCCGCCGGCTGAGGAGCTGTGGCGCGGCCATGCTGCGCAGGCCGGCGATGGCACCGAAGCCCGCGGCCACGACGATCGCTTCCTTTTGTGTCCGTTTCATGAGCGCCGCCTTGCTGGGAGGGATTCGAAGACGACGTCGGGTCCGGCGTGGACGAGGTGTCCGGCTCCGGGCCGCGGCGGCGTCAGGCTGCCGTAGTGGGCGAGGAGGAAGAGTCGGCCGTGGGCGCTGCGGTGCCAGCGCTCCTGGTACCGGGGGGCCAGGAGCCCGAAGCCGCCGCGGCTCCACGCATTCGGGAACTCCCCGGGCCGCCACGAGGCGTCCACGCGGAAGCGGATCTCGCCCGTCGCCTCGTCCTTCGTCAGGAGGAACCACTCCGAGCCGCGCTCGATGTGGCCCTCCAGCGTGTCGTAGCGATAGCCGAACGTGGTCCGGCCCTCCGCCCGGTCGTCCCGCACCGCGGCGACCACGACGGCGCACAGGTAGTGCAGCCCCACCACCTTGAGCTCGAGGAGCATCCGCCGGCCGAGGAGCCGCGCATCGCCGTCGAAGTGGCCGACCACGATCGCCGGGTCGGAGAACTGGTAGCCGATCAGCGCCACGCGCGCGCGCTCGAAGAGCCCGGCCGGGTCCGGCGGCCCGCTGCGCTCCCGCGCCACGACCGACTCCGAGTAGTAGTGGCTCCACCCGTTCGCGCGCGTCATCGCCGATTGCGCGGCGTCGAAGTTCCGGCCCAGCCAGCCCGCCTCCACCAACCGCTCCGCCAGCTCCGGCTCCGTCCACCCCCGGCCGAAACGCCACTCCGCCACCGCTACTCCCCGGTCGCCACGAACGTCGGAACCGGCGGGACCGCGCGGTCCTCGTCGGTTTCCTCGACCACGCGTTTCTCGGCGTGAATCACCCCCTCCACGCCATCCCCGACCTCCACGGCGAGCCGGTTGATGAAATCCGTCCACGTCGTCGTCTGCATGGCATCACCCATCGCCCTGAAGCCGAGCAACCGGCTCCTCGTGCTCGACCGCGCCCGGCTGCGGATGTGAAAGACCACGTCGCCGGCTTCGTTCGGGTACGCCCCGAACGTGATCCGCCCCGCCTCGGGGTGCCCGGCCAGCGTCGCCACGGTCAGGCTGTTCCGGTCGCGATGCACCACCCCGACCTGACACGCGCCCGCCATGCGGATGTCCACATCCAGCACGTCCCCCGGCTCCAGCGGCCCCTCCCCGCCGTCCATCCGCCGGAACCGGACCAGCTCCCCGGGCGGAAAGCACGCGAATCGCTCCGCCACCACCGCCGCCACCTCCGGCGGCCGCAGCCGGCTGTCCCGGATCACCGCCCAGTAGTCCCGCTGCAGCAACGGCCCGACGCCCGCCGCCGCCAGTAGCAGCTTCTCCTTCAACTCCCGCAGCCACTCCGTCCCGCCCACCATCCCACTCCTCCGCTGCGCGATCCGATCTCGCGGAACGCAAGTCCGGCACCACGCCGCCTCCACGATCGGCACCCAATTTGCCCCGTCGGGCCTCGCCGCCGACCGGAGGACCGCCATGGCCAACAAGCACGTCAACCCCGCCAGCCGCAAGTCGATGCGCGCCTACGTCCCCGCGCCCGTCATCCGCGACGAGCACGCCGAGGGCACCCTCACCCGCCTGATCGAGCACCAGAGCGCGAAGGTCCCATCCGACGCGTTCCTCTTCGCCGCCCTCGGCGCCATGGGCCTCTCCCTCGCCTTCGAGGTCGCCGGCCACGTCCGGCTCAGCCGCTTCGTCGGCATGTGGCCCCCGTCCCTCCTCGCCATGGGCGTCTACAACAAGCTCGTGAAGGTGTTGGGATCGCGGTGAGGCGCGAGCTCCCTCGCCCCGTGCCCCCGACGCCTCTCGCCGGCTCGACCGCCCACGAACCTCCACCGCGCCTTGACGCCCCAACCCGCGCGCACCAAACTTCGGCCAACCTGAACGAGCGTTCGAACGGGAGAACACCATGAGCCGATTCACCGAGGACGAGCTCAAGCAGAAGATCCGCGACGGCTACATCCTCGAGTCGCCCGACGAGATGACGGACGGCTACCGTAAGGCCATCATCACCCAGTTGCTCGTCCAGGGGGACACCGAGCTGATCAGCGCTCCCGCGTACTGGATGGCGGCGCAGGACGCACCGTCGACGAACACCCAGGTCTCGGCGGTGGCCATCATCCAGGACGAGCTCGCCCACGCGAACATCGCGTACCGGATCCTGGAGGACCTCGGCCTCGACCGCGAGAAGCTGCTCTACGAGCGGGAGCCGCGGCAGTTCAAGCACCCCTACGGCTTCGACCAGCCGCTGGAGAGCTGGATCGAGCTCGTCGTCGCCAACGGCTTCTTCGACCGCGCGGGCTACACGCTCCTCTCCGACGTCTACCGGAACACGAGCTACGGCCCGCTGAAGCGCGCGCTGGTGAAGGTGGACCTGGAGGAGAACTTCCACCTGCGCCACGGCGAGAACTGGATGAAGCGGCTGGTCAAGCTCGGCGGCGAGGCGCGCGAGGCGCTGCAGCGGGCGGTGGACTGGATGTTCCCGATGACGGTGGAGTGGTTCGGGCTGCCGGACCAGCTCAAACGGCACAGCGACCAGCTCGATTACCGCCTGAAGGGGCTCACGAACGACCAGCTCCGCCAGGACTGGATGTCGCATACGGTGCCGCTCTGCGAGAAGCTGGGGCTGCGCGTGCCGGCGCACTGGGACGAGGCGGCGCAGCAGTACGTGCTGGACTACCCGTTCCCGTGCCAGTACGACCCGGAGGTCAAGCACTGGCTGGTCGAGGACGGCGAGATCTCGTGGGACGACGTGTTCCAGCGCTGGAAGGCGCGCGGCCCGATGAACGAGCGATACGTCGAGAGCATCCGCCGCAGCCACGGCCGGCTCGGGCGGCTCATGGAGACGGCGGCGTGAGCGGGACCGCGTTTCCGAACGGCATCTCGGGCGACGCCGCGACCGCCGAGCGCCGGGAGCCGGGGCCGGAGTCGCCGCCGCCGACCGCGCCGGATTCGCTGCCGCGGCGCGCGTCGGAGCCCGCGCCGGAGGCGGACACGGCGGAGCCGCCGTCCCTCCCGGCAGAGTCCGTCCCGGAGCCGCTGCCGGAGCCCACGCCGGATTCGCTGCCGGGGAACGGGCCGGAACGGGCGCCGGACTCGGACCTCATGGCGCCGCTCTGGGCGGCGCTGCGCCAGGTGATGGACCCGGAGTTCCCGATCTCTCTGGTCGACCTCGGTCTGATCTACGGCATGCGCCGGGAGGGCGGCGTCGTGGAGGTGGACCTGACGTTCACGGCGACGGCCTGCCCGTGCATGGACTTCATCCGCGAGGACATCCGGGAGCGGCTGCTGGCGGAGCCGGACGTGCGCGAGGTGCGCATCCGGGAGGTGTGGGACCCGCCGTGGACGCGGGAGCGGATGACGGCCGAGGGGAAGGCGATCCTGAAGCGCGCCGGCGTGGCGGCCTGAGCCGCCGCGCCGAGCGGTACCGGCGCGGCGGCGGCCCGAGCCGCCGCCGGCCACGACACCCTGTGAGACGACGAATGGTCTACGAGGTCTTCGCCCGGAAGAGCCGGGGCGAGCCGCTCCGGCACATCGGCAACCTGCACGCCCCGGACGACGAGCTGGCGAAGGTGTACGCGCACAGCACGTACGACGAGGAGCGCTGGTTCGACATGTGGGTCGTCCCGCGGGATCGCTTCCTCGAGGTGTTCAACCGCAGCGACGCGGAGGTGGCCGGCGCCGTCGTCCCGTCGAGCGCGGAGCGCCCGGTCCGCCACACGGACGTCGAGGTCGCGCCGGGCGCCTCGGCGTACGGCGGCGACGGTGTCGGCGCCGAGTCCGCCGCGGCGGGAGGCTGACCATGTCGACCACGTTGGTGGAGAGCGCGGCGGGGCTCGCGCCGGACCAGCGCGACGCCATCCGCGACGTCATCCTGGTCCTGGCCGACAGCAAGCGGCTGCTCGGCTTCCGCTACGCGAGCTGGATCCTCGGCGCGCCCGAGCTGGAGGCCGGGATCGCGTTCGCGTCGATGGCGCAGGACGAGTGGGGGCACGCGCGGCTGCTCTACGCGCTGCTCAAGGACTTCGACGAGGACGTGCAGCACCTCGAGCACGGCCGCGAGCCCGGCGAGTACCGCAACCTCGAGGTCCTCGACCGCGAGCCCGATTCCTGGCCGGCCGTCGTGGTCCTGAACGCGCTCGCCGACCAGGCGCTCTCCGTCCAGCTCGAGGCGTTCCGCGGCTCCGCCTACCTGCCGGTCCGGCAGCGGGTCGAGAAGCTCCTGGCCGAGGAGCAGTTCCACATCGCCCACGGCGCCGCCTGGCTCCGCCGGCTGGCCCGCGGCGCGCCGGCGGCGCGCGAGGAGACGGCCGCCGCCGTGCGCGCCGCCCTCCCCACCCTGCTCCGCTGGTTCGGGCCCGAGAACGGCCGGGCGCGCGCGCTCGTCCAGGCCGGCATCGCCGACGCCGCCGGCGACGAGCTGCGCGGCCGCTACCTCGCCGCTGTCGGCCCGCTCCTCGAGGAGGTCGGCCTCCCCGCCGCCGGCGCGCCGTATCCCGTCGTGCTCGACTTCGACGGCTTCGACGAGGCCAGCCGCCGCGTCTCCGCCGCCGGGCCCGACCCGGAGACGGTCACCCGCATCCGCGGCGACAAGAACCGGCCCTTCCTCATGGACTGACCGTGGACGCCCGATCGTCGAACCGCCCGACCGCGCGCGAGCTCGGCCTCCCGGACACCGTCGAGTGCCCGTTCTGCGACGGCGCCGAGACGGAGCTGCACTCCGCCTTCGGCGGTCAGCTCTCCACCGCGACCTACTGGTGCCGGCGCTGCCGGACGGCCTTCGAGTGGTTCAAGTGGGGCGCTCCGACCGGGGCCGCGGCCGACCGCAAAAAGTAGCGGAGGCCATCACTTAGTTCCTGCTTTTTCGCGGACCTGGCACGCCCGCCTCGGCGGGCGTTCTTCTTTCAATCGATAGTAAAACCGACACTTACGATGGTCGTGCCGTGGACGGCCGGCATAGGGAACGTGGCTTGCCTTACCCCCCGCCGCGGAAGTGACGACGCTTCCGTGACATGAAGTGCCCTTTCGCTGCCCAGAGCAAACCTGCCGAAAGGTAGGGACGCAGAGCCAGGGAGCTACAGCGGGATCCCCCGCCATGCCAGCCCAGCCGCCAGCGAACCGGTCGAATCCCGGCCGGGGCTGGCGGCTTTTTGCCATCGCCAAGGGCGACAGGTTTTCGCGCCGGGGTGTCCGCGCCCGTCACCGATCCCAACCGATCGGGCTGCAATAGCGGCCCCTCTCCGGCAGTGTCTCGCGGGACTCGCAACCCCGCGCAATCCGCGTAGCAACAGCCTCGCTCTACGCGACACGCCCCCGGCCCAACGACGCCGCGCCGTCCAACCAGGACGGCGCGGCAGTTGTTTTTTGGCCTAGCCGGGCCCTGGCGGCGGCGGAGTCGTGTCCGGCAGGATCGGAAGCGACTCCGGCAGAACGGGCGGCACGACGGGTTTCTCCTCGAAGTCCGGGATCCGGAACGTGTCCGGCGGCTCGGGGAGGGGGAACGCCGGCTCGTCGGCCGGGGGCAGCCGTGGCGCGCCGAGGTAGCGGTCCCGCGTATGTGGCGGGCTCGGCGGCTCCTCGCGCCCGAAGTGCGCGGCGATCCAGTGGCGGGTCGAGCGAAGCCCGCCGCGCAGCCAGCCGAGCGCGCGCGCCAGCACGCCAGGCCGCTCCTTCCCCGCCCCGCCCCGCGGGCACGACTCCGCGGGGGTCATCTCCTGGATGAACAGCTCGGTGGCCGCCGCTCCGACCTCGGGGTGGCAGCCGGCCGCCAGGATCCGTCCGGTGCGCGGATCGACCGCCGCGCTCACCACGTCCGGCGGCCTCGCCCAGTCGTGCGGCAGGCGGCGGTTTCGGTAGATGCGGCGCAGGATCCGCCCCCAGACCGGCGCCGCCAGCTCGCCGCCGCTGGCATCCTCGACGATCGGCCGGGGCATGTCGAACCCCAGCCAGACGGTGGCGGCGAAATCGGGCGTGTAGCCGGCGAACCAGACGTCCGTGCCGTCGTTCGTAGTCCCGGTCTTGCCGGCCACCGGCCCGGTCATCCCCACTTCGCGCACGCGCACGCCGGTCCCGTCGTCCACGGCGTCCGCGAGCATGTCGGTCACGAGATACGCCACGGCCGGCGAGAGCGCGCGCCGCCCGTCGACCCCGTCCTGCCAGACGACGTCGCCATCGGCATCCTCGACGCGAACCACGAAGCGCGGCTCGACGGCGCGGCCGAGCCCGGCGAACGCGGTGTAGGCCGCGGTCAGCTCCAGCGGCGTCACGGCCGCCGAGCCGAGGGCCACCGACGGCAGCCCCGGGATCGGCGAGCGGATCCCCGCGCGGTGCGCCGTGCGGGCCACGGCGTCCATCCCCACGGCCGCGGCGAGCCGGATCGTCGGGACGTTGATCGAGCGGACGAGCGCCTCCCGCAGCGTGACCTCGCCCTCGAAGGTCCCCGTGAAGTTCTTCGGCTCCCACACCTCGCCGCCCGGGAGCTGCATCCGGAACGGCGTGTCCAGGATGTGCTGGCTCGGCGCGTAGCCGTCGGCGAGCGCCGCGGCGAACACGAACGGCTTGAACGCGCTCCCCGGCTGCCGCTCGGCTCGGACCGCGCGGTCGAACGCCGAGCGGTCGTAGTCGCGCCCGCCCACCAGCGCGACGACATCGCCGGTGCTCACCGACATCACGACGGCCGCGCCCTCGAGGCAGTTGGCCGGGACCGTGTCGTTCGCCGCTCGGGGCGCGCCCTGGCAGCGCTCGCCGTGGAGGCGTCCGAACGCCCCGTTCTCCACGGACCGGATCTGCCGCGTCAGCTCCACCTCCGCCGCCTGCTGCGCCGAGCGGTCCAGCGTCGTGTAGACCTTCAGCGGCGCGGCGTACAGGTCGTCCCCGAGCCGGTCCTCGAGGACCCGGCGGACCTCGTCGACGAAGTACGGCGCGACGACGTCGCGGTCGCGGTCCTGCACGGGCGGCTCGCGCCGCACGCCGAGGGCGAGCTGCCGCGCCCGCGAGGCCTTCTCCCGCGGGATCCGCCCCTGCTCCGCCATCATCGCCAGGACCAGGTCGCGCCGAGCCCGGGCGCGGCGCGGCCGCCGCCGCGGGTTGTAGATCACCGGCGACTTCGGGATCGCCGCCAGCGTGGCCGCCTGCGCGAGCGTCAGCTCCCGCGCGGACCGGCCGAAGTAGTTCCGCGCCGCCGCCTCGATGCCGTAGGCGCCCTCGCCGAAGTTGATCTGGTTCAGGTACAGCCCGAGGATCTGCTCCTTCGTGAAATGCCGCTCGATGTCCCGCGCGACGCGCACCTCCAGGATCTTCCGCTTCAGCGTACGCTGCTCGCCCGGCAGCCGGTCGTGCCACACGTTGCGTGCGAGCTGCATGGTGATCGTGCTGAAGCCCTGCACGAAGCCGCCCGCCTTCACGTCGGCCAGCGCGGCGCCGACGACGCGCCGCCAGTCCACGCCATGGTGCTGGTAGAAGCGCTTGTCTTCGACGGCCACGAACGCGGCGGGGACGTAGTCGGGAAGCGATTCGAGGGGAACGACTTCGTGGCGGACCGGCGCCAGGTCGGCGAAGGGGCGGCCCCGCCGGTCGAGGAGGATGCTGGCGTTGCCCGGCTGGTACGAGTTGAGCCGCGCCACGTTCGGGCACCCGGAGATGCCGCAGCGCTGCCAGAGCAGCGCGACCAGGAGCGCCGCGGCGATGGCGCCGAGCAGGGCCTGCTTCCGTGTGGGCGCGTGACGGCCGAGCCATGCGGCGCCCCGCCGGCCCGCCCCGCGTAGGCGCGCGCCCGGCCCGCCACCCGCCTTCGGTGTGTCCGCGCGAACGTCCCGCTCGTCCATCCTGCTCGCCGCTACCGGTCCGTGCGCCGTCCCCGCAAGAACCACGACACCGTCTCCGGAAGCCCGGCGTCCAGCCCTCTCGGCGTCCAGCCCAGTTCACCGGTGGCCCTGTCGTGCGAGTGCAGCCACCTCAGCCCCGAGGCGGTATCCGCGTTCTCCCGCGTGATCGGGAATCGGAAGCCCGTCGCGCGGGAGATCGCATCCAGCACGGTCCCGGTAGCGCGGATCGCCACGGGCGGGAAGCGGAGCAGGGGCGCGCGCTTCCCCGCCAGCGCCGCGGCGCGGCGCGCGAAGTCGTTGAGCGACGCGTCCTCGCCGGAAAGCACGTAGATGGCGCCCGGCGCACCCTGCTCGCCGACGCGGACGAGCCCCTCGGCGACGTCGTCGACGTGCACGTACGAGAACCACGACGGTCGCGTCGGCAGGCCGGGGAGGTGGCCCTTCAGCAGGTCGGCGATGAACCGGCCGTTCGGCCCATCGTCACCGGGGCCGTAGACGTTCGCCGGACACGCGATGATCAGCGGGAGCCCGCGGGCCTGCGCCGCGCGGGCCAGCCGGTGCGCCTCCAGCTTGGTGCGCTCGTAGGCGGAGCGGGGACGTCCGGAGTGGACCGTCGTCTCGTCCCCCGAGCCACGGGGCACCGGACCGAGCGCGACGGTGGTGGAGACGTAGACGGCCCGCGGCACACCCGTCCGCGCGACGGCGTCGAGGAAGGCGCGGGTGCCCTGGACGTTGACCCGCTCCATCTCGGCCTCGTCGACGACGCCGACATCGTAGAGCGCGGCCAGGTGGTAGGCGAGGTCGGCGCCCTCCATCGCGGCGGTGAGCGCCGCGGCGTCCGTGAGCTCGGCACGGACCAGCTCGGCGCCGAGCGCCTCCAGCTCCGACGTCTGCGAGCTCTGCCGCACCAGGCAGCGGAGCCGCCAGCCGCGCTCGGCCAGGCGCCGGGCCAGCCACGAGCCGATGAAGCCGGTCGCGCCCGTCAGGAAGACGAGCCCGGCCGGGAGATCTGCGCCGGCGCGCAGATCCTGGCTCACCGGCCGACGACCTCCCAGCCGATCTCGACCGCGCGGCCGTCGGCGCGGCAGTCGGCGTCGGAGATGACGATGTCGAGCTCGCGCTTCCGCTCGAGCCGCTCCTGCGTGACCGCGCCGCCGGTCACGGACAGCGCCTTGATGCGGACCGTCCGCTCGGCGCCGTCCGGTGCACGCAGTCGGATCTCCTGCCCCGGCGCGAGATCGCCGACCTTCGGCGATCCCTCCAACAGCCTCAGGCGCAGCAGGCAGCCGCGGAGCGGCACGTCCAGCGCGTCGGACACGCGGAAGCGATACGTGGGCGCGCCACCGGCGCGGGAAGACTCTGGGACCATGGATACGCACTCGCTGGGGCTTCGGACCGGCCACCCGGCCGGTCGGCGGTAGGAGGGTACAGCGCGCGCCCGGCGGCGTCAATCGGCGGCGCCCGTCCACTAGCGGGCGCGCCGCGGCGCGTTTCTCCGCATCCCGCTTGACTTTCACAAGGCGACTCGAATATTTTGGCGGGTGCCAGTTCATCCTCGCCCGAGGGGGGGCGGCTCCGCACTATCGTCCACGACAACCTCTGTCGGAAGTAGGACCTGCGGCCACACTGCGCGGGTCCATTTTTTTTCGGCGCCCGCCGCCGGCGCGTAAACGGCGGCCAACCGGTCAGAGGGTACGGCACATCGCTCCGTCACCCCCCGACACACCGATCCAACATCCATACCAGGAGCAGGGCGATGGCTCGTACCAACGGCACCGTCAAGTGGTTCTCCCAGGAGAAGGGCTACGGCTTTCTCCAGCGTCCGGACGGCCCGGACGTCTTCGTGCACTACAGCGCGATCGAGGGGAGCGGCTTCAAGGTCCTCTACGAGGGCGAGGAAGTCGAGTTCGACGTGATCCAGGAGGCGAAGGGCCCGAAGGCCGCGAACGTCATCCGGCTGAACCCGCCGGCGGAGCCGCCGCGGCGCCCGCAGGGCGGACCGGGTGGCCCGGGCGGCGGCGGTCAGGGCGGCCGCGGCGGCCGTGGCGGGTATGGCAACGGCGGCGGCGGGTATGGTGGCGGCTACGGTGGCGGGGGTGGCTACGGCGGCGGTGGCGGGTACGGCAACCGCTACTAGTCGGCGGCCCGCGCAGGCCAGCGACGCCCGCGGGGGGACGGCCTCCGCGGGCGTCGTGCATCCGGCGCGGGGCCGGCCGCTCCCGTTCCCGTCTCCCGCGCGCCCGCCCCTCGTGCCGGCGGGAACCTCGCGCGCGGTTGCGGGAGTGGGAGGGCGAGCAGCACGTCCCCGAGACCCCGAGACCGCCATGGCCCGAGGCTACAGCAACGATCCGCGGCGCATCGTGCGCCTGAAGCGAGTGAAGGAAGGGTTCCGGCCAGCGCCGGCCCCGCCGCCGAAGCCGGAGCGCACGCCGCCGGAGCGGAAGCGCCCCCCGCACCCGCCGTCGAAGTCGTGAGCGCGGCGCCGGCCTCCGGGGAGCGCTCCCCACTGGACCTCGACCCCGAAGCCATGCGGCGCATGGGGTACGCGGTGGTGGATGTGCTCGTGCGCCGCCTGGCCACGCTGGACGAGCAGCCGGCGTTGCGGACCGCGAGCCGCGCGGAGATGGAAGCGCGGCTGCGGCAGGGGCCGCCGGACTCGCCGCAGCCGTTCGAGGCGATCCTCGACCAGCTCGTCGGCGACATCCTCGAGTTCGCCGGCCGGATCGATCATCCGCGCTTCGTCGCCTTCGTCCCGACCTCCCCCACCTGGCCCAGCATCCTGGCGGACTTCCTGGCCGCCGGCTTCAACATCTTCCAGGGGACGTGGCTGGCATCGGCCGGCCCGAGCGAGGTCGAGCTGATCGTCCTGGACTGGTTCCGGGAATGGCTCGGCCTCCCGCCCGGCGCGTCCGGTCTGCTGCTGAGCGGCGGCTCGGCCGCGAACCTGACGGCGCTCGTCGTCGCCCGGCACGCGCGGCTCGGTGGCCCGGACCCCGACGCGGTCATCTACGCGTCGGATCAGGTGCATTCGTCGATGGAGCGGGCCGCCGCCGTCCTCGGCTTCGCCCGCGAGCGGGTCCGGCTGCTCCCGACCGACGAGAGCTTCCGGCTGCGCCCGGAGTCGCTGGCGGCGGCGGTGGAGGCGGATGCCGCCGCCGGGCTGCGCCCCTTCTTCGTCGTCGCGAACGCGGGCGCCACGAGCACCGGCGCCATCGACCCGCTGGGCAGGGTCGCCGACGTGTGCGCCGGACGCGGGCTCTGGCTGCACGTGGACGCCGCGTACGGCGGCTTCGCGGTGCTGACGGAGCGCGGCCGGGCCTGGCTGGACGGCATCGGCCGGGCCGATTCCGTCACGCTCGACCCGCACAAGTGGCTGTTCCAGTCGTACGAGGCCGGCTGCCTCCTCGTGCGCGAGGGCCGGCTGCTGCGCGAGGCGTTCCGGGTCATGCCGCACTACCTCCAGGACACGGCCGTGGCGGGCGAAGCGGCGGAGGTCAACTTCGGCGAGCGCGGGATCCAGCTCTCGCGCATGGCCCGCGCGCTCAAGGTCTGGGTCTCGCTCAAGCATTTCGGCGTGCCGGCGTTCCGCCAGGCCATCGACACCGGCCTCGACCTCGCCCTGGAGGCGGAGCAGCGGATCCGCGCCTCGCCGGAGCTGGAGCTGCTCTCGCCCGCCATGCTCGGCGTCGTCGCGTTCCGGCGGCACCCGCGCGGGATGGACGACGAGGCGCGGCTCGAGCGCGTGAACGCCGCGTTGCTCCGCCGCGTCGTCGACAGCGGCCTGGCCATGGTCTCCTCGACGCGCATCCGCGGCGCGTACGCGCTGCGCCTGTGCATCATGAACTTCCGCACGCGCGCCGACGACGTGCACCGCATCCTGGACGCGTTCGAACACTCGCCCGCGGAGGCGTGAGCCGGCGTCGCGGCGCGGCTCCGGCGGCCGCGGCGCGGCTCCGGCCGACCGGCGCCGGCGTCGAGCGGGCGCGCCGCACCCCGCGACGCGGGGCGGGTATCAAGGATTGGCTTTACACGCGGCCGGCGCGCCTTACCTTCGCCGCGTCCGCCCACGATCCGAGAGCACACTGCGAGCTCGCCGAGCGGCGAGCACGAAGGAGAAGCTGATGGCCGATGTCGCCTGCGTCCGCTGCGGTCAGACGAACCCACAGCTCGCCCGGCCGCCCCTGCGCAACGAGCTGGGCGAGCGCATCTTCAACTCGGTTTGCGAGCGCTGCTGGGGCGAGTGGCTGCGCTACCAGACCGCCCTCATCAACCACTACGGTCTCGACGTGCGCGAGCCCCAGGCCAAGGAGTTCCTGATGGCCAACATGGAGGGCTTCCTGTTCAAGAAGGGCGACACGGAGGAGATCGACACCTCGCAGCAGGGAAAGATCACATGGTGAGCACCGCGACCCCGACGGCCGAGAAGACCGCCGCGCTCCGGGACATACGGCGCATCCCCGGCATCGGCGCATCCCTGTCCGAGGACCTGTGGGACCTGGGGATGCGCCGCGTCGAGGACCTGCGCGGCCGCGACCCGGAGGAGCTCTACGCCCGCCTCTGCACCCGGGCCGGCATGCGCCTGGACCCGTGCGTGCTCTACGCGTTCCGCTGCGCCGTGTACTTCGCGTCCCATGACGTGCACGACCCGGCGCTGCTCAAGTGGTGGAACTGGAAGGGGCGCAGCTCGGAGCTGGCGCGGTAGTCGGCGAAACCGGCTCCCCGGTCTCCCTGAACGCCCGGCGAGCTTCGTCTCCGCGGCGGCGCATCCTCGTGTGACATCCTTCCGCCTCCGGGCCCGGCAAGACGGCACGACGGCCGAACCCGGGCCGACGCCTCAGGCTCCGCCCTTCTGGTACATCCCCATGAACGCTCCGCGGGCGAGCACGTGCCCCTTCATGGCGCCGCGGACCTGGTCGCGCGTGGCGCCGTCGGGGAGCGCGAGGACGGTGTCGAGGGCGAAGACGTTGAAGGAGTAGCGGTGCCGCCCCTGCGGCGGGCATGGGCCGCCGTACCCCGGCTTGTCGAAGCCGTTGACGCCCACCTTGCCGCCCTCCGGCGGGCCGCCCTCGGCGATGCCGGTCACGGTCGGCGGCAGGTCGAAGACGACCCAGTGGGGGAAGTTGCCGGCGTCGCGGTCCTCCACCAGGACGACGAGGCTCTTGGCCCCCTCGGGCACGTTCGCCCACGAGACGCCGGGGTTCTTGTTCTCGCCGTCGCAGGTGTAGGTGGCGGGCATCGCCGCGCCGTCGGAGAAGGAGGGCGTGGCGAACGTCATCGTCGGCCGCCCTTCCTCCCTGCCGTTGGCGCACGCCGCCAGGGCCAGTCCCGCCAGTGCCACGATCCCGCCGAGCCTCGAGCGCATGGACGACTCCTCGTTAGGGTGTGCGTGTCACGTCACCGGCCGGGCCGCACCCTTCCCCCGGATCCACCGGTCCATCCACTCCTTCTGGCGCTTCGCGACCTCGAACTGGAGCCCGGGCTCGCTCGGCCCGTGACCGCTCCGGGGGAGGAAGACGAGCTCGGTCGGGACCGAGAGCGCCTTCAGCGCATTGAAGAAGATCTCCGCCTGGTTCGGTGGCACGCGCGGGTCGTTCGCGCCCTGCAGCAGCAGCGTCGGCGTCTTCACGTTGCGGACGTGCGCCAGCGGCGACGACTTCTGGTAGACCTCCCACTTCCCCGGCTCGTACGGCCCGCCGCCGAAATAGCCCTCGAACACGTGGCGGATGTCCTGCGTCCCCCACATGGCGATCGGCTCGGTGATGCCGGCGCCGTCCACGGCGGCCTTGTAGCGGCTGGTCTGGGTGATCGTCCACGCCGTCATGTATCCGCCGTAGCTCCAGCCCATGAAGCCGAGCGAGTCCGGTGCCGCGACGCCGCGGGCGACCAGCGTGTCCACGCCGGCCTGGATGTCCTGGTAGTCGAGGCCGCCCCAGTCCCCCACGACCATGCGCCGGAACGCATCCCCCCGCCCGGACGAGCCGCGCGGGTTCGGCAGCAGCATGGCGTAGCCGTCGGCGGCGTAGAGCTGTGCGTTGTTGCCGTAGGACGCCGCCTGGAAGCCCTGCACGTAGACGCCGGACGGCCCGCCGTGCGCCTTCACGACGAGCGGCACCGGGTGGTCCCCGGGCTTCCACCCGGCGGGATAGACGACGAGCCCCTCGATCTCGAGCCCGTCCTTCGACTTCCAGCGCAGCAGCTCCGTCCGCCCGACCGCGAGCTTCGCCAGGGCGGCGTTGTGCGCGGTGAGCGCGCGGCCGAGCTTCGCGACGTCGATGCCGCCGGCCTTCGGCTGCGCATCCAGCCGCGCGGCGTAGACCTCCGCCGGCCGGGTGGGCGACTCGTAGGTGAACGCGATCCTGCGCCCGTCCCGCGAGATCGACGCGTTCGCGTAGACACCCTCCGCGGGCGTGAGCCGCACCGGCGTCCGCGTCGCGAGCGGCATGTAGAAGAGCGTCTGCGTCGTCCCCGTCGTCGCCTGGAAGAAGGCGGCCCGGCCGTCCGGCGTGAAGACGTAGTCGTCGGGCTCGACGTCCTCGGGCTTCGGCGAGATGTCCTCGGACGCGCCGCCCGCGGCGGCGATCCGGAACACCCGCGGCGCGCCGACCCGGTAGCCCGGGCTCTGGTTCCCCTGGAAGACGATGGAGCCGCCGTCGGGAGTCCAGACGGGCGACGTGTCCGTCCCGGGGTTCGTCGTGAGGCGCCGGGCCGCCGCCCCGGCGGCGGCGTCCACGACGAAGATGTCGCTCTTCCACTGGTCGGCGACGAGCGGGGATGGCGTGGCCGCGAACGCGATGCGGCGCGAGTCCGGGCTCCAGGCGAACGGCCCGACCTCGAGCGTGTCGCCGCCGGCCACGCGCTCGGCCATCCGGCTCGCCACGTCGAGCACCCAGAGCTCGGAGCGCGCGCCGGGCCGGTCCTCGATCTTCACGTCCCGGCCCTTCTCCTTGGCGTCCTTCTCGTCCTTGCCCTCCTCCTGGCGCGCGGTGAACGCGATGCGCGCGCCGTCGGGCGACCACTCGAACGCCGTGATCGCCGTCGCGTGCCCGTACAGCCGCTCCGCCTCGCCGCCGTCCGTGCGCATGAGGTAGAGCGCCGCACGCGAGTCCTTCGCGTCCTTCCCCTCCTCCGAGCGGTCCGAGAGGAACGCGAAGGCGGCACCGTCGGGGCGCCAGCGCGGGCGCGTGTCGCTCTTCGCGCCGCGGGTGAGCTGCGTGGCGGCGCCGCCGGCGGTCGGCACGGCCCAGATGTTCGACCTCGTCTTGTTCTTCTGGAGGTCCGCGGTGCGCACCACGTAGAGGACGCGCGAGCCGTCCGGCGCGAGCTGGACGTCGCCGAGCGCGGCGGCGCGGAACAGGTCCTCCAGCGCGGGGCCGCGCGCGGCGCCTTGCGCTCGGACGGTCGTGGGGACGAGGAGCGCCAGGATGGCGCACCCGGGGACGAGGAGCGTACGGGTCCGATGCAGCATGAGTCACCCCTGCGAGGCGGCGTTCGCCGGACGAATGGGGACGGTGGGAGTGCCGGGAAGGTTGCGGCGGTAGGGCCGCGGCGTCAAGCGCGGGCTCGCCCCTCGGCGGGCCGGGGGTGTCGTAGCGGGGTTGCCGCGGGTAAGATTGCCTGAGCCGTGGGCCGTCGTGGGCGGCGGGGATCCGGGCCGCGAAGCGGCGTGCCATCCCTCGACGCCGCCGGTCGCAGCCCCGGCAGGAACCCCGAACGCCGATGACCGAGCCGAACCTCCAGCCCGACCTCGCCTCGTTGCCGCTGAACCTCGCCGACTGCGAGGCCGCCGCCCGGACCGCGCTGCCGCGGATGGTCTACGACTACTATGCCGGCGCCGCGGAGGACGAGGTCACGCTCGGGCTGAACCGCGCCGCCTACCAGCGGCTGCTGCTCCGCCCGCGCGTGCTCGTGGACGTGAGCCGCGTGGACCCCTCGCTCGAGCTGCTCGGCGAGCGGCTGGCGTTCCCCGTCCTGCTGGCGCCCACCGCGTTCCAGCGGCTCGCGCATCCGGAGGGGGAGCGCGCCAGCGCCCGCGCCGCCGGCA
Organism: Longimicrobiales bacterium; assembly: GCA_035715725.1. Classification (GTDB taxonomy): domain Bacteria; phylum Gemmatimonadota; class Gemmatimonadetes; order Longimicrobiales; family RSA9; genus JADGGV01. Next base: position 21,115 of record DASTKT010000058.1, on the reverse strand, counting down.
CGGCCGGCACGGTGTTCGTCGCCAGCACGCTCTCCACCACCACGATCGAGGCGACGACGGCGGCCGCCACCGGCCCGGTCTGGTTCCAGCTCTACGTCTACCGCGACCGCGGACTGGCCACGGAGCTCGTCCGGCGGGCGGAGGCGGCCGGCTGCCGCGCACTCTGCCTCACCGTCACCATGCCCGTCCTCGGGCGGCGCGAGCGGGACGCGCGCAGCGGCTTCCAGCTTCCGCCGGAGCTCGAGATGGCCAACTTCACCGGGCTGGACCAGTCGCGCTTTCCGGACGCCGTCGGCTCCGGCCTCGAGGCGTTCGTGACCCGGCAGTTCGACCCGTCCCTCACGTGGGACGCGGTCGAGTGGCTGCGCCGGACCACGTCGTTGCCGGTGCTCCTGAAGGGGATCCAGACGGCCGAGGACGCCGCGGAGGCGGCGCGCTCCGGCGTGGCGGGGATCATCGTCTCGAACCACGGCGGCCGGCAGCTCGACGGCGCTCGCCCGACGTTGCTGGCGCTGCCGGAGATCGTCGACGCCGTCCGCGGCGAGCTTCCCGTGCTGGTCGACGGCGGCATCCGCCGCGGCACGGACGTGCTCAAGGCGCTCGCGCTCGGCGCCCGGGCCGTGCTGATCGGCCGACCGTACCTCTGGGGGCTGGCCGTCGCCGGCGAGGCCGGTGTCGCGCACGTCCTCGCGCTGCTCCGCACGGAGCTGGAGCGCGCCATGGCGCTGACCGGGCGGCCGGCGCTCGCGGACATCGACCGCTCCGTCGTCGCCCACGCGGAGGCGCGCTGGCCGTGACGCCCCCGCCGGTCCTGCTGCTCCCCGGCTGGAGCGACGACGCCCGGCGGCTGCGTTGGCTGCGCAGCTTCCTCGTCGAGGCCGGGTGGCCGGAGGCGCGGGTCGAGATCGTCGAGCGCGCGAGCCGCTTCGGCAGCAGCGTCGAGCACGCCGAGCGCATCGACGCCGCCGCGACCCGGTTGCTGGCGGCCACCGGCGAGCCGGCGGTCGACGTCGTCGCCCACTCGATGGGCGGGCTGGCCGCGCGATGGTGGCTGGCCGGGGCGGGCGCCGACAAGGCGCGAAAGGTCATCTTCCTCGCCACGCCGCACCGGGGAACCTGGGCGGCGTGGCTCGCATGGGGCGCCGGCGGCCGGGAGCTGCGGCCCGGGAGTGAGCTGCTGCGCCGGCTGGCCGCGGCCCCGGTTCCGCCGGCCGTCCGCCTCCACACGATCCGGACGCGTCGGGACCTGCGCATCTTCCCGCCATCCAGCGCCACGCTGCCGGGCGCCGAGGACATCGTGCTGTGGATGCCGACGCATCCCGGCCTCATCCGCAGCCGCGCCGTCTTCGACCGCGTGCGGCGCATTCTCCTGGACCCGTGACCGACGCCATGTCCGAGCCGATCCGCTGGGCCGCCGTGCTCTTCGACCTCGACGGCACCCTCATCGACAGCATCGAGCTGATCCTGCGCTGCTACCGCCACACCATGCGCACGCACCTCGGCGCCGAGCGCGACGACGGGGAATGGATCCGCAACATGGGGCGTCCGCTGCGCGAGCAGCTCGCGCTCTTCGCCCGCTCCGTCGACGAAGTCGAGGCGATGGTCGAGACGTACGTCGGCCTGCAGGCGCAGATCCACGACGATCTCGTGCGCCCCTACCCCGGCGCGGCCGAGACGCTCGCCGCGCTGGAGCTGCTCGGCGTTCCGGTGGCCATCGTCACGAGCAAGCGCGAGCGGATGACCCGGCGAGGCCTCGAGCACTGCGGCATCGCCCGGCACTTTGCGGTGGTCGTGACGCCGGACGACGTGCGCCGCGCGAAGCCCGACCCCGAGCCCGTGCTCCTGGCGCTCCGCCGCCTCGGCGACCCGCCGCCGTCCCGCGTCCTCTTCGTCGGCGACTCGCCGCACGACGTCGCGGCGGGCCGCGCCGCCGGCGTGCGCACCGCCGGCGCGCTCTGGGGACCGTTCTCGCGCGAGGCGCTGGTGGCGAGCGGACCGGACTTCCTGCTGGAGCGGATGCCCGACCTGCTCGAGCTGGACGTCGCGTAGCCGTGCGGGAGCGGTCCGGAACCGTCGCTCAGGCCGGGTAGAAGTTGCGCGGCCACGCATGGCCGCGCAGCGCCTCCACGGTGGCGGCCGGCAGCGGCCCCTGTTCCGAGACCGCGGCGTTCCGCCGGACGTGGGCCGGATCCGCGGAACCGACGATCACGGTCGACACCGCCGGATCGGAGAGGCAGAAGCGCAGCGCGCCCTCGGCCATGGACTGCCCGTCCGTCTCGAGCACCGGTCGGAGCGCCTCGACGCGCCGGACGACCTCCGGCAGCCGCTCCGGCGCGAAGTAACGGGAGCGCATGTCCTGCGGCGGGAAGCGGGTCTCCGTCGTCAGCCGCCCCGCCAGCGAGCCCTCGTCCAGCGGGACGCGGACGATCACGCCGACATCCATCTCCCGCGCCGCCGGGAAGAGCTCCCGCGCCGGGCTCTGGTCGAAGACGTTGTAGATGACCTGGAGCGAATCGATGCGGCCCGAGCGCGTCACCCGCAGCGCGCTGGCCGGGTCGTGGTCGTTCACCGACACGCCCAACGCCCGGATCGACCCTTCCTCGCGCAGCGCGGCGAGCGCCTCGTACCACTCGGCGTCGTCGGCCCACGAATCCGTCCAGACGTGGAGCTGCAGCAGGTCGATGGCACCGATGTCCAGGTTGTCGAGGCTGCGCTCGGCGCACTCCCGGATCCACGCGGCCGGGAACACCTCCCGCAGCGGTGCCTCCGCGCGCGCCGGCCATTGCCCGTTCCTCGGAGGCACCTTCGTCGCCACCCGCACGCGCTCCCGGGCGCCGCTCCGCCGCAGCACCCGCCCCACGAGCCGCTCCGAGCGGCCCATCCCGTACGCGAGCGCCGTGTCGAAGAAGTCGATGCCGGCCTCGAGCGCGGCCTCGAGGGCCGCCTCCGCTCGCTCCTCCTCCACGGTGCCCCACATGTTGCCGCCGATCTGCCACGCGCCGTAGCCGATCTCCGAGACCGACCAGCCGATGCGCCCGAAGGTGCGATGCCGCATGATCTTCCGTCCCTCCGCCCGGGGTTGCTTCCGTCGCGCGGAAGGGTACCCGCCCGGGGATGGCGCGGCAAGGCCGCGCCGCGGATGGAACGAGCCCGGGCGCCGCGTGGCGCCCGGGCTCGAGATGGTCCCGACGGCCCCGGCTGGCGGGCGCCGCCGCTTCGGCCGGCCTCACTCGTAGCGCAGCGACTCGACCGGGTCGACCGCCGCGGCCCGGCGGGCCGGGAAGAGGCCCGCCGCCAGCCCGATCAGCGTGAGGATCGCCACGGTCGTGAGGCCGATCGGCCAGGAGAGGACCGGGCTCGCGATGAACTCCATCGCCATGTTCGTCTTCGGCAGCGCCGCGACGCCGAAGACGATCAGCGCCGAGAGCAGCAGCCCCACCATCCCGCCGGCCAGCGAGAGCAGCAGCGCCTCGAACGTGAACTGCGCCATGATGTGCCGCTTGCGCGCGCCGATGGCGAGCTTCACGCCGATCTCCTTCGTCCGCTCGCGCACCACGACGTACATGATGTTGGCGACGCCGACGCCCGCCACCAGCAGCGTGAGCCCGCCGACCACGCCGAGGAAGATCTGGATGCCGAGGCCGATCTTCCGGTTCATCTTTCCGTCCTCGACCATGTCCCACATCCCGAGGGCGCGCTCGTCGTCGCCGGCGAACTTGTGGCGCCGGCCGAGCACCTCGTACACCCGCGCCTTCATCCGCTTCGCGTCGCGGATCTCCCGCGGCCGCACCAGCAGGTGGTTCACGTAGACGTCGCCGTAGATCGCGCGGAACGTCGAGGCCGGGATCACGATGCGCTCCGCGTCCGGGCCGTTGTTCATGCTCGTCTGCAGCTTCCGCCGCATCACGCCGACCACGCGGAACGGCAGCCCGTCCAGCACGACGGTCTTCCCGACGGCGTCCGTCCCGGCGCCGAACAGCCGGATCGCGAGCGTGTCGCCGAGGAAGACCACGCGCCGCTTCTCGGCGACGTCCCGCGCGTCGATGAACCGCCCGCCGGGCGCCGGGAACATGTGCCGCATCTCGCCGAACGCCGGCTCGACGCCCTCCATGTACGCCGTCGTCTTGGCCTTGCCGTACTCGATGGCCGCGTCCCCCCGGCCGTACGACGGGCTCACGAGGTCGACCTCGGGGATCGACCGCTGGATCACGTCGAGGTCCTCCTCGCTCAGCCGAATGCGACGGCCCTTCGCGAGCCCCTCGTAGACCTTGCTCGTCTCGCCGCCGTAGACCATCAGCAGCCGGTCGCCGGCGTTCACGAACCCCTCGTACACCGCCCGCTTCAGCCCCTCGCCGAAGGACAGCAACAGCACGATGGCCAGCGTCCCCCACGTGATGGCGAACGTGGTCAGGAAGACGCGCAGCTTCTGCGTGCGCAGGTCGCCGATGAACTCTTCGAGCAGGATGCGATGCATGGGGATCCGATCCGGCGCGCTCGCGCGCTCACTGCCTCAGGCAGTCCACGGGGTCCAGGTGCGCCGCCTTGCGCGCGGGGAAGACGCCCGCCAGGAACGCGATGGCGCCGAGCAGCACGACGGTGGCCGTCAGCACGAGCGGGGAGAGCACGGGCACGCCGACCGAGTCCTGCAGCGGCAGCATGCCCCCGATCTTGACCAGCGCGAGGGAGATGGCCATGCCGAGGGAGGCGCCGGCGCCGACGAGCAGGAACGTCTCGCCGAAGAACATCGCCATGATGTCGCGCCGGCGGGCGCCGAGCGAGCGCTTGATGCCGATCTCGCGCGTCCGCTCCCGCACCACGATGTACATGATGTTCGCGACGCCGATGCCGCCGACGAGGAGCGTGAAGCTGCCCACGACGCCGAGGAAGACGTTGAAGCCCGTGAACAGGTACTTGAAGAACTGCATCGTCTCGTTCGTATCCCAGACGCGCAGCGCGTCCTCGTCGGCGGCGTCGAACTTGTGCTTGCGCCCCAGGACCTGGTAGACGCTCCGCGCCGTCGCCTTGGACAGCATCGGGTCGGCGGGCTGGTACACGATGTCGTTCAGCCCCGTCGTGCCGTAGATCGCGCGGAACGTGCTCGCCGGGATGAAGACCCGGTCCTTGTCGCGCCCGTTGTACGACGAGTTCTGCGTCTTCTTCCGCATGACGCCGATCACGGTGAACGGCACGTCGCCGATGAGGACCTGCTGGCCGACGGCGTCCTGGTCCGCGAAGAGCAGCGTCTTCAGCTCGTCGCCCAGGAACGCGACGCGCCGGCGGCCCGCCTCGTCCAGCTCGTCCAGGAACCGGCCGCCGGGCTCGGGGAAGACGTTCCGCATCTCGGCGAACGCCGGGTACACGCCGGTGACGTTCGCGTTGGACGACGCCGTGCCCCGCCGGATCGGGCGCGACCGGCTCGAGTACTCGGGGCTGATCCGCTCGATCCCGGGCACCTGGCGCACGAGCAGCGCCACGTCCTCCTCGCGCAGCTCGATCTCGCGCCCCTTCGGGAAGCCCTGGAACGACTTCGTGGTCCGGCCGCCGAACACGATGACGATCCGCTCGCCGATGCCGCGCGCGTTGATCTGCATCTGCCGCTGCAGCCCGACGCCGAACGCCAGCAGCACCACGACGGCGACGGTGCCCCACGTGATGCCGAAGACCGTGAGCGCCGTCCGGAGCCGCTGCGTGCGCAGGTCCTCCAGGAACTGGCGCAGGAAGGCCGCTCGCTCCATGGCGGCTACTTCACTTCCTTCGTGGGCTTTTCCAGCACGCGCTCACCGTCGCGCAGCCCGGAGACGACCTCGACGTTGATGGCGTCGCTCAGCCCGGTCCGGATGTACTGCTTGCGCGGCTTGCCGTCGGCGCCCGGCACGTTCACCCACGCGCTGTCGCCCTCGAACGTGACCGTGCGCTCCGGGATCTGGAGCACGCCCTCCTTCTTGCGGATGATGATCTCCGCGTTCGCGGAGTAGCCGGCGCGCAGCGTGACGCCCTCCGCCCGCTGGAGCCGGACCTCGACCGGGAACGTCGTCGCGTTGTCCTCCTTCTGCGCCTTCAGCGAGATCTTGCTGAGGACGCCGGAGAGGCGCGCGTCCGGGAGCGCGCCGATCTTGATCTCGACCGACATCCCCTCCTTGAGCCGGCCGACGTCGATCTCGTCCACGGTCCCGCGGAAGAGGAGGTGCCCCATGTCCGCCATCGTCAGGAGCACCGTCCCCTCCTGGTACGTGGACAGCGGCACGACCGGGTCGCCGACCTCGACCTTCTTCTCGAGCACGTAGCCGTCGATCGGGGAGCGGACCACGCTCTCGATCGCGCTGTTGGCGATGGTGACGTGGCCTTTCTCCAACAGCTGCAGCTTCTCGCGCGCCATCTGGAGCTGCACCACGGCCTCCTGGTAGCTGCGGCGCGAGGCATCGTACGCCTGCGGCGCCAGCAGCTCGCGCCGGCGCAGCTCCTCGTTGCGCTCCAGCTCCTTCTTCAGGTTCGTGGCGTCCAGCTCGCGCAGCTCGACCTGGCGGCGCGCCTCCGCCAGCTCGAGCGGCGTCGGATCCGGCCGGATCTCGAGCAGCGGCGCGCCCGCCCGCACGAAGTCGCCCGGCTCCGCGAAGCGACGCTGCACCACGCCCGAGATCTTCGACTTCACCGATACCTCGACGTCCGGCTGGATCGTGCCCACGGCCAGCGCCCGGTCGACGAGCACGCCACGGGCGACCCGGATCGCTCCGGCCTCGCCGCTCTCGCTCGCTCCGCGAGTCGACCTGACCGCGACGGTGGCCCCGCCGAGGACGAGCACGGCGGTGGCGGCGAGGACGATCGTGGTGCTTCGCTTCATGGGCGTGACTCCGGGAGGGCTCCGTGGATCGTGCGTGTGCTGACTCTACGGCGGTCGGGTCGGCGGGTTTCACGGCTCGATTCGTGCACAGCGGCCCCGCCCGGATCTCCAGCACCCCCCCGCCGGCCGCCCGATGCCCGACGCCTATGGTCCCGACAATCCTCGGTCGAATCCGTAGCGCGCGCGATCACGCGCCACCCGAGGCGGCTCCGCTCTCCGCGGCGGAACCAGCGCTCGCGCGCCTCCTCATCGGGCTCACCCTCGTCGCCCTCGCCGCGGGGGTCGTCGCGCGGCTCTTCCAGTTCCTCCAGCGCCCCTCGCTCTGGATGGACGAGCTCCTGCTCTCGCTCGACGTCGTCACGCTCCCGTTCGGCCGCCTGGCCGGGCCGCTCCCCTTCGAGCAGGTCGCACCGGTCCTCTTCGTTTGGGCGCAGCATCTGAGCATCGCCGCCTTCGGCGTGGGCGAGGCGGCGCTGCGGCTCGTGCCGCTCCTCTCCGGCCTCCTGCTGCTCCCGCTCGTCGCCTGGAGCGCCTGGCGGCTGGGCGGCCCGAGAGCGGCCCTGATCGCCGGCGGACTCGCCGCGGTTGCCCCGCTGCTCGTTCGCTACTCCAACGAGGCGAAGCAGTACGAGGGGGAAGCCTTCGTGGCCGCGGCGATGACGGCCCTCACGATCCACATGCTGGGCCGCGCCGTGGACCGGCGGCGGGCGTTGCTGTTCGTCCTCGCCGGACTGGTGGCGCTCGGCTTCTCGGTTTCGGCCATCTTCGTGGTTGCCGCCGCCTGGTCCGCCGTCGCGCTGGACGCGCTCGGCCGGCGCGACCGGCGCGCGGTCCCCATGCTCGCCGCGAGCGCGCTCCTCTGGCCGGCCACGTTCCTCGGCCTCTACCGCCTGGGGTACTCGGATCCGGCCACACAGGCGTATCTCGCCCGGTTCTGGGCGAACGCCTACCTGTTCGCCGGGGAGCACTCGGTCGGCACGGTACTCGGCCGCATCTTCGTCGCGCCGGTCTCGGCCACCACGAACCTCACGGGGAGCGCGCCGCTTCCGCTGCGGGTGCTGCTCTGGCTGCTCGCGGTCGCCGGCTGCTGGCGCCTCTCCCGCCGCGAACTCCCCGCGCTCGCACTCCTCCTGCTCCCGTTCGCGCTCGTCATCGCCGCGGCGGTGCTCGGGCGGTACGTCGTCGCCGGGCGCCTCCTGCTCTTCTTCGTGCCGGGCCTGCTCGTGCTCGTGGGGCTCGGCGCGGACACCGTCGTGCGCCGGCTGCCGGCGCCATCCTGGGCGGTCCTCCCCCTCGGCGCGCTCCTGGCGTTCGTCCCGGCGCGCTGGTCCTTCTATTCCATCCGGAACCCGGCGATCGAGCTGCCGCGGGAAGCCGTGCGCGAGCTGCTCGGGCGCCGCGGCCCCGGCGAGCCCGTCTACGTCTCGGCCCGCTCGATTCCGAGCTGGGCGTTCTACACGACCGATTGGCGCTCGTCCGACCGGACCCGCCTGAGCACGCTCCTCCGGCGGGCCGTCGAGGCGGGGCCGAACTCCGGGAACGCGCCCAGCCGCGGCCACGCCGTTCGAAACGAGGGCTACGATCGGCTTCTGACGACGGCGGGCCGCCTCGAGGTCCTCGGCATCGCCTCGGGGCTCGAGAACGCCGGCTTGCCCGTGCCCGAGACCCCGGATCCGGGGTGGGCCGAGAACGAGGTGGATCGGCTTCGCGCCACCGGCAGCCCGACCGCCTGGTTGTATCTCCACCACCAGCGGCAGGAGCCGGTGCGCGAGCTCGTTCGCGCCGTCGAGGCCGCCGGCGGGCGCGTCCTCCTGCGGCTGACCGAGCCCGATTCGACCCGCGTGCTGCGGGTCGCGCTCCCCCCGCCCATCCGTTGACCCTCCGGCGCGGCGCCTCTAGCTTTCCGCTGCGGGTTCAGCGGTCCGCCAACGCCACTTCCGAGCCTTCCCCGGACATGCGACGACGCTCGATCGGGCCCCTGGCCCTGGCCTTTGCCTTTGCCTTTTCCGGCGCCGCCGCGGCCCAGCGGCGGCCCGAGGCGCTCTGGTACCTGACCGACCGCGAGGATGGCGTCCAGAGCTTCCTCGCGCACATCGAGCGGATCTCCATTGTCGCGCCGCAGACGTACCGCCTCGACGAGAGCGGCATCGTCTGGGGGAGCGTCGATCCCCGCGTGCTGACCGCCGCCCGGGCCAGGGGCGTGAAGGTCGTGCCGCTGGTCACGAATCCGGGCTTCGACCAGGCCATGTTCCACAAGGTCCTGACCACGCCCGAGGCCCGCCTCCGGGCGGTCCGCGGCATCACGGCCGTCTGCCGCGACAACCACTACGACGGGATGCAGTTCGACTTCGAGAACATCCACATCACCGACCGCGATGCGTTCAGCCGCTTCTTCAAGGAGACCGCGGACTCGCTCCACGCCGCCGGCTGCTCCGCCAGCGCCGCCGTGGTGCCGCGCGCGGAGGAGGCGCCCGGGCCGACGTCGTACCACGAGTGGATGTACGAGAACTGGCGCGGCGCCTACGACTACAAGGCGCTGGCGGATGCCGCGGACTTCCTCTCGCTCATGACGTACGACCAGCACACGCGCCGCACGCCGCCCGGCCCCGTCGCCGGCGTGCCGTGGATGCAGCGCTGCGTCGAGCTGCTGCTGAAGCAGGGCGTGCCGCCGGAGAAGATCTCGCTCGGGATTCCGTCGTACTCGAACCGCTGGTATGCGACCTGGGACGAGCGCGACGGCGCCCGCGTGGCCGGCCAGGGGATGAGCTGGGCCGCGCTCACCGGCGTCCTGGCGCGCTTCGGCGCCAGGCCCACCTGGGACGACCGCCAGAAGGTCTCCTGGGCGTCCTGGGAGAACGACGGCCTCAACGAGTTCGCCTTCATCGAGGACGCCGCCAGCTTCCGTGAGAAGATGGCGCTCGTGCCGCGCTACCGGCTGCGCGGCTACTCCGTCTGGGTGCTCGGGATGGAGGACCCGGCCGTCTGGAGCCTCCCCGCCGCCCGGCAGGCGGACCGCTGATGCGCCGCATCGAGCTCGTCCTCGTCGACTTCGACGACACGCTGGTGAACACCGCGCCGCGATTCCTGGGCGCCCGGCGCGCGCTCTTCGAGCGCCTCGAGGCGCTCGGCTTCGACGGCGACCGCTGCCGCGAGCTGCATCACGGCAGCGTCGATCCCGAGATGATGGGGCGCTACGGCCTCGGCCCCGCCCGGCTCGAGCATTCGTTCCGCGAGACGTACGGCCGCATCTGCGCCGAGTTCGCCGTCGAGGTGGACGACGCCGTCGCCGAGGCGCTGGCCGACCTCGGCCGCACCGTGGCCGGCACGCCGCCGCTGCTCGCCGGCGCCATCGACGCGTTGCGCACGCTCGCCGCCGCGCACCCCACGGCGCTCTACACCCAGTCCGGCGACCCCGACTACCAGCTCCGCTGCGTGCGCGAGGCCGGCGTGCTGGACATCCTCTCGGAGGAGCGCGTCCACGTCTGTCCGCGCAAGACGCCCGACGCGTTCCGCGACGTCCTCGACCGGTTCGGCGTCGAGGACCCCGCCGGCGCCTGGATGGTCGGCAACAGCATCCGCAGCGACCTCAACCCGGCGCTCGCCTGCGGCGCGCACGCGATCCTGGTCGATGTCGAGGAGCCGTGGGAATTCGACCTCGTCGAGCCGGTCTCGGAGGACTTCGTGCGGGCCCGCTCCTTCGCGGACGCCGTCGCTTACCTGCTGGGGCAGTGATGTCGAGCGGCAGAGGGGAGAGAAGATGCGCGTGAAGCTAGCGGTCGTCGCCGACCACGCCAACGCGAGCGCCGAGGGAAAACTCAACATCCTCGGCATCTTCGACCGGATCATGGTCGAGAGCCTGCCGGCCGTGCACCCGCTGCTGCACCTCGTCGTCCAGGTGGAGGCGCATCCGGCGGAGCGGGGCCGACCCCACGCGGTCGAGCTGCGGCTGCACGATCCGGACGGCGAGGCGGTCTTCGACCTGCGCGGCGACGTCGTGCCGCAGGGCGGCCCGGGCGAGCCCATCGTCGCCAACCAGATCATCGGCATCAACAACCTGCTGCTGGCCAAGGCGGGCGAGTACACCTTCGTCGTCTTCGTCGACAATGACCTCAAAGCGGAAATCCCGCTCAAGGTGACGGTCGCCGAACTGCCCGCTCCGCCGAACGGCGGCATGGTCATGTAATCGACGGAACGTCGCGGCGAACCGGGGACTTTTCCACGGCGGCCGGGTACGATGGACCACCGCAACGACTCAACGGAAAGCCATGCTCGACGAAATCAGACAGAAGATCGAAGACGAGCTCCAGCGCCTCCATCACGAGCTGACGGTGACGCTCCCGATCGCCATCCGGAAGGCGGTCGAGCTCGGTGACCTGCGCGAGAACGCGGACTACAAGTCGGCGCTCGAGCGCCAGCAGTTCGTGCAGGCGCGCATGGGCCACCTGACCCAGCGCCTCTCCGAGCTGTCGAAGATCGACCTCAATGCCATCCCCGACGACCGTGTCGGCTTCGGCTCGAAGGTCCGGCTGAAGGACGTGCGGACCGGCCATGAGGTCGAGCATACCATCGTCGCCGGCGACTACATCGACCTCGACGCCGGCCACATCTCGATGGCCTCGCCCATCGGCCGGGCGCTCCTCGGCAAGCGGGTCGGCGAAGAGGCGCAGGTCAATCTCCCGGCCGGCGCACGGACGTATGTGGTCCTGGACCTCGTGACGCTGCCGCAGATGGTGAACGAGTAAGCTCCGCTTGCTCGTTCCGCCGGCGCGGCGCATCCCCGGCTGCCGCGTCGTCCGAGTGCTTCGGCCCCCTCACCGCCGCCCCGACGGGGCGCCATCCCGGAGCGCGACGAGCCATGGAAGCCTCCGTCCTCCCCCTGGAAGCGCAGGCCCGCGCCGAGGCGGGCGCGGCGGGTGTGCCCTGGAACGTCGCCGCGGCCCTCTTCGCCTCGACCTGCGTCGTCGCCGGGATCACGTGGGACATCTCCTGGCACATCACCATCGGCCGGGACTCGTTCTGGAACCCCGCCCACGTCACCGAGTACGTCGGCGGCCTCGTCGCCGGGCTCTCCTGCGGCTGGGTCGCCGTCCGCTCCACGTTCGCCGGCCCGCCCGCCGAGCGCTCCCGCCTCGTCCGCTTCTGGGGCTTCTACGGCCCGCTCGGCGGCTGGATCTGCATCTGGGGCACCTTCGCGATGCTGACGTCGGCGCCCTTCGACAACTGGTGGCACAACGCGTACGGCCTCGACGTCGAGATCCTGAGCCCGCCGCACACCTTGCTCGCGCTCGGAATCCTGGCCATCCAGTTCGGCGCCCTCGTCATGGCCCTCGCCTGGCAGAACAACGCCACCGGCGACGGCGCCCGCCCCGCCCGCCTGCTCTTCGCCTACGCCCTCGGCATCATGCTGCTCATGACGGCCATCATGGGCACCGAGCACTTCTTCCGCAGCTTCATGCACACGTCCGACTTCTACCGGTCGGCCGCGCTCGTCTTCCCCGTCTTCCTCGCCGCCGCGCTCCGCTCCTCGGGGCTGCGCTGGCCGGCCACGTCCGTGGCCGCCGTCTACACGCTCGGGCGCCTGCTCGCCGTCTGGATCCTGCCGCTCTTCCCGGGCACCCCGCGCCTCGGGCCGATCTACCAGGACATCACGCGCATGGTGCCGCCGGACTTCCCGCTCCTGGTGATCGTGCCGGCCGTGGCGCTCGACCTCGTCTTCCGGCACGCGCTCTCGCGGCGTAGCGACTGGATCAACGCCGTCGTCCTCGGCCTCGTCTTCCTCGGCGTCTTCCTCGCCGTGCAATGGCCGTTCGCCGAGTTCCTGATGTCGCCGCTCGCGCGCAACCGCTTCTTCGCGACGGTGAATTTCCCGTACTTCCTGCCGAAGACCACGCGCTCGTACCGGTACCTCTTCATCGCGCTGGACCCCGACCGCGCGGCGCTCCTGAAGGGGCTCGCCGTCGCCGCCGTGCTCGCGATGCTCTCGACGCGCCTCGGCCTGGCCTGGGGCGCCTGGATGCGGACGGTGCGCCGATGATGCCGCGCGCGTCGCGCCTCGGAGCGCTCCTCGCCGCCGTCGCCGCGGTCGTCGCCTTCTCGGGCCATATCGGCAGCCCCAACACGTTCTTCGACGGCGACGCGGGGCAGTACCGCATCCATGTCGTCGTGCAGGTGCCGCCCGTCGTGCCCGGGCTGGCCGAGATCGACGTCCGTGTGCTCTCCGGCCGCGCCGCCGCCGTGGCCGTCCGGCCGATCTTCTGGCGCACCGGCGAGCACGGCTCGCCGCCGCCCGACCCGACCACGCCCGTCGCCGGCGAGCCGGGGCGCTTCACCGGCCAGTTGTGGCTGATGGAGGCCGGCACCTACAACGTCCGGGTCGACGTGCGCGGAGCCGACGGCGCCGGCACCGCGTTCGTGCCGGTGACCGCCGCGCCGATCCGCCGCCTCGAGATGCAGGCGCCGCTCGGCGGGCTGCTCGCCGCGCTCGGCGTGTTCCTGGCCTTCGGCCTCGTCTGGATCGTCGGCGCCGCGGTGCGCGAGGGCGGCCTCGCCGGCGGGGAGACGCCGAGTCGGCGGCGCCGGTGGAGAGCGCGCTTCGCCATGATCGGCGCGGCCGCTGCGGTCGCGCTCGTGCTCACCGGCGGTCGCGCCTGGTGGAACCGCGTCGACGCGGCCTACCGCCGCGACCTGTACCGCCCGCTGGCCGTCCAGGCGCGCGTCGAGGCGTCCGCCGCCGGCCCACCGACGCTCACCGTCGCCATCACCGACAGCGCCTGGACGAGCGGCCGCATGACGCCGCTCACCACCGAGCACGGCAAGCTCATGCACCTCTTCCTCGTGAGGTTGCCGGCCCGCGACGCCTTCGCCCACGTTCACCCCGAGCCCGTCGACTCCGCGACGTTCCGCGTCCGCCTCCCGCCGCTCCCCGCCGGGCGCTATCGCATGCTCGCCGACATCGTCCACGAGAGCGGCTTCGCCGAGACGCTCACGGACGTCGTCGAGCTCCCCGCGCCCGCAGCTTCCGCCGCTCACAGCGCGGCTACGGCGCCGCCCGGCGCTGCTCGCGCCGCCGCTGCGACGACCGCCGGCGCTCCCGCCGCCGACCCCGACGACGCCTGGCACGTCGGCGGTGCCACCTCCTCGACGGGAGAGATCCAGTCCGCGCCGCTCGACGACGGCTCCACGATCTCCTGGCGCCACCCGCCGCTCGTCGCCGGCCGGGACGCCGCCCTGCGCTTCACCGTGCGCACCTCCGACGGCCACCCCGTCGCCCTCGAGCCGTACATGGGGATGCTGGGCCACGCGGCCGTGCTCCGGAGCGACGATTCCATCTTCGTCCACCTGCACCCCATGGGCTCCTTCGCCATGGCCTCCCGCGAGACGCTCCAGCGCCGGGAGCGCGGCGACACGGGCACCGGCCGGTGGTTCCGCCCCGCGCCCGGCGGCACCGGGGCCGCGCCCGCCATGGCCCACGCCGCCTCCACGGTGGCCGGCGAGGCCGAGGTCGCGTTCCCCTTCGAGTTCCCCCGCCCCGGCGACTACCGCGTCTGGGTCCAGATCCGGCGCGGCGGCCGCGTGCTCACCGGCGTCTTCGACGCCCACGTGGCGCCGGCGCCGGCGGCGGGCTGAAAGCGGACGGGCCCGGCGGGGTTCTCCCCACCGGGCCCGTCCACCATCATCTCCCGAGCCGTCCGCGGGTTCCGCCCGGATCTCGGGCGTGCCGCCGGCCCCGGGACCTACCTCACGGCAGCTTCACCCCCACGCCGCCCTTCACCCGCAGCGACGCCGCCGCCTCCGCCCGCAGGTTCGCGAGCGCCTCCCCACCGCGGGACAGCGCACCGTCCACCCGCAGCAGCGCCTGCTCGCTGGCCAGCCCGAGCTGCACCAGGTCCGACAGCGTGGCCACCGCGACGGCCCGCCGGTCGCCCGGCGCCTCGCGCGTGATCTGCACGAGCGCGCTCTGCGCCACGCCCGCCTGGATCGCGTCCGCGGTCACCGCCAGCTCGCCCGGCTGCGGCTGGTCCTCGCCCGCCTTCCGCATGACCTCGCTCGCTCGCACCAGCGCGTGCAGCCGCGCCTCCACCGCCGACGCGATCCGCTCCTCCGGCACCCGCTTCGCCCGCCCCTCCTCCACCTTGCTCTCCAGCAGCGAGACCGGAACGTGCGCCTGCGCCGCCGCCGAGAGCGCCGCGTCGATCCGCGCCGTGGCGGCCTGCGCGCCCGGCTGTCCCTCCGCCGGCTGCTGCGGCGCCCCCTGCGCGCCCGCCGCCGTCGCGCTGGACGCGCTCGAGCCGGTCTTGGCGCCCGCGCTCGGGCCGGCCGCCTGCGCCGCCGCCACGCCCGGCAGCAGCAGCATCGCCGAAAGGATCGTCATCGTCGTGCGCTTCATGTCTCCTCCAGGTCCGTGTGCTCGGTCCGTCGTCTTCATCTACTGGACGCCGCCGGGTGCCCGGTTCGTCACTTCGATGGCTCCACCTCGAGCAGCGCCGCCCGCAGCGCCTCTCGCGCCCGGTGCACGCGCATCTTCGCCGCGCTCACGCCCGCGCCCGTGATCTCGGCGATCTCGTCGTAGCCGTACCCTTCGAGGTGCTTCAGCAGGAACGCCTCGCGCATTGGCTCCGGCAACGCCGCCAGCGCCTGGGCCAGCGTCAGGCGCAGCTCGAGCGGCGGCGTGTGCGCATCGTCGCTCTCCAGCCGCAACGCCTCGCTCCGCGCCGTGCGCCGCCGCTCGCCCTTCTGCCCGTCCAGGCACCGGTTCCGCAGGATCCGGAACAGCCAGAAGCGGAACCGGTCCGGCTCGCGGCACTCCCGCAGCCGCGTGTACGCCGTCACCAGCGCATCCTGCACCGCATCCTGCGCGGCATCGCCGTCCAATCCCATCCCGCGCGCGAACCGGTACAGCGGCGTCTGGTAGCGCCGGACCAGCTCCGCGTAGCTCTCGCGCTCGCCCGCCACCACGCGCGCCACCAGCGCGGCGTCGCTCGGCGTTCGGGCCGCCGCGGCCATCTCGTGGGCCGCCATGCTACTTCACCACCAGCACGGCGGTCTCCCCACCCATCCCGTCGGCCTGCCGCCCCGGCACGGACTCCGGCACGTACCAGCGCCCGTCGGAGGCGACGAACGCGTAGTAGTAGACCCCCGGCGCCAGCGACGTCGTGTAGCTCCAGCTCTCGCCCGCCCGCGTCATCGGCTCCGGCCGCCAGCCGTTCCAGTCGCCGGCGATCTTCGGCTCGCCCCGCGCCGCGCCCGCCGGCAGCAGCACGGTCGCGCGCCCGCCCACGTACCGCGCCGGTACCGGCGCGGGCGGCCGCGGCGGCCCCGCCAGCCGGACGCTCGCCGCCACGCTCCACGACGTCCGCGGCACGCTCAGGTACAGCGGATCCAGCACCGTCCGCCGTGCCGACGCCTCCACCGCCGTGTGCGCCGGCAGCTCGAGCCGCGCGCCCGCGCCCCACGGGACGCCATCCGCTCCGCCGGAGAGCCACTTCCCGACCGTGGCCCAGGCGCTCACGCGCCCCGGCGGCGCGACCGTCGCGGTCAGATCCTCGGACACGTAGCGGCGCTCCGGTGCGTCGAACACGCGCGTCGCCGCGGCCACCGCCCAGCCGCGGGCCGGGCTCGCCACCACCCGCGCGTCCGCCAGCCGCACCGTCCGCTGCATCGTCGAGTCGGCCTGCCCGCTCGTGTACAGCGACGCACCACCCCGCAGCTCCACCGCCACCCGCTCGCTCCCCAGCCCCACCATCGGCAGCACCTGCGCGGCCCCGCCGAAGCCCGTCGAGCCCGGGGTCCGCGTCACGCGTCCCAGCACGTCCCGCCGCTCCGTGCCATCCTCGCGCTGCACGAAGCCCTGCCCCGCCAGGTCGACGCCGGCGCTGAACGCGCCGCGCCGCGCCGCGAGACGGCCTCCCGCCCCCGCCGCGCCCCACACCGGGTCGCCCGACGCGAACGGCAGCCCGGCGCTCACCCGCAGCCAGCCGCTCCGCCCGTCGTAGTCGAGGCCCAGCGCCGCGCCCGTCGAGGCCAGCGTCGACGGCGCCGCGTCGTAGCGGAACCGGCCGACTTGCGCCTCCGCCCGCCACTCCTGGCCGCGTGCCACCGCCGGCACGAGCGCCCCCGCCAGCGCCACCCCGAGCGCCGCCCCCCGCCCCACCCTCACGATGCCCTCCCGCGGAGCGGCGGCAGCACCGCCATCCGGCTGTTCACCCCACCGAAGCCGTCCGCCACCGTCGGCGCCAGCGGGTCCGGCGTCCAGCGCTCGCCGTCCACTACGAACGCATAGTCGTGGACGCCCGGCTCCAGCGGCACCACCACGGACCACACGCCCGGCGCCGACTCGTGCAGCGCGTACGTCGGCTTCCACGCAGTGAAGTCTCCCGCCAGCTCGACACGCGACGCGCCCCGCGCGTCCAGTCGGAACGCCACGAAGACGCGCGCCGGCGCCGGCACCTCCCGCGTGGCCGCCCCCGGCACCAGCAGCGCCGCGGCCATCGCCGCCGCCGCCAGCAGGCCGTAAGCGGGGCGGACCCGCAGCGAGACCGTGCGCGGCCGCCAGAGCCACCCCGCCGCCGCCCGCGCCCGGCCGGCGCGCCGCGTCTCCTCCACGGCCGCGATCCGCGCCATCACCTCGTCCACGCAGTCCCGCGGCGCTTCCAGCCTCAGGCTCTCGAGCGCGCCGCGGATCGCGTCCTCGACCGCCGAGCACTCTCCCTCGGCCTCCGGCTCGAGCCGGCTCCGCGGAATCTCCCCGTCCAGCGCCTGCTGGATCCTCTCGTCCATGCTTCCCTCGACGTCCGGAGCACGCCGCACCGACACCCCATCGCGCCGATGCGCTCTCATGAGGGACGACGCCACCCCCCTCTCGCGTCACAACGCCGCACGTCCCCCGAAGCCAAACCGAATGCGCGCCACTCCCCCACTCCCCCACTCCCCCACTCCCCCACTCCCCCGCTCGGCCGCTCGGCCGCTCGGTCGCTCGCCCGCCTCGTTGACGAACCCCGCCCACGCCCTAGATTCGCCCCACCTACCCGGACACCCGGATCGCCGACACCCCGGAGGAAGCTCGATGCGCCGCCGCATTTGCGCGCTACCGCCACTCCTCGCCCTGGCGTGGCTCCTCGCCCCCGCCCCGGCTGCCGCCCAGCGCGGCCTCCTCACCGACGCCGCGCTCGGCAAGCTGCCGTTCCGCTCCGTCGGCCCCGCCGTCATGGGCGGCCGCATCCACGACATCGAGGGCGTGCCCGGCGACCCGGCCACGCTCTACGTCGCCAGCGCCAGCGGCGGACTGTGGAAGACGACGAACGGCGGCATCACCTGGGCGCCGATCTTCGAGGGCCAGGCCACCTCCGCCTTCGGCGACGTCGCGCTCGCCCCCTCCAACCCGAACATCGTCTGGGCCGGCACCGGCGAGCAGAACAACCGGCAGAGCTCCACGTGGGGGAACGGCGTCTACCGCTCCGACGACGCCGGCAAGACCTGGCGCCACCTCGGCCTCGCCGAGACCCGCCACATCGGCCGCGTGCTGGTGGACCCGCGGAACCCCGACGTCGCCTGGGTCGGCGCGCTCGGCAACCTCTGGAAGGCCTCGGACGACCGCGGCGTCTACAAGACCACCGACGGCGGAAAGAGCTGGAAGAAGGTTTTCTACGTCGATACGTTCACCGGCGTCGTCGACATGGTCATGGACCCTGTCGACCCGAACGTCGTCTACGCCGCCGCCTACCAGCACCTCCGCTCGCCGTGGGGCTACAACGGCGGCGGCCCGGGGAGCGGCATCTACAAGACGACCGACGGCGGCCAGCACTGGACGAAGCTCGAGCAGGGCCTCCCCGCCGGCGACAAGGGCCGCATCGGCCTCGGCATCTCCCGCCAGAACCCCAGGCTCGTCTACGCCATCGTCGAGCACGCCACCGAGGCCGGCTTCTACCGCAGCGACGATGCCGGCCAGACCTGGCGGAAGATGAGCCCGCTCAACCCGCGCCCGATGTACTACAGCTCCATCTTCGTCGACCCGAAGAACGACCAGCGGGTCTACATGGTGAGCGAGACGTACCACAAGACCGAGGACGGCGGCGCGACCTGGCGGCGCATGCCCCACTCCCCCACCTACGACGTCGGCACGAAGGGCGACTTCCACACCATGTGGATCGACCCCGGCAACCCGAAGCACTTCCTGATGGGGAGCGACGGCGGCCTGCACGAGACGTTCGACATGGGCGAGACGTTCCGCCACTTCGAGAACCTCCCCGTCGGGCAGTTCTACGCCATCGCCGTCGATGACCGCGACCCGTACTGGGTCTATGGCGGGATGCAGGACAACCACTCGTGGATGGGGCCCAGCGCCACGCGCCACTGGCTCGGCATCTCCGGCGACGACTGGCGCCAGATCGGCTTCGGCGACGGGATGTACCAGGCGGTCGACAAGGACGGCCGCTCCATCTACAGCACGAGCCAGGACGGCGACATCAGCCGCGTCGACGCCGCCACCGGCGACATCCTCGTCCTCAAGCCCTACGCCCCCAAGGGCGAGAAGGAGTACCGCTTCGACTGGACGCCGCCGATCCTCGCCTCGCGCCACACGCCCGGGCTCGTCTACTACGGCGGCAACCGCCTCTTCATCTCGCGCGACCACGGCGACACCTGGGACCGCACCCAGGACCTCTCCCGCGGCTACGATCGCGACACGCTCGTCCTCATGGGCGTGCGCGGCAAGGACATCAAGCTCTCGCAGTACGACGGCGAGGACGCCTCCAGCGAGATCACCACGATCGCCGAGTCGCCCCTCGACGGCCGCATCCTCTGGGTCGGCACCGACGACGGCAACGTCCAGCTCTCCCGCGACGGCGGAAAGACCTGGACGAACGTCGCCGCCAACATCAAGGGCGTCCCCGACGGGACCTGGGTCAGCCGCGTCGTCGCCTCCGCCGAGGGGCCCGGCGCCGCCTACGTCGCCTTCGACGGCCACCGCACCGGCGACTTCCGCCCCTACGCCTTCCGCACCCGCGACTTCGGGCAGAGCTGGTCGCCGATCGCCGCCGGACTCCCGGGCGACGCGCCCGTGCGCGTCATCCACGAGTACCCGGGCAAGCCCGGCCTCCTCTTCCTCGGCACCGAGCACGCCCTCTACGTCTCGCCCTACGCCGGCTCCCGCTGGGCCCGCTTCGGCTCCCTGCCGACCACCGAGTACCTGGACGTCCTCGTGCACCCGCGCGAGAAGGACCTCGTCGTCGCCACCCACGGCCGCTCCCTCTACATCCTCGACGACGCCTCCTTCCTGGCCGAATGGAGCCCCAGCGCGGCCACCGATCCCGTCCACCTCTTCCCCGTCCGCCGCGCTCGCGCCTTCCACTACTGGGAGGACCTCTCCTATCGCGGACAGGACTTCTTCGCCGGCGCGAACCCCGCCGACGGCGCGCTCCTCACCTACATCCTCGCGCGCCCCACGAAGGCCGCTCGCATCTCCATCACGGACGCAACCGGCCGCGCCGTCCGCGCCTTCGACGTGCCCACGGCCACCGGCGTCGTCCAGCGCGTCACCTGGGACCTGCGCCACGAGCCGCCGGCCAACATCCAGCTCTTCGGAGGCGACGAGGGCACCGCCGGCGCCCGCGGTCCCCAGCCGCTCCCTGTGCCGCCCCACGACATCGGCCCCCGCGGCCCGTTCGTGAAGCCCGGCACCTACACCGTCACGCTCACCACCGACGCCGGCAGCGCCAGCCAGACCGTCCGCGTCGACGCGGATCCGCTCCTCGCGCTCACCCCCGAGCAGCACGCGCAGCGCGAAGCGTTCCTCCTCGACGTCGCCGCGCTGCAGACGCAGCTCGCCGCGATGCGGGAGCGCGTGGAGAAGCTCCGCAAGGACCTCGGCGCCCGCGCCGCGTCCGACGCCGCCGCGAAGGCCCGCGCGGATTCCATCGCCGCCTTCCAGCGCACCACGTTCACGCCGCTGCTGCGCGCGGCCTTCGGCATGGCCTCCGACTTCAACGGCCAGGGCGCCCGCCAGGGCTCCGCCTTCCCGCCCACCGCCGACCAGCGCCGCCGCCTCGCCGAGATGAAGGCCACCGCCGCGGACGCCGAGACCCGGCTCCGCGCGCTCGAGGGCGGAAGCGCATCCTGACTGCACGCCGGCACGGGTGAACGGCTGCGGCATCCAGGCCGCCACGCACCACCTTCGAGCCCCCACGAATCGACGGGCGCCAGGAGACACCCGGCGCCCGTCCATTCGTCACCCCCGAATCACCCCCCACCCCGCCGTTCCGCAACCGTTCACGCGGGCGACGG
>DASTKT010000057.1:0-2771 GCA_035715725.1 Longimicrobiales bacterium | reverse complement strand
GTGCGGTCGTCGGGCGGAACGGTGGCGCCCACC
The DNA here is from genome assembly GCA_035715725.1 of Longimicrobiales bacterium. Lineage (GTDB taxonomy): Bacteria > Gemmatimonadota > Gemmatimonadetes > Longimicrobiales > RSA9 > JADGGV01. Next base: position 2,738 of record DASTKT010000057.1, on the reverse strand, counting down.
TCGCCCACGCGGGTGAAGAGGCGGCGGATGATCTCGTCCGCCGGGCGATCGCGCAGGCCGGCCACCTCGTCGACCAGGATGCGCTCGCCCTCGACCTCGCCGCGCTCGAGCGCGTCGGAGAGCCCGTCGGTGAAGAGGAAGAGGAGGTCCTCCCCGGCCGCCCAGCTCCGCACCTCCTCCCGGTACCGGTCCAGATCGATGATGCCGAAGGGAGGATCGGTGGCGGAGAGCCGCTCCGCTTCCCCGCTCGCCGTGATCCGGAAGGCGTGCGAGTGCCCCGCGTTGGCGAAGGTGATCTCGCCGCGCGCCGGGTCGATGACGCCGTAGAAGAGGGTGAGGTACATCTCCGTGGTCTCCAGCTCGTCGATCAGCGCCAGGTGCGTGCGGCGCAGCACCTCGGCCGGCGCGTCGCCCTCGCTGGCGTGGATCGCCACGGCGCTCATCGTCAGCGCCATGATCAGCGCCGCGGAGAAGCCGTGGCTCGAGACGTCGCCGATGATGACGCCGAGGCGGCCGCCGGGGAGCCGGAACAGGTGGTAGAAGTCGCCGCCGACGGATTCCGCGGGCACGCAGCGCGCGGCCACGTCCGCCGTGCCCTCGAACACGGAGGTGTCGGGGAGCAGCTTGAGCTGGAGGTCGTGCGCCAGCTCCATCTCGCGCATGACGCGCTCCTGGCGCAGGCTCTCCTGCACCAGCCGCTGCGTCTCGAGCGCGGAGCCGACCTGGCTCGCGATCGCGGCGAGCAGACGCCCGTCCCCGGCGGTGAAGCGGTCGTTGCTGCGCCGCCCCACGAGCGTGATCACGCCGACGGTGCGCGTGTTCCCCTCCGGCGGCGTGTAGTTCACCGGCACCGAGAGGAACGGCTCGCGCCCCTGCGGCCGCGGCTCGATGTGCCGATCCCGCGGGAGCACCGCGCCGCGCTCGAGGCTGAGCGGCTGGTTCTCGCGGAACACCAGAGCGGTGGCCGAATCCGGGTCGTGAATCGAGATGCGCGTGCGCGGCACCGTGTCGCCGACGGCCGCGGCCGGCACCAGGCTCTGCGAGTCCGGCTCGTAGACCCAGAGCGTGGCGCGCTTCGCGCCGAGCACGTCCGCGACCTCGGAGAGGATCCGCCCCGCCGCGGCCTCCAGTGTCAGGACCGAGCCGAGGATCTCGCTGATCGAGTAGAGGAGGTTGATCTCCTCGTACTTCTCGGACAGCTCCCGCGCCGCGGAGCGGGCCTCGTCCTCGTGCGTCAGCGTCCGGCTCAGCGCCTCCGCCAGGAACGCGACGGCCGCGTCGTCCACCGGGCCGGTGGCCTCGAGCGTCAGCTCCGCCCCGTCCTCCCACGCCAGCGTGTGCCGCGCCGTGGCGGGCGCCGCGCCATCCGCCGCCCCCTCGGGGAAGACCGGAATGCGCGCGCCGTCGCGCTGGACCCAGACGCGCAGCTCCGCCGCCGGGTTCAGGCGCGCGAACGCCTCGAGGAGCACGTGCGCGCCGTTCGGGAGGCGCACCTGCGGCGCCGCGGTCGAGCTCATCGCTCCTCGACGCGACGCTTGCGGCGCCGGTGCTGACGCCGGAGCACCATCGTGATGGAGTTGCCCTGGGGGTTGAACTCGACGGAGTCCATCAGGTTGCGGATCAGGAAGATGCCCCGTCCGCCCGGGCGAGAGAGGTTGGCCGGGAGCGTCGGGTCGGGGAGCGTGCTGGGGTCGAAGCCACGCCCCTGGTCCGTCACGCGGACCACGATCTCCTCCCGCGACAGGTGCGCCTCCACGCGCACGTGCTTCGCCGGATCCCGCCCGTTGCCGTACAACATGGCGTTCGCCAGCGCCTCGGAGAGGCTCACGCGGAAATTCAGCCGCAGGCGATCCGCGTCGAAGCCGGCGTCGATGCTACGCTCCACGAGGTAGCTGACGGCGGCCTCGATCGCCCGCAAGTCGTTGGGCAGCTCCAGGGTGTAGTCCGACGGCATCCCGATACGGGCGGTTTCGCTCCTGCGTGACTCCCGGATGATAAGCCCGCCCCCCGCCCGCCGACAGCCTCAGAACGAGGCGAGCGCCTCGTCGCGGCTATCCGAGATGTGGAAGAGCGTGTCCAGCTTCGTCAGCTCGAACAGCGTGCGCAGGTCGTCGTTCAGGTTGGCCAGCCGCAGCTCCCCGCCCTGCTCCCGGATCTTCTTCGACAGGCTCACCAGCACGCCCAGCCCCGAGGAGTCGATGTAGCCCGTGTTCGAGAAGTCGATCAGGAACTTGCGCGCCCCGTTCTCCAGCTCCTCCAGCACCTTCTGCTTCAGCTCCTGTCGGTTGCCGACGATGAGCTGCCCCTCGACGTTGATCACCGTCACCTCGCCCTGCTGCGTCACGTCGAACCCCATGGCGGACCCCCAATCGATGTTGTGCTCGTCGAGACCGCGCCCGCAGAAAGCAAAAGCCGCGCCGACGCCGCGCCGGAGGCGCGGCGCACGGTTCACTGTCGCTTCGCCTGCGGCTCGCGCACGCTCGCTGCGCTCGCTGTCGCGGCCTGCGGCCGCGAGAACGGCCACACCTTCGGGTGTGTCAGCGTTCGGGTTTTCGGGCGGGAGCGGGGTGGCCGAGGTGGACGGCGGGAGAACGGATCGGGTACGGGCAGGGGTACGGGTACGAATGCCGGAGCACGAAGGGCGGCGGCGCGGCCCGGCCGCGTGAAGGTGCCGGGAGCCCCGCAACAGCGCGTGAGGACACCGCACCGGCGGCCCGGCACCTCGCGGCGCGCAGCGC
>DASTKT010000056.1:0-16716 GCA_035715725.1 Longimicrobiales bacterium | reverse complement strand
TCTGCCCGGCTGCTACCCCGGGCCTTATCTCGGTGTCCACCACGCGGGGGAATATCACGCCGTTGGACCCGCAGTTATGTCAAGTCCGGAGTCAGCTCGCGTTCGGGCCCCGCCTCCGTGAACCGTTGCGCCCTCGAGCGCGGCCGGACCACGACGCCACTCCGCCCGGGGCGCCGGCTCCCGCCGTCCTCCCCGCTCTCCCTCTGCTCCCCGTGAAAATCCGTTCCCGGTTCCGCTCCCCACCTCTACGGCCGCGCCAGCGCCGTGTACGTCTCCGGCCGGCGGTCGCGGAAGAACTGCCAGACGTTCCGCACCTCGCGGATGCGGTCGAGGTCCAACTCGGCGGTGACCAGCTCGTCCCGGTCGCGCGAGCCCTGGGCGAGGAACTGGCCGCGGGGGTCGCAGAAGTAGCTCTGGCCGTAGAACTCGCCGATGCGCCACGGGTCCTCGAAGCCGACGCGGTTGATGGCGCCGACGAAGTACGCGTTGGCGACGGCGTGCGCCGGCTGCTCGAGCCGCCACAGGTACTCCGACAGCCCGGCGACGGTGGCGGACGGGTTGAACACGATCTCGGCGCCGTTCAGCCCGAGCTCGCGCGCGCCCTCGGGGAAATGGCGGTCGTAGCAGATGTAGACGCCGACGCGGGCGTAGCGCGTCTCGAACACCGGGTAGCCGAGGTTGCCGGGGCGGAAGTAGAACTTCTCCCAGAAGCCGGGCGCGCAGTGCGGGATGTGGTTCTTCCGGTACTTGCCGAGGTAGCGGCCGTCGGCGTCGATGACCGCCGCGGTGTTGTAGTAGACGCCGGTCGTGTCCTCCTCGTAGAGCGGCACGACGAGCACCATCTGGTGCCGCTTCGCGACCTCCTGCATCAGGCGCACGGTCGGCCCGTCCGGGATGCGCTCGACCGCCTCGTACCAGCGGGGCGTCTGCTCCGCGCAGAAGTACGGCCCGGTGAAGATCTCCTGCATGCACAGGATCTGGACGCCCTCGCGCGCGGCCTGCTCGATGAGGTCGAGGTGCTTGGCGAGGTTCGCCTCGCGGATCGTCTCGATCGACTCGTCCGTCGAGCAGGCGTGGGAGGCCTGGATGAGGCCGCATTTCACGATACGAGGCATGGCGCAGTCTCGGGTTCAGGGTTCGTTACGAAAAAGACCAATTTCACCGCAGAGACGCAGAGGGCGCAGAGGACGGCGCAAAGCCGGGCGGCGCGGCCTTCGTCGCAACGGAAGCTTCCTTTATGGGGTTGGACCGGTGGAACGAGGGTCACCGGTGCAACCCCATTTTCGTTTGCTCGCGTCGGCGTCGGCGTCGGAGGCGGCACCGCCCGGATCCAATTTCAATAGATGCTGGCCGTCGCCGCGAAGCCTTGGTTCCCCCCGGCTCCCGCCGTTCTCTGCGCCCTCTGCGTCTCTGCGGTGAACAACGCCGTTATCCGTTCCTCTCCCCATCTTCGCGCCACCCCGCCAGCGCCAGGTACACCACGAACGCGACCCCGAACGTCACGAACCACGCATACGTGTACAGGTGGTCGAAGAACCCCGGATCCGGCACCTGCCCGCCCGGCGTCGTCGCGGCGCGGAGGAAGCCGGGCACGACCGGCAGCACCGCCACGACGAGCGCCGCCAGCGCCGGCACGTGGAAGCCGCCGGAGTACGTGTAGCGGCCCTCCACCCGGAACAGGTCCGGCACCGACAGCCGCTGCCGCCGCAGCACCCAGTAGTCGGCGATCAGGATCCCGCCCAGCGCGCCCATCAGGCTCGAGTAGCCGATCAGCCAGGTGAAGATGTAGGCGCCGGCGTCGGCGTAGAGCTTCCACGGCATGATGGCGACGCCGATCACCGCCGTGATGAGCCCGCCGGTGACGTAGCTGATGCGGCGGGGGTTCAGGTTCGAGAAGTCGTTCGAGGGGGAGACGACGTTGGCCGCCATGTTCGTCGTGAGCTGCGCGAGCAGGACGACGATCGCGCCGGCGATGACGACGAGCGGCGTGCCGATGCGGCCGATCAGCGCGACCGGGTCCCACACCGCCTCGCCGAAGACGACGAGCGTCGCGCTGGTGACGGCGACGCCGATGAACGAGAACGCGGTCATCGTCGTCGGCAGGCCGAGCGCCTGCCCGAGCATCTGCGAGCGCTGGCTGCGGGCGTAGCGCGTGAAGTCGGGGATGTTGAGGCTGAGCGTGGCCCAGTAGCCGACGGCGGCGGTGAGGCCGGCGGGGAACACGCTCCAGAACGCGCCGCGCGCGCCCTGCAGCCGCTCGGACTCGGAGAGCACGTGGCCGAGCCCGCCGCCGGCGCGCACCGCCCAGACGAGGAGCGCCAGCCCGCCGAGGAGCAGCAGCGGTGCCGACCAGCTCTCCAGCCGCTTGATCCCTTCGGTCCCCTTCAGGATGACCGCGATCTGGACCGCCCAGAACGCCAGGAACGTGACCGCCTGGTGCCCGCCCACGCCCGCCCAGCCGCTCCACGCCGCCGCCGCCAGCGCATCCAGCGCGAGCCCGCCGATCCACGTCTGGATGCCGAACCAGCCGCAGGCGACGATGGCGCGGAGCAGCGCGGCCACGTTCGCGCCGCGGGTGCCGAAGCTGGCGCGGCAGAGCACCGGGAAGGAGACGCCGTACTTCGTGCCGGCGTGCGCGTTCAGCACCATGGGCACGAGCACGATCGTGTTGCCGAGCAGGATCGTGAGCATGGCCTGCCACCACGACATGCCCTGCTGCATGAGGCCGGACGCCAGCGTGTACGTCGTGATGACGACGCTCATGCCGATCCAGAGCGCCGCGATGTCGTACGTGGACCAGGTCCGTCGCTCGGGCGGCGTCGGCGCGAGGTCGGGGTTCCAGAGCGGGCTGCCGGAGAGGTCCTCGCCGGCCGCGGCCGCCGCGCGCGCCGCCTCCTCGACCTTCACGTTCATGGCATCCCTCGGCGTTGAGGGTGGGTGCGCGCCGGCGGCGGCGCCGCGGGCGACGACTGCACGGGCATGCGGCCGGGCGGTGCCGCCGGCGGCGCGGCGAGCGCCCGGCGACCGCCGTGCGCCGGCACGGGCGACGGTGCGGGCCGCGTCGGCGGCGGCGTCGTCACGGCTTCAGGCGCCGGCGTCGTCGTCGTCACGGCTCAGGCGCCGGCGGCGACGAAGGCCGCGGCGCGCGCCGGCTCGGGCGGCGGCGACGTCGCCTGGAGACCGGCATGGGTGCGCGGCAGCCACTCGCCGCGCCCCTCGCGGCCGACGACGCGGTAGTCGTCCACGATGACCTCGCCGCGGGAGAGCGTGGTGCGCGCGAAGCCGGCCAGCTCCCACCCCTCGTAGGGCGACCAGTCGGCGTTCGTCTCCATCTCGGCGGGGCGCACCGGGAGCGTGCGCGTCGGGTGGATGACGGCCAGGTCCGCGTCCGCGCCGACCTGGATCGCGCCCTTGCGCGGGTAGAGGCCCATGATCCGCGCGGGGTCGGTGGCCAGCTTGCGGACCAGCTCCTCGACGGTCAGCCGCCCGGCGAGCACGCCGCGCGTGTAGGCGAGCGGAAGGAGCGTCTCCAGACCGGGCATCCCCATCGGGATCTTCGTCCAGTCGCCCTCCCACATCGCCTTCTGGCCGCGCGTGAACGTGCACGTGTCGGTCGAGATCACGGAGACCTCGCCCGAGCGGAGGCCGCGCCAGAGGCGCTCCGAGTCGCGCGGCTTCTTGAGCTGCGGGCAGCAGGCGAAGAGGTGGCCGTCCGGGCGCTCGAACACCGAGTCGTCCAGCACGAGGTACTGGATGCACGTCTCGGCCAGCACCGGGACGCCGCGCGCCTGCGCCGCGCGGACGATGTCGGCGCCCTCGGCGGTCGACATGTGCACGATGTAGAGCTGGCCCCCCGTCGCCTCGCACCACGTGACGACGCGCTGGATCGCCTCGGCCTCGACGAAGTTCGGGCGCGTGAGGGCGTGCAGCCGCGCGCCGTAGCGGCGCATCAGCTCGGGCGTGTGGTGCCGGGCGATGAGCTCGTCCAGCACGCGCGCGGACTCGGCGTGCACGAGGAGCATGGCGCCGTGCTCGCGCATGGCTTCCAGCGTGCCGTAGAGCGCGCGGTCGTCGGACTGCCACCCCTCCGACTCGTAGATCATGAACTCCTTGAACGTCGGGAATCCGCGCTCGACCATCCCGGCGATCTGGTCGCGGTGCTCGTTCCAGCGGGTGACGCAGATGTGGAACGTGTAGTCGATGAGCGCCTTGCCGTCGGCTTTCCGGTGCCAGTTGTCGGCGGCCTGCGAGAGCGACTCGCCGGCGTACGGGATGGCGAAGTCGATGAGCGTGGTCACGCCGCCGCGCGCGGCCGCGCGCGTGCCGGTGCGGTAGTCGTCGGCCGAGACGGTGCCGCAGAACGGCAGCTCGAGGTGCACGTGGACATCGAGCGCGCCGGGGAGGACGAGGTGGTCGGTCGCATCGACGATCCTCGCGGCGTCGGTGCCGAGGTCGGCGGCGAGGGCGGAGATCCGCGCGCCGTGGATGCCGACGTCGCCATGGAAGGTACCGGCGGGGGTGACGATGGTGCCGGCTTTGACGATGGTGTCGAAGGTCATCTTGGTCTCCCTTGCGCGAGTTCGACCGGTTCTGGCATTCCGCTGCGCTCTTCGGCGCCTGAAGGTTCGAAAAGAACTTTCACAGGGAGCTTGGGAGCATGGGAGAACGGACGGTGGCCATCGAGGGACTGACGGAGCGGATCATCGGGGCGGCGATGACGGTGCACCGGGGGCTCGGGCCGGGGCTGCTCGAATCGACCTACGAGGCGTGCCTGGCGGCGGAGCTCACGGAACGTGGTCTGGCGTTCGAGCGGCAACTCGCCCTCCCGGTCGTCTACAAGGGTATACAGCTCGACTGCGGCTACCGCCTCGACCTGCTCGTCGAGCGCACCGTGGTCGTGGAGCTCAAGTCGGTCGAACGCCTCGATCCGATCTATATCGCGCAACTGGTCACTTATCTGAAGCTGTCGGCCTTCCCCACCGGTCTGCTGATCAACTTCAATGTGAAGCCGCTGAAAGACGGCATCCGCCGGCTAAACCGCACGCCAGCCATTCCTCCCCCGCTCCCCAGCTCCCCGTGAAAAAAATTCCGTTCGCCGGCCCCGCCGACGCGCCGACCCTCAGCCCGCCACGGCGGGTGCGTACCCCTCCATCGCCTCGTGCCCGCCGTGGTAGTCCGCGTCGCTCGGGCGGCGGATCTCGGACTGGGCGACGATCCGCTCGCGGCGCAGCCCGCGGAAGTCCTCGACGCGCGTCCAGCCGTCCGCCGCGTGGCGCTCGAGGAACTCCGACAGCCCCTGCAGCAGCCGCTTGATCACGTTCGGCCCGATCGCCTGGTCCAGCATGGCGGCGGTGCACACCTGCACGGTGCCGCAGCCGAGGAGGAAATAGTTGAGCGCGTGCGAGAAGTCGGAGATCCCGCCGATGCCGGAGAAGGAGCGGTCGGGGAACGCGCGGGTGAGCTGCGTCATCTTCGCGAGCGAGAGCGGCAGGATCGCGGGGCCGCCGAGGCCGCCGGTGGAGACGAGCCCGTCGACGTTGATCTCGAACTCGAGCGTCTCGGCGTCGATCGGCGGGAGCGCCGGGAACGTGTTGGACGAGGTGATCGCGTCGGCGCCGCCGCGGAAGCAGGCGCCGGCCTCGATGGCGATGTCGGTCGTCGACGGCGTGAGCTTGCACCAGACGGGGACCGTCGCCACCTCCTTGACCGCCTCCGTCACCACCGAGCAGAGCCCCTCGTCCTTGCCGATGTTGGAGCCCATGTCCTTCCGGTCCATGTGCGGGCAGGAGAAGTTCAGCTCGAGCCCGTCGGCGCCCTCGGCCTGGCACCCCTCCGCCAGGAGCTGCCAGTTGCGCAGCTCCTTGTCGCTCCCCGAGCCGGCCATGATGGAGGCGACGAGCACGCCCTCCGGGTGCGCCGCCTTCAGCCGGCGGATGCGCGGCAGCCACCAGTCCAGCCCCTTGTCCGAGATCAGCTCCCAGTTCCACGACGAGTGCAGCGCGGCGCCGGGCCGCTTCTTCATCGTGATCTCGCCGGTCTCGGGCGAGGCGCGGAGGAACTTCGTGCGCGCGCCGTAGACGTTCACGACCGGATGCAGCCCGATCGTCTTGATGACGACGCCGCCCCAGCCGGCGTCGAACGCGCGCATGATGTTGGATTCGGACTCCGTCGGCGGGGCGGAGGAGAGGAGGAACGGGTTGCGGAAGCGGATCCCGGTGAAGCTGACGGACAGGTCGGCGCTCATGGCGGTCTCCGTGGCGTGTCGGGCATCGCGGCGCCGGCCGGGCGACCAGCGACGGGGGGCTACAAGAATGTCAGTGCGGCTTTATGCTCCCTGATAAGCAATGACTCCCGCCTCCGCCTCCGCACCCGCCTCCGGTTGTTCCCGCATTCGCATTCGCATGCGCATGCGCATCCCGGCTTTTCCTCGGCCGGGCCGCGCTGCGCGGGAACGGATCGAATGCGAATGCGAATGCGAATGAGGGTGCCCGCGTGGCGCGGGCCCTACGACATCCAATTCGTCCCCGCCTCCTGCTTCCACTTCGTCGTCGTCTTCTTCCACTGCGTCCAGAACTCGATCGAGCCCCAGCCGGTGATCTCGCCGGTGCCGAACTTCGACTCGTTCCAGCCGCCGAACGAGAACGGCTCGCGCGGCACCGGCACGCCGACGTTGACGCCGACCATCCCGGCGCTGGCGCGCTCGGTGACGTAGCGGGCGAGCCCGCCGCTTTCGGTGTAGACGGAGGCGGCGTTGCCGTAGGGGGAGGCGTTCTCGACCGCGAGCGCCTCGTTCACGTCGGACGTCCGGACGATCGAGAGCACCGGGCCGAAGACCTCCTCCTGCGCGATGCGCATGTCCGGCCGGACGCGGTCGACGACGGTCGGGCCGACCCAGAAGCCGCCCTCGCGGCCGGGGACGACCGCGCCGCGGCCGTCGACCAGCACCTCGGCGCCGGCCTCCTCGGCCTCCGTGATGTAGCGCTCGATGCGCGTCTTCGCCTCGCGCGAGATGACCGGCCCGACGTCCCGCCCGGGCACGAGCGAGCGCGCGTGCCGCACGACCCGCGCGACGATGTCGTCCACCCGGTCGACGGCCACCATCACGGACGCGGCCATGCAGCGCTGCCCGGCGCACCCGGACATCGAGGCGACGACGTTCGTCGCCGTCATCTCCGGGTCGGCGTCCGGGAGCACGATCAGGTGGTTCTTCGCGCCGCCGAGCGCGAGCGCGCGCTTCAGGTTCGACGTGGCGCGGCGGTAGACGACCTTCGCGATGCGCGTCGAGCCGACGAAGCTGACGGCGGCGATGCCGGGGTGGTCGCAGAGCGCCTCGACCGCCGCCTGCCCGCCGTGCACGACCTGGAAGACGCCGGAGGGGAGCCCCGCCTCCGCGAGCAGCTCCGCGATGCGGCCCGCGCTCAGCGGCACCTGCTCCGACGGCTTCAGGATCAGGCAGTTGCCGAGCGCGACCGCGTTCGGGATCGTCCAGTTCGGGACCATGTTCGGGAAGTTGAACGGCGTGATCGAGGCGACGATGCCGACCGGATGCCGCTCGGTGCGGCACTCGACGCCGCGGCTCACCTCCAGCACCTCGCCCGCCGCGAGCTGCGGGAGCGAGCACGCGAACTCGGTCAGCTCCATCGACTTGAGCACCTCCGCGCGCGCCTCCTCCGGCACCTTCCCGTTCTCCTCCGTGACGAGCGCCGCGAGCTCGTCGATGTGCTTCTCGAGGAGCGAGCGGTAGCGGAAGAACACCTGGACGCGCTCCTTGATCGGCGTCGCGGCCCAGGCGGGGAGCGCGCGCCGCGCGGCCTGGACGGCCGTGTCCACCTCGGCGGCGCCGGAGAGCGGCACGCGCGAGATCACCGTGCCGCGGGCCGGGTCGTGGACGTCGAGGAGCGCGCCGCCGGCCTCGACGAAGCCGCCGGCGACGTAGTTGCGGACGTCGGGATACTTGCGGAGCTGCTCGGCGACGGTGGTGCTCATGGCGGTCCGGGGCGCATCGGCGGGGGAAAGAAAACGCGCCGGGTATGGCGGGGAACTCCGTCGCCCGGCCGATCCGGCGCTTGCGCGTAAGCCAATGTAAGAATGGTCGATCGGCGGGGTCAATCGCGGCGTAGCCGCGCCGGGGGCCGGCTCGCGGTGGACGGGCCGGGCCGGCGTCGGCGAGCACCGGTTCGATCTCGAGCGCGATCTCGATCTCGTGTGTCGCGGTTACGAGCCCGACCCCAGCGCCGCGGCGCGGAGCCCGAGCCCGAGCCCGTCCGTGCAGCCGTTCTCGCGGGGTTCGGCGAGACGAACCGCTTCAAGGGCGGGCTCGGGCTCCGCGCCCTCCGGGCGCTGGGCTCGGGCTCGGGCTCGAACACCGAAAACCCGAGATCGCGCTCGAGATCGAGAGCGAAGCCGTCCCGCGACGCCCCCTCTTTCGCGCGGCGCGTCCGGGCGAGATCGTAGGTGTACCGGGGGTGTGGTGTCGGCCGGGGAATGTCGGTTGCGCACTCGGCCCTCTCGCGGCGGCCGGAACGGAGCGCAGGAGCGCGGCATGGATGCGATCAAGCTCGTCCCGCAGCTGTTCTACGACGTCATCTCGCGGGTCATCCCCGGGGTGATGGCGCTGGTGCTGATCGCGGCGGCGCTGGGGCGTGACCTCGGCGCGATGGTGGTGGGGCCGTTCGCGGGGGCGCCGGCGCTCCAGGGATCGGCGCTCTTCCTCAGCGTCGCGGTCATCGGCGCCGCCTACATCGTCGGCCAGCTCCTCGGGCCGGTGAGCGACTTCTTCGAGCGCCGCATCGCGTCGGTCTTCGTGCCGCGGAGCTACTGGCTGCGGCCGGAGGCGCTGGCGCGCGGCGGACGCTATCCGGCGAGCATGCGGCGCCTCCTGCTCGCGGAGCTGGAGCTGGCCGACGACGGCGACGCCGGGGCGGGCGAGCGCCTCACCGCCACGATCTTCCTCTGGTACGACTGGCTGCGCGTCTGGCAGCCCGAGGCGGGGGCGCGGGTGGAGAAGCTCAGGGCGCAGTACCGGATGTTCGGCGGGATCGCCGTCGCCGCGTTCTTCGCGGCGTTCGCGCACGTGCTGGTCCACGTGCTCGGCGCGGGGCGCTTCGCGCCGGACTTCGTGGCCGCGGCGCTCGCCATGGCGCTCTTCTCGAGCTGGGGGATGGTCCGGATGTACCGCACGTTCCAGTGGAGCGTGCTGAACCAGTACTTCGTCTCGCGGGCCGGCGCGGCGGCGGCCGGCGGGCCGGCGTCGGGCGTCCCGGCCGGCGCGGCCCCGACCGGGGACGCGGCCGGCGGGAGCGCGCTCGCGCCCAAGCCGTAGCCGCCGGCGCCGTGCGCCGGAATCTTCGCGCCCGCTCGCCCGCTCGCCCGCTCGCCCGCTCGCCCGCTCGCCCGCTCGCCCGCTCGCCCGCTCGGGCCGCGGTTGCCGGGCGCGGGCGGGGGGCCCTACCTTTGGCCGATCCCACGACGGTCGCTGTTTCGCACGGCGCCTGGCCGGTCCCGGCCGGCTCGGGCCGGCTCGCGCCCTGATCTTCGTCGTCCACTCAGGAGGCTCGATGCGCGGATTCCTGGTCGTTCTCGCGGTGCTCGGACTGGCGACGGCGGCCCGGGCACAGGACCCGGGCGTGCCGGTGCCGGCGTTCGATCAGAAGCATGGCGGCAGCGAGAAGGTGCACATGCTGGGTCACGTCGTCGCCAACCCGGGGGCGTGGAAGGCGGCCGACATCGAGATCGAGCAGGAGCCGGGGCGGCCGTACGTCTACCTGTCCGGGTTCACGAACTTCAACACGCAGGTCTACGACATCCGCGACCCGTCGAACCCGAAGAAGGTGTTCGAGTGGACGATCGAGAACCCGGAGCTGCACCGGGGGATCGGCGCGATGGACGGGAAGTACTTCAAGATCCGCGGCCGGTACTACTACGCGCAGTCGCTGCAGTTCATGCAGGGGGGCCCGGACCAGGACCTGGGCGCGGTGATCTTCGACGTGACGGGGCTGCCGGACGGCCGGAAGGTCAAGGAGGTGGCGCGGATCCGCTACCCGCAGTCGCCGGGCGGCTTCCACAACACGTTCGCCTACAAGCACTCGGACGGCCGGGCGCTGTACTTCGCGACGGTCGGCCAGCCCAAGGCGCTGGTGTATGATCTCGACAAGATCGTCAGTGGCGCGCCGGAGAGCACGTGGCTGGTCGGCGAGGTGCCGAACCCGACGCCGTTCCGGCAGATCGGCGCCGGCGGCTACCACGACTTCTACGTCGGCTACGATCCGGCGACGCACCAGGACAAGTTCTACGGCGCGGGACTCGGCGGCTACTCGGCGTGGGACGTGACGCACCCGGAGGCGCCGAAGCAGCTCTTCACGATCACGGGGCTCGGGCTCGACATCGCGCATACGTTCACGCCGTCGCCGGACGGCAAGTACGCGGTCACGGAGACGGAGTACCAGTACACGCCGCTGCGGATCTGGGACCTGACGCCGGGGCAGACGGGGAAGGCCCAGAACCTGGACACGCCGATCGGCGCGTGGACGGCCGACTGGCGCGACCTCTCGCACAACCACGAGGTGCGCTGGCCGTACGTCTTCGTCTCCGCGTACGAGGATGGGCTGCAGGTCTTCGACATGACCGACCCGCGCAACCCGAAGACGGTCGGGCACTACTACACGTGCGAGTGCCAGCACGAGCATGGCTTCGGCGGCACGCCCGACAACGGCTGGCAGAGCACGACGAGCGTCGAGCAGGGCGCGTTCGGCGTGGACGTGCGCAACTCGGACGGGCTGGTCGTGCTCTCCGACATGCGCAGCGGGCTGTGGCTGTTCAAGATGGACGGCTTCACCGGCTGGAACGGCCACGACCACGGGATGCCGAACATCTCGAGCGTGCAGGACTGGGATCGCGGGCCGGAGGGCTCGGGGCGGCCGACGGCGCTGCTGGGCGGCGCGGGCGCGCGGCGGTGAGCGTGCGCGGCGGCGGGATGCGGGCGCGGGTGGCCGGGCCGGCGGCGGTGCTCGCGCTGGCGCTGGCCGTCGCGGGCGCGCGGCCGGCCGGCGAGGCCCCCCCCGCTGATACGATGGCGCCGTCCGCGGGGCGGAGCCATGGCGGAACCGGCCCGTCCGCGCCCGCCCCGCGTACCCCCGCCGGCCCCTACGACATCCTCCTGCACCCGACGCCCCGCGCGCCGGGCGCGACCGGCCAGGCGCGCCTCGTCTCCGCCGCCTCGCCGTTCGGCGTGGCGGTGACGTCGGATGGGCGCGCGCGCTACGACGTGCAGGTCACGGCCGCCGGGCTCCCGGCGCCGGCCACGCTGGGCGCGTACTCCGCGTACGTCGCCTGGGCGGCGACGACGGACCTGAGCCGCTGGGTGCGCCTCGGGCCGGTCGGGAACGGCACGACCACGGTCGGCACGGTGGAGCTGAACAAGTTCCTGCTGGTGATCACGGCGGAGGCGTCGCCGGGCGTCCAGGCGCACGCCGGCCCGACCGTGCTGCACGGCACCTCGCCGAGCGGCTGGCTGCAGTCCTTCCTGACCCATCCCCTCTTCCGGAACGCCAGGTGGTGAGCGCGCGCCGGACCGCCCGGATCGTGCTGCTGGCGGGCGCGCTCGCGGCGCTGCCGGCCGCCCGCGCATCCGCCCAGCAGCAGAAGCCGAAGCCGCCGGAGAAGGAGATGCCGGCGATGCACGACATGCACGGCATGCACGGCGACTCGGCGAAGCCGGCCGCGAAGGGCGCCAGGCCGACGCCCGGCCCGACCGGAAAGCCGGCGGCGGGCGCGAAGTCGAAGCCCGGTCCGTCCGGAACGCCGGCGGCCGCGGGCGCGAAGCCGGGGCCCGGCGATCCGGCGGCGGCGACGTCGCCCATGGCCATGCCGGGGATGCACCACGGCGCCATGTCGATGCCGATCCCGATGCCCGCCGGGATGCCGATGATCCCCGGCCTCATGGGGCTGACGACGGGCCTGACGCCGTTCCTCCCGGGCGCGGGCGTGGACCCGGCCTCGCTGCCGGCGGCGCGGCCGACGCAGGTCGCGCGGCTGGCGGACGGCGACACGCTGGACCTCACCGCCATGCTCGTCCGGCGTACGATCCGCGGGCGGACGTTCCCGATGTACGGCTTCAACGGGCAGGTGCCCGGCCCGCTGATCCGCGTCCCGCAGAACGCGACGATCACGGTCCGCTTCCGCAACGGCATCGACCTGCCCAGCGCGGTCCACTGGCACGGCGTGCGGCTGGACAACCGCAGCGACGGCGTGCCGGGCGTGACGCAGGCGGAGGTCGCGCCGGGCGGGAGCTTCGTCTACACCGTCCATTTCCCGGATGCGGGCGTCTACTGGTACCATCCCCACGTCCGCGAGGACATCGAGCAGGCGATGGGGCTGTTCGGCAACATGCTCGTCGACTCGCCGGACCGGGACTACTACTCGCCGGCGAACCGCGAGCAGGTGCTGGTCCTCGACGACCTGCTCATGAACGGCGACACGCTGATCCCGTTCGGGAAGGAGGGGCCGGACTTCGCGCTGATGGGGCGCATCGGCAACGTGCTGCTGGTCAACGCGGAGCCGCGCTACGCGCTGCGGGTGAAGCGGGGCGAGGTGGTGCGCTTCTACCTGACGAACGCGTCCAGCTCCCGGACCTACAACCTGTCGTTCGGCGGCGCGGCGATGAAGGTCGTCGCCTCGGACGTCAGCCGCTTCGAGCGCGAGGAGCGGGTGCCGAGCGTCGTACTGGCGCCGGCGGAGCGCTACGTCGTGCAGGTCCGCTTCGACCGGCCGGGGCGCTACGCGCTCGTCAACGCCATCCAGGCCATCAACCACTTCCGCGGCGAGTTCGAGCCGGAGGTCGACACGCTGGGCTTCGTGACGGTCGACGCGGCGCCGGCCGCGCCCGACCACGGCAAGACGTTCGCGACGCTGCGCGCGAACGGCGCCGTCTCGCGGGAGATCGAGAAATACCGCCCGTACTTCGACAAGGAGCCGGACGAGCGGCTGACGCTCACCGTCGAGACGACGGCGCTCCCGCTCGCCACCGTCCAGTTCATGAGCATCGACACCGCGTACTTCGCGCCCGTCGAGTGGGTGGACGGGATGCCGGACATGAACTGGCTCTCCACCGGCCGCCAGGTCCGCTGGATCCTGCGGGACGACGCGACCGGGAAGGAGAACATGGACATCGACTGGCACGTCCCGCAGGGGTCGGTGGTCAAGCTGCGCATCTTCAACGACCCCCGCTCGTTCCACCCGATGCAGCACCCGATCCACCTGCACGGCCAGCGGATGCTCGTCGTCGCGCGCGACGGCGTGCGCACGACGAACCTGGTCTGGAAGGACACGGCGCTGATCCCCGTCGGCTCGACCGTGGACCTGCTGATCGACGCCTCGAACCCCGGCGCCTGGATGCTCCACTGCCACATCGCCGAGCACCTCGGCTCGGGGATGATGGCGCTGATGCACGTCGACCCGGCGAAGTGACGGGAGGCGCCGCGTGCATCCCGCGCACGGCACGACGCCGCACCCCGCGCTCCGTGCGCACGTGTCCCGATACGTCCAGGTCGCGCTCGACCTCCCGCCGGGGGAGATGCTGCGGCACCGGCTCAGCGCCCTGACGGGCTCGGTCGCCGCGGTCGTCTGGTCGGGTCAGGTGACGATGGATGGCATCGGGACCGACGGCGCCGGCAGCGCCGGCCGGATTCTGCCCTGCTCCCTGATCGGCCCGCTCACGCGCTGGCACGACAACGTGGTCGCGGGCCCGCTGCGGTCGTTCTGCGTCCACTTCACGCCGCTGGGCGCCAACGCGCTGCTGCACCTGGAGGGGTGCGGCTTCCACGATCGCGCCGTCGCGCTGGCCGACCTGCTCGCCCCGCCGCTCGGCGCGGAGGCGCGCGCGTGGGCGGACGAGGTGATGCACGCGCGGGGCTTCGCCGAGCGCGTCGCGGCGACCGACCGGTTCCTGCTGCGACGACTGCGCCGGGCCGTCTCCCGCCTCGATCCGGTGGCCGCGGCCGTCGCGCGGATCGCTCGCTCCGGCGTCGGTCACCGGGTATCGGCGCTCGCGACCGAGCTGGCGTGCAGCGAGCGCACGCTGCGCCGCCGCTTCCGCGAGGAGCTCGGGCTCTCGGTCAAGCGCTTCGCCCGCATCACGCGCTTCCGGCGCGCGCACGCGTTCCTGCAGGAGAGCCCGCACGCGAGCTGGGCGGGCGCCGTGGTGCGCTTCGGCTACGCCGACCAATCCCACCTGATCCGCGACTACCGCGAGTTCGCCGGCACGACGCCCGCGCGGTTCTGCGCCGGCGAACGCTTCCTCGACGCCGCGCTCACCCCGGGACCGGGGCGCTGAGCCGGAGATCTCCCCGTCGCGGCCGCGTCCGAGGCGCACTCACCGCGCGGCCCGGCGCGCCGAACCCGCGCGATGCCGCCGGACGCGTGCGGCGCCGCTCGTTGGCCGATCTCTACTGGACACCGGTGAGCGGCTTCCCTTCCAGGCACGCCAGGATCTGCTCCGCCTGCTCGCGCAGGCGCGTCCACGGCTCGCGCGCGAACGGGAGCACGCCGCGCTCCTCGGCGCGGAGCAGCTCGACGCCCCGGGCGAACACGCCCCGCAGCGCGGCAATGGAGTCCGCGGCGGCCGGCGCAGCGGCGCGGCGCCGCCTCGGCGCGACCGAGGCGGCCGGCTCGGCGGCGGGGGCGGCCGGCGGCTTCCTCGCCCGGCGCGACGCGGCCTTCGCGGGCTCCGGCTTCGACCTGGCCTCCGGCTTCGACTTCGCCTCCGGCTTCGACTTCGCCTCCGGCTTCGGCACGGGCTCCGGCTTCGGCGCGGGCTCCGGCTTCGGCGCGGCATTCCCCTTCGGGGCGGGCTTCTTCTCCTTCGCCGCGGCCTTGTCCGTCGGCGCGGGCTTCGCGTTCGGGGCGGCCTCCGGCCTGGTCACGGGCTCCGCCGTTGCGGCACGTGCCACCTTCGGCGCGGCCTTCGCCTTCGCGACGCTCGCGGTCTTCGCCGCGCGCCGCTCCCTCGGAGCGCGCGCCGGGTTCGCCACGGGCTCTGCCTCGGCGTTCGCCACGGGCTTCGCCACGGGCTTCGCCGCGGTCCTGGCCGCGGGCCTCGCCCGAGCCGTGCGCGTCGGCTTCGGCTCGGCGGACGCCGCGCCCTTCGCCGTGCTGCCGGTCGTCTTCGTCGGTCGCGCCGCGGGGGAGCGACCATTCGTCGCCGCCGCCTTGCCGTTGCGCTTCGGCCCCGCGGTCGCGGGCGCCGGCGCTGCCTCGAGCGCAGCCGGCGCGGGAGCGGACGGCGCCGCGTCGCTCGGCGGCGGGGGCGTAGCGGAGGTCGCGCCGGCGCGCACGCTCCACGGCTCCGGCTCCGCCGCCGGCTGCCGCTCCCGCTCCTCCTGCAGCGCGCGCAGCGCCTGGTGCACCGAGAACGTGTAGCCCCACCGGCCGGCCACGTCGGCCGCCTGCCGCTCGGTGTCCACGATCGCCTCCAGGCCGCGGCCGCGGACGCGCAGCTTCCCCTCCCGCGTGGGTGTGATGGTGAGCATGGTCGATCCGTCCCGCTGAGGTTCCGCGGGTGAGTACCCCGAAGACAACCCGAAGATCGCGGCGCGACAGATGTCGCTTGATCGCGGCGCGTGGACGACGCAGCTTCGAGGCATGAGCACGATCGAGATGCTGGAGCAGGCGGTCAGCCTGCACGATCTGGAGGCGCTGGCGCGGACGCGGCTGCCGGCGATGGCGTACGAGTTCCTGGCGGCGGGGGCCGGGGACGAGCATACGGTTCGCTGGAACCGGGAGGCGTTCGACCGGATCCGGCTGCGGTCGCGGGTGCTGGAGGACGTCTCGCGGGTGGACACGCGGGTGCGGCTTTTCGGCGACGAGCTGGCGCACCCGATCCTGCTGGCGCCGGCGGCGTACCAGCGGGTGCTGCACCCGGAGGGGGAGGTGGCGACGGCGCGGGGGGCGAGCGCGGCGGGCGCGGCGTGGGTCGTGAGCACGGGGACGACGACGCCGATCGACGAGATCCGGCGGGAAGCGACGGTGCCGCTCTGGTTCCAGCTCTACCTGCAGTCGGACCGGGAGTTCACGGCCGAGCTGGTGAAGCAGGTGGAGGAGGCGGGCTTCCGCGCGCTGGTGCTGACGGTCGACACGCCGGTGCTCGGTCCGCGGGACCGGCAGCGGCGGGCGAATTTCCGGCTTCCGCCGGGGATCGTGACGCCGCACCTGTACGACGTGAACTCGGGGCGTCGCACGGTGTCGAGCCTGGAGCGGGTGGTGCCGACGTGGGCGGACGTGGAGTGGCTGCGCGAGAGCACGCGGCTGCCGCTGCTGCTGAAGGGGATCATGACGGGCGACGACGCCGCCCGCTCGATCGAGGCGGGGTGCGCCGGCGTGCTCGTCTCGAACCACGGCGGGCGGAACCTGGACACGCTCCCGGCGACGATCGATGCGCTGCCGGAGGTCGTGGAGCGGGTGGCGGGGCGGGTGCCGGTGCTGATGGACGGCGGGGTCCGGCGGGGGACGGACGTGCTGAAGGCGCTGGCGCTGGGGGCGGCGGCGGTCCTGATCGGCCGGCCGTACCTCTATGGCCTGGCGGTCGCGGGCGCGGACGGCGTGCGGCAGTCCGTCGAGCTGCTGCGCCACGAGCTGGCGATGGTCATGGCGCTGTGCGGGCGGAGGAGCGTGGGGGAGGTGGACCGGGGGGTGCTGTGGGACGGGTGAGGACCGGATCGACGG
>DASTKT010000055.1:0-4595 GCA_035715725.1 Longimicrobiales bacterium | reverse complement strand
GCTCGGCGCCGAGCGGGAGGAGGTCGCTCTCGTTGCCGCCGGTGCCGTGGAGGAGGAGCAGGGTGAGGGGTGGCTGGGGCTGGAGCGGGGTGACGAAGCGGTGCGCGAAGCCGAGGTCGTCGGGCATCGATCCTCCTGGTCCGGGTGGTCGGGGCGCCGGCTACACGAGGGCATGGCGCGCCGGGCCGCGCAAGGGGTCGATCCTCCCTGGCACCGGGCGCGCCGCGTCACTATTGATTTTCCCGCTTGCGCTCGCGCTTGCGCGCCCGCGCCCGGCTGTCGCAGTTCCACGCTTGCGCGCCCGCTTGCGCGCCCGCGCCCGGCCGTTCGCGAGCGGATGCCCGGGCGAGCGGAGGAGCGGGAGAGTGGGTGAGAGGACGATCACCCCCTCCACCGAACAGCCGGGCGCGCAAGCGGGCGCGCAAGCGCAAGCGGGAACTGCTTTAGCGTCGTCTCCGCTACAGGACGCCGATGATTCGGCGGCCGGCGCCGCCGTGCCGGCCGCGGCTCGTTCACGACCCGGCGCCCGCAGTCGGGACTCTCTTCCCCCGGAGGTGCACCATGAAGCTGGCGACGATCCCCCTGGTGAGAGCCGTGGCGTGCGCCGCCGTTCTCGCGCTGGCGCTGCCGGTCGGCGCGCAGGCGCAGATCGGCGGGATGCTGAAGAGGAAGATCAAGGAGAAGGTGAAGGGGAGCGAGCCGGCGGCGGCGGTGACGGAGAAGTCCGCGCCGGCCGCGACGACGACGCGGTCGCCCTACGGCGAGTATGTGCTCGAGATCGACGCCGACGTGGCCGGGCGGCTCGTGACGGCGCTCAAGCGGGAGAAGGCGTACCGGGACAGCGTGGACGCGTTCGTCGCCAAGCTGCCGACGCCGCAGGCGTACGGCGAGTGCCAGATGAAGGTGATGCAGCGCCCCGATATCCAGAAGCTGTACGAGGGCGAGCACACGGCCGAGGAGCTCATGGCCATCGGGCAGAAGACGCAGGCCGCCACGGAGAAGGCGTGCGGCCCGGACCCGAGCACCATGAAGTCGGCGAAGTACAACGCCGCGCGCGAGGCGCCGAAGGCCGGCGCGGAGGCCGGGCACTTCACGAAGACGCAGTACGACATCCTGAAGGAGCGCGCGCTCCCGTTCTGCGTGAAGAAGCCGGCGGGCGAGGACGGCGCGAAGATCCCCGGGAGCGGGACGAACATCTACTACGTCTACAGCGCCGGCGAGGTGGAGCAGCTCAACGCGCAGTGCGGCGTCCTGCTGCCGCTGCTGAAGAGCCAGACCTGATCCGCCGCACCGAGGGCCGCGGCGCGCCGGCGCCGCGGCCCGCGCTCCGGGCCGCCGCGCTCGCCGCCAGCCTGCTCGTCCCCGCCGCCCCGCTGCCGGGCCAGCAGCTGCCGTCCACCGGCCTGGCCGTGCGCGTCGACGGCGCCTGGCGGACGTGGTGGCGCGCGGCCGAGGCGCCGGCGCGCTGGCGCGCGCCGGACCGCATGGTGACCCGCGCCGTCCGCTGGCACGCGGCGCGGCCGGGGCTCGAGAGCGCGCGGCTCGACCTCTCGGGCGACGGCGTCGCCTGGCGTGTCGCGGTGCTCCTCGTCTGCCTGGACCCGCGCCGCTTCGACCTGCGGCTCGCGGAGGCGACGCGCGACGACGACACCCGCGGCGCGTGGACCGTCGACTCGCTCCCCGCCGGCGCCGCGCTCGCCCTGAACGCGGGGCAGTTCGATGCCGGCCGGCCCTGGGGGTGGCTGGTGCGCGACGCCCGCGAGCTCCAGCCGCCGGGGGTCGGCCCGCTCTCCTCCGCGTTCGTCGTCGACACGAGCGGCGCGGCGCGCCTCGTGCCGCCCGACTCCATCCCCCGCCTGCGCGGCGACCCGGCCGTCCGGCAGGCGTTCCAGTCCTACCCCACCCTGCTCACCGGCGACGGCGAGATCCCCGAGCCGCTGCGCGCCGAGAGCCGCGGCGTCGATCTCCGGCACCGCGACTCGCGGCTGGGCGCGTGCGAGCTCCGGGACGGGCGCATCCTCTTCGCGCTCACGCGCTTCGCCGGCTTGGGCGAGGCACTCGCCCAGCTCCCGTTCGGCCCCACCACCCCCGAGATGGCCGCCGTCATGGGCGCCCTCGGCTGCCGCCGCGCCGTGCTGCTCGACGGCGGCCTCTCCGGCCAGCTCGCGCTCCGCCGCGCGCGGGGCGACGTCGTGCGGTGGGACGGGCTGCGGGCGGTGCCGCTGGCACTGGTGGCGTTCCCGCGCTCGCGGTGAGCGCGCAGGTCGCGGCTTCGGCCGCCGCCCGCCGCGGACGCCCACAGTCCGCGGCACCGCCTTTGCTCTGGCCCCTGGCTGCTCCGCATCGTGAGTTCGTCTCGAGCCGCATCGGGGGTAAGCGTGCCGCTCAAGGTCTTGCCGGGGAAGCCGTCGCCGCTCGGGCCGACGTGGGACGGCCTCGGCGTCAACTTCGCCGTCTTCTCCGAGCACGCCGAGCGGGTCGAGCTCTGCCTGTTCGACTCGCGGGACCCGACGAAGCAGACGGGGGTCATCCCGCTGACGGAGCTGACCGCGCACGTCTGGCACGGCTACATCGTCGGGCTGCGCCCCGGTCAGCTCTACGGCTACCGCGTGCACGGGCCGTACGAGCCGGAGAGCGGGCGGCGCTTCAACCCGGCGAAGCTGCTGATCGACCCGTACGCCAAGGCGATCGCGGGCGGGGTCGACTGGGACGCGCCGGTCTTCGGCTATGTGCTGGGGAACCCGAACGAGGACCTGGAGCGCGACGACGGCGAGGACGCGTGGGGGATGCCGAAGGGCGTCGTCGTGGACCAGACGTTCGACTGGCGGGGCGACCACCCGCCGCGCACGCCCTGGCACCAGACGATCATCTACGAGGTGCACGTCAAGGGCTTCACGAAGCTGCATCCGGACGTGCCGGAGGAGCTGCGCGGCACGTACGCGGGGCTCGCGGCGCCGCCGATGATCGACTACCTCCAGCGCCTGGGCGTGACGGCGGTCGAGCTCCTGCCGGTGCACGAGTTCCTCGACGACAAGTACCTCATCGACCGGGGGCTGCGGAACTACTGGGGCTACAACACGACGAACTTCTTCTCCCCCGATGCGCGCTACTCCTCCGCCGGCGACCGCGGCGGCCAGGTCGCCGAGTTCAAGTCCATGGTGCGGGCGCTGCACCGGGCCGGGATCGAGGTGATCCTCGACGTCGTCTACAACCACACATCGGAGGGGAACCACCTGGGGCCGACGCTCTCGTTCCGCGGCGTGGACAACGACGCGTACTACCGCCTCGTCCCCGACCAACCGCGCTACTACATGGACTACACGGGGACCGGCAACACGCTGAACACGCAGCACCCGCAGGTCCTGAAGCTGATCATGGACTCGCTGCGCTACTGGGTGCTGGAGATGCACGTGGACGGCTTCCGCTTCGACCTGGCGTCCGCGCTGGCCCGCGAGCTCCACGACGTGGACCGGCTGCACGCCTTCTTCGACACGATCCACCAGGACCCGGTGCTCTCCGAGGTGAAGCTGATCGCCGAGCCGTGGGACGTCGGCCCGGGCGGCTACCAGGTCGGCAACTTCCCGGTGCTCTGGACGGAGTGGAACGGGAAGTACCGCGACACGGTGCGCGCGTTCTGGCGCGGCGACCCCGGGCAGATGGGCGAGCTCGGCTATCGCCTGACCGGCTCGAGCGACCTCTACGGCGACGACGGCCGCAACCCCTGGGCGAGCATCAACTTCATCACCGCCCACGACGGCTTCACGCTGAACGACCTCGTGTCCTACGAGCGGAAGCACAACGAGGCCAACGGCGAGGGGAACCGCGACGGCAACGATTACAACCTGTCCGCGAACTACGGCGTCGAAGGCCCCACCGACGACCCGGAGATCAACGAGCTGCGCGAGCGGCAGAAGCGCAACTTCCTGGCGACGCTCGTCGTCTCGCAGGGCGTGCCCATGCTCTGCGGCGGCGACGAGATCGGCCGCACGCAGCGCGGCAACAACAACGCGTACTGCCAGGACAACGAGATCGGCTGGTATTCCTGGGAGCCGGACGAGCGGGCCGAGGCGCTCCTCGAGTTCACGCGCCGACTCGTCGGCCTGCGGCGCGGGCACCCGGCGCTGCGCCGCCGCCACTTCTTCCGCGGCCGCAAGATCCACGGCAGCGAGATCCGCGACATCGTCTGGTACCGCCCGGACGGCCAGGAGATGACCGAGGAGGAGTGGGGCGCCGGCTGGTCCCGCTCGCTCGCCATGCGCCTGGGCGGGGACGCGCTCGGCGAGGTGGACGAGCTCGGCCGCCCCATCACCGACAGCACGCTGCTGATCCTGCTGAACGGCCACGTCGAGCCGCTCGAGTTCACGGTGCCGTTCGTGCCGCGGGGGCGGGAGTGGCGCGTCGTGCTCGACACCAGCTTCCCGACCGGCGAGGCGGAGGAGCCCGTCGTCGAAGGCGGAGGCACGTACCGCATGCGCGACCGCTCGGTGGCGATCCTGGAGCAGGTGGAGCGGTAAGGCGGCGGGGGCGGGTGGGCGTGCGGGTCGGGGCGCGTTTGCGGGGCCGCGTCGGCCGTCCCCCGCCCCGCGGGGCGGCCG
>DASTKT010000054.1:0-3969 GCA_035715725.1 Longimicrobiales bacterium | reverse complement strand
GGCTGGCTCGTCACGCCCGGCGTGACGCTGCACTTCGCGGGGCGCAACCACCTGCAGATGGACTGGGAGCTGTTCGTGCCGGAGGCGCGGGGCGTCGAGACGGCGAAGGCGTTCCGGGCGCAGGCGCAGGTGTACTTCTGAGTCCGGTGGCGCGCCTCAGTGCGGTTTGTTCGCCGCGAGCTTCGCGAGGTCGGCTGCGAGGTCGGCCGCGGCGGCGGTCGCTTGCGCCATGATTGCGTCGAGCTCCAGCAGCGCCTCGTCGGTGGACGAGTCGAGCTGCACGGCCGGGGGCGCCGCGGCCGGCCGGCCGCGTGGCGATCCGGCCGCCGGCGGCATGGCCGGAGCGGCGCTCGATGCGGCGGCCAGGCGCTGGCGAACGTCCCGGGCCCGCTGCGCGAGGTCGGCCGTGCTGTTGAACGTCTTGGTGACGCAATACTTGAACTCCCGGTACGTCCGGTCCTGCGGCCAGAGCCCGACGTACGTGCTCCACCACTCGTCGAAGCCCGTGTCCGGGAGCCGCACTTCCCCCATGCACGGATCGAAGTAGGCGATCCGGTCGCGCTCGTCCCGGTACGCGGCGGTGGAGTGGAACGCCCCGTCGAGGATGCCCGGCTGCAGGCTGATGTGCAGTGCGCGCTGCGGCGCGAGGCACCTCACCACCTTCCCGAGAACCTGGATATCCTCACGATGCGGGTTGTGCGCGAACGGGTTGTCGGGATCGTCGCGAACGCCGGTGAGGTGCTTCCCCAGGGCGCCCTCGAGGTACTTCTGCGTGGCCAGCCCCGCCTTCACGAGCCCGTCCCTCTCGAGCTGCTCGGCCTTCTGATTGTAGATCCGCTCGATCTTCGCGCGTCCGGCGGCCGTTTCCTGGTAGCGGCCGCCGGCCAGGGTGAAGACGGGCGGCTTCCCCGACCCTGGAGGCTTGCTCCAGAAGGCGTCCGCCTTGCCGAGTAGCTGGTACTTGATCCAGCGCGCTGCGAATCCGGTGCAGAGGTTCAGTCGTCCCTGGTCGTACGCGCGGGTGCTGCCGCCGAGCTGGTCGGCCTTCCGCAACGCGGCCTCGAATGCCACGAGCGCCTCCTGCCGGCACGGGCGAGCGCCGGCGCGATGAGCGACGATCTGAGGGGTTGGAACGCGAATGCGTGCAGAGATGGTTGCGGCGCCGGGCGCTGTCAAGCGCCACCCGCAGGGTTGCGGGATCGGGGCCCGGGGCGGCGCTACGCCGGCGTCTCGCGCCCCGCGTCATCTCCACCCTCCAGCGGCGCGCTCCTCGACCCCGCGGCGTGCCGCCGCCGCGCCCGCTTCTCCGCGTACATGCGCTCGTCGACGATGTGGAGCAGCTTCTCCAGCGGCTCGCGGCTGTCGGCGAGATGGAGCGCTCCGGCGCTGATGTCGAAGGCGTAGGGGCGGCCGGGGAGTGCGTTGCGCGCGCGCACCGCGTCCTGGATCCGGCGCAGGATCACGTCCACGTCCCCGGCGGCGGCCAGGTCGACGAGCGCGCAGAACTCGTCGCCGCCGAGCCGGGCGACGGCGTCCGAGGCGCGCATCGCCCGGGAGAGCACGTCGGCCGCCTCGCAGATGGCGTGGTCGCCGACCTCGTGGCCGTGGGCGTCGTTGATGCGCTTGAGCCCGTCCACGTCCGCGACGATGACGGCGAGGGAGCGGCTCTCGCGCTCGGCCGCGCGCACGACGCGGGGCGCCACCTCGAAGAAGCCGCGGCGGTTCAGGAGCCCGGTGAGCGGGTCCGTGCTCGCCTGGTGGTGCAGCTCGGCGCGAAGCCGAGCATTCGTCATCCAGAGGAAGCCGAACGCCACGCACGCCGTGCCGACGAGGAAGCCGAGCATGCTGAGCGCCTGCACGCCGTCGTCGCCCATGAAGTCGGCGGGCGCGCCGCGCGTCAGCGTGAGCGCGATGCGCACGACGTTCAGCCCGGCGAACGCCGCGAGCACGACACCGAGCGAGAACGCCGGCGTGGCCGCGTCGCTCGTGTGCGCATGGCGCAGCAGCAGCGCCGCGGTCCAGCCGATCTGCGCGGCGAACGCGACGCCCAGGATGACGATGCGCGGACCGGGGTCGTCGACCGCGAACGTGTAGTACGCGAAGCCGCCCACGACGGCGGCGACGAGCGCCGCGCTGGCGGCGGGGCGCGGGCGCCCGCGCCCGAGGAACGCGATCACCGCGCGGTGCTGCAGCACGGCCGCCACCACGATGAGCGCGTTGCCCGCCACGATGGACAAGGCGTCCGGGATCCTCCCCCGGGCGGCGATCAGCCCGACGCCGGCCATGGCGGAGAGCGAGCAGCCGGCGAGCCAGCCGATCCCCTTGAGGCCGGGCGTCGTTGCCCGGATCACGACGAGACTGACCGAGTACAGGCCGAGGAGGGTGAGGTGGCTGACGAGGAGAGTGCGGATGTCCATCCGGATACAGACGGCTGAAATACACGCGGGCGGCCGCTTCGCTACTCTGCCCGCGCCGACACTGCCGCCAAGATAGCGTATGGTAGGGCGGTGAGCCAACGCTTTGAGCGGGCGCGGGCGCGGCTTCACCGGGCGCGGGCACCGGCGCGTTCGCGGCAACCGCTCCGGGCGTGGGCGGGGCGCGGGTGGTGGCGGCGGCCCAGCCCCGCGCCCGCCGCCGTGCACCGGCACAGCTTTCGCGTCGCCGCTTCGGACCCCATGGAAACGGCGGCGCGGCGAGGCCGCGCCCCACGAGCCCGGCGGGCTCGGCGCGGTGCCATCGGCGCCGGCTGGCGCCCGCCCGGGCGCCGCGCGCGGCGCTCGGTGCCGCAGGAGGCCCACGCCATGGATCTCTCCCGCCGTCAGTTCCTCCGTCTCTCCGGCGGCGCCGGTGCCGCCACCGCCGTCGGCGGCCTTGCCGCGCTGGGCGCGAACCTGGCGCCGTCGCGCGCGCGGGCGCAGGCGCTGCGCATCGCCGACAGCCGCACGGTGCCGAGCATCTGCCCGTTCTGCTCGGTCGGCTGCGCCACGCTGATCCACGTGAAGGGCGGCGACATCGTCAACATCGAGGGCGACCCGCGCTCGCCGCACAACGAGGGGACGCTGTGCCCGAAGGGCGCCGCCATATACCAGCTCCACAAGAACCCGAACCGCATGACCCAGGTCCTGCACCGGAAGCCGGGCGCGAAGGACTGGGACGTGGTCGAGCTCGACTGGGCGATGGACCGCGTCGCGGAGCTGACGAAGAAATCGCGCGACGAGACGTTCGTCGAGCGCCTGCCGAACGGGAAGCTCGTGAACTCGACGACGGCGCTCTTCCACCTGGGCGGGGCGACGCTCGACAACGAGTTCAACCACATCGCGCAGAAGTTCTGCCGCGGCCTGGGGATCGTGCCGATCGAGAACCAGGCCCGGATATGACACAGCGCCAGCGTCCCCGGTCTGGGGACACGGCTGGGACGGGGCGCGGCGACGACCTACCCGCGCAACCTCGAGCAGACCGATCTGCTCGTCGTGATGGGCTCGAACATGGCGGAGTGCCACCCGGTGGCATTCCGCTGGCCGATGCGCGCGAAGGTGAACGGCGCGAAGATCGTGCACGTCGACCCGCGCTTCACGCGCACGAGCGCGGTCGCGGACCTGCACGTGCCGATCCGCGCCGGCACCGACATCGCGTTCCTCGGCGGGCTGATCAACCACGTCATGAACAGCCCGCGCTGGAACGGCGACCCGTTCTTCCGCGACTACGTGCTGAGCTACACGAACGCGGCCACGCTGGTGAACGCGCAGTTCCGGGACACGGAGGAGCTGGGCGGCCACTTCTCGGGGCTGACCGCGTTCGAGGAGACGCCGTTCTGGGCGTACGACGCGTTCGTCGGGAATTACGAGACGGACACGTGGCAGTACGATCGGGGCGCCGGCCAGCCGGGGCCGGCCCTGGGGACGCAGGGGCAGATGGCGGCGGGCCGGCCGGCGCCCACGGCGCAGACCGGCGAGGCGCCGGGTGGCCGGC
>DASTKT010000053.1:0-5398 GCA_035715725.1 Longimicrobiales bacterium | reverse complement strand
GTGAGCGAGCCTTTGACGTTCTCCTCGAAGGCGGCGTACGCGTTGGAGAGCGTGTAGGAGCGGAGCGCCTCCTCGCGCGTCATGCGCTGCTCCGGGTAGAAGTACTCGCCGTTCTTCATGCGCCGCGTGACGGAGGCGTAGAAGCTGGCGAGCGGGTCGACGTCCTCGACGGGCGTGTCGGTGCCGTTCGTGACGACGACGCCCTCGTCGAGGAACGTGCGCCAGAGGTAGGACTCCTCCTTCGCGCGCTTGTCGCCGAGGCGCTTCGGCACGTAGGGCCCGTCGGAGGTGGCGTGGATCCCCTGCATCGACGCGATGATGCCGAGCTGCTTGAAGCGCGGCACGTCCTGGGGCGAGACGTGCTGGGCGTGCTCGATGCGCCACCGCGTGTCCTTCTTCTCGGGGTGCGCCCTGAACGCGGCCTCGTAGATGTCGAGGATCTCGCGGTTGCCGCGGTCGCCGATGGCGTGCGTGTTGAGCTGGAAGTCGTACTTCAACGCGATCTCGGCGGTGCGGCGGATGACGTCCAGGTCGGTGGTGTTGTTGCCGGTGCTGCTCGGCATGTCCGTGTACGGCTCGAGCAGCCAGGCGCCGTGCGGCCCGAGCGCGCCGTCGATGGCGTGCTTGATGGAGCGGACGGTGAGGAAGCCGCGGCCGTAGCCGATCATGCGGTACTTCGGCAGCAGCCGGTCGTACTCCTCGTTCGTCTGGTTGCGCGCCATGACGTAGAGGCGCACGGGCAGCTTCCCTTCGTCCGCCATCTTCCGGAACAGATCGATCGTGGCGAAGCTGGAGCCGGCGTCGTGGAACGTGGTGATCCCCTTGGAGAGCGCCTCGTGGCCGGCCAGCTCGACCTGCTTGCGCATCTCGGCCTCGGCCTCCGCGGCCGGCCGGCCGGCGCGCGATCGCCCGAGCGCCTGCCCGACGAGCCGCTGCGCGGTCTCGCGCAGCAGGCCGGTCGGCTCGCCGGCGGCGTCCTTGACGATGTCCCCGCCGGGCGGGGCGGGCGTCTCCCGCGTGATGCCGGCCAGCGCCAGCGCCTTGCCGTTCGCGAAGCCGGCGTGGCCGCTGGCGTGCGTCAGGACCACGGGGTTGTCCGGGCTGACCGCGTCCAGCGCCGCGTGCAGCGGCACGCCCTCCACGTTCGGCTGCGGCACGCGGTCCCATTTCTCCTGATGCCAGCCGCGCCCGGTGATCCACTCGCCGGGCTTCGCCTTCTTCGCCGCCTCCCCGACCATGGCGACGATGTCGTCGAAGTTGCGCGCCTTCGTCAGGTCGAGCTGCATCTTCGCCGCGCCGAGGCCGAGGTAGTGGCCGTGCCCCTCGATCAGGCCCGGCACGGCGAGCCGGCCGTTCAGCTCGATGACGCGCGTCGCGCCGCCGATCAGCTTCCCGATCTCGGCGTCGCTGCCGACGGCCAGGATGCGCCCGTCCTTGACGGCCACCGCCTGTGCCATGGGGAGCTTGTCGTCGACGGTGACCACCTTGCCGTGCCGGAGCACGAGGTCGGCCGGCCCGCGCTGCCCGGCGAGCGGCGGCGCCGCGAGCGCGAGGACGGTGGCGAGGCCGCCGGCGGTGCGGCGAAGCATGGCGAGAGTCATTCGGCCGTCTCCTGTGGATGGGGTGGCCGAAGATCGGCAGGCCGGCACGAGCGGGGCAAGGGGCGCGTGCCGCCTCGACGCACCGCCCGCGACGCGGGGCCGCCCCGCCTCTCGCCGCGGCGGCACCGGCCTTGCGCCTTCCCGCCGCCATGTCTCCGCGCCGCCCCCGCATCGGGATCGCGCCGTGTTTCTTCCACGCCGATCCCGCGCGCCCGATCTTCAAGGGCAAGACGCTGCTCTATCTCGAGGAGTCGCTCGCCCGGTGGCTGGCCGGCGCGGGCGCCGTCCCGCTCCTGCTGCCGGCGGCGTGCGCGGCCCTCTCGGCCGAGGCGCTGCTCGCGGACATGGACGGGCTCGTGCTGCAGGGCGGCTCGGACGTCGCCCCGACGAGCTACGGCGAGCTGGCGCTCCGCCCGGAATGGGAGGGGGACCGCGTCCGGGACGTGCTGGAGATTCGCCTGGTCGAGGCCGCGCTCGCGCGCGGAACGCCGGTCCTCGGCGTCTGCCGCGGGCTGCAGCTCCTGAACGTCGCGCTCGGCGGCTCGCTCTGGCAGGACATCGCGACGCAGCATCCGGCGGGGCGCGTGCACCGCGACTGGGAGGTCTACGACGGGCTCGTCCACGAGGTGCGCTTCACGCCCGGCTCGTGGCTCGCCTCGCTCTACCCGGGGCGCGACGGCGGCCGCGTGAACAGCGTGCACCACCAGGGGGTGCGGGAGCTCGCGCCGTCGCTCTCGGCCGAGGCGGTCTCCGTCCCCGACGGCCTGGTCGAGGCGGTCCGCTACGGCGCGGGTGGGAACGCCGCTGGTGCGCCGTTCGTCGCCGCCGTACAGTGGCACCCGGAGTTCCAGGACCCGGACGACGCGGGCCTGCTCCCGGCCGCGCCCCTCCTCGAGGACTTCCTGATCGCGGTGCGCGCGCGATGCTGACGATCGTGAACCCCGCCACGGAGGCGGTGCTCCGCGAGCTGCCGGAGGATACGCCGGACTCGATCCGTGCGAAGGCGACGGCGGCCCGCGCGGCGCAGCCGGCCTGGGCCGCGCGCCCGCGGGGCGAGCGCCTGCGCGCGATCGCCCGCTTCCGCGACTCCCTGATCCGCGACGCGGAGGCGCTGGCGCGCACGCTCACCGCGGAGATGGGGAAGCCGATCGCCCATGCGCGCAACGAGCTGCGCGCCATGCCGGAGCGCATCGGCTTCTTCCTCGACCATGCCGGCCCGGCGCTGGACGACGAGGTCGTGCTCCGCCGCGGCGAGGGCGGCGTCCCGGAGCTGGAGGAGCGGATCCGCTGGGAGCCGCTCGGCGTCGTCGCCAACATCTCCGCCTGGAACTACCCCTACTTCGTCGCCTCCAACGTCTTCCTCCCCGCGCTCCTCGCCGGCAACGCCGTGCTCTACAAGCCATCCGAGCACGCGACGCTGACCGGCCTGGCCATCGCCGAGCGGCTGCGCGAGGCCGGCGTGCCGGAGGACGTCTTCATCCCGGTCGTCGGCGCGGGGTCGACCGGCGCGGCGCTCCTCGAGCAGCGCCTCGACGCCGTCTTCTTCACCGGCTCCTACGCCACCGGCCGCCGCATCGCGGAGGCGGTCGCGCCGAAGCTGATCCATCTCCAGCTCGAGCTGGGCGGCAAGGACCCGGTCTACGTCTGCGACGACGTGGACCCCGCCGCCGCGGCCGCCGCCATGGCCGAGGGCGCGTTCTACAACGCCGGCCAGAGCTGCTGCGCCGTCGAGCGGATCTACGTGCACCGGCGGATCGCCGACGCGTTCACGGCCGCGCTCGTCGCCGAGGCGCGCGGCCTGAAGGTCGGCGATCCGCAGGGCGAGGACACGTACATCGGCCCGCTCGCCCGGCGGGAGCAGCTCGACGTGCTCGGGCGGCAGGTCGAGGACGCGGCCGGGCGGGGCGCCGAGGTCCGGACCGGCGGGCGGCGCCTGGACCGCCCGGGCTGGTTCTTCGAGCCGACCGTCGTCGCGCGGGCGGACCATTCCATGGCGCTCATGCGCGAGGAGAGCTTCGGCCCGGTCATCGGCGTGCAGGCCGTGGACTCCGACGACGACGCCGTCGCCCTCATGAACGACACGGAGTACGGCCTGACCGCCGGCGTCTACACCCACGACCGCGGCCGCGCCGAGCGCATCCTCGCCCGCGTCGACGCGGGCACCGCCTACTGGAACTGCTGCGACCGCGTGAGCCCGCGCCTGCCGTGGACGGGGCGGAAGCATTCCGGGCTCGGCAGCACGCTCGGCGTCCTCGGCATCCGCGCGATGGTGAGGCCGAAGGCGTATCACTTGAGGCGGGGCTGAGGCGGGCGGGTGCGGGAACCACTCTTTCGTGCGGAGCCATCCTATGTCCACCGCGACCTCCCCCGCCCGCCTCACCCCCGACGCCCTCGACGACCTCATCCGGCGGGGCGAGATCGACACGGTCATCTCCGCGATCCCCGACATGCAGGGGCGGCTCATGGGGAAGCGCATCACCGGCGACTTCTTCCTCGAGCACGGCCGCCACGGCACGCACTTCTGCACGTACCTGCTCGGCACGGACATGGAGATGCGGACGCCCGAGGGGTACCGGCTGACGAACTGGGAGACCGGCTACGGCGACTGGCTCGCGGACCCGGACTGGAGCACGCTGCGTCGCATCCCGTGGCTGGAGAAGACGGCGCTCGTGCTGGGCGACGCGCGCGACGAAGCGTCCGGCGAGCTCGTCGCCATCGCGCCACGCACGATCCTGCGCCGCCAGGTCGAGCGCGCCGCGCGGCTCGGCGTGCGGCCCATGATGGCCAGCGAGCTGGAGTTCTACCTGCTCAGGGAGAGCTACGACGAGGCGGCCGGGAAGGGCTTCCACGACCTGCGCCCGTTCGGCTGGTACAACGAGGACTACCACCTGCTGCAGGCGACGAAGGCGGAGCCGCTCTACCGCCGCTTCCGCACGCTCATGTGCGAGGCCGGCATCCCGATCGAGTTCAGCAAGGGCGAGGCGGCGCCGGGGCAGCACGAGATCAACATCCACTACGCCGACGCCCTCGAGTCGGCGGACCGCCACGCCATCTTCAAGCACGGCGTGAAGGAGATCGCGTGGCAGGACGGGCACGCGGTCACGTTCATGGCCAAGCCGAGCCACGACTGGACGGGCAACAGCGCGCACGTGCACCTGTCGCTCCGGGACGCGGACGGCTCCCGGAACCTCTTCCTCGACGACGGCGCCCAACCCTACCACATGTCCGACACGATGCGCTGGTTCCTCGGCGGGTTGATGCAGGGGATCCGCGAGCTGTGCTTCTTCATCGCGCCGTTCGTCAACTCCTACAAGCGCTTCGCGGTCGCGAGCTGGGCGCCCGTGCACGTCGTCTGGGGGCGCGACAACCGCACCTGCGGCTTCCGCATCGTCGGCGACGGGCCCTCGCTCCGCATCGAGGCGCGCTTCCCCGGCGGCGATGCGAACCCCTACCTCGCCTACGCCGCGCTCCTCGGCGCCGGGCTGCACGGCGTCGAGCACCGCATCGAGCCGCCCGCCGAGCACCGCGGCAACGGCTACACCGCCACCGGCGCGCCGCGCGTCCCCGCCGCGCTCTGGGAGTCGATCGCCGAGCTGGAGCGGAGCGCGCTCGCCCGCGAGCTCTTCGGCGACGACGTCGTCGAGCACTACCTGAACGCCGCCCGCGTCGAGCAGCGCGAGGCGGATCGGGTGGTGACGTGCTGGGAGCGGGAGCGGTACTTGGAGCGCGGGTAGGCGCCGTCCGGCCGAGGCGCCGGCCAGCGCCCGCCTCCGCCTCCGCGCCCGCCTCCGCCTCCG
>DASTKT010000052.1:0-5275 GCA_035715725.1 Longimicrobiales bacterium | reverse complement strand
TCCTCGCCCGGGTTGATGAAGCGGTCCAGCTCCACGCCGGCCTGCCGCTCGTAGAGGCGGCGGTACAGCCCGCCCTGCTCCAGCAGCTCGTCGTGCGTGCCGCGCTCGACGATGCGCCCCTCGTCCAGCACCAGGATCTGGTCGGCGCTGCGGATCGTCGAGAGCCGGTGCGCGATGACGAACGTCGTGCGGCCGTGCCGCAGGTTGCGCAGCCCGTCGCGGATCATCGCCTCGCTCTCGCTGTCCAGCGACGACGTCGCCTCGTCGAGGATCAGGATGCGCGGGTCCGCCAGAATCGCGCGCGCGATGGCGACGCGCTGGCGCTGCCCGCCGGAGAGCTTCACGCCGCGCTCGCCGACGACGGTGTCGTAGCCCTCCTCGAAGCGCGAGACGAACTCGTCGCAGTGGGCGATCCTCGCCGCGGCGAGCACCTCCTCCGCCGTCGCGCCCGGCTTCGCGAACGCGATGTTCTCCCGGATCGTGCCGTCGAACAGGAAGTTGTCCTGCAGCACGGCGCCCAGGAAGCGGCGGTACTCGCCGAGCCGGATGTCGGCCAGGTCGCGGCCGTCGACGGCCACGCCCCCGGCCTTCGGGCGGTTGAAGCCCATGACCAGCGAGATGAGCGTGCTCTTCCCCGAGCCGCTCGGCCCGACGAGCGCCGTCGTGGTCCCCGCCGGCGCGTGGAACGAGATGTCCTTCAGCACCGGCACGCCGTCCACGTACTCGAACGTGACGTCGTCGAAGGCGACGTCGCCTTGCACGTCCTCGATCGCGCCGCGTTCGCCGTCCTCCATCCGCTCCGTCGTCATCGCGCGGATCTCGCGGATCCGGTCGAGGCCGGCGAACGCCTCCGTGATCTGCGTGCCGATGGAGGCGATCGAGATCAGCGGCGCGGCCATCAGGCCGACGAAGAAGACGTAGGAGACCAGGTCGCCCTGGCTCATCGTGCCGGCCAGCACCGCGCGGGCGCCGATCACCATGACGAGCAGGCCGATCGCGCCCACGACGAACGTCGAGAACGCGCCCACCGCGGAGGTGCCGGTGATCGTCTTCGCCACGTTGCGGAAGAGCTTGTGCACGCCCCGCGCGAAGACCCGGTCCTCGCGCTTCTCCGCCACGTAGACCTTCACGGTGCGGATGCCGCCGAGCGCCTCCGTCAGGCGACCCGTCACCTCGGCGTTCAGCACGCTCCGCTCGCGGAAGATCGGCCGCAGCTTCTTGAACGCGAGCGACATCGTCCCGCCGAACGCAAGCAGGATCACGAGCACCGCGGCCGTCAGCACCCAGTTCTTCCAGAACAGGTACCCCATCGCCAGCGCCGCCGTGAACAGCCCGCCCACGAGCTGGATGATCCCCGTGCCGACCAGGTTCCGCACGCCCTCCGCGTCCGACATGATCCGCGAGATGAGCACGCCGGTCTTCGTCGAGTCGAAGTACGCCACCGGCAGGCGAAGCACGTGCGCCTCGACGTCGCGCCGCATGTCCGCGATCGCCCGCTGCCCCGCGATGCTCACGACCTGCGACAGCGCGAAGCCCGTGGCCGCCTGGACGAGCGTGGCCAGCGCCACGGCGCCGACCAGCGGCCAGAGCAGCGCCACGCGGTGATGCCCGAGCACGTCGTCGATGAAGTACTTCGAGCTCGCCGGCAGCACGAGCCCGGCCAGGCGGTTCAGGATCATCACCGCCATGCCGACGGCGAGCGGCCCGCGGTGGCGCCACATCAGCGCGCGCGCCTCGGTCCACCCGCCCTTCAGCCGCTTCCGCTTCTCTTCCCGCTTCGCCTCGTCGTTCTCAGGCGACGCCGCGGAGCCGCGTCCACGTCCATTTCGGGGACTCTCCCCGGCCATTGTCGTTGCCTTTCCTGCTGCGGACAAATGCTTGGATCAAGCGAGAATAGAGGATCGGATGGGCAGGGTCAATCGGCCGGATGGGGGATACGGGGCTCCCACCCTCTTGCTCTTGCTCATGCTCCTGCTCTTGCCCTCCCCCTCCCGCTCGTGTTGCTCCCGCCGTACCCTCACCCCCGATCCACCACGTACACGTTCCGCTGCGCCGTCGGCAGCAGCACCAGCTCGAGCACGTTCACGTGCTCCGGCGCTCCCGCCACGTACGCCACCGCGTCCGCGACGTCCTCCGCCGACAGCGGCCGGAACCCCTCGTAGACGCGGCGCGCGCGCTCCTCGTCACCGGCGAAGCGCACGCGCGAGAAGTCCGTCTCCACATACCCCGGAGACACGCTCGAGACGCGAATCGGCGTCCCCGCCACGTCCAGGTTGATCCCATCGGTGAGCGCCCGCACGGCGAACTTCGTGGCCGCATAGACGTTCCCGCGCGGGTACTGCTGGTGCCCGGCCGTGCTGCCGAGGTTGATGACGTGGCCCCGCCCGGCCGCGATCATCCGCGGCAACACCGCGCGCGTCACGTTCAGCAGCCCCTTCACGTTCGTGTCGATCATCGCGTCCCAGTCGGCGGGATCCGCCTCCTGGACGCGGTCGAAGCCGCGCGCCAGCCCGGCGTTGTTCAGCAGCACGTCGGGGACGCCGGCGGCGGCGAAGAGCGCCTCGGCCGCGGCGAGAACGGCGGGCCGGTCGCGCACGTCGACCTCCGCCGGATGGATGTCGACCGCATGCTCGCGCCGGAGCGCGTCCGCCAGCGAGGCCAGCCGCTCGCCGCGGCGAGCCCAGAGCGCCAGGCGCGCGCCCTCCGCCGCGAAGCGCCCGGCACACGCCTGGCCGATCCCCGCGCTCGCGCCCGTGACCAGCACGAGCTTCCCCGCCAGCCGGCTCACGGGCGCCGGTCTCCCTTCGCTCACGCCGCCTCCGGCTCCCGGATCTCCACCTTGCGGATCATCACGTCCTGAACCGGCCGGTCGCCGGTCGACGTCTTCACGCCGCCGATCTCGCGGACCACCTCGATCCCGCCCACCACCCGCCCGAAGATCGCGTGCTTGTTGTCCAGCCACGGCGTCGGCGCGAGCGTGATGAAGAACTGCGAGCCGCCGGTGTTCGGCCGCCCGGTGTTCGCCATCGACAGCACGCCCTCGGCGTCGTGCCGCAGCGACGCGTCGAACTCGTCCTGGATCGTGTAGCCCGGGCCGCCCCGTCCCGTGCCGGTCGGATCGCCGCCCTGGATCATGAAGCCGCTGATGACGCGGTGGAAGATCGTGCCGTCGTAGAAGCCCTTCCGCGCCAGGTCGATGAAGTTCTTCGTCGTCCCGGGCGCGCGGTCCTCGAGCAGCTCGATGTCGAAGCTCCCCTTGTTCGTGTCGACCCGGGCAATGCGATTCGCCATGACGTCCTCCGCGGCTGGTGGGGCCGGCGCGTCCGATGCGCGCGCCGCCGCGGTAAGCTGAGCGTTCCCGGAGTCCGCCGCCACCCCGCGCCGGCGGCGAGTCCCCAGCCTCGCTCGCTCTGGCACGGATGTTTTCACCGCAGAGGCGCAGAGCACACGGAGAACGGCCCGAGCCGGCGGGAAGCCGCCCTCGTCGGCGTCCGAACGACGATCGATTTCACAGGGAGCAGGGGAGCTGGGGAGGCTGGCCGGGAACCGCGGCACGCAGCGATCGCCGCGGACGCATCCATTCTTGAAGCCGGGAGCGGGCTACGCCGCGTCCGACGCCCACGCCAGCGAATGAAGATGGGGTTGCACCGGTGACCCGCGCCCCACCGGTGCAACCCCAAAAAGATGTCTCGGGTGCGACGACCCGTCGCCGCGCGGCTCAGGCCGTTCTCCGTGTGCTCTGTGCCTCTGTGGTGAAATGCGGTTCGCAGGCCGACGCCGATGCACCGCCCGGCGCGGGTCTCGCGGAGGTCGCGTCGCGTCCGGGGATTTTCGCCGCTAGAAGAACCACCCCACCGAGATCCGTCCGCGCTCGCGCACCTTGAACTCGTGACGGACCGCGGCGTCCACGTGCATCGGGCCGACCGTCACGCCGATGCCGCCTTCGTTCCACGGCTTGAAGCCGCTGCGCTGCACGCGGCCGAGCGGCGTGTCGCCCGAGGCGTGGTGCCAGAACGCGCCGAAGCCGACGTGCGGCGTCACGCCGAACGCGCCGCGGTGCAGGTCGATGCCGAAGGACAGGTCCGCCGGGATCGTGAACACCGTGCCGCTCGCCCCGTCGATGTCCCAGTGGGACGCGTCCGCGCCGGCGTTCAGGCAGACGACGTACTGCCCCACGTACGAGTGCGGCAGCACGTCCACCGTGTACCCGGCGGAGGCGCCGTACTGGTGGCCCGGGAAGCGGCTGACGACCAGGCCGTTCAGGCGCTCCTCGGCCGACGCGTCGCCGTAGCGGCCCTCGACGCGGACCGCGTGACGCGTGTGGAACGGAGACCAGCCCGGGATCTGGTAGAGGACGGCGCCGCCGTACTGCTTCAGCTCGAGCGGCGTCTCCGCCGCATCGCCGTTCAGGTACGTGGCGGCCACCGCGCCGCGGCCCCGCATGGGCATGCCGTTGCACGTCTGGGCATGCAACGGGTGCGCGGCGACGAGGGCGCTGAGGAGGAGCCCCGAACCAAGGACGTGCTTCATTACTGCGCTCGCTGATGGGGGAGTGGTTTGCGCGGGGATGGCCTCGTGCGGAGACCGATTCGAAAGTATCGGCGGCCGCGGCGAAGGACTTGAGCGCGTCGTTCACGCTCGCCGACGTCGCCACCTCCGTTCATCTCACAGAGACCGCCCGGAGACCGTGGAGGAACGGCGGGCGCGGCGTCCGGGGTCCCGGCGAGAGCGCCATCGCGCAGTCAGGCCGGGTCCGGGGATGGCGCCTCACGCCGAACCGCGGCGCCACCCACCCGATGAACATGGGCTCCGGTCCCTCCGCGGCCAAGCAGAATGTCGCCGCCGACGCCGGCCGAGGGCCGCCACCGCACGAGCATCCCCGTGCTCCGGCGTCGACGCGGCCGGCGAGGAGCTCCGCACCGCACGAATCCGCTGCCGGCACGCGGGTTGCCCATCACCCGGCCCGGACCGAACACGGAGAGACGACCAATGACGTTCCTCATGTGGATCCTCGTCGGCCTCATCGCCGGCGTCCTCGCCTCCGTCGTCATGGGCGGCATCGGCTACGGCCTCATCGGCGACATCATCGTCGGCATCGTCGGCGCGTTCCTCGGCGGCTGGCTCTTCGGCAGGATGGGATGGTCCGCCCCGTTCGGCGGGATCGCGGGGACCATCTTCGTGGCGTTCATCGGGGCGGTGCTGCTGCTGTTCATCCTGCGCCTGTTGACCGGCGGGTGGTGGAGGCGGACGCCGCCGTGAGGCGGCGCGGGGCGCC